>CBFIJG010000021.1:0-43034 GCA_965662915.1 Planctomycetota bacterium | reverse complement strand
TACCGGGGCCGGATCCGAGGGCGAACGCGGCGATCGGCGCCGCCTGGGCGGCACGCGGCGCGCCCGCGATCCCGGCCGCCAGGGGCTGGGAATTGTGCGTCGAGGGGTACTGGGCTCCGCCCATGACGTCGCTCCCGTCACCGGCGTCCTGCTCGCCATGGTGCGGGCGAGCGTCGTCCGCATCGGTGAACCGGATGGAACGCTCCTCGGAGGAGAGCTCGGCGCCGTCCTCCCGAGCGGCGTCGTCACCGCCGCTGCGCTCGTCCCTCTCGCGCGGCCTCTCCTCGCGCCGACGCTCGTCCCGGGGCTCACGGCGCTCTTCACCGCGATCCTCGGCGTCCGGATCGGCCGCGTCCTCGCTCGCGTCGCGCTCCCGCACGCTGTCACGGACGTCCGGCTCCGCCTCGGCGGCGTCGGTGCGGCCGTCGCGGATCCGTGAGGACACGTCGTCGATGGTCATCTCACGGAGCTCCCGCGATCCGGGCGCTGCCTCGCTGGCGCGCGCCCGCAGGATCGACGTGAACCGTGCCTTGCCGGCGGCTCCTTCCGCGTCCCCGGAGGTGGACACGGACGGCCGCTCCGTGCCGAGCGACCGTCCTTCCAAATCCATGGAACGGAGACCGAGTTGGGACTTCGGGAACTCCATCGCCCCCCACGGAGCAATCGGGGTGCCAAGCGCGCGGAGGACCGCTCAGGCGCTGCAGGAGCGGTCCGCAGCGTCGCAGAGCGGAATCGTGTTCCCGCCTCCCGGAAGAGGATTCCCGGCCTGACGCCGGAGACGCGAGGAGGACCCGCCCGGGTCCGGCGGGCTCAGCCGTCCCTGCGCCGGACGTCCGCGCTGCCGTCGTCGTGGCCGATGACCAGGACGTGGCTGAGGCCCACGAACAGGCCCGACTCGACGACCCCCGGGATCTCGTCCAGGGCCCGCTCGAGGTCCGCGGGGTCCTCGATACCGGCGTCGAAGTGGACGTCGAGGATCTCGTTGCCGTTGTCGGTGAGGTACGGGGCGCCCTCGCCGCCGCGGAGCGCCGGCGCCCCACCGAGCCCCGCGATCCGCCGCGAGCAGGCCGCCCGGGCGAAGGGCACGACCTCCACCGGGAGGTCGAAGGTCGTCCCGAGGCGCTCCACCACCTTGTCGGGCCCCACGACGGTGATCACCTCGTCCGAGAGCGACGCCACCACCTTCTCGCGGAGCAGCGCTCCGCCGCCCCCCTTGATCATCCGGTAGCCGCCGTCGATCTCATCGGCGCCATCGATCGTCACGTGGAAGCGCTCCACCTCGTCGAGGGTCGTGAGCACGATGCCGAAGTCACGCGCCTTCGTCTCCGTGTCGACGGACGTGGGGACCCCGATGATCTCGAGCCCCTCGTCACGGATCCGCTCGGCAAGGCGCTCCAGCACGAAGAAAACGGTGGAGCCCGTGCCGAGGCCAACGGTCTGGCCGGACGCGACGAGGTCCGCGGCGGCGCGGCCGGCGGCGCGTTTCTGAGCGTTCATGACCTGAGGCTGGTTCGAGATGAGTGGCTCAGGCGCCGAGGCGCCGCGCCATGACCATCACCGTGCCAGGCGCCGCGAGCATGCCAAGACGTGCGCTCTCGACGAATGCGTCGGCGAGGTCACGCTCGCCATCCGAGAACTCCTGGGTCCCCGCAGCCGTGTCGACCATCGCGCGTACGTCGTCGTGGGAGTAGCGGTGGAGAGGAGCGTGCGCGCGGAGCTCGACGTCCCAGCCGGGGGGCAGCATCGGCACCAGCTCGCCGGGCGAGATGTCCTCCCCTTGGTAGATGCCGCGGCGTCGCTCGAGCTCGCGCGTGAAGCTGTGGAGTCGGGAGGTCAGGCGATGCGCGGGGAGCAGGGGCCAGAGGTAAGGCTCGGCGATGAGCACGCCCACGGATGCGACGCGCAGAGCCTCCATCAGGGCGCGCTCCCGCGCGGGTACGCGTTGGAGCGCGTGGCGCAGGCTCACCCAGGGGACGCCGCCGTCCTCCTCGTCCAGACTGGTCACCTCGCCCAGCTCCACAGGAAGTCCGAGCTCGAGCGCGAGCCCGACGAGAGCCTCGCTCGACTCGATCCCCCGGGCCATGACGTCCTGGGTCCGAAGGCTGCGGATCAGGTCGCCTCGCCCCGCACCCACGTCGAGCACCTCGGTCGGCTCTTGCTCGATCAGCCAAGCGCAAAAGGCCTCACTGAGGGAGGCGCGATGCTGCTCTGTCTCGGGAGTGAGGGTGATCTTCCGCACGGCGCTAAGCTGGGAGGATGAGAATACTATCAGTGTTCCTTCCTCTCCTTGCCAGCGCCATTGGCCCCTCATTGGCCGCCGGAGGCGGCGAATGGGGAACTCCCGATGCCCTGCCCCGCGAAGATGGTGCGACAGAAGCGCGCCGGCCCAACATCCTGTTCGTCTTCAGCGACGACCACGCGCCACACGCGATCGGAGCCTACCGGCCCCATCTCCCCCACGGAGCGTGGATGAACGGGGTCGATACCACGCCACGCATCGACCGGTTGGCCTCCGAAGGCGTCGTCTTCACGCGTTCGTTCTGCGGAAACTCCATCTGCGGCCCGAGCCGCGCCACCATCCTCACCGGCAAGCACAGTCACGCGAACGGCTTCCGGCGCAACGGCAACAAGTTCGACGGGGACCAGTGGACCTTCCCCAAGGAGCTCCGCCGCGCCGGCTACCGGACCGCGATGATCGGCAAGTGGCACCTCAACTCGGATCCCCAGGGCTTCGACTACTGGGACGTGCTCCCCGGCCAGGGCCACTACTACAACCCGGTGCTGATCAACGAGGACGGCCGGCGCACGGTCGAGGGGCACTGCACCGACATCGTCACCGACCTCGCCCTCGGCTGGCTCGAGGACCAGGACGAGGAGGACGGCCCCTGGATGCTGATGTGCCAGCACAAGGCGCCGCACCGCACCTGGATGCCTGCCGGCCGCCACCTCGATCTGTGGGCCGACGAAGACCTGCCCGCGCCGCAGACCCTCTTCGACGACCACCTGGACGATGCCCCGGGCGCGCTCACCTCGCAGATGTCGATCGAGCGCCACATGGAGCTGTTCTACGACCTCTTCGTGACGACCGAGGACGGCACCGTGCCCGAGGGCGGCAGCGCCCTCGACGCGTCGGGCTACCGCAACCTCGCGCGCATGACCGAGGCGCAGCGCGCGCGCTGGGACGAGGCCTTCGGCCCCCGCAACGCCGCCTTCCACGCGGCCGATCTCGATGGCGAGGACCTCGTCCGCTGGATGCACCAGCGCTACCTGAAGAACTACCTGCGGTGCGTCCGCGGCGTCGACGAGAGCGTCGGCCGGCTCGTGGACTGGCTCGAGGAGAAGGGCCTCGCCGACAACACCATCGTCATCTACAGCTCCGACCAGGGCTTCTACCTCGGCGACCACGGCTGGTACGACAAGCGCTGGATGTACGAGGAGTCGCTGATGATGCCGCTGATCGTGCGCTGGCCCGGCGTCGTCGAGCCCGGCTCGACCGTCGACGCGCTCGTCCAGAACATCGACTACGCCCCGACCTTCCTGGACATCGCTGGCGCGGCGACGCCGGCGAACGTGCACGGCGACTCCCTCGTCCCGCTGCTGCGCGGCGAGACCCCCGAGGACTGGCGCGAGGCGATCTACTACCGCTACTACGAGTTCCCCGGCGCCCACCAGGTCGCGAAGCACTTCGGCGTGCGCACCGCGACGGCGAAGCTCATGCACTTCCCCGAGCTCGACGCCTGGGAGCAGTACGACCTCGTGGCGGACCCCGACGAGCTGCAGAATATCTTCGGCACGCCCGAGGCCGCCCCAGTGGCGGCCGAGCTGGCGATCCGGCTCGGCGAGCTCCGCGCGCAGTACGGCGATCGGTAGGCGCCCCGCGCGGGCGCGGCGAGAGCGCGAGCCGTCCTCCGGGCGGCCCGCGCTCTCGCCGCTTCAGGCGAATCGTCGCGCGGTGCGCACCAGCTCGTCCGCGTAGCCGCCGCCGAAGAGGCGGACGTGCACGAGGAGAGGGAAGAGGTTCCAGAGGTCCTTCCGCTCGGACCAGAAGCCGCCGTCGAGGATCGTCGGCTCCGCGTCCGCCGCGAGCTCCCGATAGGCGTCGAAGAAGCGCCGCGGGAAGCCGCCGAACATGGTCGCGAAGGCGAGGTCGACCTCGGGGTGGCCGTGATAGGGGGCGGGGTCGAGGAACGCGGTGAGGACTCCGCCACCGGTGAGGACGTTTCCGGCCCAGAGGTCGCCGTGGAGAAGGGCCGGGGACGCAGGCTCGGCCGCGAGGTCGGCGAGACGCGCCGCGACACGCTCGACGAGCTCGGCCCCGCGGGCGTCGAGCTCGCCCTCGTCGCGCGCGGCGCGGGCGAAGGCCAGAAGACGGTGCTCCGCGAAGAAGACGAGCCACGAGTCCTCCGGCGCGTTCGGCTGGTGCAGCCCGCCAATGCGCGCGTCAGAGGAGAGTCCGAAGGGCAGCTCGCCTGCAGCGTGCAGACGGTGCAGCGCGCGCGCCGCGTCATCGGCCGCGTCCGGCGCCACCCCTGTGTCGCCGGCGCACCAGTCCATCAGGAGCAGGTGGGGACCGGCCGACTCGACGCGCGGAGCGGGCGCCCCTGCGGCAGCCAGCATGCGCAGCCCGTCCGCCTCCGTCTCGAGGCCGCCGTCGCCGCGCGGGTCGAGCTTCGCGACGAGGGTGGAGCCCCCGTCGACCTCCACGCGCAGCACCTCGCCGGTGCGCCCGGCAGCGAGGTGCGCAGCGCTGAAGCGCCGCGGCGCGAGGGCGGCCTCGAGAGCCGCTCGGGCCCGATCGCTCACGCGGGGCCGAGGCCCTGGCGGACCCGCTCCAGCAGGACGCGCGAGCCATCCTCCACGAGGTCGATGACCTCGTCGAAGCCGTCCGGTCCGCCGTAGTAGGGATCGGGGACCTCCCGCTGCGCGCCCGGCTCGTCGAGGCCGAGGAAGTGCATCACACGCTCCCGATGCACGGCCGGCGCCTGCTCGCGGAGTGACGCCACCACGTCATCGTCCATCCCGAGGACGAGGTCGAAGCGCTCGAAGTCGCGGGTCTCGATCTTCCTCGATCGGATGGAGGACAGGTCGTGGCCGCGGCGCGCGGCCGCCGCGGCCTGCCGCGCGTCGGGCGGGCTGCCCGCGTGGTAGTCGATCAGCCCGCAGGAGTCGACCTCGACGCGGGCCTCGAGGCCCGCCTCGCTGACGATCGTGCGGAAGACCGCCTCGGCCGTTGGCGAGCGGCAGATGTTCCCGAGGCAGACGAATAGAACGCGCATCGCGAGATCATCACCTGGAGACGCCTTTTCCTCCACCGCTCGCGCCCTGGCGGTCGGGTTCCTCTGGGGTCTCCGCCATCGCCTCGAGGGCGGGGCCGTCCAGGGACCAGAGGAGCTCGTGGGTCCTCGAGTCGAAGCCCACGGCGCACCCGTCGGAGAGGGTGACGCCGTGCCCGTTCGCGTCGAAGGTCGGGGTCCACCCGCGATCGACGGTCTCGCCGGCGCGCTTCACGCCGTCCGTCTCGTGGTGATGGAGGGCGAGATGACCGCCTGCGAAGGCCCACCACACCGTGATCCCCTCGGGGTCCCAGGCGAGAGGTGCGGGGGTCCCGGCGCGGCCGTCGCAGTACCAGCTGTACCAGGGCGGCGCATCGTCCTCGCGTCCCACGATCCCCAGGAACACCCCCGAGCCCGTGGTGAAGGCGATGCGGTCGCCCTGCGGGTCGTAGGCGACGCAGTTCACGTACTGATCGGCGTCGAAGCCCTGGGGGTCCTCGTGATGCCACTCCCGTACGATCGCCCGCGTCTCGAGGGACCACTCGAGGATCGCGCCGCTCCGGTGAGCCGTCACGACGTAGGGCTCGCGCGGATGGAGCGAGAAGTCGAGCATGCGGCCGTCGGCCGCGAGCGGCTCTCCGTACGGCGCCCCCGTCCGGCCGTCGAAGGCGCGCAGCCCGTCATCGGTGAGCGCGTGGACTCTTCGGCCGTCCGCGGACCACCTTGCGCGTGAACTCGCCCAGCCGCCACGCCGCGTCGGGAGGGACGCGATGATCTTCCCGTCAGGGCCGAGGATCACCGCCCCGCGCGGTCCCACGTCGACGAGAAGCGATTCACCGCTTGGTGAGAACGCCATGGTCACGCCGAGGCGCTGTCCACGCAGCGCAGCCTGCGGCGGAACGAGCGGCGCGCTGCGCGCGAACTCGGTCAAGGTGGCGTCCGACTGATGAACCACGCCGCGCGGATCGATCAGCGCGATCCGTCGCCCGTCCCGCGAGATCGCGGCGCCGAGCAGGTCGCTGAAGGGCCGAGCGACGGCGCGGCGCTCACCGGTCGCGGCATCGAGGATCGCGACGTGGCCGCTGCGGGTCGTGGCGAGCGCCACCGCTGCGCCTTCCGCCGCGACGCATTCACTGGCCTGCGCAGCCCCGCCGCTCGCGATGGCGGGAATGAGCAGCGAGAGAGCGAGAACGAGCGTGACGCGGAATCGGTCGAACATGCAAGCAACCCGGGAACCTGTGGTGACTCTAGCCTGAAGGGGCCAGAGCCTCGCGGCAGCGCTGATGATTGCCCCCAGGTCGGGCGCCCGCGAATTCGGCGCGCGTTTGCGCCATCGAGTCAGTTGCCCACGGGAGTCCAGGTCAGCCCGTCCTGAGCCGGCACTCCATTCACCGCGATGGCAGGCTCCGAGCTCATGTCGCCGGCATTGGTGAAGGCCGCGTCGAAAGCCGGCGTGCGCACGAAGGCGTGGTAGGGACCTCCTGGCTGAGTCTGTGCGTTGCGCGTGGAGAACACGTCCCCTGACTGGTTGACCATGAACGCACGATGGCCCGTCCTGCCGACTTGAACCGGCCAGGCGTAGCAGCACCAGAACAGCTCGGCGTTCGCCGCGCCGGGCATCGTGCCCGCGCGACCTCCCCCAGCGGTCTCCTCGGCGATCCCGCCCACGGGCGAGGCGTCGGAGCCGTCCGGCAGGAACATCTTGTAGTAGTAGCCCTGGGCCTCGACGACGCCGTCCGCGCCGTCGCTGGTGACGTCCTTGAAGTTCACGCTCAGTGACGTCGGGTCCATCTCCTGTCCCACAGCACCAGGAACGGGGCCGGCCGGGGACCACTGGCGCAACGGGACGAGTCCCGCGAGCTCACCGAAGTAGCCGGCCTCTCCACCGCCGTCGCGGTTGGTGTCGATCGCGGCCGCTGCGATGACCTGGGCCTGAGCCGCGGCGATGGTGCGCATCGTCGCGATGGTCGCGTTCTCGTTGGCGGAGACGCGCGCGCTGACGAGGCGCGGGACGGCGATCGCCGCCACGACCGAGAGGATCACGAGGGCGATCATCAGCTCGATGAGGGTGAAGCCTGCGCGCCGTCCGGGCGCATCCACGGTTCGTCCGTTCTGTTCCAAGTCGTTCTCGCGCGTCGTCGGGTTCGCTGCGTGTTCCGGCTGGATCGCGCCGCGCGATCGGCCGCGCGCTTCCGTCCGCCGGGGGCATCGGTCCGGCCACCGCCTGGGCTGGAGGCCTCGACCGCGCGGGATCGAAGATGAGCCGGAGCGTCCCCGGGAGAGCCACGATCACGGCGGCAGCACGCGGCTCCCATCCCGACGTGAGCCGGTCCCACATCGAGTCACCTGGCCCGTCAAGGGTCCGTGCAGCGGACGCCGATCTGGGATTGGAGCGCGATGGGACCACAGGCGCGCTCACTCGGCCATCCCCCCCGGGGCGACGCCCCCGGAGCCAACGGTATGAACACAGAGCGCATGAGGAACGGGTACGCAGCCGCGGTGATCGCCCTGGGCGGCCTCGTCGGGTGTAGCGGCGGCGGCGATGCAGAGGCGGAGATGGCCGGCCCCTCGGTTGCCTTCTCCAGTTCCGGCGGCGCGGTCGCGGAGAGCGGCGGCGTCGCGACCGTCACCGTCGTGCTGTCCGCGCCCGGCCCGGGGACGGCCGGCGAGATCACCGTCGACGTCGTCGACGCCGCCCAGGGCAGCGCCACCTCGGGCAACGACTACGTGCCCTTCGTGGCCAAGCGCGTGACCTTCCCTGCCGGCTCGATCGACGGAGCCACCCGGGACGTTGCGCTGAGCTGCCTCGCCGACAGCCTGGTCGAGGGCGCGAACGAGACCGTCGTGCTCGCCCTCCAGAGCGTCGCCGGCGCCGCCATCTCGGGCACGAGCGAGCACACAGTCGTCATCGAGGACGCGCAAGAAGCGACGGTCCGATTCACCCAGGGCACGACGATCACCGCGGACGAGTCCGCGACGCTGTATCCGCTCACCCTCGAGCTGGACCTGCCACCGAGCGCCGCTCTGGCCTTCGACATCGACCTCATCGCCAGCGACGACGGAACGGGTGACGCCACACCCGGCTCCGACTACGCCGCCTTCGCCGCCCAGGCGGTGACGTTCCCCGCGGCGAGCCCCGACGGGACCACGATGGACCTCCAGGTCCAGGTCCTCGACGACGGGGACGCCGAAGGGCCCGAGTTCCTCGCAATCGCCCTCTCCGGCGCCGACCTGGCGCTCGTCTCCGGGGGCGGTTCGGTCCGGCACGTGCTCTCCATCACCGACGATGAGGCGCCGCCGAGCTCCGCCTTCGGGGCGAGCTCGGGCGCCACGGGCACCGAGACGAGCCACGCATCGGGAGACAGCATCGACCTCGGCTCCGAGGTCAGCGGGCTCGGGCCCAACGCCGGGACGGTCCTCATCGTGCGGAACCTGGGCGGTGGCGCCATGCAGCTGGGGACACCCGTCCTCGGCGGGGCCGATCCGAACGACTTCGCCATCGAGGTCACCGCCGCCGCGAATCCCGACGTCTCTGGCCTCGGCGCGCCCTCCACAGGGCCGCCCCTGGACGTCGCGACCCCGTTCCTCCGGAGGGCCGCGCTGCCCGCCGGAGAAGAGGACCCGCTCCCCGGCGTCGCGCTCCTCATGGACGAGGCCGCCGCGCGGAATCTCGACGGGGTTGACTCCGTTCGCATGCACGGCGTCCCCTTGCCCGGCCTCGGCGAGGTGACCCTCGCTCTCGAGCGGCGCCCGCTGCCCATCGCCGCGGACGCCGTGCTGCACGTCGACGGCGCGCCGGTCACCGGCGGCCCGCGGGCGCTCCTGTCGGACCTCTCCATCTGGTCGGGCAGCGCCGTCGAGATCCCGGGGAGCGTGGCCTTCATCGTCCTCGGGCCCCAGGGACCAGAGGGGCGCGTTGAGCTCCCCTTCGGCATCGGCCGGACCATTCACGTCACCACCGAGCGCGCTCCCACCGCCGACGGCGACCCGGCCCGGGTCCGGATCGTGCACGAGGCGGACCTCGCGGGCTTCCCCGCCTTCGATCGGCCGGCGCTGTGCAGCGGCGCGGCGCTGGTGCCCGGTGACGACCTCGACCTGGACATCGATCCAATGGTCATGGGAGCGCCGACGACCTCCGGCCTGGTGGCGCCGGCGAACTGCCGTCTGGCGATCGAGACCGACTACCAGCTCTTCCAGAAGTTCGGCTCCTCCTCCGGGCTGACCAGCTACGTGACCGGCCTCGTGGCTGCGGTCAGCGACGTCTACATGCGTGACGTCCAGACGACGCTCTCGATCGCCTACCTCGGCGTGTACACGACGTCCGCGGACCCCTGGACCGCGCCGGACGGGGGCGGCGACGTCGCGTCGCTGCTCTCCGAGTTCCGCGGGGCGTGGAACGCGAGCGGGTGGCCCGCGACCGCGGATCTCGCTCACTTCCTGTCAGGAGCGAGCCTCGGCGGCGGACTCGCGTACGTCAACGTGCTCTGCAACCAGTCCTTCGGCTACGGCGTCAGCGCCAACCTCCACGGTGGCATCGACTGGAACAGCTGGACCGGCAGCGCTGGCAGCTTCACCTGGGACTTCGTCGTGCTGGCGCACGAGCTCGGCCACAACTTCGGGGCGTCGCACACGCACAACTACTGCCCGCCCATCGACGCCTGCTACGACAACTGCAACGGCCCCACGTCGTGCTCCCAGGGCACGATCATGAGCTACTGCCACACCTGCGGCGGGATGGACAACGTCGACATCGAGTTCCATCCGAACATCGCGAACATCATGCGCCAGCGCGTCGACGCGAGCTGCCTCGGAGACGCCTCGCTGGCGCCCGGCGACGAGGTCACCTATCGCGTGCGTTTCGCGCCCGATTCCGGAACGGGGTCGAAGGCTGCGACACTCACCTTCGACCACGACGCGCAGAACGCTCCGGACCCGTTCGTGCTGAACCTCACGGGCAACGCGCAGTAGCACGCACGGAGCCGCAACAGCACGGGGCTGGCCAGAGCGAATGCTCCGGCCAGCCCCGTGTGCGTGCTGGACTCGGCCCGCCCTAGGGCAGGGCCAGACGCAGGAAATCGCGGAAGTCGTCCGTCTGGTTCGGGAGCGGCGCGCCCTGCCAGCGAGCGATCTCGGCCTCGGTCGCCGGGTCGAGGATCACGTAGATGGGCTGCGCGCGGCTCTTCGCGACGTCCTCCACGAGCTGGCGGATCCGCGGCCGCTTGGATTCGTCGTGGGCGTCCCAGTGGAGCCGCGCTTCGACGATGCTGTTCTTCACGTCGCTGACGCTTGGGAAGACGGAGACCTCCGCCTGACGGCAGTTCTGTCACGTGTGCGCCGTGAAGTTCAGGAGGAGCCCGAGGTTCTTCTCCCGCGCGTAGTCGAGTGCGAGGTCGTAGTCGTCCTCGGCGACCGGTCCGCCTTCCAGCGCTTCGATGCCCTCGGGGTAGACCGGGCCTCCACCCCCGCCCGTTCCCTGGTGAGTGATGACCAGGCCGCGGCTGTAGGTCGGCGGAGGCGCCATCGCACCCATGATGAAGCCGTCGAGCCGGTACCCGACGGTGCCGAGCAGGCAGTAGAGGCCGAAGAGGATGTTGCCGAGGCCGCCGAGCATCCGGGCGGGGCCGATGTTGCCGTCCGGGGACTCGCCCTTCAGGTTGATCCTCCCGAGCAGGTACATCCCCGCGACGAAGAAGATGCCGGCCCACAGGGCGAGGAACACCTCACGGGGGAGGATCATCCAGTTCTCCGCGATGTCCGCGTTCGAGAAGAACTTCAAGGACGCGGCGAGCTCGACGAAGCCCATGAACACCTTGAGCGTGTTCATCCAGGCGCCGGCGCTCGGGATCTTCGCAAGGCGGCCAGGAACGAGCGCGAGGAACACGAAGGGCGTCGCCATCGTCAGTCCGAAGAAGAACATCCCGATCGCGATCTTCATGAAGCCGCCGCCCCCCGCGGCGAGCAGCGAGCCGACGAAGGGCGCGGTGCAGGTGAAGCTCGTGATCACCAGGGTGAGGCCCATCAGGAAGACGCCGGTGTAGCCACCTTTCTGAGTGGCGCTCCCAGCCGTCTGCATGAGGAAAGCCGGCGGCCGCAGCTCGAACATCCCGAAGAGCGCGCCCGCGAAGACGAGGAACAGGGCGCCGATCACGAGGTTCGTGATGTAGTGACCCGCGAAGGCCGCGATGGCGGGTCCGACGAGGACGCCGATGACGACGAAGATGCTGATGATCCCCGCCCCGTAGATCAGGGCGAGGGGCAGCACGTTCCCGCCGCGCGCGTCCGCCTGCTTCGTGAAGAAGCTCAGGGTGATCGGGATCATCGGGTAGGTACACGGCATCAGCAGGGTGATGAGCCCGGCACCGATGGCCAGCAGGATGAAGCCGAGCAGCCCGCCCTCGCTCTCCGTCCCCTGGCCGAAGACCTTCGGCGCCGCGTCGGCCGTCGTCTCACCGGCTGGACCCT
The DNA here is from genome assembly GCA_965662915.1 of Planctomycetota bacterium. Taxonomy (GTDB): domain Bacteria; phylum Planctomycetota; class UBA1135; order UBA1135; genus Saltatorellus. The sequence continues at coordinate 31,299 of CBFIJG010000021.1, read as the reverse complement.
CCTGGGACCTCTCGCCCCCGGCCACCAGCTCGGGGATCTCGGGCAGCGTCCAGCTCGCGAAGGCGGCGGCGTAGAGCGCGTCGCTGCCTTCCCCCTCGTACGGGACGTCCATCGCGTCGATCGGCATGCAGCCGTTCACGTCGCAGGACTGGCCGTCGATCGTGACCATCACCTCGTCGGGCTCGAAGCCCTCGAGAGCATCGCCCTTCACGCCGAAGTGGAAGGTGCCTTCGTAGATCCAGACGTACTGCTCGGCCGAGGAGCCCTTGGGGACGTAGTGCTCGGGGCGCGGGTAGTGGACCTCCTCCCACTCGACGCCGCCGCCCTCGACGGTGATGACCGTCGGCGTCGCGATGCCGGGGCCCTTGTCCTCCTCGCCCGGGCCGCCGTACATGTGCCAGCCCTCCGGGGTCGCGACCTCGACGACGATCTCGGCGACGTCGTCCTCGTCGACCCGGCCGAACCAGCGCGCCTTGGCGACCTCGTTCTCCGCGAAGGTCGGAGCCCAGGTGGGCACCTCGGCCGCGTCACCGTCGCCGGCATCCTCTTGCGGCTCGCCCTTCGACGCCGCCATGGACGGAGCCCCCGACGGAGCGCCGGCGAGGAGCGCAGCGGGGAAGCCTCCCCAGACCGAGTCGGTGCCCTTGCCAGGACGCTTCAGCGTGACCTCCCAGGGAACGCAGCTCAACTGGTTGCACACCTGCCCGTCGATCTCGGCGACGAGCCCCGAGAGATCGAGGTCGCCCCCGCCCTTCGCCACGGCGTAGAGCAGCGTCTTCCCCTCGAAGATCAGGCTCGGTCCCAGGCCCTCGTACTCGCTCGGCTTGACGTGAGCCTCGGGGAACCAGACCTCGCTCCACGCGGCGCCCTCGACTCCAGAGAGGGTGATCCGCGTCGGCATCCCCCCCACGTCGCCGGCCGCGCCGTCGTCGTAGAAGTAGCAGTCGAAGTCGGGGGTGACCTTGATGGCGACCTGGAGGTCGCCCCCCTCGGAGCGCGCGTAGAGCTTCGCGCTCGCGGAGGGGTCCTGGGCCCAGGAGGGGCTCGCGAGGGCCAGGAGGAAAGTGAGGAGTGCGAGGAGTCTCGTCATCGGGAGGGGATCGATCGGAAGACCGGAATAGCCGCCTGAGGCGCCGGAGGGTATCAACGGACGGCGGTACGGAGCCGTTCGAGCCCCGGGAGCGGCCAAACAGGATCGTTGCCGAGGCCCCTTTGAGGGGCTCTCGGGCCGGATCACTTGGGTTCCGGCGCCATCTCTCCGAAACTCTGGGGGCCCGGAGGCTCCTCCACCCCGGCCCCGCAGTCATGAAGTCGCTCAAGACCATCCTCGCCCTGTCCCTGCCCGCCCTCGCCCTCGCCCTCCCGGGACCCGCTGCACCCACTCAGGCGGGCCGCGCAGGACAGGAGGGCCCCGCCCGACAGGACGACGCCAGCGGCGAGGACGAGGGGGGCGAGGCCGCTCCGCCCACTCGCCCCGCCCAGGGGGTCGGGCTCGACATCTTCGGCCGCCGCACCAGCTCGCGTCGCCCCTCAGCCGCGGATCGGCTCATCGGCGGCTGGCAGCTGACGGAGCTCGTCCTCGCAGGCTCGAGCGAGGTCGGGCGCGTGGCCCAGGGCGCCATGGTCGTGACCGAGGGCTTCATGAGCCTCGAGGTTCACGCGATGTGGCCCGTGGCGGAGGCCCCCATCGACGGAGACGTCCCCGAGGCCGATATCCATCTGAGCTTCACCGCCGAGTACTCCATCGGCACGGCCGGACAGCTGGTGACCGCGACGATCATCGGCAGCTACATCGACGATCAGACGGGGCTCGTCAGCTGGGAGCGGCCTGGATACCTGCGCGAGTACCGCATGACGCTCAGAGCGAACCGGCTGGAGCTGAGCTGGGGCACGGAGGGTGAGGGCACGAACCGCATGGTGTTCAAACCGCGCCGCCCTGCCCGCCCGCTCTCGCGAGACATCTTCGGCGCGGCGCTCGGCAGGGAGAAGCAGGACAGCCGGCGTGACGTCTTCGGCCGGCGCACGCGGCCACGCTCCGGCGAGCGCGATGTCTTCGGACGCGAGAAGCCCGCCGACGAAGGCGAGGGAGCCGGATCCGGTCCGCCGGCTGGCAAGGGCCGCGAGGAAGGCGACCGCTGAGCGCGCCGCGATCCTCCGGGTCCGAGGAACGAGCCCAAGACGAAGCAGGGGCCGCGCACGTCGAGTGCGCGGCCCCTGCTTCGTTCGCGGACCGGTCCGGCTCAGCTCAGCACTTCGAGAAGCCGCAGGAGTGACACTTCTCGCAGCCCTCCTCGGCCACGAGATTCCCGACCTCGCAGCTGGGGCACTTGAGCTTGTAGGGGCGGCGGCTCTGGGAACGGCGGCGTTCCACCGGGCCGTCACTCTCCAGCGCGGCCGGGTCGACGCGGCCGAGGAGGAGCGCCTCGAGACCGTGCTCGTCCTTGGCGCGCTTGTAGCGAAGGAGCGCCGTGGCGAGCCCGTCCGCGAGTGACATGATCCTGCCGTCCTTGGTGGGGACCGAGAGGCTGCTGCCGATGCCGGAGAGCTGGCTCACCGCCGTCTCCAGGCTGCCGTTGCTCCGCAGCCAGAGGGAGAGGATCCGACAGATCGCCTCGAGGTCGGAGTTCGCCACGTCGCCGCCCTTGCCCAGCTGGGCGAAGACCTCACGCTCGCGCTCGCTCCCCGGGTCGACGGACACCTTCACGTGCATGTTGCCGAAGGGCGTCATCTGGCGAATTCGCAGCGACGGCATGATCTCCGGCAGCTTCACGGGGGACAGCTCCTCCGACTCACGTCGGTAGAGCGCCTCCGCTCGACGGGCGACGTCGACGGCGGGTCCCGAGTGTGCGGTCTCGGTCCCCGCCGCCTCCGAAGCAGTCCCTCCCGCGGGACGTTCTGCCTCGCCGCTCCCCTTGGAGCTGGCGAGGGCCATCGGCTGCATGTCGCGGCAGCCATCACGATACACGGTCACCCCCTTCACGCCGAGCTCGACTGCCATGTCGTAGATCTGGCGGACGTCGTCGACCGACGCTTCGCGGGGGAAGTTGATGGTCTTGGAGATCGACGCATCGCAGTGACGCTGGAACGCCGCCTGCATGCGCATGTGCCACGCAGGGGCGATGTCGTGGGCGGTGACGAACAGGCGCCGGTGGGCGTCCGGGACCCCCGGCGCGTGGGCGAGGGTGCCCTCCTCGAGGATCTTGTCCACGAGCTCGTCGGTGAAGTAGCCCGCGTGCTGCGCGACCTTCTCGAAGACCTCGTTGGTCTCCCGCATCACGGTCGGGCGCCCCTCGGCGTCCTTCATGACCTGGCGCTCGAAGGCGAGGCTGAACATCGGCTCGATCCCGCCGGAGCAGCCGGCGATGATCGAGATCGTGCCGGTCGGGGCGATCGTCGTCGTGTAGGAGTTGCGCAGACGCACCCCGCGCTCCTCCCACTCGGAGCCCTCCCAGGCCGCGAAGACGCCGCGCTCCTCGGCCAGCACCTCGCTCGCCACGTGGGACTCCTCCTGGAGCACCGACATGACCTTCTCGGCGAACTCGATGGCCTCGTCCGAGTCGTAGGGGAGCCCCATCTGGTAGAGGGAGTCCGCGAGGCCCATCACGCCGAGGCCGATACGCCGCGTCATGCGCGACATCTCGCCGATCTCACGCAGGGGGTACTTGTTGACCTCGATGACGTCGTCGAGGAACCGCGTGCAGGTGTGGATGACCTCGCGGTAGGCGTCCCAGTGGAAGGTCGCGCTGCCCAGCTCGCCGTTGGAGCCCGGGTCGGGGATCACGAAGCGTCCGAGGTTGATCGAGCCGAGGTTGCAGGAGTCCCACGCGTGCAGGGGCTGCTCGCCGCAGGGGTTGGTCGCCTCGATCTCGCCGACGTTCTTGATCGGGTTCGACGCGTTGATGCGGTCGATGAAGATGATGCCGGGCTCGCCGGATGCGTGAGCGTGCTCGACGATCGACTCCCACATCTCGCCGACGGTCCAGGAAGTGCCGTCCTCGCGCTCGAGGACGCGCTGGTCGCCGGTGCGCGGGTTGCGCACCTGGTGCGCGGCGCCCGGATCGGACTTCAGCGTCTCGAGGAACTGGTCGGTGACCGCGACGCTGATGTTGAAGTTGGTGAGCTTCGAGCGGTCGTCCTTGTGGACGACGAAGTCCGCGACGTCCGGGTGGTCGACGCGCAGGATCGCCATGTTCGCGCCCTTGCGGAACGCTCCCTGGGTGATCGAATCGGACGCCTTCGAGAAGACCTCCATGAAGGCCAGCGGGCCCGCACCGTGACCGCCGGTGCCCTCGACCCGGTCGCCTGCCTCGCGCACCTTCGAGAAGCTGAAGCCGGTGCCGCCGCCGGCCTTCTGGATGAGCGCGGTCGCCTTGACCGCGTCGTAGATCGACTCCACGGAGTCCTCGACCGGGAGGACGAAGCAGGCGGAGAGCATCCCGCTCCCGCGGCCCGCGTTGGTGAGGCACGGGCTGTTCGGCAGGAACATCCGCTGGCTCATCAGTGTGTAGAAGTCCCGCGCGACCTCGAGCGCCTCGGCAGGCTCCGCGTCGTACACGAGCTCCGCCTTGGCGACCGTCCGCGCCACGCGCCAGAAGAGCTGCCGCGGGGACTCGATGACCTCGCCGGCCTCGTCGCGGATCAGGTAGCGGCGCTCCAGGACGGTGCGAGCGTTCTCGGTGAGATCCGGCTCGGCGAGATCCTCGGGGGGATCGACCCGCTCGAGGGCGACGAGGGGCACCGAGGTCGAGTCCGCCCCCGGCTGGGGCTGTTCACCGTCCACAGGCATGGTTCGCTCGGGCGTGGCCTGGGTCGAGTCGATCGGCGTCACGGCTTCTCCCTCATCGGTCCTCGGGAAGTTGTGCGGAAGGGACGCGCCCCGATGAGGTCGTAGGCGCTCCTCCGATCATTGCTCGGAATCCGATCCGGATGCAAGCCTCCGTGTCGTCGGGAGGGCGCGGGCTGGTCAGCAGCGAACCGTCAAGGGGCTCGCGCCAGTTCGGCGCCAGGAATCATCGAGGATGCGCCTCAGGAGTTCCGGCCAGCGAACTTACGTCGGAAGCGCGAAGCGATCTCGAGGACGATCTGCACCCGCACCGCGGCGGCGACGCCCACGTACACCCCGCCGCCCACCGCCATGGCGGCGGCGAGCGCGAGGACTCGTCCGACGACCTCGTCGAGGACCCTCTCGGTCGCGAAGGCAGCGGCGCCGCACGTCACCGCAGCGAGGGCGATGCGCGCGAAGGCGCCCGACAAGGGGTGCTCCGACGCCGGCAGGCCGAGACGGCGCGTGAGGCCGGGGAACAGCAGCGCGGCGTTGAGCGCGCTCGTGATCGCGGTCGCGAGGGCGAGCCCCTCCACGTCCATGCCGAGACCCACCAGGAACCATGCGTTCAGCGCGACGTTGAGGGCGAGCATGCCCGCCGAGACCTTCACCGGCGTGACGAAATCGCCCATCGCGTAGTAGGTGCGTGCCACGAGCCCGGTCGCGCCGGCCGGGAGGATCGCCAGGCAGAGGACCTGGAGCGCCCCCGCTGTGCGCTCGACGCCCTCGCGCCCGAAGGCGCCGCGCTCGAAGGCCACCTCGACGACCGGCTCCGCGAGGGCGAAGAGCCCGATCGCCGCGGGCAGCGCCACGGCCGCGATGGAGAGGTGCGTGCGATCGTGCAGCGCCCGCAGGGCCCGCCGATCGCCGCCGTGTCCGAGCTCCTGGAGCGCCGGGAAGACCGCGCTTGTGGCGGCCACGGCGATCAGCGCGAGCGGGAACTGCTGCAGCCGGTTCGCGAAGTAGTGGGCCGTCGGACCCCCGTCGGGCAGCCCCTCCGCCATCAGCCCGTCCACCATCACGTTGACCTGGTAGACGGCGGCCCCCAAGGCGAGGGGCGCCGCGCGCCGGAGGACCTCCATCGGTCCTGGCGCGCCCGCCGGGAGGGTGAGCGCGCGGCGCGCGCCGCCGACGAAGCCGGCGCGCCTCAGGGCTGGCCACTGGACAGCCAACTGCACGGCCCCGGCCACGAGCACACCCCACGCGAGCCAGCGCGCCATCTCCAGGTCCCGCGCCTTCGCCTCGAGCCCGGCGCCTCCTTCGATCCCCGCGGACTCGCCCTGGAGCCCGTAGCCCCACCAGATCCCGAGGAGCACGAGGATCCACGCGACGTTCATGGCCGCTGGCGCGATGGCGGGCGCTCCGAAGCGTCCACGGACGTGGAGCGCGCCGGTGAAGAGCGCCGACACGCACACGAGCACGACGAAGGGCATGACCCGCACGGTGAGCTCGCGCACGGGCCCGGGGTCCGCACCCAGCCACGCCCACCCCGTCACCGGCATCTGATCCGGGAGCAGGGACACGGCGCCCATCGTCAACAGCGCGAGGCCCACGAGCAGCGCCAGGAGCAGCCGCAAAGTCCGCCAGAAGAGCACGCGACCGCACTCCTCGCCGTGATCCGCGTCCACGGCCGTCAGCGCGGTCTGGAAGCTGGTGGACAGCGCGCCCTCGCCGAGGAAGCGCCGGAAGAGGTTCGGCACGCGATACGCCGTGATGAAGGCGTCGAAGACCCCCGAGCTGTCGCCCCACAGGAGCGCCGCGAGCGACTCCCGGACGAAGCCGAGGACGCGGCTCAGAAGAGTCATCGACGAGACGAGCGCCGCACGCAGCCCGAGCCGGCGGTGACGGCCGCTGCGAACGGAGGATTCCTCGCCTCCGGGCGAGGGATCGAGGGGTTCGGTAGGGCTCTGCTTCACAGCGCAGGGCCGGCGGGTGCCGGCGAAGCAGCCTAGCCGCGAGGGCTCCGCCACCCGCCCCCAATCCCCACCGCTCACGCGCGATCCGAGGACCGGGGGCGATCGGGCAGGCGCCCTTGGCGAGCGGAGCGACGCGCTCTCGCGCTCGAGGGAGGCGACACGGCTCGACCGTCGGGCCAGCGCGAGAGCGGGTCGCCCCTGCCCACCGGCGCGCCGCCGTCGCGCGCCGACTCGAGGAGAGAAGGCGGGCGCCCCGCTCGCTCGCGAGTGGGGCGCCCGGGGGCGGAGAGCCTGGAGGTGGAGAGACCTCGTCCGAAGGACTCAGGGGGCGGCGCAGAAGGTGATCTGCAGGCCGTCCGAGAGGTTGGAGCCCGAACCGACGACGTCGCGGTACCAGAACTGGAAGTTCCACACGTCGCCGTTGGCGATGGGCGCGGGCAGCGATCCGAAGGCCAGGGGCTGCTGCGCGCCGCCGAAGGGCCCGGTCCCGACCACCGGGAGGCGGTTGATGTTGCCGCCGACGCAGAGCGTGCCGTTGCCGAGAGGGGTCGAGGCCTGGGACGGGCCGTAGAAGAAGAGGCCGAACTGGGAGGGCGCCGCGCCGAAGACACCGAGCGTGAGGTCGAGGTCATCCACGTTCTGGGAGCCAGCCGCGGTCATGGTCGCGCTGGTTCCGAAGCCGTTCACTCCGCCGACGCAGTAGTTGGCCGGCGGCGGGCAGGTCGGGGCGTCCACCGCGAAGACGGCGACGTCGTCGATCGCCGCCTCGACGATCGAGCCGCTGCCGAGGTCGCTCGCGATGAATCGCACGCGCACGTCCGCGGTGAGCGGAATGCTGGCACCGATGTCGAGGGTGGTCTCGATCCACCCGCCGCTCGTCCCGGCGCCGGTGGGACCGACGGTCAGCGCGTTCGTCCAGGTCGCGCCGCCGTCGGCGGAGAGGTCGACCTCGAAGGCGTCCGCGTTCGGTGAGGCTCCCGCGTCGTTGGAGTACCAGCGGGCGAAGCGCAGGGTGCCGCTGACCGCGCCGTCCAGGTCGAAGATCGGGGAGAGGAGCGTCGTGCGCCCCCCGTCGACGTCGTTGGCGCCGAGGCCGCCGCCGACGGAGCCCTGGCCGGTGAACCAGCAGCGCGTGCCGGCCCCCGGGGTGTTGTCGTTCTCGGGCTGGGCGGCGGTGCCGACCGGATCGCCCACGGCCCAGTTGCCCGTCGAGGCGTCGTTCGGCGCGGCCACGGACCAGCCCTGGTTCCCGCTCGCCTCGAAGTCGAAGGAGGCGACGGTGCGCACGCCCGCCGTGAGCTCGCCGGAGAGCTCGAAGCTCCGCCCCGCCTCCGTCACGGTCACGGTGAACGGCAGGAGGGCGCCCGCCGGCGTGCCCGCCGCCACCGCGAGGGTGAGGGCGGCGGTGTTCTGGCCGCTCGTGAAGGGCGCGACGGCCGGCAGGGAGGCCGAGCCGTCGATCACGAGGAGGCCAGGGTCGCCGCTGGTGAGGGTCAGGCTCGCGGCGCCGCTCGCCGAGCGGCCGGAGTTGCCGATCGTGACGGTGACGCCGATCTGCTCGCCGGCCTCGAAGGAGCCGTCGCCGTCTCCGAGATCCGCGAGGGCCACGGACTCACCGCGCAGCCAGGGTCCCGCCGCCAAGGCGGTGCGGGCGAAGGCCAGGCGGTTGTCCTCGGCGAGGGGGACGATCCGGCTCTGCGGCGGCCAGAAGCCGTCGGAGTCCGAGCCGATCTCGGGCGTCCACGAGTAGGTGCCGTTGGCGCCGTAGTCGTGGTCCATGGTGGTCCCCGCCGCCTCGTAGAGCAGGATCGCCGCGGGCCCGTGCGGGTAGCCGGTCTCGGTCACGGCGAGGTCGCCGATCACCTCCATCTCGTCCCAGTCCGGCGGGAACTGGGGCACGTAGCCCCAGGGGGACAGCCACAGGTCACTGAAGGTGTGCACGGACAGGGCGCTGCGGAACGAGCGCTGCCCCATCAGCTGGACGATGGCCTGGGTCTCGGGCTCCGAGGCGGCGGAGGGGCCGTGGTAGATGTCGGAGCCGGGGTTGCTGCTCGACCCGGCGACAGCCCACTGGAAGGGGTAGTTACGGTTCAGGTCGACCCCGAAACTCCCGCCCCCGTTGTTGCGGCGGTTCTTGCGCCAGAGCCCGCCGCCGCCGGGCGCGATCGAGCGGTTGTACTCGTAGCCGTCGGGGTTCACGCAGAGCACGACGTAGATCTCGCGCTCGTCCACGAGGTAGGTGGCGAGGGGATCGCTGCCGTACTCCTCGAGCAGCCAGCTGACGAAGTAGATCGTCGTCTGCATGCCCTGGGGCTCGCGCGCGTGATGCAGCGAGTCCACGCGGAACTCCGGCTCGTTCTCGTCGACGTTCGGGTTGTCGGACACCTTGAACATCCAGATGTCGCGGCCCTGGACGGACTGGCCGATCGAGGTCTTCGGGGAGACGAGGCTCGGGTAACTCGCGCGCAGCTGGTCCATGACGCCGACGATCTCGGCGAAGGTGTAGTAGCCGCCCATGCCACCCTGGCCGAAGGCCGGACTCAGGGACTGGCCGTAGGTGCCCCCGGCGGCGCGGGACGAACCACCTCCGCCGCCCGCGGCGAGCCGGCGCGCGTAGTAGGCCGCGAGGTCGGGGACCTCGACCTCGACCTCCAGCTGGAGCGCCTCGATGGCCTCGATGTCGGCCTCGTCGACGATCGCCACCACCTCGCCGCCCGCGAGGTCCTTGCGGATCACATCGAGATCCAACCGCTGGAGCCGGAGGAGCGCGCGGCCGCTGCCGAGGACTCGCACGAGGCTCACCGACTCGTGGACGTGACCCTCCGGAAGCGGGACGTCCGAGAAGAAGGCCGTCGGAGGGGTCTGGGCGTCGGCCTGAGAGGCCTGGAGCGCCGCGGCGAGAAGGAGGGCGGAGATCATGGCGACTTGGACGAACGGCGCGCGGCCCCGGTTCCGGGAGCCAGGTCGTCCGATGGGAGCAGAGGGATGACCCCCAACGCACCGCGCCCCCCGGGCCGCTGAGGGATCCCGGGGGGCGCGATGGAGCGCGTGCTCGCGCGTGGCTCAGCGCGAGAGCGCTTTCAGGAAGGCCACCAGCTGACCCGCTTCTGCGTCCGTGAGCCGCAGCTTCGCCATGCGATCGGAGAGGTGCGAGTTGGCGTTGCCGCCGCGCCGGTAGAACTCGACGACCTCCTCGAGGGTCTCGATGCTGCCGTCGTGCATGTAGGGCGCGGTCTTCGTCAGCATGCGCAGCCCGGGCGTACGGAAGCGGCCGCGGTCGGCCTCGTCCCCGGTGACCTTGAACCGGCCGCGGGCGGGCGCGCCGTCCAGGGCGCCGACGCCCGTGTTGTGGAAATCCTCGTCCGAGAAGTTCGGGCCGTTGTGGCACTTCCAGCAGCCGCCCTTGCCCTCGTAGATCCACAGGCCGGCCTCCTCGTCCGGCGTGAGCGCCGCGCGCTCGCCGAGGCGGAACCTGTCCACGGGGGAGTCGCCGACGGTGAGCCCACGCACGAAGGCGGCGAGGGCGCTGGCCAGGTCCTCGCCGTTGACCTCGCGGCCGTAGACCTCGCGGAAGCGGCGGTCGTAGTCCTCGTCGAAGCCGAGTCGATTCACCGCCGCCGCGACTCCGAGCGCCATCTCCTCGGGGTTCTCGATGGGCATCACCACCTGCTCCTCGAGGGTCGACGCTCGACCGTCCCAGAGCAGGTTCTCGCTGAGGCCCTTGTTGAAGATCGCGGGCGCGTTGCGGCGCGTGAGGTAGCCCTCGATCCCGCGGGAGGTCGCGCGGTTGTCCGCGAAGGCGAACTCGGGCCGGTGGCAGGACGCGCAGGCGATCGTGCCGCGACCCGAGAGCATCGGGTCGAAGAAGAGGGCGCGCCCGAGGGCGAACTCCTCCTCGCTGGCGGTGAACCCCTCCGCCAGGGGCTCGACCCCCTTCGGCGCCGTGCGCACGAAGGGGGTCGGGAGGGTGTCCTCCGGGACGAGGGGCCGCGTGTCGGGGCCGACGGCCTGCCTGGGCTCATCCTCCTGGCCGGCTCCGAAGAGCGGCAGGGACGCGCACAGGCCCAGGGCCAGCGCTGCGATTCCTCGTCCGGGGACGTTCATGGGAATCCGGCCCGCGCTACTTGCCGGCCTTCTTCAGGAGCTTCGCGATGACGTCGTCGATCGCCTTGCCGTTGTGTCCCCGGTACGCGATCGTCCCGTCGACGTCGAGCACGAGGTAGGTCGGGTAGCCCTGGACCTTGAAGAGGTCGGCGATGGGCGAACCCTTCTGACCCTGGTAGGCGGACATCCAGGAGACGCTGTGCTCCTCGAGGCCCTTGCGATACACGTCCGGCGCGTCGCCGGTGTTGATGCCGATGAGTTCGAAGTTGTCGTTCTCGTGACGCTCAACGAGCGCCTTCAGGTGAGGCATCCCACCCACGCAGGGCGGTCACCAGAATCCGTAGAAGTCGAGGGCCACGACCTTGCCGCGGTAGTCCTCGAGGTTGAAGCCGAAGCCGTCGATGGTCTCGCCGTAGAAGTCGGGGGCGGTCTTGCCCTGCTCGACGTCGGCGGCCTTCACCGACAGCGACTGAGCCATCGTGAAGTAGTGGGTGTCGCCGAAGTCCTCGCCGATGCGGGCGAGGAACGCCGCGCTGGTCTTGGGGTCCTCCTTCGCGAGGGCCCTCGCGCCGTGGAAGAGCGCCTGGGCCTGGACGTCCTTGTCCTCGGAGCCCTCGACGACCTTCGTGTAGAGGGCGGCGACCTTCTTCGGCTCGAAATCCCTGGCGTTCTTGCCGAGGCTCTCGAGGGCCTGGCCGAACCACTCGGCGCCGGTGTGGTGCTCGGCGAGAGCGTCGAAGATCGGCTCGAGGACCCTGGCGCGCTGGTCCTTCTTGATGGCCTTGTTCGACTGGATGTTGTCGGCGAGCCAGAGCAGCGCGCGCCCGTTGTTCTTGCGCGCGAGCGCCTCGAACCGGGGCCAGTACTCGGTGATCGGAGCCTGCTTGCGGAGCGCCTTGCGCTCCTCGCGGTCCGCCTCGCGGAGCTTCTTGCGATAGGCCTCGTAGGCGGCCTCGTAGTCCTGGGCCAGGGCGATCGCGGGATCGGCGGGCGCCTTCTCGGCCTCCTGCTTCGCGGTCTCCTGGAGACCGGTCCCGAGCGGCGACGCGGCGCCCGCCAGGGGCAGCGCGATGCCGCCGAGGAGCGCGGCGGTGAGGATCGACTTGTTCATGGGTGGTGGGAGATGGGTCGGGAGTTCGGGCAGGGATCATAGCCCGCACAGATCAGACCCTCCGGATACGACTTCGGGGCGGGCCGTGACGTTCGAACTACGTCATCGACTCGCCCCGAAACAATGGCGTCCCGGAGGGGCCTCCGGGACGCCCCTGCCGCCGTTCACCTCAGCCCAGGCGCTCCCCGGCGAGGCGATTCACGAGCTTCCCGTCGACGAGGCCCCTGTGGGCCGCCATGACAGCCTTCATGACCTTGCCGAGGTCGCATTTCTCGGAGGCGCCGGTCTCGGCGATGGCGGCCTCGACGGCGGCGATCGTGGCCGCCTCGTCGAGCATCTGCGGCAGGTAGCCCTCGAGGACGGCGATCTCCGCCTCCTCCTTGTCCGCCAGCTCGTCGCGTCCCGCGTCGCGGTACTGCTCTGCGCTGTCCTTGCGCGACTTGACGCCGCGGCGAACGACCGCGAGCACGCTGTCCTCGTCGAGGTCGGCGCCCTTGTCGATGCGCTCGTTCTTGAGCGCGGCGATGAGCATGCGGAGGGTGTCGCGGCGAAGCGTCTCACCCGCCCGCATGGCGGACTTCATGTCGTCCTGGATCTGGGTCTCGAGCGCGGCGGTCATCGGTCACTCCTCCTCGTCGTCGGTGGTTTCAGCGGGCGCCTCGGCGTCGGCAGCAGGAGCGGCTCCTGCCTCGGGCGCCTCTCCGGCCCCCTCGCCGCCGTCCGGAGCGTCTTCGTCGCCCCCGGAATCGAAGCGGGCGAGGTCGTCGCCTCGCACGATCTCGACGGCGACCAGCCTGTCCTCCTTCTTCAGGTTCACGAGGCGCACGCCCTGGGTGTTCCGCCCGATCGAGGACACGTCCGCCACGGCAAGGCGCACGACCATGCCCTTCTCCGAGATGAACATGATCTCGTCGTCCTGCCGGCAGAAGCGCGCCCGCACGACCTCGCCGTTGCGATCGGTCGTCTTGATGTCGAGCACGCCCTGGCCGCCGCGACCCTTGATGGGGTAGTCCGACATCGGCGTGCGCTTGCCGTAGCCGTTCTCCGTGGCGGTGAGGAGGAAGGCGTCCGGCTCGGCCACGACCATGCCGACGACCTCGTCGTCCTCGCGCAGCCTCATGCCGCGGACACCGCGAGTCGTACGCCCCATGGCTCGCGCCCCCGCCTCGTCGAAGCGGATCGCCCGGCCCGACGCGGCGCTCATCAGCACCGTCGCGCCCGGCGCCGCGAGGCACACCGAGACGACCTCATCGTCCTCGTCCACGAGGATCGCGCGGATGCCACCCTTCTTCGGGCGCGAGTAGGCCTCGAGCTTGGTCTTCTTGACGATGCCCTTCTTCGTGGCGAACACGATGAAGCGCTCGTCGTCGAACTCGGGCACGCGCAGGATCTCCTGAATCTCCTCGCCCTCGCGGAGCTGCAGGAAGTTCTGGATCGAGCGGCCCTTGCTGTTCCGACCCGCCTCGGGCATCTGATAGCCCTTGCGCCAGAACACCTGTCCCATGTTCGAGAAGAACAGGAGGTAGTCGTGGGTCGAGGTGACCACCAGCGCGCGCTGGACGTCGCCGTCCTTCTGCTCGGCGCCGCGTACGCCGCGGCCGCCGCGGCCCTGGGCGCGGTAGGTGTCGAGCGGCAGTCGCTTGATGTAGCCGTCCTGCGAGAGGGTCACCACCGTGAGGTCCTCGGTGATGAGGTCGGCGATGTCGATCGACCCGTCGACCTCCTCGAGGCTGATCTCCGTGCGGCGCTCGTCGCCGTACTTCTCGACGATCTCCTCGATGTCGGCGCGGATCATCGCCGTGACGCGCTCCGCCCGGTCGAGGATGTCGCGCAGGTCGGTGATGCGCTCGAGCAGCTCGGCGTGCTCGGCCGCGAGCTTGTCGCGCTCGAGGCCGGTCAGCGAGCCCAGGCGCATGTCGACGATCGCCTGGCTCTGGCGCTCCGAGAGCCCGAACTCGGCCGCCAGTGCCTTCTTCGCCGAGTCCCGGTCCTTCGAAGCGCGGACGATCTCGATGACGCGATCGATGTTGTCGACGGCGATGCGCAGTCCGTCGACGATGTGCTTGCGCTCCTCGGCCTTGCGCAGGAGGTACTTCGTGCGGCGACGGATGACGTCGCGGCGGTGGCCGAGCCAGGCCTGCATCAGGTCCCGCAAGGACATCGTCCGCGGCTGGCGGCGGTCGATGGCGAGGTTGATGATCGAGTAGGTGCTCTGGAGGGGCGTGAACTTCCAGAGCTGGTTGAGGATCACGTGGGGATCCTCGCCCTTCTTCAGCTTCACCACGAGGCGCATGCCCTCGCGGTTGGAGTGGTCGGTGACGTCCGAGATCCCGGTGATCCGACCGTCCTTCACGACCTGGACGATCTTCGAGATGATGCCCGTGTCGCCGGCCTTCTTCGTCTGGTACGGGATCTCGGTGAAGACGAGCTGGTCGGTCGTCTTGCCCTCCTCGATGTGGTACCGCGCCCGGACGCGGATGAGCCCGCGGCCCGTGGTGTAGGCCTGGACGATCCCGCTGCGGCCCATGATCGTGCCGCCGGTCGGGAAGTCGGGACCCGGCACGAGCTTCAGGAGCTCCTCGTCGGCGAGGCCGGGGTCGTCGAGCAGCGCGATCAGGCCGCGGCCGACCTCTCGCAGGTTGTGCGGGGGCAGGCTCGTCGCCATGCCGACCGCGATGCCGTCCGAGCCGTTGCAGAGCAGGTTCGGGAAACGCGACGGCAGGACCGTCGGCTGCATGCGCGTCTCGTCGTAGTTCGGCTCGAGGTCGACGGTCTCCTTGTCCAGGTCGGACAGGAGCTCCATCGTGATCCCCTGCATCTTCGCCTCCGTGTAGCGCATGGCGGCCGGAGGGTCGCCGTCGATGGAGCCGAAGTTGCCCTGGCCGTCCACCAGCGGGTAGCGCAGCGAGAAGGGCTGCGCCATGCGCACGAGCGTGGGATAGATGACCGACTCACCGTGCGGGTGGTAGTTGCCGGAGGTGTCGCCCGCGACCTTCGCGCACTTGCGGTACTTGGCCCGCGGCGTGAGGTTGAGGTCGTTCATCGCCACGAGGATCCGACGCTGGGACGGCTTCAGGCCGTCCCGCACATCGGGCAGCGCGCGACTGTGGATGACCGACAGGGCGTAGGTGAGGTACGACTCCTTCATCTCGCGCTCGATCGCGCGGGGGGTCGTGTTCGCCTCGATGGGCTCCTCGGTGTTCTGCTCGACGGACTCGTCGCTCATGGGGGCTCTTGGGTGCGGCCCGCGAGGGGGGCGCCCGGGACGCGGCATCTGCGCGGCTCGGCGGGGGGATCCAGGGGCGCTCGCGGGGGGGCGAACGGGAGCCTCCAGGGAGTCCCGGAGGCGCGTCGTTCGAAGGGCCGATTATCGCAGCCCGAGAGGGCCGCGAGAAGCGTCTAAAGGGGTTCAGGAGGCCGGAATCGAACGATTCCTCGGAGCCCGCCGAAGAGCCCCCCCGGGGGGCCTCCAGAGGTCCCCCGGAGACACTCCAGCGAGGACCTCGGACGAGCTTCGAGACGCGCTCGATCCGCGGCTCGCCGGCGCGCCAGGCACGCGCGGTCCGGACGCCTCTCCGGAGCCCTGGACGGGGCTGGCGGAGCAGAGCCAGCGAGCGCCTGCTCAGGCCCCCGTTCGCGGCGCTCCAGCGGCGCCCTGGAGCGCCGCGGCCGGCTCACTTCCGCTTCACGACCAGCCGCGCGGTGCACGCGCTGCGCGGGTCGGCGCGTCCGGCGAGGGACGCCTCGATGGTCTCCCGCGTGCGTGGCACGCGCCCGCTGAAGACCGTCTCGCCGTCGAAGGTGACGACGACGTCCTTGTCGAGGTCGACGAGGTTGTCGCGCAGGCGCAGGGCGATCCGATCGAGGCCCTGCGCCTCGATCGCGATGGTCTGTCCCTTCACCTCCGCCACGACCCGCGCCCGGTCGGCGCCGTCGCCGGGTTCGACGAGCTCGAGCCAGTAGAAGCGGTTGCCCCGGACGTCGTCCTGGAGCCAGACGACCTTGGAGGGCCAGGGGTCCCGGCGCCTGGCGGCCATCCAGGGAAGGGCCGAGCGGTCCTCGCGGTCCATCCAGTGCCCCTTGTCCGGGTAGATCGTGACGAGGTGCTCGTAACCGCCCCCGTCCTCCTCCGCGAGGCCCTGAAGGGTCTCCTCCCAGCGGGCCGCGATCTTGTTGCGGTCGTAGGCGCCGTCCTTGCCGCCCATGAAGATCATGAACGGCAGGTTCCGCAGGCCGTCGGGCCGGGTCTCGTTGGGGTGGCCGGCCATCATCGCCGCCGCCGCGTAGCGGTCGGCCATGCGCGGCGCGAGCTGGTACACGCCGTCGCCGCCTGCGGAGTAGCCCATCAGGTAGACCCTGTCCGGGTCGACGCCGTGACGCGCCACGTAGCTCGCGATCATCCGATCGAAGAGCGGGTCGATGTGGCCCTGATGCCAGAGGTTCCAGGTGTTCGTGGGAGCGCGAGGAGCGACGTAGAAGCCCTCCTCCGGCTCGTAGAGGCGGATCTGGTTGTTCCACTGCCCGTCGTTGAGCTCCGGGGGCGCGCCGCCGCCGCCGTGCATGGAGATCCACAGGCTGCGCTCGCCCTCGGGAGCGTCCCCGAAGCGGCGCTCCTTGATCCGCAGGACCTGGCCGGCCGCCTCGAAGGCCCGGGCCTCGTCCTCCGCCTTCAGCTCCTCCGCGAGCGCGGCGCGGCGCTCCTTCCAGAGGAAGTCGACCAGACGCCCGGCGGCCTCCTCCCCGAGCTCCTCCCCGCCGCTGCCGAGCTTCGCGAGGTCCGAGCCGGCCTCGTCCTTCACGTAGCGCGAGGTCACCTCGACCGCGGCCACGCGCTCGCTGGCGCGCGCCCACGCCAGGGGGAAGGTCGCGCCCTCGCGCTTCCAGGAGCTGGCCCACACGGCGTGCTCGCGGTCCCCTGCCGTCGCCTTGGCGGCGTCGGCGGTGAACCAGCCGCGGTCGAGCCCGGCGGGGTCGTGCTCGTCCGCGCCGCAGAAGCGCCAGCGCGCGCCGTTCCAGACCTCGACCCACGTGTGGTTGCCGCGATCGTCGTGCCAGCGGCTCACGCCGGCCGCCCGCGCGGGGATCCCCGCGGCGCGGCACGCGTCGACCATCAGGATCGTCAGCCCGGTGCAGGTGGCGCGGCCCTGCTCGATCGACTCGGACGGCGCGGCGTTGGGGCGCTTGCGCCCCGTGTTGTAGTGGACGCCGACGACGTCGAAGAGCTCGTCGTTGATGCGCATCGCTGCTTCCTCCATCGAGGTGCAGCCCATCACGATCGGCACGACCCGCGCGAACATCTCGCCCCGCCATCGCTCGCGCGACTCGTCGAGCACGGCGTAGGGGAGCACGTCGTTGAGGAACATCTCCTCGGAGACGTCCTTCGCCCAGGGGAAGCTCTCCCGCGCCGCAAGAGCGAGGAAGAGATTCTCCTCGAGCAGCTCTGCGGTCAGCGTCTCGTCGCCCGGCGGCCGGTTGTCGCGCAGGAAGGCCGCGCATCGGGCGCCGAGGTCGCCGTGGCGCGCGGCGGCACTCTCCGCGAAGGACTCCCAGGGGTCGGCGGCCTCCTGCTGGGCGCCGAGCGCGGACGACGGGACGAGCGGGAGAGAAGCGATGAGCAGGGCATTGGCGACGCGCATGGCGCCCAGTCTCCCCCATCGGCGCCGCCGCGTCGACCCGGGCGTCCGCCCGCGTCCAGGGGCCTCACGCGGAACGGCCGCGCCCCCGCCCGGACCGCCTCGAACGCGAGGCCGCGCCCCTCAGCTGCGCGCCGCGAGACGGGCGCGAAACTGCTCGAACTTCGCGCGGCCCGCCTCGGTGTTCTCGACGGCCCACTCGGTGTTGGCGAACGCGGTCGGCGAGACCCGCTCGCGGAACTCCGCGAGGAAGGGCTCGAGCTTGGCGTAGAGGAAGACCCCCTCGCCGCACCAGTCCATCAGGAGCTCGGGGTGCACCGCTCCGCGCCGGGCGAGCCCGAAGGCCATCTCGAAGTAGCTGGTGACCTGGCGGAAGGCCGCGTTGTCCTCGCTCCCGAAGTCTGCGAGCGCTGCGACCTCGTCGCACGACCCGGGGAACCAGCGCAGCAGCGTCTCCCGCGAGGCCCGCATCACCGGCTCACGACGCAGCTCGTAGAGCTTGAGCACGATCTCGGCGTCGGCCGGCGTCGGCCCGTCACTCCGCTTCGCGGCCTTGTTCTTCTTCTTGGGCTTGCCCTTCGACATGCCCCGAATCTACCCGCCGCGCGCTTTCTTCGACAGGTCTCGCTCAGCCGACGACGGTCTTCTGGACCGGCGACGCGAGGCCCCGCTCGGTGGCGAGGGCGTCGACGAGGTCGAGCGGGACCTGCTCGAAGCTCATGGACTCGACGACGACGTCGGTCGGCGCGCCCTCCCAGAGGAGCCACGCCTCCTCCGCCGGCCACTCGGGCAGGCGCAGCGGGCCGGTCACGAGCTTGTCCGTGGTCGCGAGGATCGCAACGGGGACGTCGAGGTGCCGGGCGCGCTCGAGCAGAGCGCGGGTCCCGATGCGCCCCACGAAGGCCTCCTGGCCGATCGCCTCGCTGCCGAGCCAGACCCGGTCGACGCGGCCAGCGGCGGCCACGAGCGCCGCGTCGTAGACGAAGCGCGTCGGGACCCCGCTGGCGACGAGCCGGCGAGCGAGGCGCCGGCCGCCGAGGTCGGGGCCGCCCTCGGAGACGATCACGGACGGGCGCAGACCGCGGGCCTGGGCGAACTCGATGCCCCGCGCGACGGTCTCGGACCAGCCGTGGACGAGGATGGTCTCGCCGGCGCCCATGGCCTCGATGCCCTCGAGCAGCGGCGCGGCCACTCGGGTCTTGTCCCCGAGCAGGGGCGGGTCCTCGCCCGTCCCGAGCCAGCGATCGCACTCCGCGGCGAGGGCCTCGCGCAGCGCCGGGCCCCCGTTGTCGGCGACGCCGCCCGCGACCCCCGAGAGGGCCGCGCACAGGTTCATCACCGGAGCGCGCCAGCCGTGGACCTCGAGGACCTCGCCCAGTTCCTGGACCACGCGCGCATGGACGCCCGCGTCGGGGCTCGCCTCGCCCTCGAGCCAGTCCCGCACGGTCCGCGCGAGCCGGCGCACGAGATCGTCAGCGGCGGCGCCGCGATCGTCGGCCAGGGGCGCCACGGCCTCCGCGAGGGAATCGGTCCCCAGGACGGGGCGCGGAACCCCTGCGGAGGGGGGCGTCCACTCGAAGATGGACGTCGAAGGATCTTCGGCGGGCATGTGCGGTGCGCGGCTCGGGGTGCGGCTCCGGGGGCCGACGTACCATCGTGCCCCCGGCCCCTCGGCGCAACCCTGCGCCGCGCGCTCCACCGATTCGTGCCATGACCGACGCCCCCCAGAGCGACCCCTCCCACGCCCCCGACCCCGCACACGAGGACTCCTACGGCCCGGCCCTCGGCCGCCTCGCGAGCGGACTCTTCATCGTCACGACGCGGGACGAGCGTGGCCAGCCCATGGGATTCCTCGGCTCCTTCGTCCAGCAGGTCTCCCTCGACCCTCCCACCGTCATGGTGGCGGTCGCCAAGGGGCGCGAGCATCTGGACGCGATCCGCGCCGCGGGCCGCTTCGGCGTCTCCGTGCTCGGCGAGGAGGACAAGGGGCTCATGAAGCCGTTCTTCAAGAAGCCGGAGGACGGCTCCCCCTTCGACGACGTGGCCCACGCCTCGGCGCCGGACGGCGCCGGCGGTCCGGGCTCACCGGTTCTCGCCGATGCGCTCGCGTGGCTGGACTGCCGCGTCGCGGGCGAGCACAACGCCGGCGACCACGTGGTCGTCTTCGGCGTCGTCGAGTCCGGCGTGCGCTCGCGCGAGGGCGAACCGCTCACCCACTCGCGCAAGAACGGACTGCGCTACGCGTGACGGTCGAGAGACCCGACGCTCAGTCCGCCAGCAGCGGGATCTCGATCTCCGCCGGGATCTCGCGGACGGCCCGCAGCACGGTGCCGTCGGCCCGCAGGACGACCTTGTAGCGAGCCCCGTCGCGGACGCGCTTCAAGTGGTAGCGGACCCCGTCGGGGCCCTCGACGCGGTCCACGCTCGCCAGGGTGCTTGCAGGGAGGAGGACCATCGACGCCGCGACGACCGACGCGGGTGCCTCGACGAGCGGGATCGGCTCCTCGGTCTCGAGCAAGCGCCCGTCCTCGCCGATCACGGCCTGGATCGCGCGCCCGCCCACGCGGAAGGCGAGCTCGAAGGTCCACGCACCGTCCTGCCACTCGCGTTCGGCGCCCGTGATCCGGGCGCCCGGAAAGGCCGCCACGAGCGCGGAGACGACGGGAGCGGGGACCCGCTCGACGGCGATCTCGGCCTCGAGATCGCGGTAGGTGCCGTCCCGGTCGAGCTCGATCTCGACGGCGCCGCCCGCCCGCACGTCGTCCAGGAGCGTCAGCAGGCGGCCAGGTACGCGGTCCGTCGAGGCGCACGCCGAGATCAGGACCGCGGCGAGACCCAGCGGGAGCGCGGTGATCGGAGCCGGATTCATGGGCGGAGGATAAGACCTGCGGACGGGCCGGCGGAGAGGGACTGGCGCCGGGAGTCCGGCTCAGAGGGACCCGATCCGAGCCCGCAGCGCGTCACCCAGCGGGCCGCTCAAGTCGTCCGCGAACTCCGCTGCCGCCCCGAGGTCCTCGGCCTCGAGGGCCTCCTTCAGCGCGTCGGTGATCTCGTCCGCGTGGGGCACGCCGCGGAGCGCGGCGAGCTGCGCCAGCACGATGGTCCGCGCGATGGGATGTCCGGCGTCGCGGATGGCGCGCGTGAGCGCGTTCTCGATGGGAACGGACGGATCGATCCCGCGCCCGACCTCGATCAGCTCGACCAGGTCCGCCCGCTCCTCCTCCGTCACCCCCTCGAGGTGCTGCTCCGCCGCGGTGTACCGGCCGAGGGACAGAGCGGCCACGGCGCGGTCGCGGGGGAGGTCCTCGGCCAGGGTGGCGAACTGGAGCACCGCGCCCAGCGCGGCGAGGGTGTATCCGACGCCCGCCATCGCACGGAGACGCCCGCGGAACGAGCGCACGAAGCGCGGATCGGACGCCGCGCGGCCGAGGAACTGAACGCGCCGCTTCACGCTGAAGTGCCGCCACCCGTTGCGGGTGCGGTCCGCGCCGCCGACACGCTCGAGCGCGCTCACGAGGGCGGACAGATCCCTGACGACCTCGAAGCTGAAGAGGTCCGCCTCGAGCTCGAAGCGCCGGGAGAGCCACCCGAAGGTCACGAACCAGAGCCCGGCGAGGGCCGCGCCGAGGGCGAGGCCGGCGGTCAGGGACGCGCCCTCCAGGGCCCGCGCCACGGCGAGGTCGCCGATCAAGAAGAAGCCCGCCGTCCACGCGAGGAAGATCCCGACGTGCCCTCGGACCGCGTGGCCGATCTCGTGGGCGTAGACGGCCGAGAGTTCGCGGGAGTTGAGCACGGACAGCAGCTCGTCGCTGAACAGCACGACCCGCCCGCGCCGCGTCAACCCGACGATCGTCGCGTTGGCCACGAGGTTGCCCGTGCGCCAGATCCGCAGGGCCGCGGGCTCGAAACCCGAGCGCCGCGCCACGTCGTCAAGGAGCTCGCGCTGGGGGCCGTCGGGGAAGGGCTCCGTGTCCCAGGCCCAGCGCACCACGCGCGGGAAGCCGTAGGCCATGGCCCCGACGAAGAGGACCATGAAGAGCGTCCACACGAGCCCGACGTGCTCGACCTGGGCGCGGAGCCAGGGGAAGAGCGCGATCGCCGCCGAGGCGAGGACGAAGGCCGCGATGGGCGCGACCACCGCCAGGAACATCCGCACCTGGAACCCGCGCAGATGACGCTGGGTCGTGGCCGTTCCGCCGTGGGCACGCACGCTGGCGTCGATCGCCGCGAGCTGGAAGGCGACGAAGGGCGCGAGCGCCAGACCGAGGGCGAGGCCGGGCCAGCTCTCCGGGAGGAGCGGGTCCCCCGTCCAGCGGCGCACCGAACCCAGCCAGTCGCAGCCGAAGATCAGAGCGAAGTACGCCGCGACCCCCGACGCCTCGGTGACGAGGATCCAGCGCCGCACGGAGACGAGCCCGCCAGCGCGCACGGCCCGCCGCGCCATCCGCGCCGCGAACGCCGGCCAGACCATGAGCGGGCCGACCATCCACGGCAGCTCGGGCGCGCCGCGACCGAGGCCCATCTGGGCCCCCGCGAGCAGCGCCACGGCGAGGAAGAGCGGGAGGAGGGAACCCATGGAGCAAACGGGCCGCGCGGGGGAAGTCCGCGCGGAACGCGCCAGACGATACGACCCGAGCGCGGGTCCAGGACACCGTCAGACGCGGCTCAGGATCTTCTCGGTGTTCTTGAAGTGGAGCTTCGCGGCGCCGTGGAGCGCGTCCTCACCCTGCTCCCGGACCAGATCGACCCCGACGCTGTCCACGGGCGCCCCCGCCCCCTTGTGCAGGGCGACGCCGAAGTCCTCGGAGAGCTCCTTGAGGCCGAGCAGGAACTCACGGCGGGCGATGATGCTCGCCGCCGCCACCACGGCGTGGCGCTCCGCCCGCGGCACCTCGGTCAGCCGTACACCGAACTCGGCCACGGCCGCCCGCACGAGCCCGCGCCGCTCGAACTGGTCGACGAGCACGTTCTCTCCCGCTCCCGCCAGCTCACCGAGCACCTCTCCGTGGAGCTGCGCCAGGTACTGGTTGAGGGCGGGGAAGGTCGGGTAGACGCGGTTGTACTCGTTGGGGTCGACGCGCCGGACGGAGTGCTCGAACTCCTCCGCGAGGGCCGCGCCCAGGCGCAGCGCGCGCGCGTCGGTCAGGGTCTTCGAGTCGCGCACGCCGAGGGCCTCGAGCCGCGCGATCCCGTCCGCGTCCGCTCGCACCGCGGCCACGACGAGGGGGCCGAAGTAGTCGCCTTTCCCCGCCTCGTCGCTCCCGGTGACGGGGGGCTCGAGGTCCAGGGGCGCGTCCGCCGCGCCGGCGCTACCGGCCGACTTCTTCTTCGGCTTCGAGGGGGCGGCCGCTGCGTCGAGGGCGGTCCAGCGCGCGAGGAACCCCCGGGGGTCCGGCCCCTGGATGACGAACTTCCCGGAGGTGTAGAGGGTCGCGACCACGCCGTCGCCCTTGGCGCTGAAGACGGCGTGGGGCACGGCGCGGAACTCGAAGGGCCCGCGGGCGACGCTGGCCTCGAGGCTCTGGAAGGCGCCCTTGGGCACCTTGGTGACGAAGGTCTCTTGGGGCATGGCGGTATCGCCGCCCAGTGTGCTTCGTGGACGGCGCCATCGAAAGCGGCGGGCGACGTCCACGCGCGTTCGCCGGCGCCGCGTTAGAACGATGGGATGCTTCCCACCATCGCGCTCGGCCTCTCGGCCCTCCTCCCCGCGGCCCTCCCCGCTCTCCAGGGATCCTCTCCCCAGGATCCAGCACCCCAGGAGTCCGCTCCCCCCGAGGGCCCCGTCTGGCGGTCGATCGAGGAGGCGACCGTGGAGGGCCGCGCCTGGTCGGACCTCGCGTCGCCCTTCGACCGGCTGCCGGCCCGGGCCGAGGGCCTCGTCAGGCCGCCGGTCTGGATGCTGCAGCGGGCGAGCGCCGGCGTCTGCGCGCGCTTCGTGACGAACGCGAAGGAGATCCAGGTGCGCTGGACCCTGACCTCGGAGCAGCTGGCCATGCCCCACATGCCGGCGACCGGCGTCAGCGGGGTCGACCTCTACGGCCGCGACGAGACCGGGCAGTGGCGCTGGGTGGGGAACGGCCGGCCTGGCTGGCCTCTCTCGGAGTCGCGCATCGCCGCGGGCCTCGACGGGAAGTCGCGCGAGTACCTGCTCTACATGCCGCTCTACAACGGTGTGAGCAGCGTCGAGGTGGGCCTGCCGGCAGCGGCCCGCTTCGCCGCGGGCCCCGCGCGCCCGGCTGACCTCGCGAAGCCCGTGGTCTTCTACGGCACGTCGATCACCCAGGGCGCCTGCGCCTCGCGCCCGGGGATGGCCCACGCCGCGATCCTCGGCCGCCGGCTGGACCGGCCGGTGGTGAACCTCGGGTTCTCGGGCAACGGGCGGATGGACCTCGAGCTCGCGCCGATGATCGCAGAGATCGACGCGGCGCTCTACGTGATCGACTGCCTGCCCAACATGAGCACCGAGCAGGTGACGGAGCGCGCGGCGCCCTTCGTGAGAGCCCTCAGGGAGCAGCGACCCGACACGCCGATCCTGCTGGTCGAGGACCGCACCTTCACGGACGCGCCCTTCAAGCGCGCGCGCGTCCGGTCCCACGCCAGGCGCCGCGCCGCGCTTCGCGGCGCCCTGGAGATCCTCCGGGCGGAGGGCGTCGAAGGGATCGCCTACCTCGCCGGCGACGGCCTGCTCGGCCTCGACGGCGACGCAGCGGTCGACGCGTCCCACCCGACCGACCTCGGCTTCCAGCGCCAGGCCGACGCCTTCGAGCCGGTGGTCCGCGAGCTCCTCGGTCAGCCCCGCCCGCTGCGAGTCCTCCTGCTCGGCGACTCGATCTCCCTCGGCTACACCGCCGAGGTGCGGCGACGCCTCGCCGGCCGCGCGATCGTCGCCCGCGCCAACTTCGGCCCCCACGACCGCCGGCACGAGAACTGCGCGGGGACGACGAAGGGCGTCCCGCAGCTCGACCGGTGGCTCGCCCAGGACGGCGGCCGATGGGACGTGATTCACTTCAACTTCGGCCTCCACGACCTCAAGCGCGTGGATGCCGCGACCGGCAAGAACTCGAACGACCCGTCGGATCCGCGCCAGGCCGAGCCCGACCGGTACCGCGCCAACCTGAGCAACATCGCGGGGCGACTGAAGGCGACCGGCGCCACCGTGATCTTCGCGACGACCACGCCGGTGCCCGAGGGAGACCTTCGCCCCCACCGCGACCCCGCGGACGCGCCCCGCTACAACGCCATCGCCCGCGAGGTGATGGCCGAGCACGGCGTGCTGGTGAACGATCTGTTCGAGGTCATCGCGACCGGCCCCGCCTCCCTCGGCAAGCCCGCGGACGTCCACTTCACCCGCGAGGGTTCGGCTGCGCTGGGCGCGGCTGTCGCCGCCTTCGTGCTCGAGGCCGCGGAGAGCGCGCAGCGCTGACGGCCTCCCCTGGTACCGTCCCGCCGATGAGCGCCGACCCTCGCGAGCCCGATCACCACGTCACCGACGCGCGCCTCGATGAGGTCGGTGAGCGCCCGGTCCTCGTCGAGACCCCGGCGGGACGCCTCGCCCTCGTCCGCCGCGGGACGGGCGCTGACGCGCGGGTGGTCGCCGTCGACGCCTGGTGCCCCCACATCGACGGCCCCCTCTGGGAGGGCGCGGTCAGCGGCGACGAGATCGCCTGCCCCTGGCACGGGTGGCGCTACTCGCTCACCTCCGGGGCCTGCACGTGGGCGCCGCACGGGGACGCGGAGGAGGCGGCGGAGACGGAGATCCGTGTCCTCGAGGTGATCGAGGGTGTGGCGGGCCGCGCGGTCGTCGTCGTGCCGCCGACCCGAGGCTGACCGGTCAGCGCGTCATCGCGTCCGCCTCGATCTCCACCAGGAACCCGGGCTCCATGAGCCGCGCGACCTCGACCATCGTCAGGCAGGGCGCGTGGTCCCCGAAGAACTCGCGGTGCGCGCGGCCGAAGTCGTCGGCTCGATCGATGCAGGTCACGTAGAAGCGGGTGCGGAGGACGTCCTCGCGGGTTCCGCCGAGGGCCATCACGCCGCGCTCGACGATCTCGAGGCAGCGCAGCGCCTGGGCGTGGGCGTCGTCGGGGACGAAGGGGGTGCCGTCCTCGTTCATCGAGACGGTCCCGGTGGTGAGGATCGTGCGGCCAGAGCGGACCGAGCGGCTGTAGCCGTAGGTGCGTTCCCAGCGGTTGCCGGTGCTGAAGCGCTCGTCGATCGGCATGGGAGGTTCGGGGAGGCTGGTGAGGGCCGCTGAATGTGGCCTGGAGACCGCGGGAGAGCCCGGATCGCTCGATCGCCCGGGCGGAGCGGAAGGGCCGGAAGGGCCGGTCGGGGGGCCAGGAACGGAGGATATGATCCTCGGCGTCGGAAGCCTCCGGAAGCGCCCCACGAGCGGGCCTCCAGCGGCGCCGGCGACCGCCCTTCCCCGCCGGCGCGGCCCCCCCGGTCCAGCGCTCGGCGTGACGCCCCCTCCCCATCGATCCCGACTGTCATGGGCCCCCTCGACACGATCCTCGACGCCATCGGCTGTACCCCCCTCGTGGAACTCAAGAAGGTGGGCGCCGAGACCGGCTGCCGCTTCCTCGTGAAGTGCGAGTTCATGAACGCGGGCGGTTCGGTCAAGGACCGCATCGGCCGCCGCATGGTCCTCGAGGCGGAGAAGGCCGGACGGATCAAGCCGGGAGACACGCTGATCGAGCCGACCTCGGGCAACACCGGCATCGGGATGGCGCTCGCCGCCGCGGTCCGCGGCTACCGGATGATCATCACGATGCCCGAGAAGATGAGCCGCGAGAAGCAGGTCGTCCTCGAGGCCCTCGGCGCCGAGATCATCCGCACGCCCACCGAGGCGGCGTGGGACGCGCCCGAGAGCCACATCGGCGTCGCCCAGCAGCTCGAGAAGATCCTGCCGAACGCACACATCCTCGATCAGTACTCCAACCCCGACAACCCGCTCGCGCACTACGAGGGGACCGCGGTCGAGATCATGGAGCAGACGGGCGGCGGCCAGTTCGACTACTTCGTCTCGGGCGCCGGCACCGGCGGCACCCTCAGCGGCTGCGCGCGCCGCTTCAAGGAGGACGCCCCCCACGTGCAGATCGTCGGCGTGGACCCCGTCGGCTCGATCCTCGCCGGGGACGGACCCGTCGGCTCCTACAAGGTCGAGGGCATCGGCTACGACTTCATCCCGGACGTGCTCGATCGCGGGATCGTGGACCGCTGGGTGAAGAGCGAGGACAAGGAGTCGTTCAACATGGCGCGCCGCCTCATCCGCCAGGAGGGCCTGCTCTGCGGCGGGTCCTGCGGCACCGCGATGTGGGCCGCCGTCGAGGTCGCCAGGGAGGTCGGCCCCGGCAAGACCTTCGTCGTCATCCTCCCCGACAGCGTCCGCAACTACATGACGAAGTTCATGGACGACGCCTGGATGAAGCAGAGCGGCTTCGCGGAGCAGAGCTGGGAGCACCAGAGCTGCGCGGACCTCGTCCGCAAGATGCCGAGCCGCGCGCTGATCACCGCGAACAGCCAGGACACCCTGCGCGAGGCGGTGCGGCAGATGAAGGACGCCGGCATCAGCCAGCTGCCCGTCGTCGAGGACGGCCGCGTGGTCGGCATCGTGACCGAGTCCGACCTCCTGGGCCGGATCGTCGACGGCCACGCGAGCCTCGACGGCTCGGTCGCCGAGGTGATGTTCCGCAAGGTCTACACCGTGCACCAGAACGACAGCGCCAAGGTCCTCATCGACCTCTTCACCGAGGGCAGCGTCGGCGTCGTGGTGGACGACAGCGACAGCCTCGTCGGGATCCTCACCAAGATGGACCTCGTCGACCACCTGACCTCGGCCGTCGCCCCGGCGTGACGCGCCGCCCGCTCGACATGAAACCGACCCGCGCCCTGCTCGCGGCTTCCATGGGCCTCGCGTGGACGACCTCCTGCGCGACGACCCTCGAGTCCGCGGACGTCGAACCGACGCCCCAGCGGCCGCGCATCTCGCGCAATACCCGCACGGTCCTCGAGAACTCCGTCGAGCTCGAGAGCGGCATCCACTTCGACCCGAACGACTTCGTCGACACGCCCGTGGCCGTCAAGTTCGGCGCGACGGGATCGATCGAGTCGTTCATCGAGGCGGCTCCGATCCGACACCTCGATCTCCCCGGCGAATCCGAGACCGGAGTCGGCGACCTCGCCTTCGGCCTGCGCCACCGCTTCCGCGACGCGGACGAGGGTGGACCCGCCTGCGCCTACGAGCTGGTGGGCAAGATCCCCACCGGCGACGAGCCCGACGGGAGCGGGACCGGAGGGAGGGACCTGCGCCTCCCCGGCTTCAACTCCGGCGGGACGGACGTGCGGCTCGCCGGGATCGTCGAGCAACCCGGGACGACGGTGGACCTCGTGGGCTACGGCGCGCTGAACGCGCTCGGCTCACCAGCCGGCGGCACCGTCTACCAGCTCCTTCTCGCGACCCACGGGGCGCTCCCCATCTCGGACGCCGACACCCTCTTCGCCGAGGCCGTCGGGACGTTCACCGAGGGGCAGAGCGGCGAGTTCCTCGTCCAGGGCGGCCTCTACCGCCGCATCGCCGCGAACATGACCGCGGACGTCGCGGTCGGGCTCGGCCTCGATGACCAGGCCCCTGCGTTCTTCCTCATGCTGGGCCTGACGACGAACTTCGGCTACCTGCGCTGAGCGCTCGGCGCGCGCCACCCACGGAAGGAGCCCCCGCGCCGCTCGAGCGGCGCGGGGGCTCCTGCGCTGTCAGGCGAGGGTGATCACGAGACCGCGATCACCCCGCCGCCCCGATCACTGGAAGGTGATCTGGATGGCGTCCGAGAGGTTGGACGTCGCGGAGGGCGGCATCATCGGGTTGGTGGTGACGTCGCGGTGCCAGAACTGGAAGTTCAGGGAATCACCGGCCACGACCGCCAGCGGGGCCGACGTACCGCCGCTCTCGAAGGGGATCGACGTCAGGTCGGGGCTGTAGCTGGCCGCCCCCGTGCCGGACGTCGCGACGAGCGAGTCGTTGAAGCGGGCGAGGGTGAGGCTACCGATGCAGAGGGTGCCCTCGCTGCCAGCGATGGCGACCGGGATGAAGCCCTGGCTCGCGAAGAACAGGCCGAACTCGCCGGCCGGCGCACCGGAGACCTCGAGGGTCAGGGCATTGTCGCTCGCGACGTCGGAGCCGACGGCGATGAGGCGGGTGCCGTCACCGATCGAGTTGTCGTTGCCCGAGCAGATGACGGTGCCGTAGTTCTCACCCGTGGTGACCGTCGCGATCATCTCGTAGGTGTTCTCACCGTCCCCGAAGCGGTCGACGCGGACGACGATGTCGAGCGCGGCGCCGGTGGTGTTGGTGACACGGATGTTCTCGTTGTCGGACGCGGAGAAGCCGAAGTCGAGGGTCCCCGGCGACGACGAGCCGCCGTCACAGCCGATGGCCGTGTCGTAGGCGAAGAGGTCGAGGTCCGCGACGACGTCTTCGAACAGGATGTCGACGGCGAGGGTGTCCCCGTCCGCGAGCTGGATCGAGTAGTAGTCGAAGTCACCAGCGCCCGTGCAGGCGTCCTCGGTGATCGTCAGGCCACGCGTGAGGCCGAGCGGGAGCGCGACGGCGGTCGCACAGTCGTCGTTCTCCTCGAGGGCGTCAGCAGCGAGGCCGACGACCTCGGAGAGGACGAGGTCGTACTCGTTGCAGGCGCCGCCGAAGTTGTCGATCTCGATGAAGAGCTGCTGCGGAGCACCCGTGCAGTTCGCGTAGCTGACCGTCTCGTTGTCGGAGCTGGTGAAGCCCTGGTCAAGCGTGCCCGCGGAGTCGTACAGGTACAGGTCGAGGTCGGAGACGGCGTCGACGAAGAGCGCGTCGATGCGCAGGTTCTGGCCGTCCGGGATCGTGTAGGTGAAGAAGTCCGCGTCGACGTTCTGGACGAGGCCGTTCGTCGCGCCGAGGCCGATCGGAGTGGCGCTGGCGGGGTCGTCGTTCTCCTCGAAGTTGTCGTCACCGAGACCGCAGCCGATGCAGTCACCGGAGAGGCCGCTGCGCAGGATGATGGCGAACGAGGCGAAGGGGCCGCCCGGGTAGCCACCGAAGAAGAAGCAGCCCGAGGCGCCGGCGCCGCCCTCGCTGTAGAACGCATCGACGGTCGCGAGGCCCGTGCCGGGGAGGGTCGGGTTCTGCCAGGTGGTTCCGTCGCCCTGGGGGATGACGTTGGGGTCGCCGGCGATGAACGGGCCGATCGCGGTGGCATCCCCGGCGTCCGTCACGCGGTAGGACCAGCCGAAGCGCTGGCTCACGCTGTTGGCGAGGCCGTCGCGGCCCTCGGCGCGGAGGCAGAGGCCGAGGCTGGTGATGTCGACGTCGAGGGAGAAGCCGGCGAGGCCACCGCTGGTGCTGCCGGGGAGCCCCGTCAGGCTGATGACACCGATCGGCGTCTCGGAGCCCGCGGACGAGGTGCAGAAGTCGTAGCTCTCGTAGATCTCGATCTCGATGCCGACGCCGGTCCCGCCGAGGCTGGGGTCGGTGGCGTCCGTGGCGTACTGGAGAACGAGGCTGGAGAGGTCGTAGCTGTCGAAGGTCCCGGGGAAGCCGGCGGTCGAAGGGCGCGGAACGAGGCCCTCGTCGATCAGCTTGCGACCGTCGATGATGTTGTAGAAGAACCCGGTGGGCGCCGTGTTGTTGTAGATCGGCTCGCCGAGCGACGGCTCCTGGGAGAAGGAGAAGTTGTCGTAGAAGCGACCGGTGTCGTCGTAGTTGGTCGCCGTGCTCATGAAGCCGATCTGGAGCAGCTCACCGACCCACGACGCATCGATCGTGACGGAGACGGTGCCCGTCGCCCAGTCGATGGTCGACGCGCCGGTCGTATCGAGGGACGGGAAGGCCAGCTGGGCGAACGAACCGTCCGACCTCTTGAGCACCTTGATGAACGCCAGGGTGTTCGTGGAGGCGTCGCCGTTGGTGACCGTCGGGTTCTTCAGGTAGTCGAACTGGAAGTTCCAGGTGTTGCCGACATCGGCCGCGCCGATGGTGAACTCCCTGAAGACGTTGGCCTCGATGAGGAGGCCGGAACCGTGGTCGCCGTTGTTGTAGTCGCTGTACACGTTGAGGTACTGCGCGCCCTGGTCGGCACCGCCGGCGCCACTGTCGATGGCCGAGAAGCTGGGGCCGCCGTTCGGGGCACCCCCGGCGAAGTAGCCGTAGAGGTAGTTACCGCCGGGGTCGAAGACGTTGACGAAGGTCAACCAACCATCGTCGGAGATCGCGGTGGGGCTGGCGGCGTCGACGGCCTCCCAGTCCTGGCTGTACGCGTTGAGCTGGACGCCAGCGTTGCGCGACAGTCCACTGTTCGAGGAGGAGCGGAACTGCTGGGTGGCGACGTCGTAGACGCCGAGGTGGTTGGTCCGGGACGCGTCGAAGCGGAGAACGTCCGCCGAAGCGTCGTTCTGAGCGAACGAAGCGCTCGACAGTACCAGCGCGCCGGCCAGGGTGAGGCTTTGAGCTTTCATGGAAGACGTGAAGGAAGAGTCTTGAAGATTCCAATCGCCGCAGCTGCCGGCGAGCGTTCCCCGTAAAGTATCTCCGCGGCGTGATCCGGGGCGGCTTGTGCCCGAAGCGGTCCCGGCGATCTCAAAACGAGGCGCAGGAATTCGGAGCACCGTCCGACACCGGGACTCGCACCGGGTCCTGGCGGCGGACTCGCGCTCGGGGTTCTCCCTGACTAACGA
>CBFIJG010000020.1:0-48288 GCA_965662915.1 Planctomycetota bacterium | reverse complement strand
CGCGCGCGCGCGCCCGACGCGAGGCGCTCGCGGGACTCGACCCTCACGGGCGAGACCACGCGCTCCTGCGCGCCATCGAGCGCGCGCCCGCGCAGATGCGCTCTGCGCTCCGCGCCGCCGCGCCCGAGCCCGGTGAGCCGGTCTCGCTCGACGCCTTGCTGGCGGTCCAGTCGGCCGTGGACGCGGCGATCGAGGAGCAGGAGCAGACCCTCGAACTGCGCCGCGCAGCGCAGTTGCGCGCGACCGCAGCTCTCCTCGCGACGTCCGCTGCGGTGGTGACCGCAGGCGTCCTGGGGCTCTTCGGCGTCGCGGCGGAGCTGGGCGCCGGCGGCGCCACCACGCTCTTCGCCGTCGCGGGTCTCCTCGGCGGCTGGGTGGGCGAGGCCCTCTTCGCGATCCGGGAGCCGGACCGCCGCCAGCATCTGGCGCAGCCCCTCACGGCCGCGACCGGCGCCGTCGCGGGTCTCGCGCTCGGGGCGGTCCTCACCGGAGGCTTCACCCCCCTCTCCGCCGAGAACGCCGCGCTGATCCTGGCATCGACCTTCGCCGCGGGGTGGTTCGTTCGCACGCTCCTCCCCCGCGAGCGCGGCGAGAGAGTCTGAGAAGCGCCCCGCGTTCCGCAACGGTCCTCCGCGGGGGAACCGACCCCGCATCGGACTCGATCAGCGCGCCCCCGGGGACGAGGGTGCCCCGGCCGGGTGCGTCTCGCGCCAGGTCCTCCGGGGACTGATGACGACCACCTGGTCGCAGGGCGCGAGCGGCGCGGCTGCCGGCGCCGCCGTCCCGATCGGCCTCTTCGTCACTCCGCCCCGAGTCGACGATCGAGGTCTTCGACCTGGATCGTCAGAGCGGCGGGCTCACCGCTCCAGGCGCCCATGAACGCCGCGAAGTTCTCCCTCGCGATGGCGAGGTCGCCCGCTTCGACCGCGACGTGCGTCGCCGCGAGGTCGACCCAGAAAGCAGGCGCCGGGCTGGCCGCGCGAACATTCGCCACGGCGCGCTCCAGCTCGTCGATGAGGCCCGGCTCCGCGCTCTCGGAGGTGCCACGCTCGAGGAGGAGCGCGAACACGAGCAACTCCTTCGCGTTCACGGCGTCCGGGTACCGCTGGCACACGAAGCCGAGGACGTCAGCGGCGGCCCGATATCGGCCGTCCTCTTGGCGGCTGACCCCCGCGTCGACGAGCTCCGCGAGAACGCGGTCTCGCTGGACCGACGAGCGGGCGAAGGTGTCGAAGATCCGGGACGCGTCTTTGCCGTCGCCGATCTCGGCTGCGGCGATGATGGCGCGGGTGGCCTCCTCGGGAGAGGAGTAGGTCTGGACCGAGGTCGACTGGCAAGCCGCCAGCGCGAGGACCGCGGCGGTGAGGATGGCTCGTTTCATGGCGTGGGTCGGAGGCGTGCGGTCGCCCGGGGTTCGGCGCGGAGCATCTTCCTGACGCAAGGGCGCCGGGGAATCATGGCCATCGGCGAGGACGCCCACTCCCTCCACGGCGCCGTACGCCCGGCCGGGGAGCAGCGCGTGACCTCCCCCGCTCTCACGCCTCGGCGCGTCCGGCGCCGCCCCGGCCGAGGAGCCGCGTGAGCATCACTCCCGCCGCGAAGAGGCCGAGGGCCTGGAGCACACGGACGACCGACGGCTCGAAGCGCCGGGTCTCGAGGCTGGCGCGCTTGAGGGCGGCCTTGTCGCTCCCGCTCCAGCGCGCCGCGTGCGCGGCGAGCGCCACGCCGTCCAGTCCATCGACCGCCGCGGCGGCGGTGCCGGCCGCCTCGCCGTCGAGGACGACGGCCTCGATGGCCTTGCGCGTCGGCTTGTGCGCGAGCTCGGGGTGCACGCTCTCCTGGAACGGATAGAGGCCGAGGATCGATCCGAGCAGCAGGCCGAGGAGCACGCCGTGGGACGGGCCGGAGCAGCGCTGCAGCAGCGCCTTGAGCACGTTGGAGAGGAGCGCGATTCCGAGCCCCGCGCCAACGACGACCGGGCCGACGATCAGGAGCGACTCGCGCGGGTTCTCGCGCACCTCGGAGAGAGAGAGCGCGCCGATCACGGTGTCGTACATTCCGAGGATCAGGAGGACGTAGCTGCCGCTGATCCCCGGGAGGATCATGCTGGCCGCGCCGGCGGCGCCGACAACGAGGAGCACGGAGATCGTCGGCTCGAGCGCTGACTCGCCGGTGCCGAAGGCGAACAGCGCCATGGCGCCGATGCCGACGGCCACGGCCGCGAGCACGCTGGCTCCGTGGGGTCGTGCCAGCCGCCAGAGTTCTGGCGCACCGCCCAACGTCATCCCCACGAAGAGCGCGTACATCGCCCAGCGGTGCTCCGCCACGAGTCGCACCGCGACGCCGGACCCGAGCAACACGGCCGCGGCGAGGCCGACCGCCATCGCGGCGAGGAACACGATGGAGTGCCGACGAAGCCTCAGGCGGGTCACGTCCGCCACCGAGTCTATGAAGCGGTCGTAGAGCCCGATAGCGAGGATCATCGTCCCGCCGCTGATGCCGGGGACGAGATTCGCGAGCCCCATGAGCACGCCGCCCAGCACCGCACGCGGTGTCGAGGCAGGTCGGGCTGGCGCAGAGCCGGTGTCATCTTTTGAGACAGTTCGTCCTATGTCGCTCACTCGAGTGGCCCCTCGGGGTCGTTCTGGGGGTCAGCGTGGGTGTACCGCGCGCTCGCGCGGATCAAGAGCAACGTCCTGCACCCTGATCCCACCTCCTCTTGATCCAGCCTTCTTTCGTGGATCGGGATCCATCCCTATCCTACTCGCCGGAAGAGCTGGAGTCCGGGCGCCTTCGCGCCCCGAGCTCCGGCAACCCAAACACAGCTCTCTTCACCCCCCTTCCGGGCCCGCGGGGCCCGCTCTTATGAAGCTGCACACGACTCTCACTGCGCTCCTCGCCGGCGGTGCTCTCGCCTCCACTGCTTCCGCCCAGGTGTTCACCGAGCTCCGTCTCAGCACGTCCGGTGTTGACCAGGAGTACGTCGAGATCCTCGGCACCCCGGGCCAGTCCACCGACGGACTCATGATCGCGGTCGTCGAGGGCGACGACTCCCCCAGCCTCGGTACTCTCGACTTCGCTTACGACCTGTCCGGAAACTCGTTCCCCGCGGGCGATCAGTACTTCGTCTACGGCTCGGTCGAGGCCGACGCGGCCTTCCCCGGGGAGATCGACCTGATCGGCCTCAACGGCAGCAACCTCTTCGAGAACAGCACGGCCACGATCTACCTCCTGGACGTTCCGGACCCGAACAACCGCGCCGCGATCAACGGCCTCCTGGGCACGGACGTCCGGACCGCCGCTGGCGCGACCACGACGGTCATCCCGACCATGATGGGCGTCACCGTCCTCGACGTGGTCGGCCTCCGTGACAGCGGCCCCACCGACGTGGTATTCGACGCCGCGCCGGACTTCGGCCCGGACGGCACCTTCTTCCCCGCCGGCGTGGCCCGTAACGGCGGCTGCCCCGGCGACTGGTGCTCCGACGTGTTCCTCAACTTCTTCACCGACGGTGTGCCGAACCCGCCGTACTTCGATCCGACCCCGGGCGCCACCAACCCCTCGACCACGTGCACGCCCGGCGCGCCCTTCGGCCCCTGCCCCGGCGGCGGCACGCTCGGCACGAACTACTGCGCGGCGGTGGCCAACAGCACCGGCGCCACCGGCTCGATCAGCGCGACCGGCTCCATCCTCGCCGCGAGCAACGACGTGACCCTGACCGGCTCCGGCCTCCCCACGGGTCAGTTCGGCATCTTCGTGACCAGCGCGGTCGCCGGGTTCGTCCCGAACCCCGCTGGCAGCAACGGCAACCTCTGCCTCGCCGGTGGCCTCGGCCGCTTCGTCGGCCCCGGCCAGATCCTCCAGATCGACGCTTCGGGCGAGATCAACCTGCCCATCGACCTGACCTCGATCCCGAGCGGCAGCGGCACCATCGCCGTCGCGGCCGGTGACACGCGCTTCTTCCAGGCCTGGCACCGCGACGGCGTCGGCGGCGGCTCCAACTTCACCAACGGCCTCGAGATCACCTTCCAGTGATCCCGATGGGAGCCTCGTAGCTCCCCCGGAATTGACCGGGATCCAATGCAGAGGCACTCTCGTCCACCACGAGGGTGCCTCCGCCCCGTTCCAGACCAGCAGCCCACCTTCGCCATGCTGACTCCCCTCCTCCTCGTCCTCCCCGTCGCCGTCCAGGGAAGCGATCCGCCCCAGGGCTACTACGACGCCGTCGACGAGAGTTCACAGGCTGCGCTCCGCGCGAGCCTCCACGAGATCATCGACGACCACGGGCTCTTCCCGTACACGGCGGGCAGCACGGACACCTGGAACATCCTGGAGCTGGCGGATCAGGACCCCTCGAACTCGTCCCGGGTCATCGACATCTACCGCAACCGTAGCTTCGCGAAGCAGGGCGGCGGCAACTCCAACTACAACCGCGAGCACGTCTGGCCGACGTCCTACGGCTTCCCCGACAACAACGGGCAGAACTTCCCCTTCGTCGACTGCCACTTGCTCCGCATCTGCGACGATGGCTACAACTCGTCCCGGAGCAACAAGCCCTTCGGCAACTGCACCGGGGGGTGCAACGAGCTGACGACCGATGCGAACAACGGCGTCGGCGGCGGCTCGGGCCTCTTCCCCGGTAACTCCAACTGGACGGCGGGCTCGTTCACGAACGGCACGTTCCAGGTGAATCCGATGCGGAAGGGGGACATCGCGCGTGCCCTGTTCTACGCGGCGATCCGCTACGAGGGAGGTACGCACGGGTCACTCGGCATAGCCGAACCGGACCTGATCCTCACCGACAACCTCGGGCTCATCGCCGCCTCCAACACCGGATCGAACGAGACCGTCGCGTACATGGGGCGCCTCGCGACCCTCCTCGTGTGGCACCTCGACGACCCGGTGGACGCGTTCGAGCGCCGCCGCAACGGCGTCGTCGCCTCGTTCCAGGGCAACCGCAACCCCTTCGTCGATCACCCCGAGTGGGTCGCCTGCGCCTTCACCGGCGACTGTGCCCCCGGCTTCGCCTACTGCACTCCGAACGTCGCGAACTCCTCCGGCGGCCCCGCGTTCCTGACAGGCGTGGGCAGCGCCTCGGTCGCCAGCAACGACTTCCGGTTGGTCCTCGCGGGCCTTCCCGCGCAGCAGTTCGGCTTCGTCGTCTGCAGTCGCCAGACCGGCATCGTCTTCAATCCTGGCGGAGCGCAGGGCAACCTGTGCCTGGGCGGCGACATCGGTCGCGGCGTGGGCGGCGTGATCTTCAACGCCGGATTCTTCGGGACCGCCGACGTGCTCGTGGACGTGAGCAATCTCCCGCAGCCAACGGGCAACGTGGCGGCGATGGCGGGCGAGACCTGGAACTTCCAGGCCTGGTTCCGCGACATCGTGAGCGGCGCCCCCACCAGCAACTTCAGCGACGCCTGGCAGATCACCTGGCAGTAGTACGTCTTCGAGGGGATCGGCGCACGATTCCTCGGCACCCGGCGGAGCCGGGGCATGCCCGGGAGGCTAGCCTCCCTGGCATGCCCCGGCTCTTCCTCTTCGACGGGACCGCGGTCGCGTACCGCTCCCACTTCGCGATGATGCGCTCCGGCCTCTCGACGCCCGACGGGCGGCCGACCGGTGCGACCTACGGCTTCACCATGGCCCTGCGCCGCATCCTGCGCGAGGAGAAGCCAGACCTCGTCGCGGTGGCCCTCGACGCCAAGGGCCCCACCTTCCGGCACGAGCGCTACGCCGAGTACAAGGCCACGCGCGAGCGTGCGCCGGAGGAGATGATCGAGCAGCTCCAGGACATCAGGCGCATCGTGCGTGCCCACGGGATCCAGCTCTTCGAGATCCCGGGCTACGAGGCCGACGACGTGATCGGCACCCTCGCCACTCGCGCGCGCGAGGCGGGCCACGAGGTGCGCATCGTGACCGGCGACAAGGACATGATGCAGCTGGTCTCCGAGGAGGTCCGGCTACACAACATCTTCAAGCCCAAGGTCGACCTCGTGATCGAGGGACCCGAGGAGGTGCACGCCAAGTTCGGCACCGACCCGGAGCACGTGATCGACGTGCTCGCAATCATGGGCGACGCCTCCGACAACGTGCCGGGCGTGAAGGGCATCGGAGAGAAGGGCGCGCAGAAGCTCATCGGCGAGTTCGGATCGGTCGCTGCCCTGCTCGAGCGCATCGAGGAGGTGAAAGGCAAGACCAAGGAGAAGATCGAGGCCGACCGTGACAACCTCCTCCTCTCCCTGGAGCTCGTCACCATCGACACGGACGTCCCCCTCGAGCCTGGCCTCGAGGCGGTCACGGCGTCTGAGCCGGACGTTCAGGAGCTGCGCGGGCTCTTCCAGGAGCTTGACTTCCGCAGCCTCGCCGAGGAGGTCTCGAGCGACGTCGAGGCCTCGGGTCCCGGCGAGCGCGAGGACGTCCTCGTGCGCGACGCCGCCGGCCTCGAAGCCATGATCGAGGAGCTCCGCGAGGCCGGTACGTTCTCGTGGGACACCGAGACCACGGGGCTCGACGCCCTCCAGGTGGACCTCGTGGGCATGTCCTTCTGCGCCGAGCCCGGCCGCGCGTTCTACCTGCCCTTCAACCTGGAGCCACCCGTGCTCGAGGGCGGGACCGCCGCGCTGCTCGACGCCGTCCGTCCCCTCATGACGGACCCCGACCTCCAGCGCGTCGCGCAGAACGAGAAGTACGACGCCCTCGTCATGGGCGCCCACGGCGTGGACGTCCCGCCGCCCTTCTTCGACACGATGGTCGCGAGCTTCACCATCCACGGGTCCTCCCGGCGCCACAACCTGGACGCCCTGGCGCTCGTCGAGCTCGGCGTCACCAAGATCCCCACCTCCCAGCTCATCGGGAAGGGCAAGAACCAGGTGACGATGGCGGAGCTCCCCGTGGACGACGTCGCCGAGTACGCCTGCGAGGACGCCGAGGTCACGTTCCGGCTGTTCCAGCGCTTCGCCACGGACCTCGGGGAGACCGAGAACCAGCAGCTCTTCGAGCAGCTCGAGATGCCGCTCGTGCGCGTCCTCACGCAGATGGAGCGCCGCGGGATCCGCCTCGACGTGGCGGCGGTCGAAGACTTCGGGAAGGAGCTCGCCCGGGATCTCGAGGCTGCCGAGGACGACGTTCGTCGCCTGGCAGGAGAGCCGGGGCTCAAGGTCAACAGCCCCAAGGCGCTCGGCGCGGTCCTGTTCGAGAAGCTCCGCATCCAGGACGAGGCGGGCGTCAAACGGCCCAAGAAGACCAAGACCGGCTACGCCACCGACCACGCGACGCTCACGGAGAGCTACGCGGACGTCGAGATCGTCCAGCGCCTGCTCGAATACCGCGAGGTCTCGAAGCTCAAGAGCACCTACGTGGACGCCCTCCCGGGCTTCGTCAATCGCACGACAGGGCGGATCCACTGTTCGTTCAGCCAGGCGGTCGCCGCGACCGGGCGGCTGAGCTCCAGCGAGCCGAACCTGCAGAACATCCCCGTCCGCACCGAGCGCGGACGTCGCCTGCGCGCGGCCTTCGTCCCCCGCGAGCCCGACGAGCACGGCCGCTGGGTCCTGCTCGCCGCCGACTACAGCCAGGTCGAGCTCCGCATCCTCGCGCACCTCTCGGGGGACGAGAAGCTCGCCGAGGCTTTCCGGGAGGGCCGCGACATCCACGCCTCCACGGCCTCGGTCGTCTTCGGCGTGGACCCCGAGGACGTCGACCGCACGATGCGGAGCCAGGCCAAGGCCGTGAACTTCGGCCTGCTCTACGGCATGGGACCGCAGCGCCTCGCGCGCGAGACGGGGCTGACCGTCCTCGAGGCGCGAGACTTCATCGACCGCTACTTCGCCGCCTTCCCGAGCGTGCGCGGCTGGATCGACGGCGTCCTGGAGGGCGCACGTGAGAACGGCTACGTCGAGACCCTCATGGGCCGCCGCAGGCCGATGCCCGACGTGACCTCCTCGAACCAGCGCGCGCGCGTCGCCGCGGAGAACGCGGCGGTCAACACGCCGGTGCAGGGCTCGGCCGCGGACATCATCAAGAAGGCCATGATCGACCTCGAGGGCCGTCTCGAGGCGTCACCGCTCCATGCGCAGATGCTGCTCCAGGTCCACGACGAGCTGGTCCTGGAGGTCCCCGAGCGAGAGCTGGAGGAGACGATCGCCGTGGTCCGCGAGGCGATGGAGGGCGCGGTCGAGCTCGGGGTCCCTCTGCAGGTCGACTTCGGCCACGGCGCCAACTGGCTGGAGGCCCACTGACGACCGGGCGGCCAGGAAGGCAGCGGGGCCCCATGGGCATCGCCTCCTCAAGCTTTCTCGGGGTGACGTCGATATCCCCAGGGCCCCCCAGCCACGAGGCCTCCGCCATGTCGACACAGCTTCACCTCGCCCCCGCTCTCCTGACCTCCGCGGAGATCCAGATCGCCATGGACTCGACCGCGGACCGCTGCGCGCTCCTCGGCGCCGACGGACGGATCGTGAGGACGAACCTCGCCTGGGATCGCGATGGACGATCCGGCGATCCCCTCGCCCTCCAGAGCGCCCGGATCGGCAGCAACTACGTGGCGGCCTGCGCCGCGGCGGCCGCCGCGGGCAACCGCCGCGCTGGCACCATGCACGCCCAGCTGCGACGCCTCCTCCGCGGCGAGATCGACAGCATCAGCATGGACTTCGAGCGCCCCGCCCGCGGCGGCGGCGTGCAGCGGACCATGGCGACCCTCGAGCGCACCCTCGACGGCGAGGCCACGAGCGGCGCGGTCCTCGTCTCCTTCGCCTGCCAGTCCGACGCAGTCTCGCGGCCGACCACGGTGCCCGAGGCCGGCTTCGCGGTCCCTGCAGGAACGCCCCTTGGCCGCCTGGTTCCCGCGCTGAACGCCATCGCGGCTCACGCGGCGATCCTCGACGAGCGAGGCCGCATCGTCGCGGTGAACACGGCGTGGAGCGGATTCTCCGCGGCGAACGGCGGGGACGCCTCCCACACGGGAGCCGGGGTCAACTACCTCACCGTCTGCGAGCGCGCCCACGACTCCGGCGACGCCCGCGCGGCGGAATTCGCCGAGGGCCTGAGGAGTGTGCTCCGCCGCGCCCGGCACACCCACGTGAGCGACGCGCGCGCCGCCCACGGCGGCGAGGCTCGACGCTTCCGAGGTCGCGCCACCACGCTCGATCTCGCCGAAGGGCGCTACGTCCTGATCACCCACACGGAGATGGCGTCCGCCGAGCCGGCCCGCGCCGCGAGCCAGGCCGCCTGATCGGCCAGCCTCGCTGGAACGGGCGCTCGGCCCACCCACCGACCCTGAGCGCGGGACCTGACCGCGGGCAGGGTCGATGCGTTCAGGCCTCGGGTTCCTGGGCGCCCTCCCCCGGCGTTCCGTCCCGCCCCTCGGGGGTCGCGGTCCCGAGGAGACTCGCGGGCAAGACCGCGCCGCGGCCGAAGCGGCGCCGCAGCTTGTCGAGGCTCGGGGTCACGCGCGCGAGCTTGTCCGCGGCCTCGACGAAGTCCTTCCTCGTCGATGCGTCCGCGTCCGCCCCGAGGAAGAGCACCTCCTGGACCGGCTGCCGCACGTCCTCCAGCCTGGCGACCTGCACCCCGAGCAGCCTCAGCGGCCGGAGCTCCACCCGGCCGAGGAGCTCCCGGGCAGTGGCGTAGATACGCGCGCCGATGTTCGTCGCGAAGTCG
Organism: Planctomycetota bacterium; assembly: GCA_965662915.1. Lineage (GTDB taxonomy): Bacteria > Planctomycetota > UBA1135 > UBA1135 > Saltatorellus. The sequence goes on along the minus strand of CBFIJG010000020.1, from coordinate 38,628 downwards.
AGGCTCTTCGTCCTCGTCACCGTCCGGAAGTCGCTGAAGCGCGCCTTGACCGTGATCGTTCGGCCGCGCAAGCCCTTGTCGCGAAGGTGGAACGCGACCTCCTCGCAGAACGTGAAGAGCAGGTTCTGCAGCTCCTCGCGGTCGGCGATGTCCTCGGCGAAAGTGCGCTCCATCCCGTGGGACTTCTCCTCGCGGCGCGCGGTCACCCGGCGCGGGTCGACGCCGTGGGCGAGGTCGTGGATCCAGACGCCCGACGCGCCGAAGCGGCGGGCGACGTCGCGCTTGGGCTGACGCGCGAGCTCCCCCACCGTCCGGATGCCGAGGGCCTCGAGCCGCTTCGCCGTTCGAGGTCCGACGCCGAAGATCTTCGACACGGGCAAGGGATCGATGACCGCGCGCACCTCGTCCCGCTGGATCACGCGGAACCCGTCGGGCTTGTCGAGGTCGGACGCGAGCTTGGCCAGGAACTTCGTCGGCGCGACGCCCACCGACGCGACGAGGCGCGTCTCCCTGAGGATGTCGTTCTTGATCCGCCGACCGATCTCCTCGGCGTCTCCGAACAGGCGCTCGGACCCCTCGACGTCCAGGAACGCCTCGTCCAGGGAGAGGGGCTCGACGGTCGGCGTGTAGCTGCGGAAGATCGTCATGATCTGCGCGCTCACCGCCGTGTACTTGTCGAAGTCCGGCGGAAGCAGCACGAGGTCCGGGCAGAGTCGTCGCGCGGTCGCCGTCGCCATGGCCGAGTGAACTCCGTAGCGTCGGGCCTCGTAGCTCGCCGCCGCGATCACGCCGCGGCTTCGTTCAGGACCTCCTACGCAGACCGGAAGCCCCTCGAGCGACGGGTTGTCCCGCACCTCGATGGACGCATAGAAGGCGTCCATGTCCACGTGGAGGATCGTCAGGGGCGTCGGCGTCATCATGGGGAGGACCAGAGCATGGTAGCCTTCCTCCGGAGCGCACGAATCGGCCGGGAACGCGGCCGTCGCGCCCCCTTGGCGTGTGACCGCAGGTCCCTCGACCAGCTATCCAGGCATGAGACACCTCGCCGCCACCTCGCTGGCGCTCGTCGCCCTCGTCGCCCTCGCCGCTCCCGCCGCCGTGGCGCAGGCCGAGATCTGGACTCGCTCGACCGCTCCCTCGGGGCGCGCCGTGGAGGGCTCACCCGGAGGCGCCGCCTTCCTGGGAGACCTCGACGGAGATCAGGTCGCCAACCTCGCGCTGCCGGTCGAAGCCACCGGGATCGTCGAGTTCCGCTCGGGCGCGGACGGCGACGTCCTCGGGACGCTCGACCCCGCCGTCGGCTTCGACGGCCGGATCCACGCGGTCCAGGACCGCACCGGCGACGGCGTCCGTGAGTTCTTCGCGGCCGGCAGCAGCGAGCTCGCGCTGATCGACCCCGTGACGGGGACCGACCTCTGGCGCCGCGCTCAGCCCTCCACCTCCCTCTGGGTCGGTGACGTCAGCATCGCCTCCATCCAGGACCTCGATAGCGACGGCACGCCCGACCTCGTCGTCGGTCACGCAGGCGAGTCCTTCCGAGCTTCGAACGGCGTCTCCGGCTCCGGCAGCCGCGGCTTCGTGGATCTCCTCTCAGGAGCCACCGGGGCCTCCCTGCTCAGGATCGCGAACCCCGACGGGCGCTTCGGCTTCGGCGGCCACGTCGAGGCCTTCGTCGACGGCGACGGCTTCCAGGACCTCCTGATCGGGAGCAACAACTTCCTGTGGTTCGCGTCGTCGGGGTTCCCCTCGATCCCTTCGATCTGGTCGACGCGGAGCGGAACTCTCCTCCACGACCTCGAGGTGAGCCTGGCCTTCCCGACCGGCTCCTGCTGGACGCGATCTCTCTCCGTGGGCGACGTCGACGGTGACGGGGCAGGGGACGTGCTCGTCGCCACGGAGGATCAAGGCCGGGCTGCGATCCACTCCGGAGCGACAGGTGCGCTCATCCGGTAGCGGTTCGACCTGACTCCCTTCGACGGCGCGTGGAGCATCGCGCAGGTGCGCTCCTCCCGCGCGGGCTCGACCCTGTCACCCCCGGGGGATCTCGACGGCGACGGCGTGCTCGATGTCTGGATCGGCTCGCCGATGGTCCGCGTGTCCGCCGGCGGCTTCGCGCAGTGGATCGATCGTGGCCCGGGCCGGGTGGACCTGATCTCGGGCCGCACCCTCGAGACCCTGGACACGATCGTCGGCGCGGACCGCGACGACGAATTCGGCGGCGGCGTCCTCGCGGCGCCCGACCTGAACGGGGACGGACACGGCGACCCCCTCGCCTGGACGACGAACGCCGCGTCCAACGGGGGCTGGCGCCTCCAGGCGCTCGACACGACCGACGGCAGCGGGTCCCCCCGGGTCTCCTGCCTGCCGAACGGCCCCTCGGGCGGCAACATCAGCTGGGCCTGGAGCACGAGCCTCTCGGGACCCGCACCTTCGATCACCCTCGCCTCGGCTCCCGGCGCCGCCACCGCGCTCCTGGCGGCGGGCACGAGGCCCGCAATCGACGCCACGGCGTGGGGCACCACCTGCATCGGCGGTCCGCTGACCAGGGTGGCGATCTCCGCGACCGGCGGCGGCGGAAGCACCACGGTCTCGGTCCCGACCGGCGGCCTCCTCGCCGGATAAGGACGGACCGACCAGTGGTTCTGGCGCGACGGTGCGGGGGGACTCGAGTCCTCGGACGCCGTCAGCGTGACCTTCCTGCCCTGATCCGCCGCTGATCCGGGCGGCCGGGCCGTCTGCGCAGGGGGCGGCGCGAGTACCATCCGCCGCCCCATGCGCTTCGAGTCCGTGCACATCGAGTCCCTCGGGCTGGCCCTGCCTCCCGAGGCGACGACCTCCGACGCCCTGGAGGAGCGCCTCGCGCCGCTCTACGACCGCCTCGGCGTCAGCGTCGGCCGGCTGGAGCTCATGAGTGGGATCCGCGAGCGGCGCTTCTGGCCCGCCGGGACACGCCCGAGCGACGCGTCGGTCCTCGCGGGCGAGGACGCACTCGCGCGCGCCGGGATCTCGCGCGATCGCATCGGCTGCGTCGTCCACTCCGCGGTCTGTCGCGATTTCATGGAGCCGGCGACCGCCTCGGTGGTCCACGCGAAGCTCGAACTCCCTCCTTCCGCCGAGGCCTTCGACCTATCCAACGCCTGCCTCGGCTTCGCCAACGCCATGGCCCTCGTGGCCGGACGCATCGAGCGCGGTGAGATCGAGGCCGGACTCGTGGTGAGCGGAGAGGACGGTGGGCCCCTCGTCGACGAGACCATCCGCGCGCTGCTGGCCGAAGGCGTGGGCCGCGCGGAGCTCAAGCGCGCCTATGCCTCCCTGACGATCGGGTCGGGCGGCGCCGCGGCGGTGCTCTGTCACTCGAGCGTGGCGACGAGCTCGCACCGGCTCGTCGGCGGGCTGTCCCGGGCCGCGACCCAGCACCACGAACTCTGCAGCGGCGACCGCGCTGACGGCGCGAGCGGGCCGCTCATGGACACGGACTCCGAGGCCCTGTTGCACGCAGGGAACGCCCTGGCGAAGGAGACCTGGCCCGCGTTCCTCGAGGAGCTCGGCTGGTCCGCGGACGCCGTCGATCGAATCGTCACGCACCAGGTGGGCGTCGCGCACAAGCGCCTGCTCTTCGAGACCCTCGGCCTCGACCACGAGCGTGACTTCACCACCGTCGAGACCCTCGGGAACGTCGGCTCGGTGTCGCTGCCCGCGACCCTCACCCTCGCCGCGCGCGAGGGCTTCATCGAGCCCGGCCACCGCGTGGCCATGCAGGGCATCGGCAGCGGACTCCACTGCCTGATGCTCGGGCTCGAGTGGTGAGCCGGGTGCACGCCGCGGGTACCCTTCTCGCCCCATGAGCACTCTCCTCGACTGCGTCGTCCTCGAGCCCGGCCGCCCCGCGGACGCGGCGGTGATCTGGCTCCACGGCCTCGGCGCCAGCGGCCACGACTTCCCGCCCGTCGTCGCCGAGCTGGGCCTGCCCGAGGACCACGCCATCCGCTTCGTCTTCCCGCACGCGCCCCGGATCCCGGTGACGATCAACGGCGGCATGGTGATGCCAGCCTGGTACGACATCCTGAACATGGACTTCGACCAGCGCCGCGTCGACGAGGACGGCGTCCGCGCCTCGGCGGCCCGACTCGAGGACCTCGTCGCCCGCGAGCGAGAGCGCGGGATCCCCGCGGCACGCACCGTGCTCGCGGGCTTCAGCCAGGGTGGCGCGATCGCGCTGCACGCCGGATTGCGTCACCCCGAGCGTCTCGCCGGGGTGCTGGCACTCTCGACTTATCTCGCCGTCGATGGCGACGTCGAGGAGGAGCGCGCGGCCGCGAACCGCGACGTCCCGATCCTCCAGTGCCATGGCTCCCAGGATCCGATGGTGCCCATGGCCAAGGGCGAAGCCGCGCGCGACCGTCTGCGCGAGCTCGGGTACGGCGTCGAGTGGGAGGACTACCCGATGCAGCACCAGGTCTGCATGGAGGAGATCGAGAGGATCGGCGCGTGGCTGCGCCAGGTCCTGTCGCTCTGACCCGGCCGGGCCCGGGGCCCCGGACCTCCCGCGCACCTGCGGAGCACGTGAGCCCGGTGCGGGCCGGCCAGTCCACGGGCCAGGCCCAGGGGAGCCCGCCAGCCCGGCGAGGAGCGAGCGGCCATCACGGGCTCGCGAGAGGATTTGTGGCCCTCACGGTGTCCTGGGGGGGAGCCGAACCGTTACAACTCCTCGCCCAAGCCTTTCAGGAAAATCTGAAGCGCGCTCCGCCTCCCCCACGAACGTCCCGCCGTGACCGATTCCCAGGCCCCCATCGAACCCTCGGAGCTCGCGCCCCTCGAGGGCGGCGCTCTGGGGTTCCCAGGTCTCGAGCAGGAGCTCAAGGACGAGCTCGCGACCTTCGAGTCGTTCTTCAAGACCTTCGGGTTCAAGCGGATCCACGGCCGCGTGTGGGGCCTGCTCGTGCTGGCCGGACAGCCCCTCTCCGCCAAGGAGGTCGTCGCCGAGCTCGGGATCAGTCAGGGGGCTGCAAGCACCACGATCAACGAACTCGTGGAGTGGGGCGCGGTCACCTCGACCTTCGACCCCGCGCGTCGTTGCAACGTGCACGAGGCCGTGGGCAACACCCTGTCGATCGTCGCGACCGTGCTCCGCCGGCGCGAGCAGGTGGCCTTCGACCACTTCAAGACGGGCGCGATCCGGATGCTCGAGATCATCCGCGAGCGCCACGGTCAGAAGGACCCCCGCGTCCTCACCCTCCGCTCGATCATCGCCACCTGCGATCTCGCCGACGCGGTGATGAAGCTCGTCTTCACGAGCGTCTCCAACGCCCTGGGCGATCCCCAGAGCCTGCTCTCCAAGGCGATCGGGACCGCGCTCAAGGTGGGCGTCGGCGTCCCCGCTCGCGTGCTCCAGGGCACGATCCCGCGCGCCCTCCCCCACGAACCGCCGCTGGATGCGGACGAAGAGGATCCCCGTGGCTGAACGCCCCGCGCTTCCGCGCATCGTCATGACCGGGGTCGGGCTCACGAGCCCGAACGGCAACGACCTCGCGACCTATAGGCAGAACCTGCTGGCGGGCGTGTCGGGGGTGTCGCCGTACGAGATCCGCTACTTCGGGGAGACCGTCGCCGGCCAGTGCGACTACGACGCGAAGAAGCACCAGAGCCGCAAGAGTCTGCGGCGTGGCACGCGGGCCGGTTCGATCGCGATCTACTGCGCGAATGAGGCGCTCCAGAGCGCTCAGGTGGACCTCGAGACGGTCGACAAGAGCCGTATCGGCGTCTACGTCGGCACGACGGAGCACGGCAACGTCGAGACGGAGCAGCAGATCTACGAGATCAGCCAGTACGACTACGACACGTCCTACTGGTCCCACCACCACAACCCGCGCACGGTGGCCAACAACCCCGCGGGCGAGGTGACCCTGAACACCGGTATCACCGGGCCCCACTACGCCATCGGCGGCGCGTGCGCCGGCGGCAACCTGGGGATCATCCAGGGCGCCCAGATGCTGGCCCTCGGCGAATGCGACATGGCCGTCGCGGGCGGCGTGTCGGAGAGCATCCACACCTTCGGAATCTTCGCGAGCTTCAAGGCGGAGGGAGCCCTCGGCGAGCAAGCGGACCCCACCAAGGTCAGCCGCCCCTTCGACAAGGAGCGCAACGGCATCGTCGTCAGCGAGGGCGGATGCCTGTACGTGCTGGAGCGCTACGACGACGCGGTGAAGCGCGGCGCGCCGATCATCTGCGAGATCGCCGGCTGGCACGTGAATTCGGACGCGGCGGACTTCGTCCTGCCCCTGCCCGAGCGCCAGAACGAGTGCATGCGCGGCGCTCTCGCCCACGCGGGGATGAGCGCCGAGGACGTGCACATCGTCAGCACCCACGCCACCTCGACGCCCCAGGGCGACATCCAGGAGTCGGGCGCGGTCCGCGAGGTCTTCGGCGACTCCGCCAGCACCTCGATCAACAACACCAAGAGCTACATCGGCCACACGATGGGCGCCGCGGGCTCGCTCGAGCTCGCCGGGAACCTCCCGTCCCTCACCGACGGCATCGTGCACCCGACCATCAACGTCGACGCCCTCGACCCCGAGTGCGAGGTGCGCGGCCTGGTGCTGAACGAGCCCCTGGACCGCGGCCGCGTCGACACGATCCTCAACCTCAGCTTCGGGATGCTGGGCATCAACAGTGCCCTGATCGTGAAGCGCTGCGAGAGCAGCTGACTCGTTCCCCCACCAGCACAGCTCTCGCAGCCGCGGGAGCCCCCCCAGCAAGACCCGCGGGGCCACGCGTCCCCGCCCACTCGACATGACGCACGACGAAGTCAAGGAAGCCGTCAAGGACATCATCGCCACCATCGCCCCCGACGAAGAGCTCGGGGGGCTCAACGACACCGAGCTCCTGCGGGACCAGATCGAGCTGGACTCCATGGACTTCCTCGACATCGTGATGGAGCTGCGCAAGCGCTACGGCGTCCAGGTCCCCGAGGACGACTACAAGGAGCTCGGCAGCCTCCAGTCCTGCGCGGACTACCTCCACCCCCACATGGAGGACAAGGAGCTCAAGCTCCAGAACGCCTGACAGGGCAGAGCGCGGCCGCACCGGCCAGCGCCCACGACATGGAGACCTTCGACACCATCGTCATCGGCGCCGGCATGAGCGGCCTCGCGGCGGGCATCCGCCTGGCCCAGTACGACCAGCGCGTGGTCGTGCTGGATCGCCACTCCCTCTGGGGCGGTCTCAACAGCTTCTACAAGAAGAAGGGAAGGCGCTTCGACGTCGGCCTCCACGCCCTGACCAACTACGTGCCCAAGGGCACGAAGGGCCGGCCCCTCACGCGCATCCTGCGCCAGCTGCGCATCCCCTACGACGCGCTCCAGCTCGGCGAGCAGGCCGGCAGTCGCGTGAGCTTCCCCGGGGTCTCCCTGCGCTGGACCAACGACTTCGAGGTCCTCCGCGCGGAGATCGCGGACAAGTTCCCGGGCCAGATCGACGGCTTCGATCGCCTGGTTCGCGACATCGCCGGCTATCCGGACCTGGTTGAGGTCGAGGGCGAACCGCCCATGGCCAGGGACGAGCTGAAGGCGTACATCACCGACCAGACCCTGGTCGAGATGCTGCTCCTGCCGCTCCTCTACTACGGGAGCCCCACGCCGGACGACGTCGAGTGGGCCTCGTTCATCATCCTCTTCAAGAGCCTCTACGAGGAGGGCTTCGCGCGGCCCGAGGGTGGCGTCCGCACGGTGCTGGAGCTCCTGCGGAATCGCTTCAAGGAGCTCGGCGGCGAGCTCCGCATGAAGAGCGGCGTCGCGCGAATCCTCTCCGGGCCCGGCGGCGTCGAGGGCGTCGTGCTCGACGACGGGACCGAGCTGCGCGCTCCGGTCGTGCTCTCCAGCGCAGGCTACGTCGAGACCCTCGAGCTCACCGAGGCCGCCCACGCCGTCTCCCCCGCCGACGTCGGACCCCTGACGTTCGTCGAGTACCTCACCGTCCTCGACCGGAGGCCCGCCGACCTCGGACACGACGACACGATCGTCTTCTTCAACACCGAGGATCGTCTGGTCTACGGCCCTCCCGAGCCGGGCGCCTTGGTGGACGACCGCAGCGGGGTGATCTGCTGTCCGGACAACTACGCGTCCGCCGAGCCGCTCCCCGACGCGCTCTTTCGGCTCACCCTGCTCGCCCGGCACGACACCTGGACAGCCATGCCGGAGGAGGAGTACGTCGCCGCGAAGGAGCGCATCTGGGAGAGCGCACACGCCACCGCCGCACCCTTCGCCTTCGACGTGCGCCCCCACTCCGTGTACGTCGACGGTTTCACGCCGCGTACGATCCAGAAGTTCACCGGCCATCTCGGCGGCGCCGTCTACGGCAGCCCCCGCAAACAGCGCAGCGGCCGCACCCCGATCGACGGCCTGTTCCTGTGTGGCACCGATCAGGGCTACCTCGGGATCGTCGGAGCGATGCTCTCCGGGATCGCCATGGCCAACCAGCACGCCCTCGCCGCCCGTTGAGGGCTGAAGCCCCCGCACGCCATGACCGACACCGCGCCCCTGGGTCAGCCGGCCGCCGCCGGCCGTGACAAGAAGTTCTACACGGGTCACCGTGACGGCAAGCGCCCGCTGAAGAGAGATCCGCTCAAGGCTGCCAAGGACCGCTACGACGTCGTGGTCATCGGCTCCGGGCTCGGGGGACTCACCGCCGCGAACATCCTGGCCCGCGCCGGTCACAGCGTCTGCGTCATCGAGCAGCACTACAACTTCGGTGGGCTCGCGACCTGGTTCAAGCGCAAGGGCGGCCACGTCTTCGACATCTCGCTGCACGGGTTCCCGTTCGGCATGAAGAAGACCTGCCGCAAGTACTGGGGCCCGGAGGTCGCTGCCCGCATCATCCAGCTCGACGGCGTCCGCTTCGACAACCCGCAGTTCAGCTTCGACACCGAATTCACGCGGGACTGCTTCACCGACAAGCTCGTCAACGTCCTCGGCCAGGACCGCGCGGTCGTCGAGGGGTTCTACGACGACCTGCGTCGGATGAACTACTACGACCAGGACGAGCGCACGACGGGAGAGCTCTTCGAGGAGTACTTCCCCGGGCGCAACGACGTGCACCGGCTCCTGATGGAGCCCATCAGCTACGCCAACGGCTCCGGTCTCGACGATCCGGCGATCAGCTACGGGATCGTCTTCTCCAACTTCATGTCGAAGGGTGTCTTCACCTTCACGGGTGGAACCGACGGCCTCGTCCGCGACATGCGCCGGATCCTCGGCGAGAACGGGGTGGACCTCTTCAGCCGCTCGCGCGTGGACCAGATCCTCGTGGAGGGCGGCCGCGCCACCGGGGTCAGGATCGGCGAGAGGGTGATCGGCGCGGACATCGTGCTTTCGAACGCGAGCATCCACGGCACCGCCCTCGGCCTCGTGGGCGAGGAGCACCTCGCGGACGACTGGGTCGCAGGCCTCAAGAACGTCCGACTCAACACGTCGAGCTGCCAGGTCTACATGGGCCTGCGCGAGGGCGAATCGCTGCCCTGGGTGAGCGATCTGTTCTTCACGTCCACGCGCCCCACCTTCGACAGCGCCGCCCTCTGCGACCTGCATGGGGAGAGCCGCACCTTCAGCTTCTACTACCCGAAGGGACGCCCCGAGGATCAGGCGGCTGGCAAGCCCGATCGTTTCGTGATCGTCTCCAGCACCAACGCGCTCTTCGAGGACTGGGACCGCATGAGCCCCGAGGAGTACGAGGCGAACAAGCAGCGCATGGTCGACGAGACGATCGCCGACATCGAGCGCCGCGTGCCGGGGACCGCGGCGAAGATCGAGCACGCCGAGGCCTCGACGCCACTGTCCTTCCGCTTCTACACGGAGTCCCCCCACGGCACGTCCTTCGGGACCAAGTTCGAGGGCCTGCCGTACTCCATGGGCCTCTCCGAGCAGGTCGAAGGCCTGTACCACGCCGGCTCGGTCGGAATCATCATGAGCGGCTGGCTCGGGGCGGCGAACTACGGCGCGATCACGGCGAACAAGGTGGACGCGCGCCTCGCCGCCATGGCGAGCGCCTGAGCCTGGCTTCCGAGGGGAGCGACTCGGAGTGAGACAGGAGGTACCGAAAGGGCCCCTCAGGTGGCCTGGGGCGCTTGCCGGGTCCGCTCTCGCCGCGTCTCCGATGGCGACCAAACGCACCCTCGCGGTTAGTCTGCTCGAACGGATCCGCCGCACTCGGGCCACGATTCGCGTCGGAGATCCGCCCGCGCCCATCCATGCTCCGAACCCTGCTCACAACGTTCACCGCCGCCGCGCTGGCCGCGCCCACGTTCGCCCAGCGCACGCCCGTCACGCCGCCCGCGACTTCGACGCCGCCACAGCCCTTCGTCCACGCCCTGAGCACGGGAACCCCGGTGTGGACGGACGGAACCCTCGGTCCGGTGGAGCTCGACCGATCGGTGGGCAGCGCGGCACCGGGCGACGGCACGACGCTCCAGGTGGGGTCGAGCACGTTCACGACAGGCTTCGGGACCCGCGCCTCGAGCGTGATCGCCTTCGACCTCGAGGGAGAGGCCCTGCTGTTCCACAGCTGGGTCGGGATCGACGAGGCCGTCGGCGCCGCGGGCACCGCCCGCTTCCAGGTCATCGGCGACGGGACGCTGCTCTTCGACTCGGGCCTCCTCAGCGGCTCCGACGAGGCCGTGTCGACCGGTCGACTGGACGTGCGCGGAGTGCGCGAACTGCTGCTCGTGGCCCTCGACGGCGATGACGGCTTCGACCAGGACCACGCGGACTGGGGCGACCCGGTCCTGTTCGCGCCCGCGGCGCCCGACGGTAGCGGGGCGTCGAGCCGCGGCCTCCGCGGCTCGTGGGGCCCGCTGCTCTCCTGGCCGGTGCAGCCGGTGCACGCCAGCCTGCTCGCGAGCGGGCACATCGTCTCCCACGCCAGCGCGGACCCTGCTGGCCCCGGCGATCCCGACCCCGCCGCACCCCACGACTCGACCCGCGTCGATCGGGCGACCGTGGGCTCCTGGACCCACGAGACGATCGATCACCCCACCGAGGAACTGATGGGCGCCGGGCACGCTCGGCTCGCCGACGGAACCCTCGTCGAGCTCGGCGGGTTCGGCGGACGCAGCGGCGGCGCCGCCATCGGACAGAACCAATCGAGTCGCCTGGAGAACGCGAACGGAACGTGGGTCCCGATGGCCCCTATGGCGCAGCCGCGCTTCGGAGCAGCTGCGCTGACGCTCGGGGACGGATCCCTGCTCGCCCTGGGAGGATCGAACGCAGGCGGTTCCAGCCTCTTCCACCCCGAGCGCTTCGCCGGCGGCCGATGGACCGCGCTCGAGGGCATCGACGTCTCCGCGTGGAACGCGGTCGGTGACCCCTCGCTCGACGGGACTTTCCCCTCGGCCCATGTGACCTCCTCAGGCGAGATCCTCTGGACCGGCTGGGACGAACGTGCGGCCCTGCTCGACCTGACCGGCCGCGGGGCCACGGCTTTCGTGGGGACGCGCGAGCTGACCCAGCGCGCGTGGGGCACCTCCTCCCAGCTGGGGCCCGATCTCGTCGTCCTCGTTGGCGGAGTGGATCACCGCGGCGCTCCCGGCGGCGCCCTGCGCAGCGCGGCGCGCGTGGAGACCTCGGGCGCCACCCCGACGGCAACGGCCGCCCTCGCCCCGACCCTCCGGCGGGCCGATCACGACGCGACCATCCTGGCCGACGGCACGCTGCTGGTGACCGGGGGTGCGGCGTACCACGCGGAGGGCACGAACCCCGCCTCGCTGGAGACCGCCGAGCTCTTCGATCCCGCGACGGGGACATGGACCCTCTGCGCAGGGGCGAGTGCGGACCGCGGTTACCGCTCCAGCGCTCTCCTGCTCCCCGACGCGACCGTGTGGGTCGGCGGAGGAGACGGACGCGCCGACGCCCAGGTGTTCTCGCCGCCCTACCTGTTCGACCCGGCGACCGGCCAGCCCGCTCCGCGGCCGGCGATCAACTCAGCGCCCCAGCAGCTCGCCTACGGCGGGACCTTCAGCGTCGGCCTCGCCTCGGGCGGCGCCATCGCGGGCGTCCACCTCGTGCGCGCGGGGAGTTCGACCCACGGGACCAACTCGGACCAACGCTTCCTCGCGCTGCCCTTCACCCAGTCCGGCGCCTCTCTCTCGGTCGACGCGCCCCCGAAAGGCCACGACGCCCCCCCGGGTGCGTACATGCTGTTCGTGGTGGACGCCGCGGGCGTGCCCTCCACGGCGGCGTGGGTGCGCATCGGCCCGCCCCGGCCGAGCCTCTGGGAGTTCGCCTTCGCCAGCAACGCCACCATCCCCGAGCCGCGCCACGAGACGGCGATGGTCGAGGTGAGTGGAAAGGCGTACCTCATCGGCGGCCGCGGTCTGAAACAGACCCAGGAGTACGACCCGGTTCGTCGCACCTGGACGGACCTCGGGCCGCCGCCCTTCGAGATGCATCACTTCCAGCCCGTGGCGTTCGACGGCGGGATCCACGTCGTCGGCGCGTTCACTGGCGGGTATCCGAACGAGTCCAACGTGCAGAACGTCTGGACCTTCGACCCCGCGGCGAACAGCTGGACCGTGGGCGGCGCGATCCCGCCCGGACGGCGGCGCGGCGCAGCGGGTACGGTCGTGTACGGCGGCAAGATCTACCTCGTCGGCGGCAACAACCAAGGGCACAACGGCGGCGCCCGGCCCTGGTTCGACGAGTACGACCCGGCCAGCGGCACCTGGACCGTGCTCCCCGACGCTCCGCGGCCCCGCGATCACTTCCTGGCCGTGGTCGTCGGGAACCGTCTCGTGTTGGCGGGCGGCCGCGCGACCACCCAGCCCAACCCCTTCGTCGGCACCATCCCCGAGGTCGACATCTTCGACTTCACGACCGGGACCTGGAGCACCGCCGCGGCTCCGCTTCCCACGGAACGCGCCGGCACGATGGCCGTGCCCGTGGGGCGGTACGCCGTCGTCGTCGGAGGGGAGAGCGGGAGTCAGATCGCGGCCCACGACGAGGTGGACGCCTTCGACGCCATCGCCGAGCGCTGGACGGCTCTGCCGCCCCTGGTCGACGGCCGCCACAGCGGCGGGATCGCTTTGCTGGACGGTGTCGTCCACGTGGCCTCCGGCTCGGGGAACCGAGGTGGCTCGCCAGAGCTTCCCACCCTCGAGCTCCTCGATGGAGAAGCGCTCCTGCCCTCCACTGCGACCAACCCGGTGGAGAACGCCGGCTTCGACGAGGGCCTCACTGGCTGGACGGCCGCCGGCGGCGTCGCCTTGAACGAATGGGGTGCAGTCGCCGCTCCCTCTGCCCGTCTCGACCAGGGCAGCGTCGCGCAGACCCTCCCGGTGGCGGCTCTCCAGACCTGCAGGGTCCGTGCGCTCTACACCTCACCCTCAGGCGCCGGCTCCGCGTTCCTCAGGGCCACCTTCCTCGACAGCGGCGGGGTCGTGCTCACGCAGCCCCAGCTCGCCCTGGCTCCCTCGACCGCCGCGCGGCTCGCGGAACTCGTCGCCTCCGCTCCGAGCGGAGCGACGCACGTCCGGATCGAGGTCGAAGCCGCGGGCGGACGCACCCTGCTCGTCGATGACCTCACGCTGACCGCGCTCTGACGAGTGCCCGAGGGCGGTCGCTTCGAGCGGGCGCTTCCCCGCGGTCCCGTGTGGCCTGGATCGCTCCAGTCGCCTCCGGCCACCGTCCATCGATGAGTTCGTCCCCCGACCGCAGCAAGCGGACCACCTTCCTCGTCCTCGGAGTCCTCCTGTTCGGAGGATTCGTGGCCGTCTTCGACGGGTTCATCGTGCGCCAGTCACGGCTCGAGCAGACCGCGCGAGACACCTGGGACGAGGTCCCCGCCACCGTCGTCAAGAGTCGCGTTGTCAACAGGTGGGGCCGCGATGGCAACTCCTACATGCCGTATGTCCGCTACGCGTACGAGGTGGACGGCGTGGAGTTCGAGTCGAGCCGCTACGCGTTCGGCGAGCACCTGCACTGGAACAGGTCCTTCGCCAGGAGGGTCGTCGCCGAGCACCCGGTGGGCTCCTCGGTCACGGTCCGCGTCGACCCTGAGGACCTGGATAGCGCAGTGCTCAACGTGGACGGGCATGCGCGTCCCCGCTTCGTCCTGGTCTTCCTGATCCCCTTCCACTGCCTCCCCCTCTGGCTGCTCGCGCACCTCTTCCTCGGTCGTCGCAGGCGCGGACTGAGCCGGATCGAAGCCCGGTTCGTGATGGTCGACACCGCGAACGATCTCGTCCTCGCGAAGGTGCCCGGCCATCCAGTGGCCTTGTTCCTCGCCTTCGCCGGGATCCTCGGTTTCATCGGCACCTTCGTCCTCGCCCTGGGCGTCGAGTTCCCCGGCGCGGACGAGCTCGCGATCCCAGCCCTGGGCGCCATCGTGATCCTCGCGCTGCTCGGGACGGCCATCGTGGCGCGCCGCGCGCGTCGACCGTGCCGCTTCCTCCACGTCGATCTCGACCGCTGGTCCTTCGCCTATCCAGCGGACGGGGAACGCACCCCGCTCCCGCCGAGTCCTTCGCTCGGCGTCTCCTCCGAAGAGACCAACACGTCGGTGAATCACGAGGTCATCCACGAACACCAGCTCGTGCTCGAGAACGCCGCGGGCGGCGAGCTGACGATGTTCCGGTTCAGGGGCCCGGAGTCCGACGGCGCGGCCCTCCTGGAGGTCCTGCGCGACCGCCTCCGGTCCAGCGGCCGCTGAGTCTCCTCTCAGCCCTTCCCGAGGGGCAGGAGCAGGCCGGCGCTCCCGTGGCCGATGCCCTCCGGCAGCCCACCCGCCCAGCGGCGAAGCCGCGGCCCCCCGTCGGGCCCGGTGCCCTCGATCCCGCAGGAGAAGGGAACCCCGAGGGGCACCGCGTCGAAGCCAGCGGGCAGCCGAAGACGCATCCCGCGACCGGCGCGCGCCACTTCCCGGCCCAGCCGCGCGACGAGGTGCGCGTCCTCGAGACCCCCGGGATTCTCGAGCGTGAGGATGAGATCCGGGCCGACCCGCCGCGCGGAGATGGTGGCCTGCGGGTCCGAGGGGCGCTCGCGGAGCATCTCGAGGCGGCGCGCGAGGCCGTCAGCGGTGGCCACGCGCCTCCGCCGCAGCGGAGCGTCGAAGAGGAGCCGCGTCCCCGCGCGCAGCTCCGCCTCGTCGCCCCCCGCCCCCAGGGAGGGCCCGCCGCTCCACGAAAAGAGCACCGCGAAGAGCGGGTCGGGGCCGGGCTCCCGAGCCCCCCCTGAGATCCGCACGCGCACGCGGCGCTCCTCTCGAGGCTCGAGGTCGAAGGCGTGCGGCACGCCGTCGAGCTCGAAGGCCCCGTGGGGCACGAAGATCGACGCGCGCGCGGCGACGCTTCGATCGAACGGGTTGCGCACGACCACCTCGGTCTCCCAGCTCCCGAACCACTCACCGCTCGCCCTCGATTCGAGGGTCTCGGGCTCGACGTAGAGATCCGGTGCCTCGACCGGGTACGGCACCTCCGCATCCGGCACGAGACGGGCCAGCGCTCGGGCCACCAGTGCCCTGTGAGGCTCGTTCGTGTTGATGCCGAAGAGAGGCCGCCGCGCGAGGGCGAGGAGCTCCTCTGGATCGTCGATGCTCCAGGCCCACGACTCCACGTGCGACCAGTCACCGCCTGCGTCCTCGGTGAACCACCCTCCGGGTCCGACGCCGTAGGCGGCGATGCGCTCGTCCCTGGTGAAACGGCGGTCGTCCTCGGTCGCCAGCGGCGCGAGCAGCATCGCGTCGAGCCCTGCGTCACGCGCGTCGAGGCAGACCTCGCGGCTGAAGCTCGCGACGCGGCAGGGGATCGGGGGGTGCGCTTCCTGCAGCAGCTGGGCCAGCCCGTCGACCAGCCCTCGCTCCTTCAGCTCGATCATGTGGAAGGGACGCTCCCCCCTGCGCTCCGGCGTGAGGGCGAGAGCCTCGTCGAGGATCGGGACCGGCTCGCCTGCGAAGCGCTTTCCGAACCACGAGCCGGCGTCGACTCCGTACAGGCCGCGGAGGTCGAGCCCTGCGAGCGGCCCCGTGCCGTCCGTCGTGCGATCGAGCCGTGCGTCATGGAAGACCACGAGCTCGCCGCTGCCGCAGGCCCGCACGTCGTACTCGACGCCGTCCACGCCCAGCTCGAGGGCGCGGCGCAGGCTCGCGAGCGTGTTCTCGGGCGCCTCGCGCGGGGCTCCGCGGTGCCCGAGGATGAGCGGCGGGCCGCCGGCATGCGCGCCCGAGACCTCCAGCGCGTCGAGGCCGGCGTAGACGTCTCGTCGGGGCGTGGAGCGCTGGAAGGGACCGCTGGGCAAGGTGAGGCGCGCGTCAGCGCGGATAGATCACGAGGATGTCACCGGAGTAGCCGCAGCTGACCAGCGCCGTGCCGATGCCATCGAAGGTGCCGGAGGTGAGGTGGTGGATCTTGGCCGTGTCCCGGGCGACCGAACGCTTCGACGTCGCGAAGCGCGGGAACGGATCCCCCGCTCCGGGCTGCTCGAGCAGACGCACCACGCGGATCTCTCCGTCGTAGCCCGCGGTGCACGCCTCGACGCCTTCCGCGTTCGCGTCGATGTCCACGAAGAGCGCGCCCCGCAGACGGTTGCCGACCCGGTGCAGCGCCGTCGTCCCCGAGCGATCCCCGCGCCGCTGATGGAGGGTGAAGCTCCCGTCGTTCGCGCAGATCGCGTAGTCCACGCCCTGGAAGGCGGCGATCCGCGCCAGCGTCGCTCCGAAGTCCCGCGTGCGCGCAAGCGCCCATTCCCCCGAGGCATCACGGCGATAGCGGAAGGTCTTGCCGTCGTCGCAGGCGAGCACGAAGCCATCGTCCACGAGGCAGGCGCCCTTGGCGTTGCCGGTGTGCGTCGCGCCGATGGCGTCGACGAGGAGCGCGCCGCTCTCGCGGTCGACGTAGCCCACCAGCGCCTCGCCGAAGAAGCCGGCGAAGAGCACCTCGAGGCCCTCGCGCCCGGGCAGCACGTCCCCCACCGCGATCGCGTGGACGAGGCCCGGGGTGACGAAGCGCTGCTCTCGCCAAGCGCCGCGCGGTCCCGAGCGCGACAGGACACGCACGAGGCCCGGTTCGCCGTCGTCCTCGCCACCGCGCAGCACACCCACCGCGACGATCTCGTCGCCGGGGGCCTCGGGATCGAGGTCGCCAGCCGCGACCTGCACCAGCTCACCGCCAGGCTCCCTGGACCCGCTGATGCCCTCCATCGGGATGGGCCAGGGCAGCTCCAGCGGTCCGAAGCCACCGTCGCGCCGTCCGAGGAGTCGGATGCGCCCGAGCTTGTCCACGGAGACGATCTCGTCCCCTGCGAGCCCGGCGTCGAACTCGCCGCAGGCCACGCCGTTGATGCGGACGTCGCCCTCGTGGGCGACGTCGAGCGCCCAGCCCTCGGCGAGCACGGCGGGGCGGGAGATCGGATCGACGCGGCGCACGCCGCCCCCCGCCTGGTCCCCGCTGGATGCGCAAGCGGCGAGGGGAGCGGCGAGGAGAGCGAGAGCGATCGAGATCCTGTCCATGGCGCGTGGGCTAGCGCAGCTGGATGTAGGAGTCACTCGCGCGCTCGACCACGTCGCCGACGCGGTGGACGGGCACGTCCCGCTTCGCCAGCTCGTCCTCGAGCCTGGGCGCGTCCTCCTCCGCCAGCACGATCAGCAGACCGCCGGACGTCTCGGCGTCGTACGTGATGTCCACGAGGGCCTCGTCGAGACCGTCGGCCACGTCGACCTCACCAGCCAGGGCCGACTTCCCGCGGCCCACGCCCCCGCTCACCACGCCCTTGGCCGCGAGGTCGCGCGCGCCGGGGAAGAAGGGGACGCTCGCGAGGTCGAAGCGGAGGGTGACGCCCGACGAGGCGGCGATGTTGCGCGCGTGGCCGTTCAGACCGAAGCCCGTGATATCGGTGCAGGCGTGGGCGCCCGTCGCGTTCATGGCCAGCGCCGCGTCGCGGTTGAGGGTCGCCATCTGCTCGGCGGCCGCGCGCACGGCCTCCTCCGGCGCCTTCTGGAACTTGCCCGCGGTGGTCATGGAGCCCATGCCCAGGGATTTCGTCAGGTAGACGACGTCCCCGACCTGCGCTCCGCCGTTGGCGGTCAGATCCTCGCGCCTGACGAGCCCGGTGACGGCGAAGCCGAACTGGGGCTCGGGGGCCTCGACCGTGTGCCCGCCCGCGACCACCGCGCCGGCCTCGGCGACCTTCTCGAAGCCGCCGCGGAAGATGTCCGCGACCCAGCCCTCCTCGAAGCCCTTCGGGAACCCCGCGAGATTGAGCGCGCTGATCGGACGCCCGCCCATCGCGTAGACGTCGCTCAGGGAATTGGCCGCGGCCACGGCGCCGTACAGGTACGCGTCGTCGAGGACCGGCGGGAAGTAGTCGACCGTCTGGACGAGCAGGGCCTCGCTGCCAGCCGCGAGCCCGTCCTCCGGACCGATGCGCACGACGCCTGCGTCGTCGACCGTCTTGGGGCCGACGAGCAGCCGTTCATCATCGAACTGCTTCATGTCACGCAGCACCTGCGTGAGCTGCCCCATGGGCATCTTCGCAGCTCAGCCGGCGCAGGCTGCGTAGTCGGTGAGTCGCTTGTTCCGCTTGAGGCGCATGGCTCGACTTTAAGCCCGGGAGCGGGCGCTTGGAAGCGGCGTGCTCACGCCTTCGGAAGGTCGTCACGGCCGTACTGTCTCACGTCTACTCCCGCCCCGGCGCGGGCCGGATGCGACTCGAGTCGCTAGGGTGCGAACAGCTGAAGACCGCCGACCCCGCCATGCCCCTCGTCCCCATCCTCACGGTCGCCGCCGCGATCGCCTTCCAGGAGCCTGCTGCTGCCCCTCCGCCGGAGGCCGTGGTGCTCGTCATGGCCGATGACCAGGGTTGGGGCGACGTCGGGCTCCGCGACGCGTCCCTGCGAACGCCGCATCTGGACGCGCTCCTGCGGGACGGCGTCGAGCTGCGTCGCTTCTACGCCGCGGCGCCGGTCTGCTCCCCGACCCGTGCGAGCGTCCTCACCGGGCGCCACCCCGCGCGCATGGGCATCGACGGGGCCAACGTCGGGCACCTCCACGCCGAGGAGCTCCATCTCGGCGAGGTCCTCGGCGCCGCGGGATGGCGCACCGGGTTCTTCGGGAAGTGGCACCTGGGGACCCTGACCCGCGACGTCGTGGATTCGAACAGGGGCGGGCGGCCGAAGCACGACGCCCATCACGCTCCGCCCTGGGCGCACGGCTTCGACGAGTGCTTCGCCACCGAGGCCAAGGTGCCCACGTTCGATCCCATGGTCGACCCGAACTCCGGAGACGCCTACGGCACGCGCTACTGGACGGGCCCCGCGGCGGTGGTGAGCCCCGACGATCTCGTCGGCGACGACAGCGCCCTGATCGTCGCCAGGGCCCTGGAGTTCATCGAGCGCTGCACGGCCGAGGGCCGCCCTTCGCTCACCGTGGTCTGGCTCCACGCGCCCCACGAACCCGTGACCCGGAGCCCGGAGACCCTGGCGCGACTCTCGCTTGACCCCGCGGCCGAGAGGGACCGCTACGTCGCGTGCCTCGCCGACGTGGACCGCCAGGTTGGCGCGCTCCGCGCGGCCCTGGAGGCCCGCGGGCGCGGCGTCATCTGGTACTGCAGCGACAACGGCCCCGAGCACGGGACCGGCCCGGGCTCCACCGGGGGCCTGCGCGGCCGCAAGCGCGACCTGTACGAGGGAGGCATCCGGGTTCCCGCAGCGCTCTGGTGGTGCGGCGACGCCGCCGTCCCCCTCGAGCGCGGCCGCCCCCTCGACCGTCCCGCGTGCACCGTCGACGTCCTCCCCACCGTCCTCGGAATCGCGAGCGTCGACGTCTCCCTGCCAAGACTGGACGGGAGGTCCCTGTTCACCACGGCGGAGGCGCAGCCCTACGGATTCCGGACGCGACGCCAGCGCGCGTGGATCGACGGGGTGTGGAAGATCCACTCGAACGACCGCGGCGCGTCCTGGACGCTCCACCACCTCGGCCAGGATCCTGCGGAGGCACGCGATCTCGCGAAGGAGGAGTCCGAGAGGCTCGGGCGCATGGTCAACGCCTTCGCAGCGTGGGAGCGCGACGTGATCGCGGACCGCGCGGTCCCCGGCCCGCGCTGAGCTCAGGCCGATACGTAGCGCGGGTCCCCGAGCATCCGATCGCGCAGGGCAGCGCGCGTGTCCACGACCAGCACGTCGGCCGTCGCCACGGACTCGAGTTCGACGCCGTCCTGATCGACGAGCACCACGCAGACGTCGACGCCGTCCTCGAGGGCCGCGTCGAGGTCGCGCGACTCGCCGAGCGCGCAGAGCGGAACGAGGGGATCGCAGTAGGAGACCTCTGCGCCCCCTTCGCGCAGCCGGGCGGCGAGGGGGAAGGCGGGCGACTCCTCCGTGATCCCGACGCCTCGCTTGTAGGCCACGCCGATCAACAGCACGCGCGCCCCGGCCACCTCGAGATCGCGCCTCTGGAGCGCCGCCTCGACCTTGCTCGCGACGTACGCCGGCATTTCGCGGTTGATCTCTCCCGAGAGCTCCACGAAGCGGGTCTCCGCCCCCGCGCGGCGCGCCGCCCAGGAGAGGTAGAAGGGATCGATCGGGAGGCAGTGCCCGCCCATGCCAGGGCCGGGATCGAAGCGCGTGAAGCCGAAGGGCTTGGTGGCAGCGGCGTCGAGCACCTCCCAGATGTCGAGCCCCATGGCGTCGAAGGCGATCTTGAGCTCGCCCACGAGGGCGATGTTGACCGCGCGGTGCACGTTCTCGACGAGCTTGGCGGCCTCGGCGACCTCCGCGCTCGACACCGGCACGACCGACTCGAACACCCGCCCGTAGAGCGCCGCGGCGCGCTCGGTGGCGCCCGGGCTCGTCCCTCCCACGAGCTTGGGCACGCGCGCCCCCAGCGGGTCACCGCCGGGCGCGCTGGAGTCGACGCGGCCGGGGTCGACGCGCTCCGGGGAGTAGGCGACCTCGAGGTCGGGCCGGCTGGCGAGAGCGCCCCCGAGGATCTCGCGGGTGGTGCCGGGCCAGGTGGTCGACTCGAGGACCACGAGGGCACCCTCGCGCGCGTGCGCCGCGATCGCTGCCGCCGCGGCGTTCACGGCGCCGAGGTCGGGTTCCCGCAGCTCGGTGAGCGGCGTCGGCACGCAGACCAGGACCGCGTCGCAGTCAGCGAGGATCGCAGGATCGGTCGAGCTCCTCTGCCCCGCGAGGGGCGCGACGAGCGCGTCGTCGAGATGGGCCAGGGGCGACCGTCCGTCCCTCAGCGCGACGAGGACGTCCTCGTCGAGATCATGGAGGCGCACGGACGTCCGGGGGGCGCGCGCCAGCATGGACGCCAGCGGGATCCCGACGGCGCCGAGACCGACGACCCCGACGGCCACCTCCTGCGCGCCCTCCTGGTCAGCTCTCTCCATGGCGAATCCGGACGCCCGAGGACGCGCGGTCTTCCCGGCTCATGCAGAGGCGACCGCCCGGAAGGCCGAGAGCAGGCGCGCCTCGTCCCCGTCGAGCAGCGCCCTCGGATCGAGCAGCACGCACCCGTCGTGGATGCGCACGTAGACGGGCGGCTCCCCGGCTCGCAGGACGTCGGCGAGACGGTCCGCGCCGCCGCCGTCCCAGCGCACCCGCACGGCCACCGAGGGCAGGAACACCGTCGGCGCGCTCCCGCTCCCGGGCTGGGACTCGGAGTCCACGACGTCCGCCTCGAATCCGCCGAGGTCGGCGATCCCGCCGGCGATCCGCGCCGCCACCGGGCGCAGCTCCTCGCGGGTCAGATGCATGTGCTTGCGAGCGGGCAGCTCGTCACCGCGGCCGGCGAGCAGGAGCTCGAGCGTGGCCTCGAGACCCGACAGCGCGACCTTGTCGAGGCGCAGGGCCCGGTAGATCGGGTTCTTGCGGAGGGCCCGGATCGCGGCGCGGCGGCCGACGATGAGCCCCGCCTGGGGCCCGCCGAGGAGCTTGTCCCCGGAGAACGCCACGACGTCGACGCCCGAGGCCACGGCCTCCTTGACGACCGTCTCGTCGCCCACGATCTCCAGGGAGCGCGCGCCCTCGGCCTCGATCCTGCCCGAGCCCAGGTCCCAGCCGGAGGTCACGCCCCGGTCACGGCCGAGCCGCGCGAGATCCTCGGGCGGCACCTCCTCGGTGAAGCCCACGACGCGGTAGTTGCTCGTGTGGACCTTCATCAACAGCCCCGTGTCGGCCGTGATCGCGCGCTCGTAGTCCGCGATGCGCGTGCGGTTCGTCGTGCCCACCTCGACCATGCGCACGCCGGCGCGGGCCATCACGTCGGGGACGCGGAAGGAGCCGCCGATCTCCACGAGCTCCCCCCGGCTGACGACCGCCTCGCGCCCGCCGGCGAAGGTCTGCATCATCAGGAAGGCCGCCGCGGCGCAGTTGTTGACCGCGATGCCCGTCTCGGCCCCGGTCGCTCGGGCCAGCAGCACGCCCAGCCGGGCGTCGCGCTCGTTGCGCCGCGCGGAGTAGCGATCGAGCTCGAGCACGCAGTAGCCGCGCGCCGCTGCGGCCATGCGCTCGGCCACCTCGGGGTGCACCGGCGCCCGGCCCAGGTTCGTGTGGAGCACGACCCCGGTCGCGTTGACCGCCGGGACGACGCCTCGGCCCGCCTCACGCGTCGAACGGAGGACGAGGTCCGCGAGCAGCGCGCCGCCCTCGACGTGCTCCTTCACCGCCGCGGCGTCGAGCCCCTCCTCCCCGATCCGCTTGCGCAGGGCGTCGAGCGTCTCCTGGGCCAGCTCGACGCGCACGGCCCCCGGGATCCGCGCGAGCGGCCCCGTCCCGTGGGCCTCGTCGAAGCTCCGGACGAGCTCGTCCACCGACGGCAGGGCGCGGAAGGGATTGGCGGATCGCTCGGGGGTCTCGGGCATGGTCGTGGGGCGTGGGTCGCGCTCCGCACCAGTATGAGGGGCCCGCGGTCGATCGGCGAGGGGAACGCCGCGGCAGCGCGCCGCGCGCTGGAAGACACGACCCGCAGCGCGCGTCTCCGCCCCGGCTTGGTAGCCTCGGACCATGACGACCTCTCCGACCGGATCCGGGCTCTCCACATCGGCCGCGCACCACGAGGAGAGCGGCGATCCGGCCGCAGGGGACGACCGCCGCAGTCGCTGGAGGGTGGCGCAGCCGGACCCGGAGATGGTGCGGCGCCTCGTGCAGTCCGAGCGCCTGCCCGAGGTCCTCGCGCGCCTCGTCGTCAACCGCGGACACGAGGACCCCAAGGCTGTCCAGGACCTGCTCACACCCTCGCTGCACTTCCTCCACGACCCGGCGGGTCTCCCGGAGATGGAGCGCGCGGCGGCGCGCGTCCAGCGCGCGGTCGAGTCGGGCGAGACGATCCTGATCCACGGGGACTACGACGTGGACGGGGTCAGCGGCACGGTCCTGCTCGTCCGGCTCGCGCAGACCCTCGGCGCGAAGGTCGAGTGGCACATCCCCCATCGCACCAGGGACGGCTACTCCTTCGGGGACCACAGCGTCGCCAAGGCCAAGGAGGTCGGCGCGACCCTCGTGATCAGCGTCGACAACGGGACCTCGGCGGTGGAGCCCATCGCGGCCCTGGCGGGGGCGGGCGTGGACGTCATCGTCACCGACCACCACGAGCCGCCCGACGGTGAGCTCCCGTCGACCCACGCGCTGGTCAACCCCAAGCTGCCGGGCCACGACTACCCCTTCCGTGAGCTCTGCGGCAGCGCGGTCGCATTCAAGCTCGCCTGGGCCGTGTGCCAGCGCATCAGCGGCTCGGACAAGGTCCGGCCGGACCTGCGCGCTTACCTGCTCGAGGCCCTCGGGTACGTGGCGGTGGCCACGATCTGCGACGTGGTCCCGCTCATCGGCGAGAACCGGGTGCTGACCCACTTCGGTCTCCGCGCCCTGCGCGACGCTCCGGCCCCCGGGATGCTGGCCCTGCTCGAGCGCACGGGCCTCGCCGGTCGCGACCTGACGCCCGAGGACATCGGCTACCAGATCGGCCCGCGCATCAACGCGAGCGGACGCATGGACAGCGCGGCGCGGGCGGTCGAGTGCATGCTCGCGGCGGACGCCCCGGAGGGCCGGCGCTGCGCCGAGGCCCTCGAGCTGCTCAACGACTCGCGCCGCGAGGTCGAGCGCGGGGTGCTCAAGAGCGCCCTCGGGCAGGCGAACAAGCACAAGGACGACGGGATCCTCGTGGTCGGCGGCGACGGCTGGCATCCGGGCGTCGTGGGGATCGTGGCCTCGCGCCTCGTCGACAGGTTCGACAAGCCCGCCCTCGTGATCGGCATCGACGAGCACGGCGTGGGGAGAGGCAGCGCCCGCTCCGTCGACGGCGTCAGCGTGCTCGACATCATGAAGGCCGGCGCGGATCACATGCGCCGCTTCGGCGGCCACGCCATGGCCGCGGGCTGTGAGATCGAGGCCGCCGCCCTCGAGCCCCTGCGCGAGGCGCTGGTGGCGGAGGCCGCCGCCCTCGGCCGGGAGGAGAGCGCCCGCCCCCTCGACATCGACGCGCGGGTGCGCCTCGAGGGGCTCGACGAGTCGCTTATGGCCCAGATCCAGCGCCTCGAGCCCTGCGGCGAGAAGAACCCGAAGCCCGTGCTGCTCGCGGAGGACGTGCGCCTCGACGACATGCCGCGCCTCATCGGGCAGGACCGAAGCCATCTTCTCCTGAAGATCCGCTCGGGCACCGCGGTGTTCAAGGCCCTCGCCTTCGGCATGGGCAAGCGCGAGCCCGAACTCTCCATGGGACGCCCGATGGACATCGTCTTCACGCCGCGCATCAGCTTCTGGCGAGGCCGGAGCGAGCTGGAGCTCGTCCTCTCGGACTTCGCCTCCCGCTGAGCTCCGCGCTCAGCGCGGCTCGTCCGCGACGGCGCCGTGGGTCGAGCCGCCGTAGCCGAGGCCCTCGAGGCGCGCCCGCGTCGCGGGGTCGAGCTCGGCCGATCCGCCGCTCCTCAGCGCGGCCATCCCCGCTCGCACGGCGGCGAGCTCTCCCTGGAGCCGCTCCAGCTGGTCCGTCGCCTCACCGGAGAGGTCGCGCCGCTCGTCCGGATCGTTCACCAGGTCGAACAGCAGCGGCGGGGCCCCCTTCTCCTCGATGAGCTTCCAGCCGCCCGAGACCCAGCTCGTCAGCGGCGCGCGCCAGAAGTTGCCGTGGGCGAGCGTCCCGCGCGGCGCCTCGGACTCGCCGCGCGCCAGTGAGACGAGACTGCGGCCGACGAACTGGGCGGGGACCGGCAGATCGCACAGCTCGAGGAGGGTCGGCGCGAGGTCGATGTGACGCGCCGGATCCTCGACGACCGCGTGCGCGAGGCGGCCCGGCGCGTTGATCACGAAGGGGACGCGCACGAGCTCCTCGAACAGGGTGTGCCCGTGCTCGAACCCGCGATGGTCGAGGAACTCCTCGCCGTGGTCGGAGGTCAGCGCGACGACGGTGGACTCCGGCGCCCGCAGCGCGCGGAGCCGATCGGTGAGGCGTCCCACCTCGGCGTCGAAGTACGCCACCTCGCCGTCGTAGAGCCCGCGGGCGCGCTGGATCGTGTCCGCCGTCGGGACCAGCTGGCCGGACCGGATCGCGACCATCTGCTCACGGGTGCCGAAGGTCCAGTCCGTGGCCCGGTCCCCGGGCGCGGCCCAGCGTTCGCGGAAGGAGGTCGGGGGGGCGTAGACGCAGTGCGGATCGAAGTAGTGGACGAGCAGGAAGAATGGCTCGTCCCCGGCCTCCTCCTCGATCCACTTCAGGGCCGCCGCCGTGGTCGCGCGCGCCGGGCGCACGTCGACGTTGTTCTCGAAGGCCTGGTTGTCGACGGTCTCGAAGTCGCGCGTGACTCCGAAGGCGCGCGGGTCGAGGAAGGTCACGTTGACGATCGCGTGCGTCCTGTACCCCGCGTCGCGGAAGCTCCTGGTGAGGGTGGTCACGCCCTCGGCCATGCGCGTGAAGCGCGGCACCTGACCGCCCGCCCCGTGCTCGAGCGGATGGAGCGAGGTGAGGATCGAGGCGGTCGAGGGGAGCGTCCACGGCGCGTGGCTGCGCGCGTCCTGGAAGCGCACTCCCTCGGCCGCGAGACGATCGACGTAGGGCGTCAGCCCCTCGGGTCCCCCTGCGCATGAGAGCGCGTCGGCGCGCAGGGTGTCGCCGATGACGAGGACGACCGACGGACGCGCGGGCGTCGTCTCACCGCCGCAGCTGGCGAGCCACAGGAACGCGGCCGCGAGGAGGAATCGCGCGATGGTCATCGGCCGCCTCCGCCGTCGATCCGGTCGTCAAGGATCCAGGTCGAGGCCACCTCGGAGCGGTCACCGGTCCCGCGCGAGACCGTGTCGTCGGGGCGCGCCGTGATCCACGGCTCGACCGCGCCGCGCACGGCGCCGTGCCAGAGCCCGCTGCGCACCTCCATCATGGCCAGGGACGGGACATCACCGGGGCCGGACTCGAACACCATCTCGTGACCCTCCGTGGACGGCGCGAGCAGACGGAAGGGGCCGCTCGGCGCGGAGACGCCGTCGACCATGACCGAGTTCGCGCCAGTGGGGTACAGCTGCATGAAATCGCACCCCTCCCTCGGGGTCACGCGGACGCGTACGAATGGCCACCCACCTGCGCGAGTGCCGCGCTCCAGGATCTCGACTTGGCCGGGCTCCTCGAGCCGCCGACCGAGGTCCCGATCCGGGACATCCCCCCCCACGAAGCCCCGCTCGAAGCGCTCCACGGCCGGTCTCTGCCCCGCGAGCACCACCTTCGATGGCCCCTCCTCCGGTGTGCGGACGACAACGTTGACGTGCCCGGGCTCGGCGGGCGTGAACGAGCCCAGCTGCATGGACAGCACGCCGGCCACGCCCGCGACGACGAGGGCAGCGAGGGTCACGAACGGCGTGGCCGCGGCCATGAGCAGGCAGGGCGCCAGGAGCAGGAACGGCACGAAGAGCGGTACCGCCGGGATCGAGATCGGCACGGGGACCCCGAGGGAGAGCACGGGCCCGGGCATCGTTCCGAAGGCCTGAAGCACCGCTGCGTGCAGAGGCACCCAGAGTACGTTGGCCGCGACGAGCCCTGCGAATCCCCCGGCGACGTGGGCACGCGCGGTGGCGACCGGCGCTGCCACCAGCACCCCGACGGCGGCTAGGACCGTCGGGAGCGCGACCAGGTGGACGGTTCCGACGACGGAGAAGCCGAGCGCCATGGACAGGGGCCCGAGCAGCAGGAGCGCGCCGGCGAGCCCCTCGCTGGGCCCGACGAAGCGTCCAGCCGCGACGAGACAGAGAGAGAAGGCGGCGAGGGCCGCGAAGACGCAGGCGAGGATCAGAGGACCGGCATGCGCCTGGTGCACCACGGGCGCGACGCCGAGAGCTCCGACGAGGAGCCTCATCCCGTGCGCCCCCACGCCGGAGAGCAAGAACGCGAGGACGAGGAGCGGCACGCTCCAGAGGACGCGCCCCGGCCGGACGAAGGGGCGCCGAAGAAGCGTCCCGACCGCCGCGAAGGCGAGGATCAGTGCGAGCACCGAGCCCGCCCGCGCGGCCGTGACGCTCATCTGCGCGAGGACACGCCCCCCGACGTCGAAGAAGAGCGCGTCGCCCGTGGGTTCGAATTCCGGGTCGCCCGGAAAGGGCGCCGCCGAGAGCCCGCGGACCGCGTCGAGTCCGTTGGTGCAGTGGTGCTGCAGCGAACGCCGCGACAGGTTCGCGACGTCGTCGAGTGGGGTGTGGTACGAGGTCACTCCACCGATGAAGGCGAAGTTCAGGCCCGGCACGCCGCGCTCCCTCCACACCGTGTAGTCGGTGTCGTTGGGCATCCGCCGGTAGACCTCGACGGAGGCGGAGGATGCGCTCGGGGCGCGGGACTCCCGCGCGAAGCTCTCCACCGCCCAGCGATTCCGCGGCCCTGTCTCGAACATGCGACTCGGCCCCGCGTTGCCGCGTCCCTCGATGTTGACGACCGCGCCCACGCGCGCGCTGAGCGGGTGGTGCTCGGCGAAGAGCTCGGCGCCGAGCAAGCCCTGCTCCTCGCCGTCCTCGAACAGGAGGATGACGTCCCGCTCGAGCCGGGGCCCCGAAGCCAGCGCACGTGCCACCTCGAGCCACGCCGCGACCCCGGCCAGGTCGTCCCCGATGCCGGGCCCCGCGAACACCGAGTCGTAGTGGGCCATGCAGAGGATCGCGTCACGCCCGGAGCCGCCGCGCCGGGTGCCGTCACCGGCAACGACGGCGACGACGTTGCGCGCGGTGCCCATCACTCCCTGACGCGGGTAGGCGCCGAAGATCTCCTGGACCTCCGGCTCGAGACCGAGGCGACGGAGCTCCGCCAGGATGCGTTCGCGGCAGCGCGCGTTCGCCGCCGAGCCCGGAGGCCTCGGCGGCGAGAGCGACCCGTCCTCGTCGCGCGCGATGCGCTCGAGCACGTCGAGGGCACGCCCCGCAGCGGCCTCGTCCGGCGGCGCCTCGGCGCCGAGCGGCGCCGGCGGGCGGACCAGCCAGAGACTGACCGCAGCCGTCACGACCCAGAGGAGGGTCCCGACGAAGGGCAGGCCGTCACCGGCGCGCCGCGTGGCGTCGTTGGACGTGGTCATCGAGCCGATGGTGGCACATCCACGGGCCCGGACGCACGCGCGTCCCGCGGAAGGTCCCCGCGGCCCGCCGTCGAGCGCCGCAGACCGTGGAAGACGAGCGTCGTGCCCCCCACCGCTGCTATTCTCTGCGCCCGACTCCCTCCCGGATCCGCTCCATGGCACGAAGCACTCCCGCGCACCGCAACGCGCCCGCTCGCCCCTGCTCCAAGGCCCTCCTAGCCGCCCTGTTCGCCCTGCCTCTGGGCCTCGTCACCGCTTGCGGGGGCGACGAGGCCCAGCCTGGCGTCGGCATGGGACTCGACGCAGAGGGACAGCCACCCATGGAGGCGGTGCTGCGCCGCGAACGGGTGGCCGTTCACTTCTCGAAGGAGGAGTTCGGTGAGGCTCTCGACGAGCTCGCGCCGCTTCTCGAGGGCGACGACCCCTCACCCGCGGATCTCATCACCCAGGCCCAGGTCGCCCTGCGCCTCGGCGACTTCGACCTCGCCACCACGGCCACCGGCCGCGCGGAGGAGCTGGCCCCCGGCTCCCCCGCGGTCCTCTACACCCGCGCGCGCCTCGCGGTGCTCGACGGCGACCCGGAAGCCGCGTTCAGGGCCTTCGAAGCGGTGCTGGCGGTCGCCCCCGAGGACGCACCTTCCAAGCTCGGACTCGCGGACGCGATCATCCTGCTAGCGGAGACCCCCGAGGACTTCGCGCGCGCCCGGACGCTCCTCGAAGAGGTCGCCTCCCTCGGCCTCCCGAACGGGCTCCAGTGGTACGTCACCGCGGTCTACCGCCGCTGGCGCCTGGCCCTCGAGGTCGAAGAGCCCGAAGAGGTCGTCGTCCGGTGGGAGACCCTCTGGAACGACCTCGGCAACGAACAGGGTTTCGAATCCGCCAGCGAAGCCGACCTCGATCCCGGCGAACTCGCCCGCGTGAAGCCGCCCGCCGCGCGCGGCTCTTTCCCCTCCGGCCCGCCCGCCCCGCCGGCGTTCGGCGCGCCGCGGACCATCGCGACGCTCGGCGAGAGCGCGCGCGACGTCCAGCTCGTCGACATGAACGGGGACAGGCTGGTGGACGTGCTCAGCGTCGGCGACGGGACGCTGACGCTCTTGACCCGCAGCCGCGACGGCGGGACGAACGAGAGCACCCGGCTCCTCGAGGGAGTGACCGGTCCCTACCGCGCCCTCGACCTCAACCAGGGCCGCGGCGGCGACACCCTCGACGTGATCGCGGCGCGGGGATCGGCGCTGGCGCTGATCGAGCAGTCGGACGAGCTCTCCGGTGCGGCGTGGGAGACCTCCCCCGTGGCGCTCCCGGACATGGGCGGCACGATCCGGGACCTCGAGATCGTCGACCACGACCACGACGGCGACCTCGATCTGCTCGTGGTCGGCGACTTCGGCGCGCGGCTCCTCATGAACGCGGGCGCCGGGGCGATCGTCGACGCGAGCGGGGAGCTGCTCCCGAGGGGGACCTGGGAGGACGTCACGGAGATCGCGACGCTGCCCGGCGGAGCGCTGACCTGGTGCGTGGCCGAGGACTTCGACGGGGACCAGGACGTGGACCTCCTGATGGGAGGCCCCGCCGGCATCCACCTCATGGACTCCCAGCGGCGCGGGCTCTTCGTCGACCGCGGCGCGGAGCTCTTCCCGTCGATGGGCTTCCCGCGTGAGCCCGCGGTGGCCGACATCGACGGGGACGCGAGGCCGGACCTCTTCGTGGCGACGCCGGAGGCCTCGATGGTCCTCCAGCAGACTCCGGGCGGCGCCTTCACGCCCGTCGCCCTGACGCACACGCTGGCCGACGGCGCGGTCCCGACCCTCACGGACCTCGATCTCGACGGCGCCGTGGACGTGGTCTGGAGCGGCGCCGACGGCGCCGGCAAGGCCGTGTACGGCCTCGCACTGGACACGGCGGTCGCGGCGCCGCTGCCTGCGATCGAAGGGGCTCGGGGTCCGCTGATGGTGGCCGAGGTCGACGCCCCCGATCCCTACGTCAGCCCCGTGCTCGACGTCGTGACCATGCGCGGCGCGGACCTCGTGGCGATCTCACCCGAGGGAGTGCCCGACAGCTCGATCTACCTGAAGTTCATCGGTAAGAAGGACAACCGCCAGGGCGTCGGCGCCATCGTCGAGGTGCGCGCGGGCAACGTCTACCGGCGCATCTTCCTGCGCGGCGGCGCCGAGGTCGTCGGTATCGGTGAGCAGGACTACGCAGACGTCGTACGCATCACATGGCCCAACGGCGTCGTGAGCCAGGAGACGGACGTCGAGAAGGGCGCCCAGTTCATGCTCGACAACGACACCTTCGCCGAGCAGCAGGAGGGCCTGATCGGCTCCTGTCCGTTCCTCTACACGTGGAACGGCGAGACCTTCGAGTTCATCAGCGACGTGATCGGCATCACGCCCCTGGGCCTTCCCATGGCGCCGGGCATGCTCGTCCCGCCCGACCACGACGAGTACGTCCTCGTGCGGGGCGACCAGCTCGTCCCCGACGAGAACGGCGAGCTCGTCCTGCAGTTCACCGAGGAGCTCCGCGAGGTGACCTACCTCGACCGGGTGCGCCTCGACGTGGTGGACCACCCCGCGAGCGCGGACGTCTACCCGAACGAACGCTTCACCTTCCCGCCCTTCCCCGAGCCGCACACCCACACCGTCTCCTCCATCGCGGCCGTCAAGAAGGCCACCGGAAGCGACGGGAAGGACTGGACCGAGGAGCTTCAGGAGCAGGACTTCCGCCACCCCGCGCCCTTCGCGCGCCTCGGCGGCCAGTACCTCGGCCTCGCCGAGCCCCACTTCCTCGAGCTCGAGTTCGACCCCGCCGACCTCGAGGGCGCGAAGCAGCTCCGCCTCGTCGCCACCGGCTGGTTCTTCTGGAGCGACGCGAGCGTCAACGTCGCCTCCGCCACGACCCCCGGCGTCGGCTTCGTCCCGCCGATGATCCAGGTCCCCGGCCCCGACGGCACCTGGGTCCCCGCCGGGCCGCCGATCGGCTTCCCCGCCGGCAAGACCAAGACCATGGTCGTCGACGTCACCGACATCGTTCCGCGCGAGGATCCCCGGATCCGCCTCGGCTCGACCCTCGAGCTGTACTGGGACATGATCCACCTCGCCACCTGCGACGACGACGCGGACCTCGTGACCCATCCCCTCGAGCCGACCGCCGCGAAGCTCTGGTCGCGGGGCTTCTCGAAGCCGATCGTGCCCGAGCGCGAGGACCTTCCCCTGTTCTTCGACTGGGACCAGGTCGAGTCGCGCCCGCGCTGGAACCAGCACCCGGGCCGCTACACCCGCTTCGGCGACGTGAAGCCGCTCCTGGGTGAGATCGACGACCGGTTCGTGATCATGGGCTCCGGCGACGCTCTGGAGCTCCGCTTCGACGCGAGCCAGCTTCCCCCCGTGCCGGAGGGCTACGAGCGCGACTACCTCGTGTTCCTCGACGGCTGGGCCAAGGATCGGGACCCCAACACCTACGAGGCCCTCGAGGTCGAGCCCCTCCCCTTCCACGGCATGAGCGGCTACCCGTACGGCACGGACGAGTCCTTCCCCGACACCCCCGAGCACCGCGAGTGGCGCGCCACCTGGAACACCCGCGAGGGACACCAGTGGATCATCCCCCTCTCGCCGGAGCGCGAGCAGGAGTGGGTGCGCGGGATCATGACCGCCCGCTGACGCGGCGGCCCTCCGCGCACACGCCGCACCGCGATCCGCGCGCGCTCGCCCGGCGAGCGCGCGCGGTCGTTCGTCAGAGGAGACCGCGGCCCGCGAGGTTCCGCATCAGGTGCGAGGCGCCGAAGGTCCACTCCGGGCACTCGGTGGAGAGCCGCACGGTGTTGGCGAGCGCGCCGAGCTTCGCGTTCGAGATCGTCACCACGTCTCCCAGCTTGTGCGTGAAGCCGCCGCCCGGGGTGTCGCGGTCCTGCGTCGGAGCGAAAAGGGTGCCCAGGAACAGCATGAAGCCGTCGGGGTACTGGTGATGTCGGCCGATCGTCTGGGCCACGAGATCGGCGGGATCACGGCTGATCTGCGACATCGAGGAGCTGCCCTCGAGCACGTAGCCGTCCTCGCCCACGACCCTCAAGCCCAGCTCGGCCGTGCGCACGTCGTCGAGGGTGAAGCCCTCGTCGAAGAGGCGAATCATGGGGCCGATGGCGCAGGAGGCGTTGTTGTCCTTCGCCTTGGAGAGGAGCAGCGCCGAGCGCCCCTCCACGTCCCGCAGGTTCACGTCGTTGCCGAGGGTCGCGCCCTGGATCTCGCCCCGTGAGGTGACGGCGAGCACCACCTCCGGCTCGGGGTTGTTCCAGGTGGAGATTGGATGGAGGCCGACGTCCGCCCCCGCGCCGACCGAGGACAGCACCTGGGCCTTGGAGAAGACCTCGGCGTCCGGTCCGATCCCCACCTCCAGGTACTGGCTCCAGAGCCCCTCTTCGATCAGGGCGGCCTTCACCTCACCCGCCGCCTCGGAGCCGGGAACGACGCTCGAGAGGCTGTCCCCGATGCGTGCTCCGATGCGCGCGCGGATGGCCTCGGCGCGCGCGGGGTCACCGGCCGCCTGCTCCTCGATGACCCGCTCGACCATGGAGCGCGCGAAGGTCACGCCGCACGCCTTGACGGACTGCAGATCGCAAGGCGCGAGCCACTCGAACGACTCATCGGACGGATCGAGGCGCTCCCCGGGCGCGGCACGGACGAATGCCGCAGCGTCGTCCAGCTCCATCACGTCGCGCACCGTGGGCGCATCCTTGGAAGTGATGTCGAGGACCTCGCCCGCGCGCAGTGTCACCACGCAAGGCCCGATCCCCCGCCTCTCGACGCGGCCGATCCAGAGGCCGCTCGGATCCAGTTGATCTGTGTCCATCGTGACTGCTCAATCCGGAGCCGTCACTCCATCGACATCGCCTCGAGGGCGTCGCGGAGGTCCTCGGGGATCGGTCGGCTCTGACCGGTCTCCGCGTCGTAGCAGACGAGAGCCGCCCTCGCCTCCGCCCAGACCTCGCCGTCCTCGGAGCGGACGCGGTAGCCCTGGTGGAAGGAGGACTTTCCGATCTCGAGGGTGTTGAGCTCCACGCGCACGTTCACGCCGCCGCGACCGGGGCGCTTGAACTGCACCGTGGTCTCCGCGAGCAGGAAGGGGAAGCGGTTGTCCTCGAGGACGCCGGCCATGCGGCAGAAGGCCAGGCGGGCCTCCTCGAAGAGGGTCATGTAGACCGCGTTGTTGAGGACGCCCTGGTTGTCCTCGTCGGACCAGCGGGTCGTCGTCTCCAGGACGAAGTGGGGAGTGGCGGGGAGCTCCATGGCACCAAGCTTGTCAGCGCGGCCGCCGGGCGACGAGGGCCATTCCGGAGAAGAGGCCCAGGGCCGCGAACCCGAGCGCCGGTGTCAGACGCTCGCCGAGCAGGAGGTAGGCCGCCACGGCCGTGATGATCGGCTGGGCGAAGATGAAGAACGCCGTGGTCGATGCCTGGACCCTGGCGAGCGCGAAGGAGTTCAGGGCATAGGCGACGATGGTCGGGAAGACCACGACGTAGGCGAGTGACCACCACGCGCCGCGGGACGCGGTCCCGGGGACGAGGTCCTGACCCACAGCGAAGAGCGGCAGCCACGGCAGCGAGAGGACGTAGATCCAGGCGACGAGGACGAGCGCCGGCATCCGCGTCAGCAGGGGCTTCGTCCAGACCAGGTACACCGCGTAGCAGAGCGCGTTGAGCGCCATCAGCCCGTTCCCGAGCGCGTGATCGCTCGAGAGTTCCGCCCCGCGCTGGAGGAAGAGCGGGACCGCGCCGCCGAGGGCGACGCACACCCCCACGCCGCGCGCCGGTACGAAGCGCTCCTTGCGCGCGGCGACCGCCACGGCGTAGGCGAACACGGGAATCAGACAGATCACGAGGCCGGCGTTCATCGGCGTCGAACGCTCCAGCCCGACGAGGAAGAGCCCCTGGTTGAGCACGATCCCGAGGAGGGCGAAGCCGGCGAGGGGCAGGAGTTCCGCGCGGCGCGGGATCGCTCGCCTCCCGTAGACGGAGAGCGCCAGCACGAACAGGCAGACCGCCCCCACCCCGATGCGCCACGTGGCCACGGCGAAGGGCGTGAAGCCGGCCTCCGCATCCATGGCGAGCCGGCCGAAGACCGGGAAGAGCCCGAAGCACAGCTGCACCGCGGCGAGGGCGCACAGGCCGGCGCCGACGCCCCCGGCCCCCGCCGTGGGCTCGGGCGCGTGGACCTCGCCGAGGGCGGCAGCGGACGTGGACGGGGATGCGGCGGCGGGCATGGGCGCGGGAGGTTAGCGGCGCGGGCGCGATCCGGTCGCAGCACCTCGGGCTTCTCCCGCCCCGGGCCTGCGGATGCGCCGGACAGGGATGATCCGACCAGGGCACCGGGGAGCCGCGCGCGGCACTATCCTCTTCGCCATGAGCGCCGACCGCGCCCCCCAATCCGAAGGCTCCCCGAACGTGGCCCCCGACGGGCCGCGCCCTTGGCCCGTCACCGACACCCGTGACGGGACGGACTACCGCATCTTCCGCTCTCGCAAGGACACGGTGACCAACCCGCGGACCGGCCGGTCCATGGATCGCGTCGTCCTCGAGGCGCCCGACTGGGTCAATGTCATCGCCCTGACCGAGACCGGAGACGTCGTCACGGTCGAGCAGCACCGGTTCGGCACTCGCGCAGTGACGGTCGAGGTCCCCGGCGGGATGGTCGACCCTGGCGAGGAGCCCATCGAGGCCGCCCGCCGCGAGCTCCTCGAGGAGACCGGCTTCGCGTCCGAGCGCTGGACGAGCCTCGGGAGCGTCGCACCCAACCCCGCCTTCCTGACGAACCGGTGCCATCACTTCCTCGCCGAAGGCGCCGTCCGTCGCGCGGAGCCCGCCCTCGACGGCGGTGAGGACATCGTGGTGCGGCTCGTCCCTCTCGCCGAGCTCGCCGCGCGCATCCGTTCGGGAGAGGTCGATCACGCCCTCGTGCTCACCGCGATCCAGCGCGTCGCGGACCTCCGCATCGCCCCCCGTGACGGCCAGGGCGCAAGGCCGGTCGATGGCTGACGAGCACGCACGGGTGGTCGTCCTCGGCGGCGGCGTCGCCGGACTCACCAGCGCCTGGTTCGCCGCCTCGCTCTCGGACCTCGAGGTCGTCGTCGTCGAGCGTGAGCCCCGCCACGACGCGCACTCCTCCGGACGGAGCGCCGAGATCCAGCGGATCGCGATCCCTGATCCCGTCGCCCGCGAACTCGCCATCGCGACAGATTCCATCTACGCGGATCCGGGGGCCTCCGGCCTCCCCGCGGATCCGGCCCTCGTCGACCGAGTGGGCCTCGTCGTCGGGCATCCCGCGGCGGAGCCCGAGTGGCGCCGAGACCTCGAGGGCCGCGTCGAGATGAGGCCGCTCGGCGCGAACGAGGCCAGGCGCCGCGCGCCGCACACGCAGCTCGAAGCCGCGCACGCCACCTGGTTCCCCACCGCGGGACACGTGAACGCGCCGCGCCTGCTCGCAACGCTCGCGCGGAGCTGCACCGCTCGCGGCGTTCGCTTCGTCCGGAGCAGCGGGGAGGCGCGCGTCGAGGTCGAGGACGGCCACGTACGCGGCGTCGCTCCGGGGCGCGGGGAATCGATCCCGGCTGCGCGCGTGATCAATGCGGCCGGCGCGTGGGCCCGGAAGGTCGGCGCCGCGGCCGGAGCTCCGCTGTCCCTCCGCCCGACACGGCGCCACATGCTCGCCTTCGCCCGCGACGCTCGCGCCGCGACCCCGCCCGTGGTCTGGGACGACTCCGCCGGCTTGTACGTGCGTGCTCGCGGAGATCGCTGGCTCGTCTCGCCCTGCGACGTCGAGGACGCAGTGCCGTCGGGGGACGTTGGGTACGCGATGGACCCGGGCATCGTGGAGCGCACCCGCGACCGACTGACGTCGTTCGCTCCTGCGCTCGCGGAGGCAAGGCTCGTCGATGCTTGGGTCGGCTACCGCGACCTGACCCCGGACGATCGGCCCGTGCTGGGCCGGGACCCGCGGGTCACGGGACTCTGGTGGTGCGCCAGCTTCGGTGGGCACGGGATGACACTGGGTCTCGCCGCTGGACGATCCGCCGCGCGCGCGGCGCTCGGGCTCGACGACCCCTGGGCGGCGCGCTGCGACCCGATGCGCCTCTCCGACTGAGTACAGCGCGTGTTCGAACGGCCTGCGCCGCTGGGAGATCGTGAGCAACTCCTTAGAATGGAAGCAGCATGCTCGGCGCCGCGCTCATCCTCTTCGGACTCATCGCCCCGCTGACCCAGGGGGACGATCCCCGCGCCGACGAGGTCGCGCGCCAGTTCGAGGCCGAGGTGCGGCCGGTGCTCGCGGAACACTGCGTCAGCTGCCACAGCGGCGATGATCCGAAAGCGGGTCTGCGTCTCGACTCCGTCGAAGCCCTCGGCGCCGGCATCGACGGCGAGCCGCTCTTCGAGGCGGGCGACCCCGACGCGAGCCTGCTCATCGAGGCCGTCCGCTACGACGATCCGTTCCTGGCGATGCCGCCGTCCGGGAAGATCCCGGACGAGGACATCGAGGCCCTCGAGCGCTGGGTCGCCGCCGGCGCTCACCTCCCGGCCCAGGTCTCCTTCGACGACGCCGACCGTCTCCGCTGGTGCTTCCAGCCGCCGGTGGCGCCGGCGCTCGAGCTCGAAGAAGGGCAGGATCCCATCGACGCGCTGCTGGACGCGCGCATGGAGCAGGAGGGCGTGGAGGCTTCGGGGCCGGCGACGCCGCTCGCCTGGCTCCGCCGCGCGACCTTCGACCTGACCGGTCTCCCCCCTACGCCCGAGGAGGTCGACGCTTTCCTCGCGGACGGCGCGCCCGGCGCGAGGGAGCGAGTTGTCGACCGTCTGCTCGCCTCCCCCGACTTCGGTGAGCGCTGGGCACGGCGCTGGCTCGACCTCATGCGCTACGCCGAGACGAAGGCGCACGAGTTCGACTACCCGATCCTGAACGCCTGGCAGTACCGCGACTACGTGGTGCGCGCCTTCGACGCCGACGTCCCCTACGACAGGTTCGTGACCGAGCTCCTCGCAGGCGATCTCGTCGAGGAGCCGCGCCTCGATCCCGAAGGCCGCTTCGACGAGTCGCCCCTCGGAACCGGCGCCTGGTTCCTCGGCGAGGAGGTCCACTCGCCCGTGTCCCCGCGCGGCGACCAGACCGACCGCGTGGCGCACCAGGTCGAGGTCCTCTCCAAGGCGGTCCTCGGCCTCGGCGTGTCGTGCGCCCGCTGCCACGATCACAAGTTCGATCCGATCAGCGCCGTCGATTACCACGCCCTCGCAGGCTTCGCGATCTCCACCGCGCCGCGGCAGATGCGCTTCGAGACCGACGGGGCGAATCGCGCGGTCGCGAACGAGATCCGCGCGCTGGAGCACAGGCTCCGGCCGCGCGCCGCCGGAGCCATCGCCGCGGCCCTCCGCGACGAGGCC
This sequence comes from Planctomycetota bacterium, assembly GCA_965662915.1. Classification (GTDB taxonomy): domain Bacteria; phylum Planctomycetota; class UBA1135; order UBA1135; genus Saltatorellus. The sequence continues at coordinate 696 of CBFIJG010000020.1, read as the reverse complement.
GCGCGCGCGGCGGACATCGTCTCCCTCCACGCCCTTGCAGGGGCGCCCGAGGACGGCGGGCTCAGCGCCCGCGAGGCGGCGCGTCGTCTCCAGTCCGCTCTCGCCGAGCAGGGCGTCGGCGAGCACGTGACCGACGTCCTGCTGGAGGACTTCGAAACGGGAGAGCTCGAGAACGGCGGACTCGGCCCCTGGACCCGGACCGGCGAGGCCTTCGACCCCGGCCCGGTCGTCCGCGCCACCGTCGAGGCCAAGCAGGCGGAGATGCGGCCCCGCGGGACGTACGCGGTCAACAGCTACGCCGGACACGCCGGGAACGGGGACCGCTTCGTCGGCACGCTCACGAGCGCGCCCTTCACCGCGAGCCACGATCACCTGCACCTCCTCGTCAACGGAGGCGACCAGGAGGCGACGCGGATCGAGCTGCTCGACGCGGAGAGCCGCGAGGTCCTGGGTACCGTGCGCGGCCGGCGCTCCAACCGCTACGACTGGCGGCACTTCGACCTCACCGGGCTCCGCGGCCGCTCGCTGCGCCTGCGCGCGGTCGACGAGGACAGCGGGGCATGGGGCCAGATCGGCCTAGATCACGTGATCCTCTCGAGCCGGCGTGACGCCGCGTCGGCCGAGCGCAGCGCCCTGACAGCGGCCGCGTGGCTGCGCGTCCTGGAGTCCGACGCGTGGACGAGCGGCGCCGGATGG
>CBFIJG010000019.1:0-49711 GCA_965662915.1 Planctomycetota bacterium | reverse complement strand
TGCCTTGTTGGATGCCGTCAAAGCGATTGCCATGTTTGGGAAAGTGAGCATTCCAATTCTCGGCGTTGTCGAGAACATGAGCTACTTTGTTTGTCCCGATACAGGAAAGAGGTATGACATCTTCGGTTCGGGAGGAGCCCGTCAGAAAGCCGTGGAATTAGAAGTTCCCTTTTTGGGAGAGCTACCCATTAACATTGGTATCCGCAAACGAGGAGACGCGGGTGAAACAGGAGGTAACCTGCAGGATGAGGAGGCGGCAAAATACCTTGAGATCATCTGCCAAAACCTTGTGCAAAACCTGGTGACGGCACGCAAATCCCAACCCCTGCCCGGCCTGTCGGTGCTGTAACCAGGAAATAGGCTGCGCAAGACGTTTTGATCCCCCATCGCGGCAAAAAGATCTTTCTAACACAGCCAACTTTGGGCCAGACATGGCAATCGCCAGGAAAAAGCTAGGAGGCAAAAAAATAGAGCCGTCTCAAAAGCTTGAAACGGCTCTTTCTTGTTGTTTCATACCATGGAGCCACTGGGCTCAATGGAGCTACCAACGCTCGCAAACTAAGATTACCTTCTCCGCTTAGCCGTTTTGCGTTTGGCCTTCTTCTTGGCTTTCTTCTTAGTGGCTTTCTTTTTGGCCTTCTTCTTAGTGGCCTTCTTCTTGGTGGCCTTCTTCTTGGCCTTCTTCTTAGTGGCCTTCTTCTTGGTGGCCTTCTTCTTGGTCGCCTTCTTCTTGGTGGCCTTCTTCTTGGTGGCCTTCTTCTTGGTCGCAGTGCGGCGCGTGGCCTTCTTGCGGGTGGCTTTCTTTTTCGCCATGGGAGTGGTTCTCCTTGGGCTAGTTGCCCTGGGGGGTGATCCGCGCAGGGTGCGCGGGGGGAAACCACGACATCGATGCGTCTATCGACGCTTGAATCCGGACCCTGGCTCAATTCCACGGGCGAAATCGAACCTTTTCTGCCTCCACCACCGACCGAGGCGCTACGCGCACGGCTTAAAGGCCCCATCTACATGGACTTAGATCTCGCGCAGATGGCGCGTGATTCCACCGTGAAACAGCAACGGGGCAGCGCTCGCGTCCGCGAGCACCGCCCCGTCGTGCACGTCTCCTGGCGGGGTCAGAAGAGTTCGTCGAGCGCTGCAGCGGCCTCGTCGCCGTAGTCGTCGCTGATGGACTCCTCCGTCGAGGGATCCCGCGGACGCCGGGCGATCTCATCGAAGACCTGCTCGAGCCGCTTGGTGGTCTCCTGGGCGTAGAAGCGGACCAGCCCGAGGTTGCTGCGCTGGTCCCAGACCACCGCCAGCAGGGTGCGATCCCCCACCGTCGAGACCTGGATGCTCTGATGATCGCCCTGGTGGAAGAGGGTGCTGAAGGCGTCCTCGCCTAGCAGTCGGGCGACTTCCCTGGTCGCAGCGAAGGACCCTGCGACGAGCGCCGAGAGGGCCTCCATGCTGCTGCCCGAGGCGTCGCCGCGACGGGTCACCAGATGTCCCTCCCGGTCGATCAGGATCGCGCACCGGGCGCCCGAGAACTCGAGGAACCCGTCGAGTTCACCGTCGAGGCGCCCGACGTCCTGCGCGTAGAAGACCAGGCGATTCTGCCGGAGCTCATCGTCGGAGATACGCATCGCCCGTCACCTCAGATCAGGTTGAAGATCGTCCCACCGATCGCGACACCGACGGCCGTCGCGCCGAGCACGATGATCGTGGTGATGATCCGGGACTTGACGTCACCACCGCCGCGGCCTGACGGCGCGGGAGCCGTTCGCTGGCGGAGTCGACCACCGGGCGCAGGGGCGGCCTGAGCCCCGCTTCCCTTGAACGGGCGGGCGGTCGGACGCTGGGCGACCGGCGCGGGCGCGATCGACGCAGGAGTGGACGCGTGATTGGCCGGCGTGGGCGGCGCCACGTTCATCGGGACAGACGCGGGAGCCGCCGGCGCGGTGGGCACCGGAGCGGGCGCTTCAGCCGCGGGGAAGCGCTGGGGCTCGGGCTGCGCCATGCGCAGTCCGCCGGTCGCGTCGTGGCCCTCGAGCTGCGCAGGAAGCGGAGCGACCGCGGGGGCGCTCGGGGCGCTCTGCGAAGCATCGGCCGGCGTCGTCGTGGCGGGCGGCAAAGGCGCAGGAGCACCAGCTGCGGGAGCCACGTGCAAGCCACCCAGCGGGATCGGCGCAGGACCGGCCGTCGGCGCGGCCGCTGCAGGCTGAGCCGCAGGCGCCGAGGGCTCGGGCTGAGGCGACGAAGCCGCGACGTACCCAGGAGCGGCCGGCTCCGGGATCGGAGTCGCAGCGGGCGCCGGGATCGAAGTCGGAGGCGACGGCATCGCGACCGGCGACGGCATCGGAGCCGGAGGCGACGGCATCGGAGCCGGAGGCGACGGCATCGAGACCGGCGAAGGAATCGGCGCAGGAGGCGACTGCATGGCGACCGGCGCCGGCATCGAAGCCGGAGGCGCTGGCATCGGGGCCGGAGACGCCGGCGTCTCGGACGCCGCGGGCTGCGCCGGTGTCGAGGCCGGGGGAGTCATGGCACGCGCCTGGCTCGGAGCCGCCGCGGGCCGGGCGCCGGTGGAGGCGCCGGTCTGTTCGTGGATCGAATCCAGCACCCGCGCGGCGAGAGCCTTGAGCGTCGGGAAGACGCCCTGCCCGGAACTCGCGATGGCCTCGAACGAGGGCGCACCGCGCTGGTTGAGGTGCTGCTCGAGCTTCTCGACGCTCATGGCGTCCGGTAGGTCGCGCTTGTTGTACTGGATGACCATCGGGATCTCGTCGATGTCCTTCCCGTACTCCCGGAGGTTCTCCTGGAGGTTCGCGAGAGACTCGAGGTTCTCCTGAAGCATCGAGGCGCTCGAGTCGGCGATGAAGATCACCCCGTCGACGCCCTGCAGCACGAGCTTGCGGGTCGAGTTGTAGTAGACCTGCCCGGGCACCGTGTAGATCTGGAACTGCGTCCGCATGCCCGCGACCGTTCCGAGGTCGAGCGGCATGAAGTCGAAGAACAGCGTGCGGTCGCCGTCCGTGGAGATGCTGGTGAGATCTCCCTTGTTCGGCTCGGGCGCGCGCTGATGCACGATCTCGAGGTTGGTCGTCTTGCCCGACATGCCAGGTCCGTAGTAGACGATTTTCACCGTCACGCTCTTCTGAGCGAAGTTGATCTGAACCATCTCAGTGGTCTCCAGTGGCGTCGAAAGGTGCGCTCTCGGTGGGGTCGCTCGGTTCGAGAAGATTGGATGCGGCGGCCTGCCGGCCACCGCCCGTGCTGGGTCTCCGTCCACCCGCGTCGCGATCCGCGACGGAGGGCGAAGTCATGGGGCTCGCAGGCGCTCCCGAGGTGGAGCCATCGGGCCTGCCACTGGGCAGCGCGGCCGGGCTCTGATCTGGATCGAAGCGCCCGAGGTCGCGGAGGAGCTTGTGAAGCCTCTCGACCGCCACCTCGAGCGGCAGCGAGACGAGGTCCGTCGACGTCCCGGGATCGAGGACGACCATCACGTGAGCGTTCGGCCCCTGCTGGACGACGAGGCTTCCCTGGCTCGCAGCGAGGACGAACCGCTTTGGAAGCTCCCAGGCGATCTGACTGCCCGCTCGCATCACGTCGTCGACCCAGCTCGCGGCGAGCGCGACGAGGGAGGCCGGGTCGATGCGCTGGCCGTCCAGCGAGGTCTGGCTGGAGCTGGTGCAGTCGATGAACTCCGCGCCGACGCCGCCGGCTCGCTCGAGCACGCAGACGGGGACGCCGTCCGACGAGATGACCGCGGCCTGCTTGACGCCGGGAAGCTGTGTGATCTCCGAGAGGATCTGCTGCATCACGCCATCATCTCCCGGGAGGTCTCGCCGCCGAGTTCGTCGAGCAGCGTCCGCACCTCACCCCTGGGCGGGTGCGAGGTCCAGGCGGCGGATGCGCCGAGGCTGCCTGGCTTGAGAGTGAGCGCACCGAAGGCCCCTTCGACGCGGACCTCGAGAGCGCGGCCAAGGGCCATCCGGCGCGCCGAGGCCCGGCTCACCTGCAGGACCTCGCGCACCGCGCGCGCGGTGCGGTCCGCCGTCGGACCGCGGGCGCCCTGGACGAGGGCAGTGTTTCCGCTGAGGAAGAACGCCACGTGGACCTCCGGGATCGACGCGAGCCGCTTCAGCGCGGGCCGCAGGGACTCGCGATCGAAGCCACCCCCCTCCTCGGGCTCGTCGTCCACGAAGTGCCCCGAGCGCTCGACGTCGACGAGCGCGCGCTGAAGAGGCTTCGAGTGCGCACAGTTCGCGAGAACCCGGCGGAAGCGAGCCTCCAGCAGCGGGTTGCCCGGCATGAGCTCCAGCAGGCGCGCGAGAGCCCGCCGCGCGTCCTCCCAGGCTCCGCAGCGCCGGGCGATCTCGAACTGCAGGCGCAGGGGGCGCTTGTCGCGCGGGAGCGCGCGAGCGCACTCGTCCGCGCTCTGGAAGGCCGCCATCCCGTCGTGGCTGCGTCGGCCGTCGAAGAAGAACTCCGCGTGGGCAGCCGCGACGAAGTAGATGGCCTCGGGCTCCTGTGTTCGCCTCCGCCAACGCTGTGCCGTTTCCAGGGCTCCCTGGGCGTCCCCCGCCTCGAGGAGCAGCTCGCACAGATCGCGGTGGAGCGCCGCGCGGGGCGCCGCCGAGAGTTCCTTCCTGAGGGCGGCCGTCCGCAGTCGCCGATGCTCGGTCCGGGCGCCGCGCGCGATTCGCTGCAGCTCTCCGCTTTCGGGGTGAAGGTCGAGGCCCTCACGACAGGTGCGGATCACGTCCTCGTGCTGGCCGACGGCCGCGTATTCACGGGCGAGCGCAACGTAGTTCGCAGCGCTGCCATCCTTCGACACTGCGCGGCTCGCTCGCCGCACGCGCCGCCGACCGGTGGTGAACCAGGGCATGGGTCTAGCGCTCCCCCTCGCCGCGATTCTCGAGCGCGAAGATGTCCACGATCAGCTGTTCGCGATGCTCCCAGGTGCCGCCGGGCCAGGCCTCACCCTGCAGCCCGTCCGAGAGTGCGAGCGCACGGCGAAACTGATCAAGCGCGAGATCGAACTGATGACGCTCGGCGAACCGGAACCCGCGGCCGCGGGCTGCTTCGGCCTCTTCGCGAACGCGCGTCACCTCGGCGACGTGCTGGCGAGCCTGCTCGCCTTCGAAGCGCTCCCGCCGATGGATCGAGCGGACGAGCACATCGAGCTCACGTCGTGCGCTGAACGCACCGGCCCAGACGTGGTGACGCTCCAGCATCTCGACGATCGCGTCGTGGCGATCCTGCAACGACTCCCGGTCCCTGCTCTCTGCCTGCGGGATTCCCTGGAACTCGTCGCGGATCTTGAGCTCGCGCGCGACCGCGAAGCTCGCGAGGGAGGAGCCGACCAGGCAGATCACGACCAGCCGCAGCAATCTGCGCTTGGCGTTCGTGCGCTCGTCGTCGTCGAAACTGAGATCTCTGATCATCGGGTCATCGAGCGCGCGTACCAGCGGCGCCGTGGGTGTATCGAGAGAACCCTCCCCTGGAGTTGAAGGTGATTGCGGTCTCCCCGTGCAAGGGGACAGCGAGGCGGAAGATCTTTCTCCCATGGCGGGGCCGGCAGACCCTGCAGGAGACGACGCGAGGGGCGCCGCGATGCACGCGGCGCCCCTCGCTCGTGGTCCCATTTTCGGCGCCGAGACGCCGACAGGGCTCAGCGCACCGGATCGATGACGATGGCGCTGCCCTCCTGGTTACCGGCATAGTCCCCGAGCCCCGCCGCGAGGGTAAGCGTCGCGCCGACGTCGAGGGGGCCGCTGAGCGTCAGGCGAACTGCGTTGCCCTCGAGCATCTCCGCGAAGACAACCGTCTCGCCGTCGCTGGCCGACCAGTTGCCGCCGGCCAGGACGAAGGCCGGAAGGACGTCCTCGGAGAAGAGAACGTCGACGGTGACGCCGCTGGCGCCGATCGCGTCGTTGACGAATGCGACGACGACCGCAGGGGCGGCGATGTCCCCGCCGACGACGACGCTGGTCGTCAGAGCGGCCGCCGGCGCGTTGCCCGCGAGGTCGAAGATCCCATCGATGGACACATCGGCGCTCGCGCCGTCGAACATGTCCTCGACGAGGATGCTCGCCGTGAAGGTCTGGGGATCCCAGAGGACCGTTCCGAGCCGCTGGTTCACGCCGCCGACGGTCACGGTGAAGTCCTCGATGTCGAGCCCCCCGTTCGTGTCGACCTGCTCGTCGAAGACGATCTGGATCACGTCACCGCCCACGCCCTCCTGGATGGAGGCCGAAGAGCTGGCGATGAACGGCGCGGTCGTGTCCTCGACCACGGCCAGGGAGAGCGTTCCCGCCGCCGCGTTCTGCGCGGTGTCGACGGCCGCGACGTTGGTCACGTCGAGCGTTCCACCCGCGGCAACCGCGCTCGGGAAGACGAGACGCACCGCACGCGGCTCGACGAGGGTCGCCGAGGTGGCGATCGTTCCGCCGTTGTAGCCGTAGGCCGTGGCCGTCTGCGCAGCCGTCTCGTCCACGGTCTCGTCGAAGACGACGTAGAGGGCGTTGCTGTCACCGGGGTCGGTGAAGGCGACGGTCCCCGCCTGAGACGGACCGTTCGCGTTGTCACCGCCGACGGCGATCCCCGCCGCCAGCGCCGTGGAGCTGATCGCCACGCCCTGAACGGTACGGATCGGGTCCTCCGCGAGCACCTCGACGCTCACGTCGTAGGTGTGGCCCGCATCGGCCGCGGAGCCGGCGCCTGCGCCGAGGACGATCGTCACGGTGCGGTCCCCGTCGAAACGGATGTCCGCGGCGCTGAGATCGACCGGCTGGGTCGTGTTCAGGTCGACGAGCCCGTAGCTCGCAGGGTTCGTGGCGTTCCAGGTCGCGATCGCGGTGTCGAACACGATCGTGATCTCATCGTTGTTCAGCCCCTGGACCGCGTCGAAGCTCGGCGGAGTCCCGCCGATCGCCGGCGCGGAGCCGTCGTGGGGCACGATGGCGCCGCCGAGCGCAGGGAACAGGGGGTTCCCGGCGAGGTCGCGCAACCCGATCACGTTCACCTGAGCGGCCGGATCGATCGCCGTGGCGTACGTGAGCACGACGCCGAGGCCGCGATCGACGACCGCGGCTGCGATCGGATAGCTCGCCTGGGACGTGATCGGATCGATCACCTCGTAGCGAGCGCCGAGCTGGTTGGTCGAGGCGTCGTACAGATCCGCGAGGCTGCCCATCGGCTCGTTGAAGCGAACGTTCAGCTCGTTCGCCGCGGGCAACGCGAAGATCCCGTCGATGTTCGGGAGCCGCCGCTCCCCCCCGGCCACGCCGGTGGTGTCGGTCGATGCAGCGGCGTTCCCGCCGATGTCGCGAACGCCAGCGATCGTGAGCGTGAAGGACCCCCCGACGGTGAAGGACGGGGCGCCCGCTCCGTCCAGCGTGAGGGTCGCGATTCCGGTGATCGTGTCGTAGTCGACGGTCGAACCGGTGAGCACGAAGTCTTCACCGGAGGGCCCTTCCAGCGTCCACCGGGTGAGGTCCTCGATCTCGGACTCCACGAGGGTGTCGTTGAAGAAGGCGAAGAGCGTGTCGTTCTCCGCGCCCTCGACGGCCACGGCCGATCCGGAGAGAAGCGCCGGCGGGGTGGTGTCGGTCGAGGTCAGCGTGCCAGGACCCACGTCGGCGCCGAGGTCGTTGCCGGCCGGGTCGGAGACGGTCTGGAGGACGGTCAAGGCGTGGTCGCCCGGCACCACCGGATCCTGGAGGCTGAGGCGGACGGTCGAACCGTCGAGCAGGGTCGCGCTCTGGACCGAGACGGACGGAGCGAAGACGTAGTTCGCTGCGTTGGTCGCCGTCGTGACGTCCAGATCCTCGCTGAAGGCGACGTCGACAGCGCGTCCGCTGGCGTCGGCGTTGCGGTTCTGCGTCATGCCCAGGACGGTCGGGGCACCGCTGTCACCGGCCGCGGGAGCCGGGGCCGCTGCCACGGCGAAAGTCTCGCCATCGATGTCCACGACGCCCGCCGAGGAGAGGTCGGCGACCGCTCCGTTGACCGCGTCGAAGTCGAAGGAGAACGTCACCGTGCGAGTGGTGAGGTCGTAATCGATCTGCTGGGTCGCGAGGTCCACGGGGGTGCTGTCGACGTCGAGCGTCCAGCGGGCGGGGTCCTGGGCCGTGTCCGGATCGATGGCCTGATCGAGGACCGCGACGAGGCGGTCGTTGTTCGCGCCCTCCACCGTCGTGAAGTCCACGCTGGTGAAGTCGTTGGCCACGGTCGATCCAGCGACGATGGCGCTCGTCTGGGGCGTGAGAGCGTTGCCGTGAGCATCGAGCACCCCCCCGATGCTGAGCTGATCCAGTCCGGGCACCACGGGCCGCGTGAAGTTGATGCGAAGCACCGAGTTGTCCACCGGGTCGGCGGAGACGCGCGACGCGACGGTCAGGCCCTGTGCGTCACCATGGTCGATCACGGAGAAGAACGACGGAGTCGCTCCGAAGACCGGGCTGATGGGCTCGGAGAAGTCGACGAGCAGCAGGTGACCGAACTCGTCGCCCGTCACCGCCGTGATGTCCTGGGTGACGGGAGTACCACCCTCGAGCGTCGGGGTGGTGGTGTCGCCAGTGGCAGCGCCAGCCACCGTCGACTGCGAGATCGGGTTGTCGGCCACCGTGCTGATGGCGGCCGCGAGACCGAAGTTGGCGTGCAGGTTCGCCTGACCACCGAGGGTGAAGGTCGCCACCTGACTGTTCACGTCGTGCACGATGGCCGAGCCCGAGAGGTCGAGCTGAACACCTCCCACGGTCAGCGTCCAGTTGGCGATGTCCTCCACCTCGGACTCGATCATGCGCGGACCGGCCACGAAGCCGACGACGATCTGGTCGCCCCCGAGGGCGTTGTCGGAGACGTCCTGGGTCGCTGAGATGATCGTCATCTGTGGCGCCCGCGGGTCGGAGGTCGTCACGGCGCGCCAGTCGGAGGAGACGCCGGTGAGACCGACGATCCGGACCTGATGGCTCGGGGTGACGCGCTGGTCGAAGACCACCGCGACATCGTCACCCGATACGAGCACGGACTGGGCGACCTGCCCGCCCGAGGCCTCGACGGAGCCCGTCGTGATCCGGGAGGCGAAACCCGGCGCCGCCAGGATCAGCGTCTGGCCATCGGCGTCCTCGTCGAGGTCCTGGACCACGGAGCCGACCATGACCACCCCGCTGTCAGGCGATTCGGACGAGGAGGAACAAGCGGCTGCGAGGCCGAGGGCGAGGGCGAGAGCGCCGCGACGCAGCGCGCGCGAGGATTGGACCAGGGGTGCTTTCACGGGGATACCGGCGCCCGTGCGGGGCGCTCATCTGGGTGTGTGGGGTCCTCGTCGCGACGCCGCGCTGGCAGACGCACGGACGCCGGACGATTCATCCGGTCCATCGGCGTCCCGGATCCGCAGCTTTAGCCGCGATGGAACACCCACTGCCGGCGCTCCGTGGCACCTGGAAACATCTTCCGTGCGCCGATGGGACTCCCCCACCTGCGAGCCGCCAGCGGGACGGCCCCGAACAGGCCAGCTCGGGAGATCCTCAGAGATTCGAGAGCCGGATCGCGCCCGTCGGGCAGCTCCGAACGCAGCCCTGATCGCGGGTGCACTCGTAGTTGTGCACCTTGACGGCCTCCGCGACCTCGGCGGTGGCGCTGAAGGCATCGGTCTCGCAGGTCATCTCACACATCGAGCAGCCGATGCAGAGATCGGGATCGATGTCGATGGAGACGTACTCGCGCGGCTCCACTGGGCAAGCGACGCCCGCAGGCAGCGGATCCGCTCCCCGCAGGACGAGGTCCCTGATCGTCGGATGCGAGGTCAGAACCCTCATGGCCTCGGACTCCCCGGCCTGAACGATGTCGTGGACCCGATCGAAGTCGAAGCGATCCATGTCGGCGAGCTTCGGCTGGATGAGGGCGACCTCCGGAGAGACGTGCATGTGCAGCATCTGCTCGGAGATCACGTTCTCGACGATGTCGAAGGCCCGGAAGAGGGTCGCGATCGCGTGTGGTCTGTAGCTCGGCGCCCGGTGGCTCGGCTTGACGGTCAGGTCGACCGCGATGATCCGCTCGGGGCGCAGCATCTTCGCGAAGCGAAGCGGCAGCGCATCCGTGATCCCACCGTCCATGAAGTGCCGGCCCTTCCACACGAAGGGCTCGAAGACCGCGGGGAGCGCGCAGGATCCGTACACCGCATCCTCGAGCGGGACGTCACGGAAGCCGCGCGCGCCGAAGAAGACGGGCGCACCGGTCTCCAGGCACACCGCGTTGCAGAAGAAGGGCATCCCGAGCTCGTCGAACGTCTCGACCGGGAGCAGCTTGCGCAGGCTCCGCCGCAGGGTCTCGCCGCTGTACATGCTCGGCGCTCTGATCCCCTTGCGGAGGAACTTGGCGAAGTTGAGGCGGAAGTAGTCGTCCTTCGCGAGCCCGGGCAGCTCCTCCTCGATGTAGGTGACGCTCCGGGAGCCTGCGTACATGGCGCCGATGAGCGAGCCGATGCTGGTGCCCACGATGGCATCCACGTGGATCCCGAGGGTCTCGATCGCCCGCAGCACGCCGATGTGAGCCATGCCACGCATGGCTCCGCCCCCGAGCACGAGCAGGGTGCCCACGGGGGGCAGGTCCCCGAGCGCCGGCCCGTGCCCTTCATCGAGGCCAGGGACGAGCATCTGCTCCGCCGGCGACATGGCCGTCCCCGGGGGCTGTTCGCGTCTTGTGGCCTCGCTCATGCTCCTCCCCTGCTCTGTCGGCTGGAAAGGCCCCGTCCTTGACGGACAAGCGGCGGGCTGGGGTATCCCCCCGACGCGCTCCTCAGAGGGACAGCGGCCCGCGGCCGTCCCCGAGACCGAAGCCCTTCACCCCCATCCGCTCCATGAGCGTGAGGTGCAGGTCGTTCAGCGGGGTCTCATGGGCGAAGGCCAGCACCCGCCCACCCTGGATCCTGGTGCGGCGGCCGGCGATGAGCGCCAGCGGGAGGTCGTGGTGATCGTGCCGGTTGCCTTCCGCGATCCCGCTGCCGTAGAGGAGCATGGTCGAGTCGAGGACGCTGCCACCGCCCTCGCCCTCGAGATCGGCGAGGCGGTTCACCAGGGACGCCAGACACTCGGCGTGGAGCTGGTTGATCCGCCGGATCGACTCCAGCTTCGCGGGGTCGTTGCCGTGATGACTGAGGGCGTGATGGGCGCCGCTGACGTCCACCTCGGTGTAGCGCCGCCCGCTCCCCTCGTTCCCGTACATGAGGGTCGCCACGCGCGTGACGTCCGCACGCAGCGCGAGGGCGAGCACCTCGCCGAGCAGCCGCGACTGCTCCCGGAAGGTCTTCGGCGCGCCGTCGGGCCGCGCCGCGTCCGGCGCGGAGTCCTCGTGCGCCGCTCCGTCGAAGGAGAGCTGCCGCTCGAGCTCGCGCAGCCCCGTCTCGTACTCGTCGATGCGCGCGCGGTCGGCGGCGGAGAGCCGCTTCGAGAGGGCCTTGGCGTCCCTCGAGACGTGGTCCAACAGGCTGCGCCGCCGCTCGAGCCGCGCGCGGCGCTCCTCGGCGGAGCGCGCCCCGTCACCGCCGCGGAAGAGCCTGTCGAAGGCGCGCCGGGGGTCGACCTCCTTCGCCGCGGGCGTGGTCGCTGACTCCCACGAGACGTTGTTCGAGTACGCGCAGGCGTAGCCCGAGTCGCACTGCCCCGAGGCGCGCCCCCGCTCCGTGCCGAGGACGAGCGAACGGACGCGCGTGGCTCCGCCCACCTCGCGCGCGACGAGCTGGTCGGCGGAGACCCCGAGAGCGACCCGACCCTCGGACTTGAGGGGCTGGATGCCCGTGAGCCAGACAGCGCTGGCGCGCGCGTGATCGCCGGGGCCGTCGCCGTTCGCGCGAGAACGCACCTGGGCCAGACCTCGCAGCATCGTCAGGCGATCGCGATGCGCAGCGAGGGGCCGCATCAGCGGCGGCAGCTCCTTCAACGCATGCTCGCCGGCGAGGGGTACGGTCCATCGCCCCCGCTTCTCGGTCGGCAGCGCCGTTCGCCACTGATCGAGCTTCACGCCGTTGGGCACGTAGACGTACACGAGGCGCTTCGGCGCCTTCGCCGCGGCCGGCGCTGCGCTCGCCATGGCCTCGAGCCAGGGGAGCGCGAGGGCCACGCCAGCGCCGCGGAGCACGGTCCGGCGCGGGAGCGACCGTGACGTGAGGCGGGGCCCGCTGCCTGCGAGCTCGCCGACGGGGATGTCGCGGTTGTTGTCGGTCATCGCTTGGGGATTCGCAGGAAGGCGTCGGACGAGATGATCGCGAGGAGAGCGTCCTCGAAGGTCGGGTGTTCCGGGTCGAGGGCCGCGACGACCTCGGCGACCGTCGCTCGATCGGCGGGCACCAGGCTCCTCGCTAGACCGTAGACGAGAAGGCGCTCGACGGTGGCCTCGAGGAACCGCCTCTCGCTCCGCAGGACGTCTGCGAGCTCCGCAGGGCCGTTGAAGGTGCGTCCACCGGGCAGCTCCCCCGTGGCGTCGACTCCCCCGCGAAGGGCGCCCACGGCGTCGTAGGCCTCGAGGCCGAAGCCGATCGGATCCATACGCGCGTGGCAGGCGGCGCAGCTGGGATCCGCGCGATGCAGCTCGAAGCGCTCCCGCAGGCTGAGCTCCTCGCCGTCCTCGCCTCTCACCACCCCGTCCTCGGGAAGACTGTCCACGCCCGGCGGCGGCGGCGGCGGGGCGGCGCCCAGCAAGACGTCCAGGACCCACTTGCCCCGCTTCACCGGAGAAGTCCGCTCGGGTTCGCTCGTGAGGAAGAGCACGCTCGCGTGTCCCAGCAGACCGCGGCGCTCGGTCCCCGACAGATCCACACGACGCCAGCCCCCTCCGACCGGCTCACCTTCGCCGGCGCTGATCCCGTAGTGCTTCGCGAGACGCTCGTCGACGAAGGTCGTGGTCCCCTCGACGAGGTCCCACATGCTGCGCTCCTCGCGCAGGGAGTCGAGAAGCACGCGCTCGGTCTCCTCGACCATCGAGCGGGCGAGGCTCCCGTCGAAGTCGGGGAAGCGCTTGCGGTCGGCTCGCTTGCCGCGGAGGCCGTCGAGCTGGAGCCACTGACGGCCGAAGCTGGCCGCGAAGCGGGCGGCGCGTGGATCCGCGAGCATCCTGTGCGCGGCCTCCGACGCGCCGTCGGGCGCGTCGAGTTCGCCGCTTCGGGCCGCCTCGAGCAGCGCCGGGTCCGGGACCGAGCGCCACAGCATCGACGCGAGACGGGTCGCGCGCTCCACGCCGGTGAGCGCGGCGCTCTCGCCCCTCCTGGCCCTCTCGCCGCGCTCCTCCATGAACAGGAAGCGCGGGGAGGCGAGGGCGGCGGTCAGCGCCATGCGAAGCCGCAGCTCCGGCTCGTCCCGCTTGACCGTGAGCGCCAGCAGCCGCGCCACGTCCCTGCGCGGAGCGGCCTCGTCAGGCAGCCGCCAGACCATGGCCGCGAGCTCGCCGACCGCGGCGCGGAGGCCGCGCTCCCCGCCGCCCGCGTCGGCCACGCGCGCGAGGAGTGCCTCGGAGAACTCCGTCGGCGCCACCTCGCCGAAGGGCCCTTCGACCTCGATCCAGCGAATCGCGAGGTTCCGGTCCTTCGGCTTGCCCTCGCGGGCCCGGGGATTGAAGAAGTCGTTGAGGAACTCGACCCCGACGCCCAGATCACCCCCACGCTTCGCCTCGATCCGCGCCTCGACGACCTGGGCGCCCTCCGGCTCCGACGCGCTGACCTCGAACACCTCGCTGGAACGTCTGCCGCCCAGGACGAGCCGCACGCGGCAGGGCTCGGGGCCGGCTTGCTGCCCCCAGAGGGACGCACGCACGACGTATTCACCGGCGCGGGGCACGGCGGTGCGCGCGCGCCCGACGCCACGCGTGAAGAGCCACGCCGCGCCGCGGATCTTGTCGGCGTTGATGTCGCCCGGCCCGTAGCGAACGGTCCGTGGAGGCACCTCCTCGCCGAGGGGCACGGCCCGTTCGGCAATGGCCTCGGCCGCGTCGAGGAACCGGACGAAGTCCACCTCGCTCAGGGTCTGCGCCTCGGCGACGTGATCGAAGCCGTGCCCCACGGCGTCCTCGGGCAGGAACACCTCCGGGTCGAACTCCACGCCGAAGAGGTCCCGTGCGGCGTGGCGCCACTCCTCCCGCGTGAGGCGACGGAGCGGGACGGGGGGCGCAGGCTCCACCTCGGGCGCATCGACGCCGAGCGCGTCGCCGAGCCACTCGATGAACTCGGCGCGCTCGACGTCCGAGGGCGCCGGCGCCGCGGGTGGCGGCATCTCGTCGAAGGCCACGCGCTCGTGGAGGTACTCCCAGTCGAGCACGTTCTCGTCTCCGCCTGGAGCCTGCGCATGCTTCCCGTCGAGGCGGAGGTCTCCCTGCTGCGCCTCGGGACCGTGGCAGGACACGCAGTGCGCGTCGAGGAACGCGCGCGCCCGCTCGGGCAGCGCGTCGTCCGATCGAGCCGCGTCCGCAGTGGCCGGCGACTCGGCGAACGCCCCCACCACCGGCGCACCCGCGAGGGCGCACGCGATCAGGGCCGCGAGCCGGTGCGGAGGGAGGGACCGCATGGCCCCATGCTAACCCGCAGCAGCCGATCACCGATGGGGGTGCGTCAGAGCGACTCGTAGGGCGTGACCTCGTCGAACGAGACCTTCACCTTCATGGCGCCCATCTTGGCCACGAGCGTGCGCCTCTCGTGGTCCAGCTTGTGGACGATGACGCGCTGGCGATAGCGCGGCAGGAACACGAGGGACCCCTTCCCGAGGCTCTGGAGGAAGGCCTCCCGCCGCTCGGTCAGCGAGGCTCCCGTGAGCTGCTCCTCCAGCCGGGCGAGCGTCTCGGTCATGGACGCCGCGGCCTCCTTGGGAAGCTGATCCAGCAGCGACCGCGCGCGCTCGAGCGTCCGCATGGCGTCGCGCATGCGCTCCTCGATGCCCTTCTGGGCCTCGCGCTCGAGCTGTTCGGAGCGCTCCTCGAGGGCCTTCGCGCGCTCCTCGACGGCCTGGGTGCGCGCCCGCGCGCGGGCGAGCTCCTCCTCGGCTCCTTTCCTGGTCTGCTCGGCCGCCATGCGCGCGCTGCGCACGTCCCCCATCAGCTCGTCGAGCTCTCCCTCCCGGCGTTCGAGACGCTCGGCCGCCACGTCGCACACGCGTTGATCGAGTCCGATCCGCCGCGCGATCACCAGCGCGCAGGACTCCCCGGGGGTGCCGAGCATCAGGCGATAGCGCGGAGCGAGGGTCTCGTGGTCGAACTCGGCGCAGGCGTTCTCGGCCCGCGTGTGCCGGTAGGCGAACTCCTTCAGCTTGCCGATGTGGGTCGACACGAGCGTCGGCACGCCCGCCAGGAGGAGCCGCTCGAGCACCGCGGTTCCGAGGGCGCCCCCCTCGTCCGGGTCGGTGCCGCCGCCGAGCTCATCGAGCAGGACGAGGCTCTCC
This sequence comes from Planctomycetota bacterium, assembly GCA_965662915.1. Classification (GTDB taxonomy): domain Bacteria; phylum Planctomycetota; class UBA1135; order UBA1135; genus Saltatorellus. Next base: position 34,310 of record CBFIJG010000019.1, on the reverse strand, counting down.
GGGGTCGCGTCCGCGAGGGCGGCGCGCACGCGCACCAGGTGCGACGCGAAGGTCGACAGGTTCTGCCGGATCTCCTGCTCGTCGCCGATGTCCGCGCAGACCCTGTCGTACAGCGGCACGGTCGTGCCGTCGTCGGCGGGCACCGGTAGCCCTGCACGCGTCATCAACGCGAAGAGGCCCCCCGTCTTCAGCGCGAGGGTCTTGCCCCCCGTGTTCGGCCCCGTGATCAGGAGCATGTCGAAGTCGACACCGAGCCGCAGATCGATGGGGACGACCTCGTCCAGCCCTCCAGCCTCCACCTGCGCGATGAGCAGCGGGTGGCGCGCGGCGCGCAGGAGCAGCCCCTCGCTCGCTCCGTCGTCGCCGGGCTGAAGCGCAGGCCTCGCGCCCACCGCGGCCGCGTAGCGCGCGCTCGCGAGGGCCACCTCGAGCTCCCCCACCCGCAGCGCCGCTCCGTCGACCACCGAGCGCTGCTCGAGCAGCTCCCGCGAGAGCTCGATCAGGATGCGCTCGACCTCGCGACGCTCGTCGGCGCGGGCCTCCGCGAGTCGGTTGCCGAGCTCGACGACCTCCTGGGGCTCGATGAAGATCGACTCGCCCGACTGGGAGCGGTCGTGGACGAGGCCACGGACGCGCCCAGCCTGCTTCGCCCGCACCGCGAGCACCGGCCGGCCGGCGCGCCGATGGACTCCTCCGTCCGAGAGAGCCGAGCGCACCTCGGGGCGCGCGACGACCTGGCGGAGGATGGAATCGATGCGCCCGCCGACCGAGCTCAGGGTGTCCCTGAGACGCGCCAGCCGCCCCGAGGCCTCGGCGCGCACCCGGCCGCGCTCGTCCACGACGCGCTCGACCCGCTCCAGCAGCGGCCCAGTGTCCGGCGAGGCGGCCATGAGCGACGCCGTCTCCGGCAGCTCCTCCTCGCGCGCGGCGGCCCAGCGCTTGAGCCGCAGGTTCGCGTCGAGGAAGTCACGGACCGCGGCGATGCGATCCTCATCGAGTCGCCCCTCGATGCCGTCGGGGAACGGATCGGTGACGCCGGCCATGCCGGGCTCGTCCTGACGCGCGAGGCAGCCCGAGATCTCGTGGCAGCGAGCCAGGGCGGCTCGCGCCTCGTGATCCCCTCGCGGCGAGAGGTCGGACAGGGCACGGCGGCCCAGGGAGGTCGTCGCGTGGGCGGCGACGAGCCCCAGCACCGCGTCGAACTCGAGCACGCCTGCGGCGTAACGCTCCAGCGCGCGCGTCCTCTCGTCCACGGAGTCGATCACGGGCGCGGGAGCCTACGGGACCCCGAGGTGGCCGTGTTGTGTCCGCCGGTCGCGGTCGCACATCGGGCGGCAATCAACAGGCCGCGCCGGGTCCAGGGTCCGCGAAGAAGGGGGTGCTCACCGGCTGACGCGGCTACCCTTTCCTGCTCGTCGAAGCCGGGCCGGCCGCTGCCGCCCCCGGCGCACACGACGCCAGGACCCCTCTCCATCACCATGTCGCACAGCCTCCCCAAAGACGCACGCTTCGAGACCCGCGCGATCCACGCAGGCCAGGGACCCGACCCGAACAACGGCGCCGTGATGACGCCGGTCTACCTGACGAGCACCTACGCCCAGGAGGCGCCCGCGGTGCCGCGCCAGGGGTACGAGTACTCTCGGACCACCAACCCGACGCGGACGGCGCTCGAGGAGAACCTCGCTTCGCTCGAGGGAGGCGCGTGGGGCCTGTGCTTCGCGTCGGGTCTCGCCTCGACGAACGCGCTGATGGATCGCCTCGTCCCGGGTGACCACGTCGTCTGCGGCAACGACCTCTACGGGGGCACGTACCGCATCTTCACGAAGGTCTTCGAGCGCTACGGCATCGGCTTCAGCTTCGTGGACACGACGCAGCCCGGCGCGATCGCCGCGGCCATGACGCCCGCCACGAAGTACGTCTACATCGAGACCCCCTCGAACCCGCTGCTCAGCCTCACCGACATCGCGAAGGCGGCGGAAGCGGCGCACGCGGGCGGCGCGCTCCTGGTCGTGGACAACACCTTCGCGACGCCCTACCTCCAGCGCCCGCTCGAGCTGGGCGCGGACATCGTGCTCCACTCTCTCTCGAAGTACCTGGGGGGCCACTCCGACCTGATCGGGGGGGCGCTCGTCGGGAGCGACGACGCCGTCCGCGAGGAGCTCGCCTTCTACCAGAACTCCGTCGGCGGCTGCCTCTCCCCCATGGATGCCTTCCTCGTCCTGCGCGGCACCAAGACCCTCGGCGTGCGGATGGACCGGCACTGCCAGAACGCACAGGCCGTGGCCAACGCTCTCAGCGAACACGACTTCGTCGACCGCGTGATCTACCCCGGCCTGCCGGATCACCCGCAGCTCATGATCGCGCAGGCGCAGATGTCCCAGCCGGGCGGGATGGTGTCGTTCGAGTTGAAGGGCGGCGTCGAGGCCGCCAACGCCCTCGCGTCGGCGACCCGGGTCTTCACCCTCGCCGAGTCCCTGGGCGGCGTCGAGTCGCTCGTGGAGGTGCCGCCGAGCATGACCCACGCCTCGATCCCGGCCGAGGTCCGCCGCGCAGCCGGACTCGCCGACGGGCTCGTGCGCCTCTCGGTCGGTGTCGAGCACCAGGACGACCTCGTCGCGGACCTGCATCAGGCCCTCGAGGTCGCGCGCCAGGCCGCCGGCTGAGCAGCGCGGAGCCCCCCGGTGCGCAAGAGGCCCGGCGTCGATCTCGATCGACGCCGGGCCTCGTGTCTCGCGGGTGTGCACCCGGCCGTCAGCGGCTCAGAAGGGCGAGCCGGGCGTGGTCGGGGGCGGTGAGGGGGGCTGGGACCTCGCGGCCTCGCCGGCCCCGCTCGCGAGCGACTTGGCCGGGTCCGAGCCGGCCGCGAGCGCGGCGTCCACCGCCTCGTCGCAGACGCGATCGCGCATGACGCGGCCCACCTTGAACTTCACGACGCGCTTGGCGGGAACCGGGACCTTCTCGAGCGTCCGCGGGTTCTGGGCGATGCGCGGAGCGCGCTCGCGTACCTCGAAGACGCCGAACTCCCGGAACTCGAGGCGGTTGCCCTGCGCCAGCTCGTCGATGATCTCGTTGAGGAAGCTCTGGAGCACATCGCGGACCACGACCTTCGTCTGCCCCATGTCCTCGGCGATTCGATTCACAAGCTCGCGCTTGGTGATCGTTCGTCCTTCTCGATCCGTCATCGTGTCGTTGGCCGCTGCGCGCGGGGGGGATCCGCGGGGCTTGAGCTGCGCGGAGTCGCTCCCCTCCGATGATGCTGGCACCGCGCGCGCGAACCGTCAAGCGAGTCCCCCCTCACATGCCCCTGCGCGCAGCCACGGCTCCGAAGACGCCGCGTTCACATGAACGGCTCATCCAGCACGAAGGTCACCGGACCGTCGCCGCTCACGTCCACGGTCATCTCCGCGCGGAATCTCCCCGTCTCGACGTGGACGCCGAGCTCGCGCAGGACCCTGCAGAAAACCTCGTAGAGCGGCTCCGCGGCCTCCGGAGGCGCGGCGCGGTCGAACGAGGGCCGGCGCCCCTTGCGGCCGTCCGCGGCCAGGGTGAACTGACTGACGACGAGGAGGCCAGCGGCGGGCTCCTGGCCCTCGAGGTCGAGGATCGAACGCCCCATGCGCCCTCGGTCGTCCTCGAAGAAGCGGAAACGCGCGACCTTCTCCGCGAGGCGGCGCGCGCAGGCGGGGTCATCACCCGCAAGAACACCCAGGAAGACGACTGCTCCCGGCCCTATTTGCCCCACCGTCTCTTGGTTCACCACGACGGATGCGTGGTGGCAGCGCTGGACGACGGCCCTCACCGCTCGCGCTGCGCGGCGTCCGCAGCCCGCTCGAGGCGCACCCTCGCGCGCAGCCCCTGGATCAGGTCAGCCAGATTGGCGGCCCCTTCCCCGAGGCGCGCGACCTCCTGCCAGCGCTCCTCGGCCTCGTCGGGCCGCCCCAGGAAGAGCTCCAGGACGAGCGCTTCCTGAACCAGGGGCAGAGCCTCGCCCTGCATCCCGGCGCCCTGGGCCCGGAGCGCCGCGTCCAGCGCGCCGAGCGCGTCGCCGCCCTCCTGGCGCGCCACCGTGAGGAGCATGAGCCGACGGGCGCGGTCGTGGCGCACCCCCTCGAGATCCTCGAGGAGTCGGAGAGCCCGGCGATCCTCTCCTCGCACGAGGAGCAGCAGAGCGAGATCGAGGCGTGCTGCGACGCGCTCCGACGCGCTGACCCGGGGGTCGTACTCGACTTCCTCGATCCACCGCACGAGGAGCGCCTCCGCCTCGGCGCGACTCCCCTCCTGCGCAGCCATCCAGGCCTCGAGACGCCGCGCGCGGACGTGGCCGGGGTCGAGCTCGAGTGCGCGCGCGAGCGATTGCCGCGCGCCGCTCCACCGGTCGACCCTGGAACGATCGCCGAGGAGGACGTGGCTCAGCCCGTAGTGCGCCCAGGCGCAGGTGGGGTCGAGCTCGATGGCGCGCTCGAGCTGGGTCGCGGCCGCGCGCAGGTCGGTCTCGGCGCGCGCGCGGAGGACCTCGGTGACCACCGTGGGCTCCGCGGCGGCCCGGGCAGCGTAGGCCAGGCGCAGGACCACGTCGGGGGCGAACTCCGCGAGAGAATGATCAGGTCCGAACAGATCGACGCCGTCCAGCAGCAGCGCCCCCTCCAGCTCCTGCGAGAGGACCGCCACCTCGATGTTGCCCGGGTCTCGATCCCTCATCCCGGCGAGGACCGCCAGCGCATCGGCGCGCCGCCCCTCCTCCTCGAGGCCACGCGCGGCGGCGAGGTCGGACCGCGCTCCGGCATCGAAGGACGCGTAGCGCGCGTCCCAGCTGGCGCTCCAGCGAGCGCCAGGGCTCGCGCAGCCCCCGAGCGTCAGCAGCGCGACCGCGGTGAGGATCCCGAGATCAGTCTTCCGCGCCGTCCAGCGCAGGTGCGTCGTCGGTCGTCGCGTCGGTCTCTTCGGTCTCTTCGGTCCCATCGAAGGCGCTCACGGGCGTCACGGGATCATCCTGACCGATGTGGCCGACGAACTCCAGGCGGGCGGAGCGTGAGATGGTGCCGTCCACGTCGCGCCAGATCGCATCTCCGCTGGCGACCACGGTGACCGGGCAGTCGTCGAACCGCTCGAGGATCACGACTCGCGAGACGGCGGCCATGGTCCAGCGGTCGAGGCGAACGCGGATCTCCGGGACGCTCTCGCTCGGGCGGACGATGGTCTGGAGGAAGCCCTGGTCGGTGGTCTCGGTCGCGCGCTGGAAGTACGCATCGTCCACACGCGCGGCGACGTGCTCGAGCAGCCCCTGGGGCCCCTCGACGTAGATCGTCCCGGCGAGCATGACGGCGGTCTCGGAGAACGCACCGGTCCACGGGGCCGGGGTGAGCGGATCCTCGGCGGCGGCCTCGGTCGCGGGCGCCCCGGTCGCGCTCTCCGGAGCGAGCTCGGTGGTCACCTCCTCCTGCACGGTGGCCTCCGAAGCGACCGGCGTCTCGGCCAGGGTGGCCGAGGTGGAGCCGCAGCTGGCGGCGACGAGGGCGACGGGGAGCGCGAGGAAGAGCGAACGCATGGCGACTGTTCGAGAGTCCGTGGGCGTGGGCCCGGCAGCGCGCCGGTGCCTCGACTCCAGGTATCGGCAGCCACACCGAGAACCTTTTGGCCGACCCCGGGACCCTGCCTCCGGGAGATCGGGGCGGCGTCTCAGCGCAGCCCGCAGGCCTTCGCGGCACGATCTCGCACCGCGGTGGCTCGCTCCCTCGCGCGCTCTGCGCCCTGCTCCAGGATGCGGTCGAGCTCGGCCGGATCCCCGAGCAGCTCCGCGCGGCGCGCCCGGGCCGGCGCGAAGTGAGCGTCGATCGCCTCGACCAACCGCACCTTGAGGTGGCCGTAGCCCGGAGCCCCCTCTCCCCCGGCGGCCACGCGGGCGCGCCATTCCCCTAGCTCTTCGTCCTCGAGGAAGAGCGCGAGGAAGTCGAACAGCATGACGCCGTCCGGGTCCTTCGGCTCCTCGGGCGCGCGGCTGTCCGTGGGGATCCGCCCCACGGCCTTCTTGAGCTTCTTGCCCTCCTCGAAGATCCACAGGTCGTTGCCGTAGGACTTGCTCATCTTCTGGCCGTCGAGGCCAGGCACCTTCGCCATGTCGCCCCGCGCGGGCAGCCGGGGCTCGGGGCGCACGAAGACGTCCCCGAAGCGGCTGTTGAAGTGGGTCGCCATGTCCTGGGCCATCTCGATGTGCTGGATCTGGTCCTTGCCCACCGGCACCACGGTGGAGTCGTAGGCGAGGATGTCCGCGGCCATGAGGATCGGGTAGGTGAACAGCCCGACGGAGGGCTTGATCCCGTTGGCGAGCTTGTCCTTGTACGAGTGCGCGCGCTCGAGCAGCCCCATGCCGGTCACGGTGGCCAGCAGCCAGGTGATCTCGGTCACCTCCGGGACGTCGCTCTGCCGGAAGAAGACCGCCCGCTCGGGGTCCATCCCCAGGGCGAAGTAGGTCGCCGCGAGCTCCCGGACGTTCGTACGCAGCTCCTCCGCGTCGTGGATCGTCGTCAGCGCGTGGTAGTCCGCGATGAAGAAGAAGTGCTCGCCTGGCTCCTCGAGGGAGGCGACGTGCTGGCGGATGGCGCCGAAGTAGTTGCCGAGATGGGGTCGGCCGCTGGGCTGGATCCCCGAGAGGAAGGTCGGCGAGGCGGCCTCGGTGGCCGCCGGGGTCTCGGGCTGAGCGCTGGACATGGCGGGCCGACGATGCCGGGCGCAGCCGCGGAATCAAGCGGCGGCAAGCGGAAGTCGGAGCCGATCACGCGGAATCCGCCCCGGGCCAGCCGCCGGGACCCGTGAGTCACGTTGATTCGGGTCCTCCGTAAGCCGACGATGGCCGGACCGCTTCGCTCCATGGCTTCCCCCCTGCCCCCCGAGGCGCCCGCGCGCCCGGGCTCCCTTCGTGCTCTCCACCGCATCGGCTGCGCCGCCCTGCTGGCCGTCGGAGCGTCGTGCGCCGGCCCGGGGACGGAGCGGAACCTGGCCCCGCTCATCTCGTCCCACTCCGCCGCCGACGGCGCCCACGAGATCGAGGCCCTCGGGGGGCTCGCGCTGACGCGGCGCGACCCGGTCTCGGGCGAGCGCAACTACTGGGCGGTGCGGCCCATCGTCTCCAACCGCGACGAGCCGAACGGCGATCGCTTCGCCTGGTTCCTGCCGCCCCTGGGCTTTGTCAAGGACGACGCCAGCCTCGAAGCGACCGTCGCCCAGTTCCTGCCGCTCGCTCGGTACCAGCGAACGCCCGAGGCCAACGGCTTCATGTCGTGGTCGCTGCTCGTGCTGCCGGGCATCTACTGGGCCTCCCACAGCGACGGCCGGATCCAGCGCGCCTTCTTCCCGTTCTTCGGGCTGGTCGAGAAGTTCCTCTCGTGGGATCGCGCGACGTTCGCGCTCTTCCCCCTCTGGATCCGCATCGAGCGCTTCGGCCGCACGACGGACTACGTGCTCTGGCCCTTCTTCTCGGTCTCGCGCGGCACCGGCGGCTTCGGATGGCGTGTGTGGCCGCTCGCCGGCCACAACTCCTGGGAGGGACGCTACAGCCGCTGGTTCGCGGCCTGGCCCTTCCTGCACTTCCAGCGCAACGACCTGCAATACCCGGAGGAACAGCAGCAGCGGTCGTGGTTCCTCTGGCCCCTCGTCGGCCAGTCCCGCCGCGGACCCGCGCACCAGACGACGGTGCTCTGGCCCTTCTTCGGGCACACCGACGACCCCGAGACCGGATTCTGGGCGACCGACGCGCCTTGGTTCCTCGTGCGCTTCCAGGGCGGCGACCCCGATCGCGCGGTGCGCAAGCGCGTCTGGCCGTTCTACTCCTACTACGAGGGCGACGGGCTGACCTCGCGGTGGTACGCGTGGCCGTTCATCAGGCAGCGCCGCGAGGAGTACCCGGACGGGACGAAGAAGGGCCTGAACGTCTTCCCCTTCTGGCGGAGTTCGACCCGGGTGCGAGAGCCCCTCGTCGTCGGAGACATCGAGGTCGAGCGCGAGGAGCAGCCGGGCACGGAGCGCTTCCGCAAGCTCTGGCCGCTCGGCAAGGTCCGCACCAGCGAGGACCAACGGGACATCCACCTCGTCGATCTCAACCCCTTCCAGGAACTCGACTTCGTGGACGAGCACTACGCCTGGCTCTGGGAGGTGTACGGCCGCCAGCAGCGCGGGGAGGTCGTCCGGTCCCGCTCCTGGCTGGGTCTGTGGCGCCGCGAGAAGGACGCCGACGAGGACCGCAGGTCCCTCAGCGGCCTCTGGGGCGCGCGCGACTACACCCGCGCGGGCCGCAGGACCCGGGAACGCTCCTGGCTCTTCGGCCTTCTGCGCTACCGCACGACCGAGGGCGGCGGCTTCTCGCTGCTGCGCCCGGCCTTCCCGGGCCCCGGCTGGCCCATACGCCGGGTCCCTTCTTCCACGCCCGAAGGCACTTTCGAGCGATGATGTCGCCATGGATCCTCTGAGCCCGACCACCGGCCCCCTCGCGGCCCTGGCCGACGGCGCTCCCCCGGAGTGGGCGCCCGGCTGGCTGCCGGACGCCCTGCCGCTGATGGCGGTGGTGAGCACCCTCTACGTGGCCTGGCAGATCGACGGCTTCCGCCAGACTCTCGCGAGCATCGGCGCCCGGATCGACCTGGCCCTCGCAGCCTTCGCGCGCCTCCACCACCTGCCGCGGCGCCTGCGCTGGTTCCTCGACCAGCTCTTCCAGGCCGGGGTCAAGAATCTGCACGTGGTGCTGCTGGTCGGCCTCTTCATGGGGATGATCGTCGCGCTGCAGACGGGGATCGAGCTGGCGAAGTTCGGCCAGGAGGACCAGATCGGCACCATCGTCGCCGCGAGCATGACGCGCGAGATGGGCCCGTTCATCACGGCGATCGTCCTCGCGGCCACGACCGGCAGCGCGCTCGCCGCGGAGCTGGGGACCATGTCCGTCTCCGACGAGCTCTCGGCCCTCGAGGTCATGTCGATCGACCGCACGTCGTTCCTCGTGGTGCCGCGGATCTCCTCGCTGCTGGTCATCGCGCCGGTGCTCACCGTGCTCTGCGACACCATCGGGATCATCGGCGGCGGATTCGTCGCCACCAGCCAGCTCGGCGTTGGGTGGCCCCAGTACGCGAGCACGGCGTTCGACGCCCTGCAGGAGAAGGGCGGGCTGATCCCGCTCCCCATGGACGTCTACGCAGGCCTCCTGAAGTCCCTCGTGTTCGGCGGGATCATCGCGGTCGTCTCCTGCGCCTCCGGACTCGAGGCGCGCGGCGGCGCCCTCGGCGTCGGTCGCGCCACGAGCCGCGCTGTCCGCGACTCGATCATCGCGGTCATCATCGCCAACTACTTCCTGACCTGGTTCCTCTACCGATGAGCGACGAGACCGAGGAGCAGGGCGCGGACGACGTCATCATCCGCTTCGAGGATGTGCACAAGTCCTTCGGGCCCCATCACATCCTGAACGGGCTCAGCTTCGACGTCCGCCGCGGCGGCGTGCTCGGGATCATGGGCGGCTCGGGGACGGGCAAGTCCGTGACCCTGCGCCACGTGATCGGGCTCCTGACCCAGGACTCGGGCCGCGTGGAGGTCGAGGGCCGCAACGTCGCCGACCTCTCCCCCGGCGAGCTCCAGGCGCTCCGCAAGCGCATGGGGTTCGTGTTCCAGGAGGGCGCCCTGATCAACTGGCTGACGGTCGCGGAGAACCTGGCGCTCCCCCTGGCGGAGAACGCGTCGCTCTCGGCCTCGGAGATCGAGGACCGGGTCGCCGAGAAGCTCGCCCAGGTGCACATCCCCGACGCTGGAGGGAAGCTGCCCTCCGAGATCTCGGGCGGCATGAAGAAGCGCGTCGGACTCGCGCGCGCGCTCATCACCGACCCCGACATCATTCTCTACGACGAGCCCAACGCCGGCCTCGACCCCGAGATCTCGCGCTCGATCAACGAGCTCATGCGCGAGATCGCCGACACCCACGAAGCGACGGCCCTCGTGGTCGAGCACCGCATCGGGTGCATCGAGACCGTCTGCGACGAGGTCGTCTTCCTGCACGGCGGGAAGGCCCTCGTTCACCAACCCACCGACGAGTTCCTCCGACCCACTCACCCCCGCCTCGTGGAGTTCCTCGGGCCGGAGGCCCGCTCCTGATCCGCCATGACGCCTCGCCGCCATCTCCTCCTCGGGCTGCTCTTCCTCGCCGCGACGGGGATCCTGTCCTACTACACGCTCTTCAAGACGGACTTCAGCCTCTTCGAGGAGCGCCAATCCCTCACCGTCTACACCGAGGACGCCCGCGGCCTGCGCAAGGGCGCGCCCGTCCTCTACGCCGGCGTGCGCTGGGGCAAGGTCGATTCGGTCGCGCCTGACCTCGACCGGCCCCGCGAGGAACGCGTGAAGATCGAGCTGAGCCTCGACCGCCCGATCCGGCTCTTCGAGGACCACCGCGTGAGCATCGAGTCCGCCAGCGTGCTGGGCGGCGTCCAGCTCGGGATCGACCCGGGCAGCCGCGACGCGGGCGAGGTCGACGCGAGCGGCGACCTCCGCGCCGGCTCCGCGCCCGACGTGCTCGCGAGCCTCGGCGAGGTGGTCGACGAGAACCGCGAGCCTCTGAGGAACGCCATCGCGGGGATCGAGAGCGCGATCGCCTCCTTCAACTCGGGCGCCGGCACCTTCGCGCGCCTGCTCAACGACGAGGCGACGGCGAACGACCTCTCGAACGCCATCAAGAACATCGACCTCACTTTCGACAACGCCCAGGCCCTGACCGCCGATCTCCGCGAGGGCCAGGGGACGATGGGCAAGCTGCTGACCGACTCGAAGATCCACGACGACATCGAACGGTTGATCGCCGGCCTGGACGGGTTCACGGCCGAAGCGCGCCAGCTCCTCACCGATGCACGCGAGGGCAAGGGCGTGCTCTCCGCGCTCGTCTACGACGAGGAGATCACCGCGGGCGTGAAGAACACCGTCGCCTCCCTAGAATCGGCCTCCGCCAAGATCGACCAGGGCGACGGCACGATCGCGAAGCTGATCAACGACGGCGCCCTCGCGGAGAGCCTGCAGACGGCCGTCGACGGCTTCTCGAACCCGAGCGGCACCATCGGCAAGCTCCTGAACGACCCCGCCGTGTACGACGGGATCCAGACGATCGTCGCCGACGTCGCCGACGCCACGGCCGCCCTCCGCGAACAACGCGGGATGCTCGGCGTGCTCTTCTACGACACCGTGGCGCGGGACCAGCTGCTCCAGGCTGTCAACGTCCTCACGGGCAGCCTCGAGGAGCAGCGCGAGGCCGCGCCCATCGCGACTTTCCTCTCCACGGTCTTCCTCGGCTTCTAGGCCCGCGGGCGGTCGCCGCGAGTCTCACTCGATCCCCTGCTCGATCACGAGACCCCTCTTTGCGCGACTCAGCAGCCACGGCGAAGAGCGAGCACCGTGAGGTCGTCGGGCTTGCCGATCGTGAAGCCCTCGGGGCCCGGGATCGGGTCCTTCATCCGGGCGCGGGCGAGCTCGACGAGGGATGCGACGCCTTCCTCGAGGCCGTCGTCGCGGAGGGCCGCGAGGATCTCCGCCTCGAAGACGTTGTCCGTGAGACCGTCCGTGGCCAGCACCACGGTGTCCCCGTGGAGGAGCGGCTCGCGGCTGCCGACCTGGGCGGTCATCCCCCTCACCCCCAGGCCGCTGGCGACGAGGTTCCGATCGGGATGGGCCAGCGCCTCGCTCTCCGTGAGGACGCCGGACGCCTGGGCGTACCCGACCGGGGAATGGGGAACGGTGCGCTGCCGGAGCTGACCTGCGGCGCTGAGGTGGATCCCCTCGGCGTCTCCCGCGTGGACGAACTGGCAGTGCTCCCGCGAGAGCGAGAGGGCGGCGACCGTCGCGCCCCCGCCGGCGACGCGCGCGAGCACCTCCGCGTGGGCCCGCTCGATCCCCGTGACCAGCGCGGGTCGCAGGCCGGAGCCATCGGCGCCGTCGAGCGCCTCGTGGATCCGGGTCGCCCCGATCCGGGCGGCCGCCGCCCCACCGACCATGCCTCCCATGCCGTCGACGACGCCCGCCGCCACCCGGTCGCCGGGCAGGGCGCGGACGAAGAAGGCGTCCTCACTCGCGCCCTTTTCCGGGCCCATGGAGGCGAACCAGACGAGCTCGAGCGCCCCGAGGCGCACCGCCCGCGGCGCGTTCACGTCCTCTCCGAAGCAGAGCAGGGAGAACTCCGCCTCGCCGCCCGCCGCGGAGTCCGGCGCGGGGCCGCTCAAAGGGCCCGCCCCCATCCGCGCGAGACGGCGGCCGGGCCTGCGCTCGGCTCTCCAGGAAGCAACGGCATCCCCGGGCCGTCAGGACGACGAGGTTCCCCCGGCTTCACCCGGGAGCGCCAGGCGCTCGACCCATTTGCCCACGAGGTCCGCCTCGAGGTGCACGGGGTCCCCCGCCGCGAGGTGCGCGAGGTGGGTCCGGGCGAGGGTGTGGGGAATGACGGCCACTCCGAAGCGGCGGCTGGTTGGGGCCACCACGGTCAGGCTGATGCCGTCGATGGTCACGCTGCCCTTGTCGAAGAGGTACCGCTCGAAGCCCTCGGGGACCTCGAAGACGAACTCGGCGCCCCCGTCCCCGGTCTCCCGGCGCTCCAGGAGGGCCCCCTGGGTGTCCACGTGGCCGCTCACCATGTGCCCGCCGAGGCGGTCGCCGACCCGGAGGGCGCGCTCCAGGTTGACGATGTGGCCGGGGCTGGAGGGCAGGACCCCCTCGAACCAGGTGCGGTCGAGCGTCTCACGGGAAAGGTCGAAGGCCATGTCCGGGGCCCCTCCAGCACCCCCTGGGGGGGTCTCCAGGGCCACCACGGTGAGGCAGGCCCCCGCCACGGCGATGCTGTCGCCGATCCCGGCGCTCCAGGGCTCGGAGGAGCTGGCGCCCCCCCAGCTGCCCGGAGCGGCCTCCAGGGCCAGGTCCGCCTCGGCCGGCGAGGGGAGGACCAGGCGGGCGCCGGTTCCGGCGGCGGTGAAGGAGCGGACCTGGACGGCCGCCTCGACGAGTCCGGTGAACATGCCCCCATGATTGACCCTTCCGGGGGGCGGCTCTACCCTGTCGGGCCAATTTGAGGGGGCCCATGGCGCTCTTTTCCATCCTCACGCTCTTCCCGGACGCCGTCGAGTCCTACCTCGACGTCGGCGTCCTGGGCATCGCGCGGCAGCGCGGGATCGTCGACGTTCAGGTCGTCGACTTCCGCGACTTCGCGCGCGATCGGCACCGCACCGTGGACGACCGTCCCTTCGGCGGCGGCCCCGGCATGGTGCTCAAGCCCGAGCCCATCGTCGAGGCGGTCGAATGGATCGAGGCGCGCCACGGCGCCCATCGTCGCATCGCACTGACTCCCGACGGCGTCCCCTTCGGACAGCCCCTCGCCGAGTCACTGGCGCGCGATCTCGACGAGCGACCGGTGCTCCTGCTCTGCGGCCGCTACGAGGGCTTCGACGAGCGCGCCCTGGCGCTGCTCGAGTTCGAGCGGCTCTCCATCGGCGACTACGTGCTCGCCGGCGGCGAGCTGCCCGCGCTCGTGACCCTCGAGGCCGTGGCGCGTCTCCTGCCGGGCACGCTCGGCGACGCGCGCTCCGCGGCCGAGGACTCCTTCGGCGCGAGCGCCGCGGGCGGCCTCGACCATCCGCACTTCACGCGCCCGCGCGTCTTCCGCGGCGAGGAGGTGCCGGAGGTGCTGCTCAGCGGTGATCACGGCCGCATCGAGGCCTGGCGCAAGGAAGAGAGCGAGAGGCGCACCGCGCGAGTCCGTCCGGACCTCGCGCAGCACGACACGAACACTTCCCTCGAGACCCCGTCCCGAGGGAAATGAAACCCACCGCCGCGCGTGACGCGCGGCGCCCCAACGACAACTGACCCGAATGGTTCCCGCTGGCGGGCGAGATGGTCTCGCGCCCCATGGAACCGGTGCTCCCGCCGCGGGCGGGGCGCGTTGCCTGCCGGCGACGGCCCCGGACCTTCGGCCCGGCGCATCACCTCAAGCCATGAACATCATCCAAGAGCTCGAAGGCGAACTCGGCAAGCCCGAGGACAGCCTCCCCCGCCTGAACGTCGGTGACGACATCGAGGTCGATTACCTGATCCGTGAGGGCGAGAAGGAGCGTATCCAGACCTTCAAGGGGCTCATCCTCGCCATCCAGGGCCGCGGCCTGCGCAAGACCATCGTCGTGCGCCGCATCGTCCAGGGTGAGGGCGTCGAGCGGACCTTCCCGCTCCACAGCCCGCGGGTCCAGGACATCCGCGTGACCAAGCGCGGCAAGGTGCGCCGCTCGAAGCTCTACTACATGCGCGACCGCGTCGGCAAGGCGACCCGCACGAAGGAGCGCCTGGGCGAGAAGGTCCGGCTCGAGCGCCAGGCCGAGAAGGATCGTCGCGCCGCTCTGGCCGAGGCCGCCAAGGCCGCCGAGGCCAGCAGCGAGGACAGCGCGGAGTGATCCGCCCCGCTGGACGCGGCGGCGTGGGCCGAGAGGCTCACGCCGCCGCGTCCGGCCATGCCGCCCCTCCGAGAGCGCGCGCTCCGCGCCGCTGAGGGGCCGGCGCCCGGCAGCCAGTCCCTGCCGGTCGCGCCACCCGCACCTTCCCACCACCCGGCACGTCCACCGCTCCTCACCGAGCATCTCCGCGCTTCGCGGGGTCCCACCCGTTCGCCCGTCATGGTCGACAAACTGAACCGCAAGCTCACGCTGATCGTCGGCGGCCTCGCCGTCGCGGTCATCGCGCTGCTCCTCCTCCCCTTCCGCCTCGGCCTCGACCTCCAGGGCGGTACACGCCTTCGTTACTCGGTCGATCTCGAGAAGGCGCGCGCGGAGGGGATGATCCCCGCCGACAAGGCTGCGTACCCCGATCAGTTCGCCCTGCAAGAGATCATGGCGGTCTGGCGCAAGCGCGTGGACCCCCAGGGTGTCCGCGGGGTCAAGCTGCGCTCCGAGGGCTCGAACGCCGTCGTCGTCGAGTTGCCAGCGAGCGCGAACCTGGTGGCGACCAAGGCGACCAGCACGATCACGACGCCGAACATCGTCCCGGCAGCCGAGGGCGTGCCGAGCAGCATCGGTGCGTCCCTCGCCGACGCCGCAGGCTTCCCGAAGTCCGGCCGGATCGAGGTCGGTGGCGCCACGTGGCGCTACGACGACCTCCTCGGCAACGAGCTCCGTCGCATCGAGATCATCGAGGGCAACGCGAACCCCGCGGAGGTCTTCGTGGCCGGCGCGGAGGTCAAGCTGGAGGCCTCGGACCCGTGGCGCGCCCTGATCGAGAACACGGGCCGCATGGAGATCCTGATGAAGGCCTACTCCGAGGACCTCGACGTCGATGGCGTGGCCGTGGCCGACCTCGACGCAGAGCTCGAGAAGGCCCGTGAGTGGTCCCGTACGAACCCGAACGCCTCCATCACGGACTACAACTCGCTCCTCCGCGACGAGAACCAGGGCTCCCCCGTGGGCCGCCTGCGCTTCTTCCCCTACCAGGAGGACGAGGGCAACAAGGACCAGGCCTTCGCGGACCGTCTCGACGCGCTGATCCTCGAGGAGGATCCCGACCAGCAGTTCAGCGGCTCGACCTTCACGCGGGTCTTCCCGACCTACGATCGCCAGAACCGGCCCGCCGTCGGATTCGACATCGACGTCCCGCGTCACAACGACTTCGGCAAGTTCACCAGCGGCCACCTCGACAAGCAGATGGCCATCGTCGTCGACGGCGAGATCGTGACGGCCCCGAACCTGAACGTCGAGCTGACCCGCGGCGGCATCATCGAGGGGGGCGCCTTCGGCTTCAAGCAGGAGGAGGTCAACGAGCTGGTGCGCGCCATCAACTCGGGCTCCCTCAACGTCGAGCCGCGCTTCGAGGACCGCGAGACGGTCGGCGCCTCCCTGGGCGCCGAGTACGTCAAGACCGGCACCTTCAGCGTCATCGCGGGCCTGCTCGCGGTGCTCGTCTTCGTCGCCGTCTACTACAGGCGCCTCGGCTTGTTCGCCGCGGTCTCGCTGATGTTCAACCTGGTGCTCCTCATGGGCGCCATGGCGATGCTCCAGGCGACCCTGACCCTGCCGGGCGTCGCGGGGATCATCCTCACGGTCGGCATGGCGGTCGACGCCAACATCCTGATCTACGAGCGGATCCGTGAGGAGCAGCTGCGCGGCCGCCGGCCGGCGCAGTCGGCCAAGGACGGCTTCGCGAACGCGCTCTCCACGATCGTCGACGCGAACCTGACGACGCTGATCACCGCGGTGATCCTCTACAAGTTCGGCTCGGGCCCCGTCCGCGGCTTCGCGACGACCCTCATCGTCGGCATCCTGACCTCGATGTTCTCCGCGCTCGTGTTCACGCGGGTCATGGTCCACTTCGCCCTCGAGAAGGGCGTCGAGTCCTGGAGCATGATGCGCCTCGTGAACGAGACGAAGATCGGATTCATGAAGACCGCCAGGAAGACGGCCTTCCTCTCGATCGCGGTCATCGTCGGCGGCGTCGCGTTCTTCTCGATCCTCCCGAAGGCCTCGAAGTACAGCATCGACTTCCTCGGCGGCATCTCCATGGAGATCGTCACCGCGAAGCCGGAGAAGCAGGAGACCGTGGTCGCCAAGCTCGGGGAGCTGGGCGGCGTCTTCGAGGACGCCCAGGTCCAGTCGCTGCTCTCGTCCGCCGAGGGTGACGGCTACCGCAAGTTCCAGATCGAGTTCAAGGCCGAGACGGCCGAGGCCTCCGAGGAGTCCAAGCGCTATCGCAACCAGGTCGAGGAGCAGCTCGCTGACATCCTCGCCCCCACCGTCGCGACCTTCGAGAGCACCGGCGAGGCCGGCGCGAGCGGGACGATCTACTTCGAGGACTCGCACCCCGTCGCCGACGTCGACGCGATCCTCGACACCGCCAACCTCGGCGGCGACGTGACCGTGACCGCCATCGTGGGCACCGCCGACGCGGCGAGCACGTTCGGCTTCACCGCGCCCGCGACCGAGCCCGAGAACGTCCTTCGCGATCGGATCTCGACCGCGTTCGCCTACAAGAAGGACAGCGCCCAGCGCGACTTCAACCTGGCTCAGCCGGTGCCCCAGTCCTCCGCGGTCGGCCCCCAGGTCGTCCAGGAGCTGCGGGACGACGCGATCCTCGCGATCCTGCTCTCGCTCTTCGCAGTCGTCCTCTACATCCGCGTCCGCTTCGCCGAGTACAGCTACGGCTTCGCCGCGGTCATCGCCCTGGTCCACGACGTGCTCGTGACCCTCGGCGCCCTGGCCATCGCGATCAACCTGAACATCATCAACGCCCAGGTCTCCCTGGTCATGATCGCGGCGTTCCTGACGATCATCGGGTATTCGCTGAACGACACGATCGTCGTGTTCGACCGCATCCGCGAGAACCTGCGTCCCCTGGGCGGCAAGAAGCCGCTGTCGGAGATCATCGACCTCTCCATCAACCAGACACTGGCGCGGACGGTCCTGACCTCGCTCACGACCCTGATCACCGTCCTCATCCTGTTCGCGTTCAACTTCGGAACGCGGAACGAGCTGGAGGGTTTCGCCTACGCGGTGATCATCGGCGTGTTCGTCGGAACCTACTCCTCGATGTTCGTGGCGAGCCCTGCGCTCCTGTGGCTCGAGAGCCGCCGCCTGGCGCAAAACCCCGAGGGCGGCGACGACGCCGGCGCGGTCGCCGCGACCCCGGCAGGCGCCGAGGCCTGATCCGCACGAGCGGGCCTCTCACGGGCCCGCGCCGAGCGCCTCCATCGGGGCCGGTCGGGGAGCTCCCGCCGGCCCCGATCCATGTCCCGGCCGCAACTGCGGGCCGGCGAGCCCATGCGATCGCACGAGGGCGCGCATTTCTGGAAGGTTCGGGGCCGCTGAGCCACAATCCGACCGACCCCTTCCCCATGCGCGCGCTCATCGGACTCCTGGTGCTCGGCACCCTCTTCGTCATGGCAGCCTCGTGGCAGAGCCGGATGACCTCGGAGCTGCGCAAGGACCGGTCCCGGCGATACAACGTGGCCGATGACTCGGCCTCGGGGGAGGAGGGCTGGAGCCGGCTCGTCCTCGGACGCCCCAGCGGCGCCGACCCGCTCCTCATCCCCGAGCCACAGGCGCCGGTCGCGATCTTCTCCCCTCAGGTCGCACCTCCACCGGCCACGCCCGATCCCACGCCGTCGCCACGCTTCCGCCGCGACAGGGTCCACCGGGTCCGCCCGAACGAGGTCCTCGGCAAGATCTGCCAGGAGCACTACGAGGAGCGCCCGCTGGCCGCCGTCGTCGAGGCGGTCGCGACCTACAACGACCTCGCGAGCCCCAACGACATCCGTGAGGGTCAGGAGCTCCTGCTCCCCGATCCTGCTGTGCTCTTCCGCGACCGCTCCGGTCGCTGAGCGTCAGCCCAGGGGCTCGCCGAGCGCGAGGCACGCGAGCTCCACGTCACGCCGCGCCTGCTCGAGCATGCGAGCCGAGTCCTCGCGGCTTCCGCCCTCTGCGACCCGCTCGAGCTCACGCATCCTCCGCGCGAGCCGCAGCGCCCCCACCGTGTTGCAGGTCGACACCAGGGAGTGCGCCAGGCGCGCGCCCTGGGTCAGTTCACCCGCGGCGACGGCGCGCTCCAGCTCCTCGAAGCGCGCCGGGGCGAGCTCCAGGAAAGCCGCGACGAGTTCGGAGGCGAGCATGCGCCCCTGGTCGTCGTCGAAGAGCGGGCCGAGCACGCTGTCGTCCAGCACGCCCGAGAGATCGACGCGAGGCTCGACGTAGACGAGCTCCCGAGGCGACGCCTCGAGCTCCTGCACCGCGCGCGAAACGGCCTCTGATCCCCGATCGTCCCCGCCGCTGCGCCCGGCCGGCAGCGAGGCGATCGCCTCGGCGCGGGTCAGACGCGGCCGGGATCGGACGTCTCCGTCCACCGCCGCCCTCACGAGCCATCCCTCCAGCCACTGCACGAGCCGATGGGGCTGGAAGGGCTTGGCGAGGAGGTCGTCCATGCCCGCCTCGATGCAGGTCCGGCGATGATCCTCGAGAGCGTTCGCGGTCATCGCGAGGATCGGCACGCGCCCCCCCCGGAACGTCTCGAGCTCACGGATCCTGCGCGTCGCCTCGTACCCGTCCATCTCGGGCATCTGGCAGTCCATGAGGATCGCGTCGTGCTCCCCCACCGCGAACGCGTCCACCGCGCAGCGGCCGTTGCTCGCCACGTCCACCCGATAGCCCCGCTTGCCGAGCACGTACTGGATCAGCTGCTGGTTCGTCTGGTTGTCCTCGACGAGGAGGATGCACAGCCGCCGTCGAAGAGCGCTGTCGAACAGGTGCGCGGGCTCCTCGGCGGGGCGCGCAGGCTCGCTCGCGCTCTCCTCGTCACCCTCGAGCGAGAGCACCCGGCGCAGCAGCGCCTCGATGCCCGCCCTCGAGAGTGGCTTGGCCGCGACGGCGGCGACCGCCTCGTCGCAGGGTTCGTCGAGCACCCGTCCGGCCGCGGGAGGGGTCAGCAGCAGGACCGGGACGGGCCCCCGACGCCCGTCGGATTCCACGGCGCCGAGGAACGCGTCGCGCCCGGCGAGCCGCGCGTCCAGCAGGACGACGTCGTGGCGCCCCCTGACCAGGGACTCGAAGCCCGCGTAGGTGCTGGCCTCGACGTGGACCTCCGCCCCGAGGATCTCGAGCGTGCGTGCGAGACAGCGCGTCGTCGCGGCCGCGTCGTCCACGACGAGGATCGAGAGTCCCTGGAGCGGGACGCGCCGCCCGGTGACGCGCTCGGTGAGTCCGCTTCGTTCGCTCTTGTCGACCGAGAGGGGCAGCAGCAGGCTGAAGCGCGAGCCGCGGCCCGGCTGGCTGTCCAGCAGGACGGTCCCGCCGCTGGCGCGCGCGATGCGCGACACGAGGGCGAGGCCGAGCCCCACGCCGCCGTGGCGACGCGTGTCGGAGCTGTCCAGCCGCTCGAAGGCGGCGAAGAGCCGCGCGCGCTCCTCGGCGCTGATGCCGGGGCCAGAATCGGTGACCGTGAAACGGACACGCGGGACGCCGTCCTCGGCGGCCTCCCAGCCGAGCTCCACCGTCACCTCGCCCAGGTCGGTGAACTTGATCGCGTTGTTCACCAGCCGCATGAGCGCCTGCCGGATCCTCGCGTGGTCACCCAGAACGCGCCCCGGGCACTCGGGGGAGACGAAGGAGGCGATGTCGAGCCCCTGGTCGGCAGCGGCTGCTCCGCAGAGCTCCACGACCTCCTCGACGAGCGCGGCGGGGTCGAAGGCGCCGACCTCGAGCTGGATCTCCCGCGCATCGAAGCGCGCGAGGTCGAGGACGTCGTCGACGAGGGTCAGCAGCGTCTCGGTGGCGCGCTGACCGCGCTCGGCCAGGGCGCGCTGCTCCGCGTCGAGGTCCGTCTCCAGCAGGAGGGAGGTCGAGCCGATCACCGCGTGCAGCGGCGTCCGGACCTCGTGGCTCGTGTTGGCGACGAAGGCGGCCTTGGCAGCCGTGGCGGCGCGGGCCTCGGCGCGAGCCGACTCCGCGATGCTCCGGGCCGCTCGGAGCTCACCCGAGAGCCGCTCCAGCTCCGCCGCGGAGGCCCGCGCGCACTCGAAGCGAGAACTCTCCGCCCACTCGATCAGGAGAGCGTCCCGCTCGATGCGGCCGACGAGTTCCGTGAGCTCGGCGCCCCCGCCGCGCGCAAGCTCCACCGTGGGTGTCTCGCCCTCGCGGACGAGGCGCGCGGCGCTGGCGTGCCGCCTGTCGACCCAGCGAGCGAGCGCCGGCGTGGCGAAGACGAGCAGCAGTGCGATCAGACCGAGGAGCCGGCTGGAGAGGGACAGGAGGTCCCGCATGCGCATCTCGAGCCCGGGATACCCCGAGCGGATCACGAGTAGCGAGTCCCGCTCATCGCCCGGCGCCAGCCGGAATCCGCGGGCCACGGTGAGGTGATCCTCGCCCAGCGTGCGACCAGGCGCGGCCCGATCGATCGCGGGGAGCGGAGCCCCGCGCAGGCGGCGAACAGCCGCCGCCGACCGAGCGGTGATGGCCTCTTCGCCGCCGGGTAGCACGAGCGCGACCTGGAGCACGCCGCGCGCCTCGGCGATCCGCGCGACCTCGTCCCGCACGACGATCATCGCCGCCTCGTCGAAGGCGCCTCCCCGGTCCAGGATCCGCGTGGCGATCGTCTGAGCGCCCCTCTCCGAGAGGAGCCCGACGCGCTCGACGTCGGCGAGGCGGAGCGCGCTCCGCTCGCTGTGGAGGAACGCCACGACGACGCCGAGCGCGGCCAGGACGCCGGTCGCGAAGAGCGCAAAGGCGTGCCGCGCCGCGACCGTGACCTCGCCCACGGCGTCCGCCGACGGGGCCGCCAGGGCGGGCGCGCCGGTGTCCCGGGCTACGGGATCGTCGTTCGGGCTGGTCTCGTCGGGGAACATGGGGCCGGGCGGGTGAACCCGGTCCCCATGGATCGAACCGACGGGGTGGTGCGACTTGACGGGGCTTCGGCGAGCCGCGCCGATGGTCCCGGTCAGGGACTCCGAGGCCGCTTCTCAGCGCTGGATGGGCTCGATCCGGGCGCGGCGGCCGATCCGGCGCGTCAGGACCCCGAGGGCTCCGGGGCTGAGCCGGACGCGGAGCCGCATGGCTCCGTCCTCCTCGACGTCCTCCTCGAGGACCGCGCCGGCACCGCGCACCATGGCGATGGAGCGGCCGTCCCCGGGCTCCGTGAACACGTCCACCACGCCCGAGCGATCGTCCAGGCGACGCACGACGGCGTCGGTCAGGGTGTCGAGGCCCTCGCCGCTGTGGGCACTGGCGTGGACGACCTCCACGGCGGCCCCGGCGAGCCGCTCGGTCAGGACCGCCAGGTCGAGGCGGTCGGCGACGCGGTCGACCTTGTTGAACACGACGATGTCGGGGGTCAGGTGCGGAGAGACGTCCGCCAGCACCTCGTCGACGGCCGCCATCTGATGATCGGCGTCCGGGTTGGACGCGTCGACGACGTGGAGGAGCAGGTCGGCGTGCAGCGTCTCCTCGAGGGTGGCGTGGAAGGAGGCCACGAGGTGGTGCGGGAGGCGCTGGAGGAACCCGACGGTGTCCGACAGCAGGACCGTGCGGCGATCCGGGAGCGTCCAGCGGCGCGTGCGGGTGTCGAGGGTCGCGAACGGCATGTCGGCCGCGAACTCGTCGGAGCCCGTCAGCCGGTTGAGCAGCGTCGACTTGCCCGCGTTCGTGTAGCCGACGAGCCCGACCACGAACTCCCCGGTCCGGGCTCGAACCTCGCGCTGCTTGCGCTTCTCGATGACGTCGAGCTCGCGCTTGAGGTCCGTGATGCGCTTGTTCAGGAGACGACGGTCGGTCTCGAGCTGCGTCTCGCCCGGACCCCGGGTCCCGATGGCGCCCTCCATCCGCTCGAGGTGCGTCCACATGCGGCGCAGCCGCGGCATCAGGTAGATGTTCTGGGCGAGCTCCACCTGGAGCCGCGCCTGCTGGGTCTGCGCCCGGGACGAGAAGATGTCGAGGATCAGCTCGGAGCGATCGATGACGCGCATCCCCCAGGCCTTCTCGAGGTTGCGGCCCTGGGCCGGCGTCAGATCGTTGTCGACGACGATCCCGTCGGCCTCGATGCGCTTCGCCTCCTCGCCGATCTCCTCGACCTTGCCCTTGCCGAAGAGCGTCGCGGGATGCGGCCGGGAGCGGGTCTGGACGAGCCCATCGCCGACGACCTCGGCCTCGGCAGCCTCGACGAGCGCGCGGATCTCGGACAGGGCGCCGTCGCTCTCGGAGGGTTGCTCCGGGAGGAGCACGCCGCAGGTGAACATGCGCTCGCGGCGCCGCGCGGTGCTGAAGGGCTGTCCGCTCACGCGGAGGCCCCCTCGGGAGCCGCTTCGCGGGCCGCCGCGGCGACCGGCTGGCGCTCGAACGACACGCGGCGCAGGACGTCCCCTTCGAACTCGGGGGCCTGCGCGAGGTGCACGCGCCAGCGTTCGTCGTCGACCAGCGGGTGGTCCGACCGGTAATGGGTGCCCCTCGACTCGGCGCGCTCGAGGGCGCCGAAGGTCGCGAGGCGCGCGACGCTGAGCATGTTGACGAACTCCGCCGACCGCACGTCGTCCAGAGGGAGTGAACGCACGGCGCGGGCCCAGAAGTCGAAGGTCCCGAGGGCCTCACGCATCCCGGCCTCGCTCCGCTCCACCCCCATCTGGCGCCACATGAGTGACTTCATGGAGTAGGTGAGGTCCGCGATGTTGACCTGGACGCCGGGCGGCGGGTCCTCGTGATCGCGATCCGCCACGCTGTAGATCTCGGGGCGCCCGGCGGCGGCTGCGTCGGCGGCCGCGAGCTCACCGATGGCGCGGCCCAGCACCAGCCCCTCGAGCAGCGAGTTCGACCCCATGCGGTTCGCGCCGTGCAGCCCGGTGCTGGCGCACTCGCCTGCGGCCCAGAGACCGGGGACGGTCGTGCGGCCCTCGAGATCCACCTGGAGGCCGCCGACCATGTAGTGGCATCCGGGGCGCACCGGGATCGGATCACGCGCGATGTCGATGCCGAAGAAGCGGCAGATGCGGCTGATCCCGGGGAAAGCCTCGTGGGGGTCGCGGTCGACGTGGCTGAGGTCGAGGCCCACGCTCGTGCTGGAGGTCTCCGCCATGCGGCGGGAGACGGCGCGACTGACGATGTCCCGGGGCGCGAGGTCCGCCCTGGGGTGCGCGTCGGCCATGAAGGCGACGCCGTCCTTGTCGCGCAGGACCCCTCCGGCGCCGCGCACGATCTCGGAGATCAGCACGCGCGCCGCCCCCGCGATGTAGAGGCACGTCGGGTGGAACTGGACGAACTCGAGGTCGCGAACGGCCGCCCCGGCCCGGAGTCCCATGGCGACGCCGTCCGCCGTCGCGATCGTCGGATTCGTCGTCTCGCGGTAGATCTGACCGCCGCCGCCCGTGGCGAGGACGATCTGGGAGGCGCCGTACGCGACGAGCTCTCCGAGGGTATTGCGCGCGAGCACCCCCACCGCCTGGCCGTCGTCGCCGGTGAGCACATCGATCGCGAAGACGTTCTCGAAGGCGTCGATGCTCGGATGGTCCAGGAGGGCCTTCGTCAGCGTCGATTGGATCTCGGCGCCGGTGGAATCACCGCGTGCGTGGAGAATGCGCGGGTGGCTGTGACCGCCCTCCATCGACAGGTCGTAGGTCCCGTCCGAGAGAGCATCGAAGGACGCTCCGAGCTCGCGCAGGTGCGCGATCGCCTCCGGGCCGCCCTCGACCACGGCGCGCGCCACGTGCTCGTCCACGAGACCGCAGCCCACGCTCAGGGTGTCGGCCACGTGGGAGTCCACGGAGTCACCGGGCCCGAGGACCGCCGCGACGCCGCCCTGGGCCCAGGCGGTGTTCGTCGTCCCGAGGCCCTCCTTGCAGACCACCGCGACGGAGGCGCCCGCCGCGGCTGCGGAGAGCGCCGTCACCGCGCCCGCGGCTCCGCTCCCCAGCACCACCACGTCGTAGCGGTACTGCGGAACCTGGCGGAGCGTGAAGGGGACGAGGTAGCGGTCGAGGTCGAGGCGGTGTCGGTCCTGCAACGGGGAGGCGCGGCGAGGGCGGTTCTAGGGGACGGCGCGCCCGAAGGACGAAGCCCCCGGGCGCCATGGGCGGCCGAGGATTCTACGGGCCAGTCGGCGCGCCGGACGGCCCCGCCCGGTTGGTTAGCGCGGGCCTCGGGTGATCCTGGGTCAGGGGACGATCCGCCTCACGCCCGAACATCCGCGAAGGTTCACCGGCGTGGGAGCCCGAACGACCCGGCTGGACGGACGAGCGACTCGACCGGACGTAGCCCGAACAGCGTCCTAACGCCCCACCCCGGAGGCCGTTAGGAATCCGTCAGGGAAAAAGACCAGGTTCGGGTCCCGTTCGGGTCAGGATCCGCGATAGGTTAGGCACCCGTTCGGGGAGGAGCACTGACTCCCGCCCCCCTCCGACGGCCCTTCGCCAGCGTCCGCAGGACGCAGCGCGAGGTTCCCAACCTTCCCCGCTCACGGTAGCTCCTCGGGCCATGGCCCGGAGCCGTCCAGCGCGACCCGGAGGATCGTCGATCCACCCTGGCCGCCGGTCTGCGGGGTTTCCGGCACCCCAAGTGCCACCACCGGCGTAGGCGCCGCGGCGGTGTCCGATCCCCGATCGGCACCTGCCGCGACCCGCCTCCTCCCACCCCACACACGCTCTCCCCGCACGCCACCAGGCCGCCCCCGACCCGACACTCCGTCACGCACCAGCCGTCTCGATCGCCATGACCTCCACCGCACCGACCTCCTTCCTGCCCTTCCCCGGCCCCGCCGAGGCCCCGGAGATCCTGTGCATCGCAGACATCGTGCGACCGGTGAAGGAATCCCCTGACGACGCGGAACAGCACCGGAGTCGGAGCACGCGCCTCTCCCACCCCCGCAGGCACCACGCGCCGCGACGACGCCCCGAAGGCGCGGCCATTCCCAGGCGGGAGGAGCCCGAGCTCGACGCGGGCCTGCCGGTCGGGACCCGGGTCTGCTTCGAACGCAGACCGGCCGCCGCGACCACGGCGGACGTCGATCGCGCCGAGTTCGCCCAGGCCGCAGCGTCCTACGTCTTCGCAGCGGCCCTGCTCGCCTGCACCTTCTTCATCTGACAGATCCACGCGAGGCGGCGTGGGTCGAACGAGACTCGCGCTGTTTCGCGGTCCACTCCCCACCCCCCTCCGCCGAAGACCACCCCGTGCCGCATCTCCCTCCTCCGCGGCCGAGGTGCTTCCCTCGGGAGTCGTCCACGGTGTGCGCGTGGGCGACTCCCTCCTGCCTGACCACGGTCACCGCCGCGGTCCACCACCCATGAGCACCTCCCTTCCTCTCACTCGCCGCCAGCGCGACATCCTCGAGTTCTTCAAGGACTACGTGGCGGAGCAGGGCATCAGCCCGACGCTCGAGGAGATCGCCGAGCACTTCGGGGTCAACAGGGTGACGGTGTTCGGACACGTCGCCGAGATGGAGCGCAAGGGAGTGCTCAAGCGACGCGCCCGCGGGGTGAGCCGCGGCCTCGAGATCGTCGACCAGGAATCGGACGAGCCGAACGGCGCGCCCTCGCTCCCGGTGCTCGGCAAGATCGCGGCCGGCGCGCCGATCGAGACCATCGAAGAACCCGAACAGCTCGACCTCGGCGCTCTGATCCCCGACGGCCGCGACGTCTACGCGCTCGAGGTGACCGGCACCTCCATGATCGAGGACGCCATCGCCGACGGTGACATCGTGCTCATCGAACGCCGAGAGACCGCCCGGAACGGCGAGACCGTGGTGGCCGTCCTCCCCGACGGCGAGGCGACCCTCAAGCGCTTCTACCGCGAGAAGGGGCGGATCAGGCTCCAGCCCGCGAACTCGACCATGGAGCCGATCTACGCCGACGAGGTGGAGATCCGGGGCGTGGTCTGTGGCGTCGTGCGGCGCTACTGAGCCGCGCTCTCCACACCCGGCGCCGGCTCCGTGGCGTGGCCTTCCCGTTGGCGACACCGGGTACCATGCCAGCCCATGTCCGACGCCCAGAAGACGCCCGCTGCCGCGGCCAGCGACCGCCAGTTCACGCCGAAACAGAAGCTGCTCGTCGAACTCGGGCCACTCCTGGTCTTCTTCGTGACCTACTTCGTGGCGAAGAAGCTCGCCGGTGGAGGCGATGTCGACCCCAGCGATGCGGCAGCGATGGGCGAGATCGAGCTCCGGGGGATCACCTGGGCCACCGGGGTCTTCGTCCCTGCGACCCTCGCGGCGCTGCTGGCCTCCTTCCGGGTCGAGCGTCGCGTCCAGCCCATGACCCTGGTCACGGCCGTGCTCGTCGTCGTCCTCGGAAGCCTGACGATCTACCTCCAGGACGCGACCTTCATCCAGCGCAAGCCCACTCTCGTGAGCGGGCTCATGGGAAGCTTGATGCTGGGCGGCCTCCTGTTCGGAAGGTCCTTGGTCCAACCCCTCATGGGATCGAGCCTCAGCCTCACCGACGAGGGTTGGCGCAAGCTCACCTTTCGCTGGGGCCTCTTCTTCTACGTCGTGGCCGCGGTCAACGAGGTCGCCTGGCGCAACCTGAGCATGGACGCCTGGCTCAACTTCAAGGTCTTCGGGATCCTCGGCATGACCTTCCTCTTCCTTCTCCTCCAGGCTCCTCTGCTGCAGCGGTACGCGCTCGAGCCGCAAGGTGACACTGCGCCGAAGGGCGACGACGACCGATGACGACACCTGACACCGAAGTGATCGCCCGCGGGGGCTTCAAGAAGGTCGATGCACAGCGCCGGGCGCTGAGCGACGCCGGGCTGCGCGCCGAGGTGGTCTGCCCGCCCGGGGTGAATCCCAACGGCTGAGGCGCGGTGCTCTGGCTCGCGGTCGCGACGCCCGACATCCCTGACGCCGTTCAACTGCTCCAGCAGATGGAGCGGGAGGAGCTCTCGCGCGTGGACCCCGACGGGACCGCTGCGCGCGCGGCGGAGCACGTGATCGATCTGGACGCGGAGTCCGCGAGCTGCCCCGCCTGCGGAGGAGCGATTCCGCGCGGACAGCTCCGCTGCCCCGAGTGCGGACTCCGACTCGGTTGAGCGCGAACGGTTCGGCAGGCACCGCCATCGAGGCCGCCGGGCGAAGGATCTGCGAAGAATCCGGGCCCGGAGGCTCCAAGTGTCCGCTCAGGTGGGCCACTCCATGCCTGGAGCGGCCGGCAGCCGCGTGAAGAACCCGGCGCCTGCTCCGCTCGATCCCCCTTCCCCACCATGGACGCCCACCGCCCCGATCCAACCGGACCGCAGAGGGGACCGGTGGACACCACGGCGCCCGCCCGGGACCCGTTCGGTCCCGTGCCCTTCGGTCACGAGGAGGTCCTTCGCGGCCGTTCGAAGAAGGCTGTCCGCGACGGGGGCCTCGTTCTCCAGGCGGCCGGGATCCAGCACGCGATCCAGACCAGTGGCGCGGGGGCGCGCATCGTCGTCGGTCTCCTGGACGCCGAGCGCGCGCGGGTGGAGCTCGGGGACTATCTCGAGGAGAACCGGGCGTGGCCTCCGCACAAGGAGCGCCCCCCCAGCTTCGGGACGAACGGCCTCCCCAGCGCGCTGCTCTTCGCCGCGGTGATCTCGGTCATGCACTGGATGCAGTACCGCGGAGGGTACGGCGTGGACTGGACGTCGGCGGGGCGCATGGAGGGCGGGGCGGTCGCCTCGGGCGAAGGCTGGCGCGCCATCACGGCCCTCACGCTTCACGTGGACCTCGACCATCTCGTGAGCAACGTCGTCTTCGGCGGACTCTTCGGGATCCTCGCGGCCCAGGCTCTCGGTCCGGGGGTCGCCTGGCTGGGGACCGTCCTCGCGGGGATCCTCGGGAACGCGCTCGAGACCTTCCTCGTGGATCCGACCCACCGTGCCATCGGCGCATCCACCGCGATCTTCGGGACGCTCGGCCTGATGACCGCCGCGGAGTGGGCGCGTCGCGGGCGCGGCGACGCGCCGTGGGTCCGACGGGTCGCGCCCCTCTTCGGCGGAGCCGTGCTCTTCGGCTGGCTAGGCGTCGGCGACGGCACGGGCCGCGTGGACGTGCTCGCGCACGCCACCGGGTTCCTCTTCGGCGCCCTCATCGGCTGGACCGTCGCGCGCACCCGGCTGCCCGAGCGGCTCGGCCGCGGCGGTCAGGGGCTCCTCGGGCTCGGCGCGATCGGCGTGCTCGTCCTCGGTTGGGCTCTGGCCCTCCGGGGCTGAGGCGCGAAGGGGCCAGCGCCCCTCTCCAGACCCCGGGAGACCTTCGAATCGGCGACTCCTCGTGGGCGGCCTTGTTCGGGCGGATCCGGCCGTTTCATCCGAGGTCGGTACTGACCCTGAGTGGGCTCGTGAATGGACTTAGGCGCGCTGTCGGAGCTGTCTTCAGCCCCTCCGAGGGTGTCACATCCTGATACGGTCGCGGCGGTGTCCCCCGCGCACGCACGTTCGCGGATGGGTGAGCGGCTTGTCTGTGACTCTGGATCACGGACGGTCGCGACGCGATACGCGGATGATCCGAATGCCACCCTTCCGCTTCCCATGAAACAACCGACCTCCTCCTGCCTCCTTCCCGGGACTCTCGTTCTTCCTCGGTTTCTCGTCCCCGGCTTCATCGGGCTTCTTGCCTCGGCCAGTTCGCCCTCGGCCCTCGCGCAATCGACCTCGTCCGGCCCGCAGGAGGTGATCACGACCGCCGCGGACGGCGCTTACTCCGTGTACGCCACGGACCTGGACGGAGACGGCGACGCCGACGTCCTTTCGGCTTCCTTCAGGGACGACAAGATCGCCTGGTACGAGAACCTGTACGAGCCACCTCTGGCGAACGATGACTGCTCGGGCGCTATTCCGATCGGGATCGGGGAAACGGTCTACAGCAACGTGGGCGCCGGGAACAGCGGCGTCAACATGAGCTGCGTCTCGAACGGCGAGGCGTCCGACGTGTGGTTCAGCTACACCGCGATCGGTGACTGCTCCGTCACGATCGATCTGTTCGGTAGCTCCTACGACACGGCAGCTGCCGTCTACAACGGGGACTGCGGAGCGCTGACGCAGGTCGACTGCAACGACGACGGAGGTGCAGTGAAGACGAGCGCGAGCTTCCTGTCCTTCACCGCGACCGCGGGCACGACCTACCTCATCCAGGTCGGCGGCTTCAGCGGTGCGTCCGGCGACGGCGTGATCAACGTCACCGAGGGGGTCGGCTCGATCGTCTGCGCCGGCAACGCCAACTCGACGGGCGTCGGCGCGCTCCTCCGGGCCTGCGGCAGCACCCTGGTCTCGGACAACGCCGTGAACCTCGAGCTGACGGACCTCCCGCTGAACCAAACCGTCCTGTTCGTGAACTCGCGGGAGACGATCCTGGTTGCGAACCCCGGGGGCAGCCAGGGCGATCTCTGCATCGGCAGCCGCGCCCTCGGCCGTCACTCGAACGACGTCCTGAACTCCGGCGCCACCGGCGCGGCGTCGTTGACCCTCGACCTCGCCAACGTCCCGACGAACCTTGGCCGCACCGCTGTGGTCGCCGGCGAGACCTGGTACTGGCAGGCCTGGTACCGCGACGTCGATGGAGGCGGCGCGCCGACCTCGAACCTCTCGAGCGCCGTCGGCGTGACGTTCAACTGATCGTCGCCACAACTCGTCTGGCCGTCGCGGCCGGATGAGCCGGGGCGCGAGGAGGCCCCGCGCGTCATCGACGCGCGGGGCCTCCTTCGTGCTCTGTCAGCAACCTCGTCTTCGGTGGACTCTCCAGGGTCCTCGCTGCACAAGCTCTCGGTCCGGGGGTCGCCTCGCTGGGGACCGTCCTGACCGGGATCCACGGGAACGCGCTCGAGTCCTTCCTCGTGGATCCGACCCACCGGGCCATGGGCGCGTCCACCGCGATCTTCGGGAGGCTCGGCCTGATGACCGCGGTCGAGACCAGGAGCGAGCGAACACCTCCGGTTCTCCTCGGACCGCGTGGTGCCTTCTCGTCCGGCGAACACGCGGGGTCACGAAGGCGACGGACGAACGGACCTCTCCGCCCTCTCGAGAGCTTCGGATCACCCCCCCACGCGCAGGTAGCTCCCGCCCGAGCCCTCCGCGAGCGCGCGAAGGGCTCCGTCTCCACGGCCACCGAGGTGGACGCAATGGAAGACGAGGGGATGGTGCGGGAGCACGCGCTCGAGGGTCGGCTGCACCCACCTCGGGCCTCGCTCGGTCTCGCCGTCGCACAGGACGACGATGGTGTCCGCCTGGAGACGCTCGAGGTCCGGATAACCGTCGCGGTCCATCATCAGCGCCTCGCGCACCGCGGGCGCGAGACGAGTCCCGCCGCCCGGCTCGCGCGCGAGGAGTTCTTCGCGGACCTTCTCCAGCGTCTGGACGTCGTTCGGGAGGAGCTCGTCGCCGGTCGTGGTCGTGTCGCTGCTGAAGAGGATCACGCTGAACCGGCAGTCCTCCGGAGCGCCCTGGAGGAAGCGCATCATCTGCTCGACGGCTTCCACATAGCGCGTCCGGCCGTCGGTCCCGAAGCCGGTGGACATCGAGCCGGAGTGGTCGATGACGAAGGTGACTCGATCGGTCTCGGGGCGGACGCCGAAGAAGCTCGCCGTGGAGCGCGGCTCGCTGGCGCGGCGGCGACGCTCGGCCTCGAAGGCCGCGCTGCCCGGGCGCGGGAGCTCTCCCTTGCGGACCTGGATCCACCATTCGATCCAGGGGCCGGGCCGTGGGCCGTGGAAGCGCCCGCTGAGCGACCGCAGCGCCCGCACGAGATCCCCCCGGCAGCGCGCGAGGCCCTCGATCGTCCTGCCCGACTCCGCGCGGCGATGCCAGACGTTGAGCGCGTCGAGCAGCATGGGCACTCGCTCGTCCAGCGGAAATCCCTCCGAGAGCCGCACGCCCCTGGCCACGTCGCGCCAGTCACTGGAGATCACCATCGCGGCGACGCCAGCCGACAGCCGCTGACGGGCGCGCGGCGCCAGGGGCGCATCGGTGGAGCGCAGCCGTGCGAGCATGATGTTGAAGGGGTGCGGCGACGTGCGCGGATCGAACCGCTCCCCCAGGAGCTCCACGAGGAATCCGTCGACGGATTCGTCCTCGCCGCTCTGCTCGGCCCACCGCGAGAGGATCTCGATCGCGTGGCCGCGCAGCGGATCCTCGGCACGGCGCGCGAGGGTGAGCAGCGCCGTGCGCAGTTGAGCGACCTCGGCGTCCTCCAGCAGTGAGATCGCGAGTCTGCGCTCCTCGAGGGTCGGGTGGAACGCCGCTCCGGACGGCTCGCGTGCCGCGACGACCCGGGTGAGCAACCAGAGCTCCACGGCTCCGGCGTCGCTGCCCGAGAGCTCCCGCTTCAGGTGGCGCTTCCCCGTGGCGGGGAGCGATCGGCCGAAGGGCGCGCGACGGAATCGGGTCGGGACGGAGGTGAGGCGAAGCGCGAGGGCGAAGGTGGGCGGGCCGGCAGCGCCGCCGAGCACGCGTTCGATGTCCTCTCCGAAGCGGCTCGCAGCCGCGTCCGAGGGTCCTCTCCAGTCACGAGGCGCATCGATCCACCGGTCGAGTTGCTCTAGCAGTTCGGTGGGGCCCGACTGAGCACCGCAGGGCGGCGCCAGCGGAGCGGCCTGCGAAGCCGCGGCGGTGAAGAGAAGCGCCGCAGCCGCGAGCGCCAGGGGCAGGAGGCGGTGGATCAAGCGCGCGGTGGGCCGTGCGTCGACTCAAACGCGGATGTGGCGGAAGAGAAGCAGGTCCTCGCCGCGTGTGTAGGCGACGCCGGGGAGGTTGGTCGCGTAGGGCTCCTCGCGCGCCCCGAGCCCGGGGTAGCGGAACTCCCCGACCACGCCGTCCTCGAGTTCGATCTTGAAGTAGTAGGTGGTCCGCCCCCCCCATCCCCGGATCTTTGTCTCGCTGCGCCGGTCCACGATGAGCCCGGGGCGCTTCAGGAGTGGCCGTGAGATGCTGGTCTTCTGGAGGGCACGCCCCTGACTGAAGAGGTACCCCGCGAGGGCGAACAGCCCCGCCGCGACGACCGTCAGGAAGATGCCGCCGAGGTCGAAGCCACGGCCCAGGGGCGGGACGACTCCGGCGAGCAGGAGGAAGATGCCAGCCACCGAAGTGGGCATCGCCCACCAGGCCATCCGGCCGCCGGTGTGCCAGTCGGTGGACTCCGGCGGCGTCCACTCCATCGAGGACTCGAAGTCGGCGTGCTCCCTGACGCGCCCGATGCGGCTCGCATTGACGCTCTCGAGGCGCTTGCGATCCTCCTCGGTCTCGAGCGGGGAGGCGCAGTAAGGGCAGAGCGATACCGGGATATCAGGCAGCTTCGAGCCGCACTGGGGGCACGTCGTGCGCTTGGGTGCGGTGGTGGCCGTCGACTCGGTCATGGATCTCGTGGGGAGACGATCGTGCGTGTGCGCTGGTCGCCAGGCGTTGCCGTACACCGCCATGAGCGCTTCGGACACGCTCGGGCAGGTGAAGTGAGGCCAGGAGGATAGTCTGCGCGCGGCCAGGAGCCCCCTGGACCGGGTCCGGGCCATGCACAGTGCTGGAGGGCCCGCGAAAAGGTACCCCGCGCACGGAGGCGACGCCAATGCGCAGGCGCCGACGATCGGCTCCCCTCTCGACACGAGCCGTCCCGCGTGGACAGGGGGCCGCCCCTGGAGTCGGCGAGCCGCGCACCGCAGGGCACCCTCGACCTGCGATTTGGAGATGGGGCAGGCCCGTTCGTGTGGCCATTCGACGAGAGTCGAACGACACCACTTGGAGCACGACGGAGACACGAGGTGTCGAACGAACCAGCGACCTGGCGACACGCTCGAACCATCCTCGATCGAGCTCATGACCCGCCATGATGGAGCCAGCTGATGGAGCCAGGAGCCGCCACGCAGCTCGACGAAACACCGAGAACGCCTTCGGGTCCCGGTCACACGGGACCTGCACCCGCGGCCATTGGAAGACCGAGAACGTTCACGCGTGAACGATCGCCCGCAGGTCGAAGCGCACGCCCGACTCCCGGCAGATCGACGCTTCCACGGATCCCGGATGGTTCTCGAGGAACCAGGGGCGTTCGGAGCTTCGGCGGACAACGGTGCGTAGCCCGAAGGGCCGGCGCTCACTCCTCATCTCGGGGGACAGCGACCAGGGGCCGTCCAAGAGCCGTTCAACGACGCGCTCGCGACAACTCGGCCACGGGCGGCAGGAAGTCGTGGCAAAAAGAAGGCCCGCAACATGAGTTGCGGGCCTTGGAAGAACCCGGCGATAACCTACTTTCGCGCATACGCACTATCATCGGCGGCAACTGCTTGACGACCGTGTTCGGAATGGGAACGGGTATGGCCAGTTGCCTATGGTCACCGGGATTAACGGTAGCTCCCCGCGGTCATGGAACGCGTCCATGACGTGCGCGAGGCGCTGAAGGAAGGTGGATCGGAACGTGGAGAGTTGTTCTCGAACAACTCTCTCTCGCCGGCATGACCACGCGGGCCATGACGAGGAGAGAAAGTGGCTAAGCCGTTGGTCCGATTAGTACAGGTAAGCTGAACACATCGCTGTGCTTACACCGCCTGCCTATCAACCTGGTAGTCTTCCAGGGGACTCAAAGGGATGACTCGTCTTGGAGAAGGCTTCGCGCTTAGATGCATTCAGCGCTTATCCGTTCCGAACTTAGCTACCCAGCTGTACCACTAGCGTGATAACTGGAGCACCAGCGGTTCGTGCTCCCCAATCCTCTCGTACTAGGGGAACACCTCCTCAATCATCCTACACCCACACTAGATAGGGACCGACCTGTCTCACGACGGTCTAAACCCAGCTCACGTACCGCTTTAATTGGCGAACAGCCAAACCCTTGGGACCGCCTTCAGCCCCAGGATGCGATGAGCCGACATCGAGGTGCCAAAC
>CBFIJG010000018.1:16690-53358 GCA_965662915.1 Planctomycetota bacterium | reverse complement strand
CTTCGGCTACCACCCGACGTCGCTGGGCGGCGGCGACCTGAGGACCGAGAACTTCCGTGAGCGCGGAGACGCGCTCGACCAGCTCGGGATCGCGCGGAGGCTGATGGAGCGCGCGCGGATCTGGCGGCACGCGGAGGCCGACCAGCGGCTCGTGGGTTCGACTCCGAGCTCTCCCTACGGAGACCCGGAGGTGTCCATCGAGCGGGGTGCGTCCACGGTGCTGGTCTACTTCCCCGGCCTCGACTCCGCGCAGGGAGTTCCCGGCAGCCTGGGAAGACTCGACCTCCGCGGGCTCCCGAGGCGGATCTACGACGCCACCTGGATCATCGCCTCGACCGGGCAGCAGCAGAGGGTCGGCAGCGTGGTCCGAGGCGGACGCATCGTCCCGCTCGCGACGCCCACGGCGTTCCTCCAGTCGAGCGGCGCGCTCGACACCGAGACCGACCTCGTCCTCCTGCTCGAGGGGCGCGAGGCCGATGGAGGCGCCGGGCAGGCGTTCGGCGGATCACCCCGGTGAGACCGTAGGACGGCCGGGGCCGGGGAGAGTGGGCCTCAGCCGAGGCCGGCCGGCATCTGGAAGACCACGTTCTCCGGCTCGCCGTCGAGCTCGCGCGCGTCGCCCGCGCCGAGCTCCGCGAGGCGGCCGAGGATCTGCTGCACGAGCTCCTCGGGGGCGGACGCGCCCGCGGTCACGCCGATGCGCTTCGCGCTCTTCACCCACTCGGGGTCGAGCTGATCGGGGTGATCGACGAGGACGGAGGGGAGGTCCGCGCGTGCTCCGAGCTCGGCGAGGCGGCTCGAGTTGGACGAGTTCTTCGAGCCGACGACCACGAGGGCGTCGATGCCCTCGAGCATGTCCTTGACGGCAGCCTGGCGATTGGTGGTCGCGTAGCAGATGTCCTTGAGGTCGGGCCCCTGGATCGCCGGGAAGCGTTCGAGGAGGGCCGCGATGACGTCCCGGGTGTCGTCCACCGAGAGGGTCGTCTGGGTGACGTAGCTGAGCGCGCCGGGGTCGGCGATCTCGAGGGCGGCGACGGCCTCGACGTCGGGGACGACGTGGACCTTGCCCTGGATACGGCCGCGGGTGCCTTCCACCTCCGGGTGCCCGGGGTGGCCGACCAGGACGACCTCGCGGCCCTGGGCCTCGTAGCGGATCGCCTGGCGGTGCACCTTCGTGACGAGGGGGCAGGTGGCGTCGATCACCTCGAGGCGACGCTCCGCGGCGCGCGCCACCACCGCGTCGGAGACGCCGTGGGCGCTGAACACGGTGACCGAGCCCCCGGGGACCTCGTCGAGGTCATTCACGAAGACCGTGCCCTTGGCGCGGAGGGTCTCGAGGACGTGCTTGTTGTGCACGATCTCGTGCAGCACGTAGACGGGCGCGCCGTGGATCTCGAGCGCGCGCTCGACGATCTGGATCGCCCGGTCGACGCCCGCACAGAATCCGCGCGGATTGGCGAGCTGGACCTCCCGCCGGGCGGGCGCCTCCGCCATCAGTGGGACTCCTTGGCGTGGTTCCGGTTCCAGCCGGGGATCTCCACGACCACGTCCACGGTGCCGTCGGGGACGGCCTGGCAGGCGAGGCGCGAGGTCAGCTCGAGCCCGGGGGCCTCGTCGAGCATGTCCTCTTCGGCCTCACTGGCCTCGGGGATCGAGTCGAAGCCCTCGCGCACGATCACGTGGCAGGTGGAGCACGCGCACACGCCGCCGCAGGCGTGGTCGATCTCGACGTCGTTGCCGTCTGCGATGTCGAGGATCGAGCCCGGTTTGCCCTCGCGCGAGAGCGGGAGGGAGGCCGGGTCCACGGACACCTTCTTGCCCTCGGGCATGAAGGTGATCGTGTAGGCCTTCGACGGGAGCGGAGTGTCGACCTGGGCTTGGTACGGGTTGATGCCACCCATGGGAGCGCGAACGAGGGGCCTCGGTTGGAGCTTGGGGTCGTGATCAGAGTCCGGCGCCGAACCCGCCGCCGGGGGCGGACTCGGGAGCCGACTTCCGCGAGGCATTCTCGCTGCCAGCGTCCTTCTTGGGACGTTCGGCGCGCCGTTTCGTCCCCGAATCCGGAGCGCCGCCCTCGGCCTTGCGGCGTCCGCGAGAGCCGCTCTTGCGGGGTTTCTCGGGCGCGGCCGCGTCCTCGAGGCCCACGC
This sequence comes from Planctomycetota bacterium, assembly GCA_965662915.1. Classification (GTDB taxonomy): domain Bacteria; phylum Planctomycetota; class UBA1135; order UBA1135; genus Saltatorellus. The sequence goes on along the minus strand of CBFIJG010000018.1, from coordinate 51,211 downwards.
CGAAGCCGCCCTTCGGAGCTGCTTCTCGCTCCGCCTTCGGAGCGGTGTCCGCAGTGGGGGCGTCCTCGCGACGGGGGCGCTCCTCGCGATCGCGTCGCGGCTTCGACGGCGAATCGTCGCGGCCTCGGCCTCGACCTCGCCGCGGCTCGTCTTCGCGCTCCGACCGCTCCCGCCGTCGGCGGGCGGGTCGCTCGCCGCGCTCTTCGTCGTCACGGCTCCGGCGCGCGGGGCGCTCCGAGCCCTCCTCATCGTCGCGGCGGGGGCGGCGACGGGGCCGCTCGGAATCCTCGGACCCCTCGCGGCGCCGGCGAGGACGTTCGGAGTCCTCGGACCCCTCGCGCCTGCGACGGCCGCTCGGACCCTCGTCGTCCTCGTCGCGGCTGCGACGCGGGCGCTCCTCGCGGGCGGCGGGGGCGTCCTCGTCACGGCTCCGCTCGCGGCGGCGCTTCGGACGCTCCTCGGCATCATCGGACTCCTTCTCTCCGCGCTCCGCATCCTTGGCGCGGCGGCGCTCCTCGGCGAAGAGCTCGCGGGGTCGTTCGATCTCGCGGAGGTCGAACTTCGAAGCTCGGCGCAGCTCGGTGAAGCCGCGCTCGTCGCGACCGGCGACGAAGGTCACGGCGACGCCATGACGGCCCGCGCGACCGGTGCGTCCGATGCGGTGCGTGTAGTCCGAGACATCGCGCGGGACCCCGAGGTTGACGACGTGGGTCACGTGAGCCACGTCGAGGCCGCGGGACGCGACGTCGGTCGCGACCAGGCACTTCACATCTCCCGTGCGGAAGGCGGCCATGACCTTGAAGCGGGCGGCCTGGTCGTAGCCGCCGTGCAGGGCCTTCACGGAGAAGCGCCGGCGCTCGAGCTTGCGCATGAGCCGGTCCACGTCGGTGCGGCGCTCGCAGAAGACGAGGAAGACGTCGTCCTCGCCGCTGTCCTCGATGAGGTGCGCCAGGTTGCGGGCGCGGTCGTCCTCGCCGCAGCGGAGGAAGTACTGGTGGATGTTGTCCACGGTCGCCACGCCCGAGGCCGTCGCGATCTCCGCGGGGTCGTTCGTGTAGCCGCGGGCGAGGGAGAGGAGCGCCGGCGGGAACGTCGCGGAGAAGAGCAGCGTCTGGCGGTACTCGTTCGCGGCGTCGAGGATCTTCTTCACGTCGTCGATGAAGCCGATCTCGAGCATCTTGTCGGCCTCGTCGAGGATCGCGAACTCGGTCCAGGGGAACTGCAGGAACTTCTGGTTCAGAAGGTCCAGCACCCGGCCCGGCGTGCCCACGATGACCTGGGCGCCGGCCTGGATCTTGCGGATCTGCGCGCCCATGTCCTCGCCGCCCACGACGAGCGCCGTCTTCACGCCGCGCGCCTCGCCGAGCTTCTCGAGCACGTCGTGGACCTGCTCCGCCAGCTCGCGTGTGGGGGAGAGCACGAGCCCGAGCACCGTGGAGCGCGTCGGGTCGATCTTCGCCATCATCGGCGCGCCGAAGGCGAGGGTCTTGCCCGTGCCCGTCTCGGCCTTGGCGATGACGTCCTTGCCCTTCAGGACCGGCTCGATGGCGAGGGCCTGGATCGGGGTCGGCTTGGTGATGCCCATCGCCGCGATGGCGCCCTGGGTCTCGTCGCCGAGCTCGAACTCGGCGAAGGACTCGATGTCGGGCGGCTCGAGGACCGGGGTGAGGGGCTGGATGTTGCTGTCGGTGGTGCGCTTCTTGGGAGCGCGGGAGGCGGAGCGGTTCGCTCCACCGGAGCGGCGCGGGCGGCTCTGGCCGCCGGCGCTGCGTCGTCGGGTCTTGTCCGGCACGTCTTGTCAGTCCCCTTGGTTCGGGGAGGGTGGCCCCCATCGGGGCGGGTATCGAGCGGGCGCCCAGCGCGGGATTCTCGGTCGTCGCGCAGATGTCGTCTTCGGAAGACGCCCGGCGCTGCCCTGGGGATCGGCTCGGGGCCCGGCCGGCATGGTTCGCGCGGCGGGGGCGAGGGATCGGAGCCCGGTGCGCGGCGGCGCCACCTTGAGGGTGGGCTCGAACCGGCGCGCTGGACCCGGGCGAGCGGGGGCGGGAGGGGCGTGATCTGGCCCCGGCGCCTCCGCGGGCAGCGACTTGTCGGCGGAAGGGTAAGCCCGGAGGGCCGTCCTTCCGCACCGCTTGATCGGGAATCTCTTCCCAATCCTTGAGAGGAGGCGCCCGGAAGGGGGCAAAGGGACGCGTGAAGGCGGGCTGGCGGGTGGAGAGGGCCTGTTTCTCCGCCCTCGGGCGAGCGATGGGCTTCACGAGGTGCCCGCGCCGGGGCAAGGGGGCCCGGCCCAGCAGAGGGTGGACGGTGGTCCGAATCCTCGACTTGGAAAGGGCGGCCGGACTCGGACCGTGGGCCCTCGTCCTTCGAGGTACTCCTCGGGCGCGACGACTCCGTCATGTCGAAGGCGACTTCGACCTGATCGTGCGGCAAGAGCTGGAGTCGAGGAGGGAGCCGTTCCCTCTCGCCATCTACCTGGGCTGTCGGACCTCCAAGCCGTACATCCCACCGTGACTGAACGGCAGCTGCGCGTCCCGGTCGACCTCCCGCAGGGTGATCGCGCTCCGGATCACGTCGAGGTAGGCCGCCTGCTGCTGATCGATCGGCTGTCGGTCGAGCCAGGGCCTCGCCGCCGGTCCGAGCAATGCCAGGCTGCGGCCCGCAAGGGTGGCGTCGTGCTCGATGTCGTTGTCCGCGAGGTGATGGATGAGGAGCGGTACGTAGGCCCGGTGGGCTGGGTGCTTGCCCTCGGCGAGCACGGCCGCCGCCCGTACGCGGACCGCGTGGGAGGGGTGCTCCAAGGCTGCGAGCAGCTCCGGTCCAGCCTGCTCCAGGTGGGCCAGCAGCCAGGTCCCTGCGCGGTTCGCGTTGGCGGCTGGCACCGTGGAGCTCGACCCGAAGGCGTCGAGCTCGAGGGCCTCGACGGCCACGGCCAGGAGCGCCCGCGTGGGGAACTCGTCCGCGCGCATCAGGACGTGCCCCGCCAGCTGCCGCCGCTGCCTGTCCGGATCCGCGAGGGCGCTGTGAAGGCCCTTTCGAAGGAGCCGGGTTTCTTCGGTGCCCTCGGCCCACGGAGGTCGGGTCGGGACGTAGGGCGGGCCCTCACCCCGCCGGCGGAAGAACTCGGCCAGAGGATCCATCCTCTCGCGGCTGGCGCTCCGGTGAATCCCGGCCAGGTCGATCTGGCTCTTGAGCGTCAGCCAGGCGCCGTAGGCGTTGCCCTTCCGGTTGTCGGCCCCCAGGTCGACCAGGCGCCGGCGCAGGCTCTCGGTCGCATCCGGCAGGGGCCCGGCCGGCGCCGGTGCGACGGCCGGCCCTGGCCCGGCCCAGGCGAGGCTCGCACAGGGGCGCTCCAGTTCGCTGCGGGACTGGCGCTGGGCGCTCAGCCGCTTCCGGTCGCTGTTGAGCGTACGCACGAGGCGCTTGCACAGGTCCGCGAGCTGGGGCTCGGCGTGCCAGGCGCTGGCCCTGATGTACGGCCCGACCGGCTGCCCGATCACGACCAGCGCGCTGGCGGCGAGGCGCGCGTCCCCGCGGATACGGTTGTCGCTCAGGTGGCCAATGAGCGTCCGGATCAGCTCGTCGAGTTCGTCGGCGGTCAGCCCATCGGCCGGGAGCTGGGCCAGCAGGACTGCCGAGAGCAGGCGTTCCTGCCAATCCGCGACCCGCAGCCCCTCCACCAGCGCCGGCCGGACCGCAGCGCCGCGCCGGAGCAGGCGCCCGTAGGCGGCGCCGGCGTTGCCGGGGATGTCATCGTCCCGCAGGTCCGCGCGCACGACCTGGTCAGCATGACCCCCGTTCGGAGCCAGCACCGGCCGTTGGACCGGGTCGGACGGGGGGACCGGGCCGGACAGGGGACCCTCGCCGGCGAGGGAGAGCGAAACAGCGAAGGTGAAGACCGAGAGCAGGGAGATCAGCCGGCGTCCGAGCATGACCCGAGGCTACGAACTGCCGCGGCCTCACTGAATGAAGTCGCAGACGGCGTCGTCTGGATTCCGGCTCGGGAGCGTCGACGAGATGTCACGCGGCGCGCGGCTCCGGTGGGCGAAGAGCGGGAGCGGTCGGGGAAGTGGCGGTAAACTCCTGGCCGCGTCCGTCGCCGCCCGGTCCCAGGCCGCACACCGCACCGATGAAGATCGTCACCTGGAACGTCAACTCCCTCCGCGCCCGCATGCCCCGCGTCCTCGAGTTCCTCGAACGGGAGTCGCCGGACGTCGTCTGCCTTCAGGAGACCAAGGTGGTGGACGAGCTGTTCCCCCGCGACGAGATCGAGGGGGCTGGCTATCAGATCGCCTTCCACGGGCAAAAGACCTACAACGGCGTCGCGATCCTCTCGCGGACGGCCATCGAGGACGTGGTGACGGGGATCCCGGGCCGCCCCGAGCACGAGGAGGCCCGCGTCATCGCGGCGGCGGTCGACGGCGTGCTGCTCCTCGACCTCTACGTGGTCAACGGGAAGGAGGTCGGCTGCGACAAGTACGACTACAAGCTCCGCTGGCTGGACGACGTGGCGGGCTACGTCGCGGAGCGCTTCCCGATGACGGAGAAGGTCGTGGTCACCGGCGACTTCAACGTCACGTTCGACGACCGTGACATCTACGACCCCGAGCGCTGGAAGGACAAGATCCTCTGCAGCCAGCCCGAGCGTGACGCCCTCGCGAAGATCATGGAGCCGGGTCTCGAAGACGCCCTGCGCCATCACACGGACGAGGCCGGGATCTACACCTGGTGGGACTTCCGAACGCGCGGGTTCCAGCGCGGGAACGGCCTGCGCATCGACCATTTCCTGCTGTCGCCGCCCGCCCTCGAGGTGTGCAGCGGCGTGACGGTCGACCTCGAGGCGCGCGGGGGCGAGAAGCCCAGCGATCACGCTCCCGTCATCTGCACCCTGGACGTGTGATGGGGGCGAGCTCTCCCTCGCGAGGGCTCGGGCGTGCGACCTCGCTGGCGCTCGGGATCGTCGCGGCGGCGATCGCGGTGCGCTTCGCGGCCCTTGCGCTCCTCGGAATGGACCCGCTCCAGATCCACCGGGTGGGGAGCGGCGCCGGCCTCGCCTGGGACTGGGGCTACGAGCAGTCCGCGGTGGCCCAGTCCATCGCGCGCGGGGACGGCTTCAGCGATCCGTTCCCGTACGAGACCGGCCCGACGGCCTGGGCGGCCCCGGTCTATCCGCTGCTGCTGGGCGGGCTGATCCACCTCTTCGGTGGGATCACGCCGGCGGTCGCGTGGTGCCTGGTCACCGTTCAGATCCTCGCGGCGTCGGCGACGTGCTGGTTTCTCTTCCGCCTCGGACGGGCGCTCCATTCCCCGGCGGTCGGCCTCGCCGGCGCGGGGCTCTGGGCGGTCCATCCCATCGCCGTGTACCTGCCGATCCACCTGGTCTGGGACTCGACGCTCGTGGCCATGGCGATCACCTGGCTCCTGGCCAGCATGGCCGAGCGGGGCTCGCGGCCAGGGAAGGGCGGCCTCGTCGTCCTCGGCGCAGGGCTCGGGCTCACGGCGCTCGTGAATCCGGCTCCCCTTGCGCTGGTGCCCCTCCTGGCTCTCCATCTCGCGCGCCGGACGAACGGCGCGCGCGGGGTCGCGCGAGACGGAACCGGCCGCGTGGCCGTGGTGCTCGCCGTGGCCGCCGCCGTGTCCTCTCCCTGGTGGATCCGGAATGCCTTGGTGCTCGGAACACCGCAGATCCGCAGCAACTTCGGCGTGGAGCTCTTCGTCGGGAACAACGACGGAGCGACGGGGCCCTTCAACGGACATCTCCATCCCGCGTACAGCGAGGGCGAGCGGGCGCGCTTCCTCGAAATGGGGGAGGTGGCCTATTCCAAGGATGCGCAGGAGCGCGCGCTTCGATGGATCCGCGAGCATCCCTCACGCTTCGCGGAGCTGGTCCTGCTGCGAGCCCAGCGCTTCTGGTTCGGCCCGGACCCCACCGAGCCGATCCTGCTCGGGAGCGGCGAGGTGCATCAGCGCGACTGGATGGGCTGGGTCAAGTGGTCCAGTCATGCGCTGGTTGGACTGCTCGCGCTCTTCGGGTTGCTGCTCTGGCGCGGAAGGGCCGGCAGCCGCGTGTTGCTCGGGGGGACGATCGTGCTCTTCCCGCTCGTCTACTACGTGACTCACGTCATCGAGCGGTACCGCTTCCCGATCGAGCCGATCGCGACGCTCCTGGCCGCCTACGCAGTGCTGCGGGTCCTCGTCGGGCGGCGCCGGCTCGAGTCCTGGCTTCCGCAGCGGGACGGCTCGGAGCAGATGCTCGCCACGGAAACGCCTGCGGGCGCCGCTGCGGCGGATGACGGTGCGAGCTCTTCACGTTAGGAGAGCGTGATCGCGGCGCGGACGCGCTGGACGATCGCACGACTCTTGCACCAGAACGAGCGGTGCGTCCCGCTCTGGCGAAGGAAATGCACCAATCCGGCCATGCATGTCTCAGCGCGGCTGAGGTGCAGAAATCCGCCCCCACGGCGGTCGCGACATCCCCTAAGTTCGCGTCTCGGTCACCCCTCGCTACACCGCGATCGTCTGCAAGGCGAGCGCGAACGCGGAGGTTGGCACTCGATCCACGGCCATCCGTAGGTGGCCCCCTCGAACCACGACGATTTCATTTCTCCGCTTCCCATGAAGCCCGCCTCTCACCTCCGCACCCTCATCGCGGGCCTCGTCCTCTCCGGCGCGGCTTCCGCCCAGGGTGACGAGTGCGTGACGGCGACAGGCCTTCCGTTCGACACCCCGACCGCGTTCGACACCACCGGGGCGAGCGAGTCGGCTCCGGCGTTCAGCTGCATCGCGGGCAGCGGGGATCCGATGTCAAAGGACGTCTGGTTCACCTTCACGGCGGTCGACGACTACGTGACGACCGTGACGACCTGCGGCACCGCGACCTACGACACCAAGATCGAGGTCTACGAGGGTTCCTGCGGTTCCCTCGTCTCCGTGGCCTGCAACGACGACTTCTCCGGTTGCCCGGGCTTCACATCCATCGCGGAGTTCCCCGTGGCCGAGGGGGCCCAGTACTTTGTCCGTATCGGCGGCTGGAGGGACAACAGCTACGGATCGGGGACCGTGTTCCTCGTCGGCCCCCCGCCCCCTCCCGGCGACTGCTCCGACGCCGAGGAGATCACGGTCGACGTCCCGACCGACTTCGACACGACAGACGCCACGATCTCCCCGATGGACTTCAGCTGTCCTGCCGGCAGCGGTGACCTCCGCTCCCGGGACGTCTGGTTCAAGTTCACTGCGTCCGCGGACTACACCGCCATCGCGACGACCTGCGGCGCCGCCGACTACGACACCAGGATCGAGATCTACGAGGGCGTTTGCGGCGCGCTCGTCTCGCTCGGCTGCAACGACGACAGCGCCGGGTGCGCGGGCTTCACGTCCAAGGTGGCCTTCCCTGCGGTCAGCGGCGTCGAGTACCTCGTGCGCATCGGCGGCTCGGACGTCGGCGACTTCGGCGCCGGCCAGATCCTCATCACGGGGCCGCCCCCGGACGTCCCGAACGACGAATGCGTCAACGCGATCAATCTCGCGAACGGTGAAATCGTATCCTTCGACACGACGGGTGCGACGCCCTCGTTCGGCGCCCCTGCGCGGAGCTGCGGTGGCAGCGGCGCTCCGATCGACGTCTGGTACACCTTCCTCGCCCTCGCTGACGGACCCACCTCGGTCTCGACCTGTGGCATGTCGAGCTACGACTCGGTCGTCGAGGTCTACTCCGGCGACTGCGGCTCCCTCGTCCCCGTGGCCTGCAACGATGACGGGCCTGGCTGCTCGGGCTTCAGCAGCGACGTGCATTTCAACGTCGAAGCTGGCACCCGTTACCGCGTGCGGCTCTTCGGCTTCGATCAGTTCGTGGGCGCTGGCTCTCTCACCGCGATTTACCCCGATGCAGTCGTCAACGACGACTGCTCGGGCGCGCTCCCGATCGGGATCGGCGAGACGCTCTTCACCAACGTGGGCGCCGAGGGCAGTGGCGTCGGCATGGGGTGCATCGCCGGCGGTGAGCTCTCCGACGTGTGGTTCAGCTACGTCGCGCTCAATGACCTCCCCGTCACCATCGATCTGTCCGGCAGTTCCTTCGACACCGGATTGGCGGTATGGGAAGGCGATTGCGCGGGGCTGACCCAGGTCGCCTGCAACGACGACGGCGGCTTCAGCACATCTAGCCTCCTCTCCTTCACGGGGACCGCGGGCACGCTCTACTTCATCCAGGTCGGCGGCTTCAACGGCGCGTCCGGCGATGGCGTCATCCATATCAACGAGGACATCGGCTCGGTCGTCTGCCTCGGGAACGTCAACTCCACGGGAGCCGGGGCGGTCCTCAAGGCCAGCGGCAGCCTTCTGGTCGCGGAGAACGACCTGTCCCTGAGGGTGACGGACCTGCCGCGGCACCAGTTCCTGCTCTTCGTGAACTCGCGTGAGACGCTATTCCTCGCGAACCCCGGTGGTAGCGAGGGTGATCTCTGCATCGGCGGCCTCTCCCTCTGCCGTCACATGAACGACATCGTGAACTCCGGCCCCACCGGCACCGTGTCCCTGAACCTCGATCTGGGCAACATGCCGACGAACACCGGGCTGACCGCGGTGGCCGCCGGTGAGACCTGGTACTGGCAGGCCTGGTTCCGGGACATCGCGTACAACGGCACCCCGACCTCCAATCTCTCGAGCGCGATCGGCGTGACGTTCAAGTGATCGTCGGTTCGGCTCTCCTCGCGCTGGCAGGATGAGCTGAGCCTCGAGAAGGCCCCGCGCGTCATCGACGCGCGGGGCCTTCTTCATGCTCGGGCGCTCCTGTCGCGAGGCCGATCCTGCTTCCCGGGTGCATTTGCCTGGTGACGTGGCCAGCTCTGCTGCCCGCCGATACCTCGGGCTGGGTTGCGCGCGCAGCTCCACGGGGCCGTAACCAGGCCTCCCGAAGGCGCGGCTCCGTGAGGGCGAAGGCTCCGAAGCTCAGGATCGAGTCCCGGCGAAGCACGGGAAGCGAGCACACAGGGCTTCGACGCGGCGGAGTCAGTCGGGCGCGAGCGTCGCCTCGGGACCGATGGGGGTGCGTGATTCACGAAGAGGGAGGATGGGGCGACGCGAATACCAGCAGGCGCTTCTCGCGTGGAGGCAGCCGAACCTCGGGAGTCGTTCGGAGCTCTCCGCTCCATAGCGGAGGACGGGCTCGACTGTCGCGGCGGCCTCGTCGAGGGGGCGGAGGAGGGACGCGTTCACCGCGTCGCGCGCGCGAGTCGAGCTCGCAGCGCCCTGGCGTTCTCAATCGTCGGGGATCTCCGAAGTGTCTCGGATTGAGTGCGGGGAATCCCTCACTCTTGCCTATGAACGTCTCACGGTGGAGCGACAGGAAGAACCACTCGATGTCGAAATCGCGCAACCCGGCTAACCTTCAAGGGCTGCGACATCCTCGTCCCGGACCCGCTTGCAAAACGGGTGCGTGCTTGAGATCAGCGCTCGATCAAACGCCGCCTCGACGCGGCGTTCGAGTCATCACCCTTCGACCTTCTCGCTATCCATGAAGCTTCTCTCCTGTTCCCGCCTCCTTTTCGCGGGTCTCGTCTTTTCCGGCGCTGCTCTCGCCCAGGGCGACGAGTGCGCCACGGCGACCACGATCGCGACCGACACTCCGACCGCGTTCGACACGTCCACCGCGACTCCCTCCGTTCCCGACTTCGACGCGGGGTGCGGCGCGGGCGGCGGCTCCACGAGCTCCAACGACGTCTGGTTCAAGTTCACGGCCACCGCGGACTACACCGCCACGGCGACGACCTGCGACATTGCGGGCTACGACACCAAGATTGCGGTCTATGACGGCTCCTGTGGCGCCCTCACGCTGGTGGGCTGCAACGACGACTTCGCCGGCTGCACGGGCTTCACGTCCCAGGCGGGCTTCGCCGCAGTCAACGGGACCGAGTACTTCATCCGCATTGGCGGCTGGTCGACGACCGACGCTGGCCAGGGTTCCGTCGTCGTCACCGGGCCGCCCGCGGGGGGAACCCCCAACGACGAGTGCGACATGGCGACCACGATCGTGCCCGACGCGCTGACCGACTTCGACACGAGCGGGGCGACTCCCTCGGCCCCCGACTTCGACGCGAGCTGCGGCGCGGGCGGCGGGAGCACGAGCTCCAACGACGTCTGGTTCAAGTTCACGGCCATGTCGAGCTACACCGCCAGGGCGACGACCTGCGGCACTGCGGCCTACGACACCAAGATCGCGGTCTATGACGGCTCCTGTGGCGCCCTCGCGCTGGTGGGCTGCAACGACGACTTCGCCGGCTGCACGGGATTCACGTCCGAGGTGGACTTCGCTGCCGTCAGCGGCACCGAGTACTTCATCCGCATCGGCGGCTGGTCGACGAATGACGCTGGCGCCGGTCAGATCCTGCTCACCGAGCCGCCCCCGCCGCCCCCCTCCGTCGACAACGACGACTGCGGGACCGCGATCGCGCTCGGCCTCGGCGAGACGGCGTTCACCAGCGTTGGCGCCACCGACAGCCTCGTCGACATGAGCTGCGTCTTCAACGGCGAGGTCGGCGACGTGTGGTACAGCTACACCGCGATCGGGGACTGCCCCGTGACCGTCGATCTGACGGGTAGCGCCTACGACACCGGACTGGCCGTCTACAGCGGCGACTGCGCGGCGCTCACCGAGGTCGGCTGCAACGACGACTTCAGCGGGCTTCAGAGCGCGGTCACCTTCGCGGCGACCGCTGGCACGACCTACTACATCCAGATCGGCGGCTTCAACGGCGCGACCGGCGAAGGCACCATCACCCTCTCCGAGGGCATCGGCTCGGTCGTCTGCCTCGGCAACGCCAACTCCACGGGCGTCGGCGCCCTCCTGAGGGCTTGCGGCAGCGACGTGGCTGCGGACAACGCCCTGAGCCTCGAGGTGACCGACCTTCCGGCGAACCAGAACGTCCTCTTCGTGAACTCGCAGGAGACGATCCTCGTCTCGAACCCCGGCGGCAGCCAGGGCGACCTCTGCATCGGCAGCCTGGCCCTCGGCCGTCACGTGAACGACATCGTGAACTCCGGCGCGGCCGGTACCGCGTCCCTGGCCCTCGACCTCGCCAACGTCCCGACGAACCTCGCCCTCACGGCCGTGGTCGCCGGTGAGACCTGGTACTGGCAGGCCTGGTACCGCGACGAGAGCGGCGGTATGCCGACCTCGAACCTCTCGAGCGCCGTCGGCGTGACGTTCAACTGATCGTCACATCGGCTCCCCTGGCCGGACCGGCCAGGTGAGCTCGACCCCGAGGAAGCCCCGCGCGTCATCGACGTGCGGGGCTTCCTTCATGCTCCGGGGTCGAATTCGCATTCGCGTCGCCGTGGCTGCGGATGGTCTCGACCCTCGATGGAGACGACACGGGGCTCGAGGTGAACCGGAGGGGCCACGAGAGGCGAGGCACCATCGTCCCGGCGCGGAGCGCAGCACGTCGAGCGGAGCGCCTCCACGGCGCCCCCGAGGGGCCGTGAGAGCGGTTCCACCGCGCGGAAAGCAGTTCTCTGCAGCTCCCGAGCCCTCGGCTGCAGCGCTGCGGGGCCGGGAAGACGACACAATCTCGTCCGGTCAGGGGGGCGGAGTTGCCGATATTCGATCGGGGGCCCCTCCCACGCCTGCATCCTCCGGGGCGGCCTCCGTCAGCCCCGATCCTCCGTCCATGGCCGACGTCCTCGATCTCCCCTTCGACCAGTACCAGCGCTACGAGCTCGTCCGCGCGCTGCTGGAGAGCGTCCGCTCATCGGGCGAGACGTTCCAGGTGCTGGACGTGGGGGGGCGCACGGCCCTGCTCAGGGAGTTCCTCCCGGCGGATCGCGTCGAGCTGGTGGACGTGGATCCCTCCGACGTCGACGGGCTCATCCTCGGGAGCGGCGCGGAGCTTCCATTCCAGTCGGACTCGGTCGACGTGGTCGCCGCCTTCGACACCCTCGAGCACGTGCCGCCGGCCCTGCGCGACGCCTTCGTCGCCGAGTGCGCCCGGGTGGCGCGCCGCTACGTGATCCTCGCGGGGCCGTACGACTCCCCGCGCGTCGCGGAGGCAGAGGAGATCCTCCTCGCCTTCCTGCGGGACCGCCTCGACTGGACCCACCGCTACCTCGAGGAGCATCGCATCAACGGTCTGCCCGACGCTGGCGCGACGCGCGCCATCCTGGAGGCCTCGGGGGCGAAGGTCGAGATGCTCGGTCACGGAGCCCTCGACCGCTGGCTGCTTCTGATGTGCCTCGAGCTCTACGCGGAGCACGAGCCGATGCTGCGCGAGCTCGCTGGCCGGGCCTACCGCCTCTACAACGAGCACCTCTTCCGCAGCGACCACGGCGACGACGTCTACCGCCACGCGATGGTGGCGGTGTTCGGCGACGCCCCGGTCCCGCATCTGCGCGACGCCCTCGACGCCCTGGGGAGCGCGCCGGCCGGCGCCACCGAGGTCTTCCGTGAGCTCGGCCAGGAGCTCATGCGCTACGACGCCCTGCGCGACAGCTACGCGCCGGAGATGGAGCGGCTCCACGGCGTGGTCGCGGGGCTCGTGAAGGACCGCGACGAGCACGCCGAGAGCCTCGCTGTTCAGACCAAGGACCTCGAGGAGTCGCGCAAGACCATCGCGACGATCGAGCGCGACCTCACGGAGACCCGCAAGTCCTACGAGACGGTCCAGGCGGACCTCGAAGGGTCGCGCGAGACCATCGAGGCGCTCCGTGCCGAGGCCGAGCGCGAGCGGGGAGAGGTCGCGAAGATCCTCGCCGAGCGGGAGGCACAGCTCGGCAGGGTGCAGGCGGATCTCGACGGGCACCGGGCGTCTCTCGCCGAGCTCCAGTCGCTGCGGGAGGGCGAACTCGCAGAGCTCGCGCACCGCGCCGAGCTCCTCGAGGAGGCCAACGCGAGGCTCTCCTCACAGGACGAGGAGATCCGCGCGGTTCACGACCGGCTCCATGCCGCCCTCGAGCGCGCCCGTGACTGGGAGCGCATGCGCGAGGCGGTCGACGCCGCCGAGGGCACGGCCAAACGCCTGCGTATGGGGCTCGCGGCCGCGCTCGCCGAAGCAGAATCGGCCGAGCAGCGACGCACGCTCCTGGACGCCGAGGAACTCACCCTCGAGGAGGAGTTGTCCCTCCTGGTCCAGCTCCGGGATCGACGCATGACCGAGCGCGACAGCGCGCGCGACCATCTCGAGCGCACGCGCCAGAGCCTCTGGGGGCGAATCGGTCTCGCTCTCCGTCTGCTGCCGAAGAGCTGAGAGCGCCGGCGACGACGGCGTCAGGCGTCCGAGGAGCGCGTGTCCGCGCCCTCGACCGACACCGACCACCTCGTCGGCAGGAACAGCATGCCGTGCTGCATGTGGTCGGCGTCCATGACCTCGAAGACAGCGGCGTGCTCGCGGTGGTCGATGGGGGTCGGGGCCGCCTTGCTGTGGTCGTAGACGAACACGGTCAGGTAGTACGCACCCTGCAGCAGGGGCAGGGTCTCGAATGCCATCTCCACGTAGCCCTTGGAACCCGCGCGCACCGAGTCGAGCGCGATGGGCTCGCGGCGCCAGAAGTGGTTCGAGCCGTTCACGTAGGTGCCGTCCGAGCGGTAGACGCCGAGCCCGAAGACGGGCTCCCGGCAGTCCTCGCTGGCTTCCCAGTGAACGCGTGCCGTGAAGGGTGATCCGGGCTGGAAGACGTTGGTCTTCTCACCGCCGGGGCCGAAGAGCTCCACCTCGCCCGTGCGGACCTCGCCGGAGCCCCAGCGCGGGTAGGCGTCGACCGTGCGGTTCACCGCCGAGAGCTTCTCGTTCCCCCTCGCGTGCGCTCGCTTGAGGTACTCGTCAGCGACGTTCTCGGCGGTCCCCTGCTCCAGCACGCGGCCCTCGTGCATCAGGACCACGTGCTTGCACATGGACTTGATCGAGCCCATGTCGTGGGAGACGAAGAGCGTCGTCTTGCCCTGCTCCTGGAACTCGTTGAGGCGGTTGATGCACTTGCCCTTGAAGTGCTCGTCGCCGACCGAGAGCGCCTCGTCGATGATCAGGATGTCGGGGTCCACCGTCGTGGCGACCGAGAACCCCAGGCGCACGTGCATCCCCGAGCTGTAGGTCTTCACCGGCCGGTCGATGAACTCGGCGAGCTCGGAGAACTCGATGATCTTCTGGAAGCGCTCCTCGGTCTCCTCCTCGGTCATCCCGAGGATCGAGCAGTTGAGGCGGATGTTCTCGCGCCCGGAGAACTCGGGGTGGAACCCCGCGCCCAGCTCGAGCAGCGACGCGATGCGCCCGTTCGTCTCGACCTCGCCGACGGTCGGACGCGTGATGCCCGTGAGCAGCTTCAGCAGGGTGCTCTTGCCCGCGCCGTTCTCGCCGATGATCCCTACGGTGGCGCCCTGGGGGATGTCGAGGTAGACGTCGCGCACCGCCCAGAACTCGCGGCCGCGGGGGCCGCCCGGGAGGATCAGGTCCCAGAGCCGGTGCACGGGCTTGTCGTACATCCGGTAGGCCTTCCCGGCGCCCCGCGCGATGATCGCGGAGCCGCCGAGGCTGCCCGATGCGGACTGCGGCTGCTCCTTCTTGTCGGTCTCGTACATGGGATCAGAGGAGGTCCGCGAAGCGGTCGCGCTGGCGATCGAAGAAGGTCGCGCCGAGGAAGAAGGTGGCGGCGGCCGCGCCCGTGAACTTGGCCAGCATGACGGGGTCCGGCATGGCGTTCTTGGTGAGCGCGCTGCGGTACATGTCGATCAACCAGTGCATGGGGTTGATCTCGAGCAGCCACCCGAAGTCGTGAGGCGGACGGACGAAGGCCTCGGGCGGATAGAAGATGGGGGTGATGAACATCCACACCATCGTCGCGACGCCGATGACGTGGAAGGTGTCCCGCCAGAAGAGGTTGAAGGTCGCGAGGAAGTACGCGACGCCGGCGGTGAAGATCGCCTGCAGGAGGAGCAGCAGCGGCAGCCAGAGGACCGCGACGCCGAGGACGATGCCCGGGTTGCCGGCCTCCGCCATGCGCGCCACGAGCACGGGGTCGTCCTGGGGGAAGAACATCGCCCACACGAGCGCTCCCAGGACGATCGGAAGCGCGATGAGCATGTTCACGAGGGCCGAGACCGTCACGTACGCCGGGAGGATCTCGGTCGGGAAGGTGAGCTTCCCGATGAGGTTGGCGTTGTCGACGAGGATGTTCGTCCCGCGCCCCAGCGTCTCCGCGAAGGCGCTCCACGACACGATGCCCACGAGCATGAGCATCACGACCTCCTGGGCCCCCTGGTCCGGTCGCCATGTCGCCTTCATGACGTACTGGAAGACGAACATGTAGACGGCCAGGTTGATGACCGGGTACACGACGGACCAGAAGAAGCCGAGGCTCGAGCCCACGTAGCGCGCCTGGAGATCCCGCGCCACGAAGTCGCGCAGCAGCTGGCGGCTCGACAGGAGGTTCTGGACGACGCGGTTCAAGCTGGTCGGGGCGCCGCGGCGCCGGTGCGCGGTCCGCGGGGCGGGCGAGGTGTCTCGCCCTGGGACTTGGGGCCTGGTGAGGATCCGGGGCCGGCGGGTCGCCGGGCCCGGAATCCTACCCGGCCGGTGGGGGCCGAGAGCCCGCGATCCCCGCGCCGAGGGGGCGGTCAGGGGCTTGTCGGCCGGATCGAGACGACGACGAGCTTCGAGGCGGGCGTGTGGGACCGCTCCGCGCGTGCCCCGAGGGGGACCAGGACGTTGGCCTCGGGGAAGTAGGTCGCGGCGCACCCCTCCGGGATGTCGTGGGCCACGGCGAGGAAGCCCTCGGCCACCCGGCCCGCTGCCTCACGGCGGCCCTCGATGTCCACGAGGGCCTTGTCGCGGAGCCCGCGTCGTTCCATGTCGAGACGATTCATCAGCACGACGCGGCGCTCCCCGGAGAGGCCCCGGTAGCGATCGTCGAGGCCGTAGATCGTCGTGTTGAACTGATCGTGGGTGCGGATCGTCATGAGCCGCAGCTCGTCCTCGCCCACCTCGACCTCGGGCACGCGATTGACCGTGAACTGCGCCTTTCCCGACGGCGTGGCGAAGCGCCTCTCGCGGGCGCCGTTGGGGAGCGCGAAGCCGCCGGGCTGGCGGACGCGGCGGTTGTAGTCGTCGAAGCCGGGGACGACCCGCTCGATCCCGTCGCGGATGCCGTCGTAGTCCGCCACGAGTCCGTCCCAGTCGACGCTGGAGCGCTCGCCGAGCGTCGCCCGGGCGATCCCCGCGACGATGGCGGGCTCGGAGCGCAGCGCCGTGGAGGCGGGGGCGCGCCCGCCCTCGGAGCGGTGCACCATGCCCATGGAGTTCTCGACGGTCACGAACTGCTCGCCGCTCGCCTGCTCGTCGCGCTCGCTGCGGGCGAGGCACGGGAGGATCAGGGCGGTGCGGCCGTGCACGAGGTGGCTGCGGTTGAGCTTGGTCGAGACGTGCGCCGTCAGGCTGCAGCGCCTCAGCGCGGCGGCGGTCACGTCCGTGTCGGGGGTGGCGGAGAGGAAGTTGCCGCCCATGGCGAAGAAGACCTTCGCGTCCCCCGAGTCCATGGCTTCGATCGCGTGGACGACGGAGTGGCCGTGGTGGCGCGGCGGCTCGAAGTCGAAGGCCTCGCCGAGGCGGTCGAGGAAGGCCTCGGTCGGCCGCTCCCAGATCCCGACCGTGCGGTCGCCCTGGACGTTGCTGTGCCCGCGCACCGGGCAGGTGCCCGCGCCGGGCTTGCCGATCGCGCCGCGGAGCAGCAGCAGGTTGACCACCTCGCGGATGTTCTCGACGCCGTTGCGGTGCTGGGTCAGGCCCATGGCCCAGCAGACGACCATCTTCGGCCGCTCGACGACGAGGTCGCAGAAGGCCTCGAGCTCGGCCGCGGACAGTCCACAGGCGTTCACGAGGCCGTCGAGGTCCTGACGGCGGAGGTCCTCGAGCAGCGCCTCCAGACCCTCGGTGTGCTCCTCGATGAAGGCGGAGTCGAAGACGCTGCCCGGCGACGCGGCCTCACGCCGCGCGAGGATGACGAGGGCGGCTTTGAGGAACGCGACGTCGCCGTTGACGCGCACCTGGAGGTAGAGGTCGGTGAGCCCGGTGCCGCCGGTCAGGAGGTCACGCGGGGACTGGGGGTGCTGGAACCTCAGGAGGCCCGCCTCCTTGAGCGGGTTCACGGACACGATGCGCGCGCCGGCGCGCTTGGCCTTCTGGAGCGCGCTCAGCATGCGAGGGTGGTTGGTGCCGGGGTTCTGACCCATCACCACGATCAGCTCCGCGGTCTCCACGTCCTCGAGGGTCACCGAACCCTTGCCGATGCCGACCGTCTCCGACAGGCCGACGCCGCTGGACTCGTGGCACATGTTCGAGCAGTCCGGCAGGTTGTTCGTGCCGTACTGGCGCGCGAAGAGCTGGTAGAGGAACGCGGCCTCGTTGCTCGTGCGACCGGACGTGTAGAAGAGCGCCTCGTCGGGGGTCGCGAGGCCGCGCAGGGCATCGCCGACGGTGGCGAAGGCCTCGTCCCAGGACACGGGCGCGTAGTGGGTCGCGCCGGGGCGCAGCACCATCGGTTCGGTGAGCCGGCCCGCCTGGGAGAGCTCGAAGTCGGAGAGGCGGGCGAGCTCCTCGACGGAGTGCCGCGCGAAGAAGGCCGCGTCGCAGCGCTTCTTCGTCGCCTCCTCGGCGAACGCCTTCGCGCCGTTCTCGCAGTACTCGGCGACGGACGAGCGATGCCCGTCGGGATCGGGCCACGCGCAGCCCGGGCAGTCGAAGCCGCCCTTCTGGTTCATCCGCGCGAGCTCCCTGGTCGCCTCGAGGGCGCCGTAGCCCTCGCGCTTCATGTGCTCGAGCGCGACGCGGACAGCGCGCAGGCCCGCGGCCTTGGTCGGCGGCTCCGTCCGGCGGAGCCCGGTGAGGGTACGCGGCCCCCGAGCGGCGTCGTCGCGCGGAACGGAGCTGGGCGGGAGATCGTGCTCGGTCATGGCGCCAGTGTCGTGGATCGTCGGCGGCGGTGCACGCGAGAGCCCGGGCCCCGAGCGGAGGAGCTCAGAGCTCGGGCGGAGGGAAGGCCTCGTGGGCCTTCAGGACCATCCGCGCCCGCCGGGCGATGTCCGGCTCGGTGAAGATCGGCTCCATCGCGGACTGGGGGAGGTGGAGCTTCTGGGCGAGGGCGTCCGCGAGGAGCTCCACCGGCACGTCCTCCGGCAGCTCCAGGGGTTCCTCGCTCCGGCTCTGAAGAGCGGTTGTCAGCGCAGTGCCGAGCTCCTCGCCCGGTCCCGGCAGCGGGACCTGCTCCAACGGGCGCACCTTCACCTTGCGATAGAGGCGATCGGAAGCGACCTCCTCGAGGTCGTACCGCCCGATGCCGAAGAGCCAGACGTAGTAGCGGCCGTCCGGCATGCGCTCGTGGCGGGCGATCTCGCCGACGCCGGTGACGTGCAGCACGCGCGGCGGTCGCTCCTCGACGCTATCGCTCGAGGTGCTCTCGCCCTCGAGCACCGTGCCCATGGCGAGCCGGCCCTGGCCGTCCAGGACGTCGTCGATCATCTGGCGGTAGCGCTCCTCGAAAACGTGCAGCGGCAGGATCTGCCGCGGGAGCAGGAACACCCCGCGCAGGGGGAAGAGCGGCACCACCATCCCGGGGCGGGGGTCCTCCTCGGGAGGCCAGACGTCGGGGATCTCGGTCGACAAGGGGAGCTCGCTGGTGTGCGCGCGCATCGCAGGCGTCGCGCGTCTCGTCAGAGGATAGGACCCCCGGGGACGGATCCGAGGGTCGACTTGTCGCCAGCGGTCGTTGGAGCGTCCTGACGCGGCTCAACTGGACTCGTCTGCGATCCGTGTGACCGTGCGAGCGAGGCCGCGCCGGCCGTGCCGCTCGAGCGCAGCGGCGAGGTTACGGACCTGTCGCAGCAGCATCGACCTGTCCTCCGCCGGCAGCAGCCAGGCGGGGTTCGGCGGAGCGCCGAGGGCCACGAGACGCGCGAGGCACGCCTCCTTCGAGACCAGCGCGCCCCTCGAGAACGGATCCAAGATCACCATCGAGTCCGCCGGGCCCACGCCGAGCAGCACGTGGCCGGGGAAGGGGAGGAGACCCGCTTCGTGGCCGGTGCGACGCGCGACGTCCGCATAGATCGCGCTCAGCGTGAGGGGGAGGCCGATGCCGGTGGTCGCGGTCAGGCCGAGGGAGACGTGGTCGGCGTGGTGGAAGTCCTCCTCGGCGCCCCGCAGGCCGCCGCGGAGCCCGAGAGCGGCGCGGAGGCCCTCGGCGACGTCCCCGGCAGCGGAGCGGCCCGCCAGCTCGCGAGTCAGCTCGTGGCCCCAGCGCTCGAGATGGCTCTCCGCGGCGCTGCGCAGTCCGTGACCGAGCATCTCGTCGATCGCGAAGAGCCCTTCCATCAGCAGTCCGTCGGTCTTCGGGCCGTTCAGGACGTCGGTGAGCACTCCGAGCCCGTGATCGCGCCGGAGGTCTCCGAGGAACTGGCGCGCTCGGGCACGCAGGCGGACGTCGTCCTGCCCGGCGGCCTCCTCGAGGGCCGTGATCCCGTGCTCGCCGAGACGGCGCAGGGCCTCCTTGGCCTCGGCCACCGTGGAAGCTGACGAGCTCGCGAGCCTCGCGGCCTGCGCCGTTGCGTCGCGGAGAGGATCGACCATGGCGACCGTTCATCCGACGGGCGGGCGGGAAGCGATGCTCGCGACCTCGAAGTTCCATTTGGAGGACCTATGGATGACCTCCTAAGTAACCCAGAAGTAGGAAATTGCTTTTCGGCGAAGGCGCCCGAGCAGGTCGCCTCCGCCGCTCGGTGGATTGCCGCTCGGGTCCGCGCTCCTTATTCTCTTTCCCCATTTCTCCAGCGAGGAGCCGCTCTCCGCTCCTCTGCCGGCCCTGCTCCCCGGCCCCGCCTCTGCTTCCTCATGGCCCACCAATCCAGCTCCTCCCGCGGTCGCGTGGCGGTGGTCGCGGCGAAGCGCACTCCGATCGGGAAGTACATGGGCTCCTTCGCCGATCTCTCGGCGGCCGATCTTGGCGTGGCCGCGGCCGAGGCGGCCCTCTCCGCGGGTGGCGTCGCGCCGGAGCTGGTCGGCGAGGTGTACCTTGGCAACGGCCGACAAGCGGGCGGTGGTCCCAACGTCGCGCGCCAGATCTCGGTGCGGGCCGGTGTGCCGGAGACGACGTGCGCCACGACGATCAACATGGCCTGCGGGTCGGGTCTGAAGACCATCGTGCTCGGGGCCGACGCGATCCGCCGGGGTGACGTCGAGGTGGCTCTGGTGGGCGGCACGGAGTCGATGAGCGGGCTTCCTTTCCTGCTGCCCCAGATGCGGCGCGGTTATCGCCTCGGCCACGCGCCGCTGGTGGACGCGATGTACAAGGACGGCTTCGTCTGCCCCCTGGCCGACATGGTGATGGGGGAGACCGCCGAGGGCCTCGCCCAGGACCTCGGGATCACCCGCGACGAGCAGGACTCCTTCGCGGTCGCGAGCCAGTGCAAGGCCGGCGCGGCGATCGAGGCGAACCGCTTCGCCGACGAGCTCGCACCCGTCACGGTGTCGCAGCGAAAGGGCGACATCATCGTGGAGGCCGACGAGCACGTCCGGCCGGACGCGGACATGGCGAAGATGGCGAAGCTCCCCGCGGTCTTCGGCGAGAACTTCGAGGGTGAGGGGACGGTGAGTCCGGGCAACGCCAGCGGGATCACGGACGGCGCCTGCGCGATCGTCCTCGCCTCCGAGGCCGCCTGCGAGCAGAACGGCTGGACGCCCCTGGCCTTCGTCGGAGAGAGCGCTCAGTCGGGCGTCGACCCCCGGCGCATGGGTCTCGGCCCGGTCCCCGCCTGCGCTCGCCTGGAGGAGCGCACCGGCCGCCGGGCGGCCGACTACGACCTCGTCGAGCTGAACGAGGCCTTCGCGGCACAGGTCCTGGCCTGCGACCGCGAGCTCGGGCTCGATCACGACCGGCTGAACGTGAACGGCGGGGCCATCGCCCTCGGTCACCCGATCGGCGCCACCGGCGCGCGCATCGTCACCACGATGCTCCACGAACTCCGGCGCAGGGGGGGCGAGCACGGGCTCGCGACCCTGTGCATCTCCGGCGGGATGGGCCTCTCGGTCGCCTTCGACCGCACCGGCCTCTGACCGCGACTCCTTCCTCCTCCACTCCTCATTCAAGAGCGCGCGCCAGCGGGCCGCGCAGCAGGCACCAAGCACCATGCAGATCAAGAAAGTCGGCGTTGTCGGATGCGGCCTCATGGGCCACGGCATCGTCCAGGTCGCGGCCCAGGGTGGCTGTGAAGTGGTCGCTCTCGAGAGCGAGCAGGCCGCCCTCGACAAGGGCCTCGGCCGCGTGGACCGAAGCCTCGCCAAGCTCGCGTCGAAGAACGTCGAGAAGGGGAAGATGGACCAGGCCGCGGCCGATGCCTGGGTCACGGAGACCCGCGGGCGCATCACCGGCACCACCGAGCGGGGCGACCTCGCCGACTGCGACCTGATCGTCGAGGCGATCGTCGAGAACCTCGACGTCAAGAAGGAGCTCTTCGCGGGCCTCGGCGAGATCGCCAAGGCCGAGGCGATCTTCGCGTCGAACACCTCCTCCTTCCCGATCGGCGAGATGGCCGCCGCCTCGGGCCGTCCCGAGCGCTTCGTCGGCCTGCACTTCTTCAACCCCGTCCAGCTCATGAAGCTGGTGGAGGTCGTGCGCACCGACGAGACCGACGCCGAGGTCTTCGAGGCCGCGCGCGCCTTCGGCGCCGCCTGCGGCAAGGCGCCGGTCTCCTGCAAGGACACCCCGGGCTTCGTGGTCAACCGCCTCCTGGTCCCGTACATGGTCCAGGCGATCGACATGCTCGACCGCGGGGACGCCAGCAAGGAGGACATCGACACCGCCATGCAGTTCGGCTGCGGCTACCCGATGGGCCCGCTGACGCTGACCGACTACGTCGGCCTCGACACGACGCTGTTCATCCTCCAGGGCTGGACCGAGCGCTACCCCGGCGAGCCGGCCTTCAAGATCCCGGCCTCCCTCGAGCGCCTGGTCGCGGAGGGCAAGCTCGGCCGCAAGACGGGCGAGGGCTACTACAAGTGGGACGGAGACAAGAAGGCATGAGGTTCGCAGCTCTCGCGCTGGTGGGGGGGCTCGGCTCCCTCGGGCTCCTCGCCGCCGTCTCCGAAGGCGGCTCCCGCACCGCTCCCCAGGAAGCCGACGGGAAGGCGACGTTCAGCGCCGCCGCGCCGGCGCTCTACATCGAGGGTGAGCCGTTCGCGGTCACGCTCGGGGTCCAGGCCGACGCCGACGAGGCCACGCTCGTCCCCGCGGACGCGCTGACGCCGGCGTCGTGGCTCGTGGACGGCAAGCCCCTGTCGCGCCGCGGTGACGACGCCGCGCTGCGCCTTCAGCCGGGCCAATCGCTGGAGACTGTCATCGACCTCGCGCCGCTCCTCCAGGACCGCATGGGCGACGACCGGCGGGACTTCCGCGTGGCCTACGGCAAGGACGCCGACGCCACCGACGTGATCTTCCTCGGCCTCCCAGAGAGCGGCATCGACTTCATGGCGCTGCCCGAGGAGCAGCTCGCGAACTACCAGGTCGTGTTCGAGACCACCGACGGTGTGATCTGGATCGAGCTCTGGCCGGACGTGGCCCCGAACCACGTGCGCAACTTCCTCGACCTCTGCGCGTCGGGCTTCTACGACGGCTCCCCGTTCCACCGCGTCATCCCGACCTTCATGGTCCAGGGCGGCCGCTCGAAGGACGGCAAGCCCGCGCCGCGCAAGGTGAACGCCGAGTTCAGCCAGCGCCCCCACGAGGCCGGCGTCCTGTCCGCGGCGCGCCTCGGCAACGACGTCAACTCCGCCTCGAGCGAGTTCTTCATCGTCCATCGCGCGTCGCGCCACCTCGACGGCAACTACAGCGCCTACGGCCGCGTCATCACCGGCATGGACGCCGTCGAGGGCATCGTGGGCGGAGTCTCCGTGCACAACAAGCTCGTCGAGGACCTGGTGCGCGCCCGCCTGCCGCTGAACCCGCGCGATCCGCGGGTGGCGACCGTGCGCGACAAGCCCAACCCGGGCAAGGAGATCCTCCGCGCCCTCGTGGTCAAGGCGTCCCGCACGCGGCCCGCCGGCGACCGCTGACCTCCCCGCACCCCACCCCTCGCAAACACAAGACCCATGACCGCCCCCCGCGTCCGCCTCGAGACGACCGCCGGAGACATGCTCGTCGAGCTCATGCCGGAGGTCGCGCCGAAGCACGTCGAGAACTTCGTCAAGCTCAGCGGCGACGGCTTCTACGACGGCACCCGATTCCACCGCGTCATCCCCGGCTTCATGATCCAGGGGGGCTGCCCCAACACGAAGGCCGACAAGGGCGGCTGGGGCACCGGCGGTCCCGGCTGGAACGTCGACGCCGAGTTCAACCAGGTCCATCACGAGCGAGGCATCCTCTCGATGGCTCGCTCGAGCGACCCGAACTCGGCGGGCAGCCAGTTCTTCGTCGTCCACGGCGAGGCCGGCTTCCTCGACGGGCAGTACACGGTCTTCGGGAAGCTGGTCGAGGGCTTCGACGTCCTCGACGAGATCGCCGGGGCAGCCACCGTGCCCGGTGGCGAGGGCTCGACCCCCGTGGAGCCGGTCGCCATCACCAAGGCGACCGTCGTGGAGGAGGCTGGCGCCTGAGCGCCAGGAGAGCAGCAGTGAGCTACGAGAACCTCCTCTACTCCGTCGACGGCGGCGTCTGCCGGGTGACCATCAATCGCCCGGACAAGATGAACGCCCTCAATCACCAGACGATCACCGAGCTGGGAGCGGCCTTCGACGCCGCCAAGGCCGATGACTCCGTGCGGGCGCTGGTGCTGACCGGCTCGGGCGAGAAGGCCTTCGTCGCCGGCGCCGACATCGGTGAGCTTCACGCCCAGGCCGGCAACGCCCAGGGCGCGGCCGACCTCGCGGCCTTCGGCCAGGAGGTCTTTCGCAAGCTCGAGGACCTCGGCAAGCCGTCGATCGCCATGATCAACGGGTTCGCGCTCGGCGGCGGCTGCGAGCTCGCGCTGGCGTGCACCCTGCGCACCGCGTCCACGAACGCGCGGCTCGGCCTGCCCGAGACGAGCCTGGGGATCATCCCGGGCTACGGCGGCAGCCAGCGCCTCGCCCGCGTGGCCGGCCCCGGCGTCGCCCGCGAATGGATCCTCACCGGGGACATGTTCCCGGCCGAGGAGGCCCACCGCATCGGCGTCGTCAACCGCCTGTTCTCCCCGGAGGAGCTCGAGGAGGGGACGGCGAAGATGCTCAAGAGCATCCTCGCGAAGGGCCCCGTCGCGGTCCGCTTCGGCATGGAGCTCGTGCTGCGCGGCTGGGACATGGACCAGACCGACGGCGAGGCCCTCGAGACCGAGTACTTCGGCAAGGCCGCCGAGACCGAGGACATGCGCGAGGGCATGGCCGCGTTCCTCGAGAAGCGCAAGCCGGAGTTCACCGGCAAGTGAGGCCGTCCGCGCGAGCGGACGGCCCGGGGACCCGCTCCATCCGCGTCAGCGGATGAGCCAGGAGCGGCCGAGCAGCGCTCGGCCGCTCCGCCCCCGAAGCCTGGAGGCCCGCCCAGCCCACCCTCGGCGGCTCCACCACACCGATCACCCGACCCGCCGCCCTCACGCGGCGCCCACTGGCCGCAGCGGCCACCCAATCCCATGACTCAGGACGTCGTCATCGTCGGCGGGGCGCGCACGCCCATGGCCGAGTACTCCGGCACCCCCGGCCACGGCAAGCTGAAGAAGATCAGCGCCATCGACCTCGCCGCCCACTCCTCCAAGGCGGCCCTCGAGCGGGCGAAGATCGACCCCGAGTCCGTGGATCACACGGTGATCGGAAACGCCCTTCAGACCTCGAACGACGCGATCTACGGCGCGCGCCACGTGGCCCTCAAGGCGGGCGTGCCCACGGGTGTCCCCGCGCTCACGGTCAACCGACTGTGCGGCTCCGGCATCCAGTCCGTCGTCAGCGCGGCGCAGCTCATCAAGCTCGGCGAGGCGAAGACCGTCCTCGCCGGCGGCATGGAGAACATGAGCCAGGCGCCCTTCGTCCTTCACGGCGCCCGCGACGGCTACCGCTTCGGCGTCCAGCCGCAGCTCGAGGACCTGCTGTTCGCGAGCCTCTACGACCCCTACGGCGACACCTACATGGCTCAGACGGCGGAGAAGATCGGTCGCCGCCTCGGCATCACCCGGGAGGAGCAGGACGAGTTCGCGCTCCGCAGCCACAAGCTCGGCGCGGAGGCGGTCCAGAGCGGGCGCTTCGCGGAGGAGATCGCGCCCATCGTGATCCCGAACAAGCGCGGTGACATCACGATCGACACCGACGACCACATCAGGCCCGACACCACGATCGAGGGCCTCGCGAAGCTGCGCGCGGCCTTCGGCAAGGATGGCACCGTCACCGCCGGCAACGCCAGCGGCATCGTCGACGGAGCGGCCTCGGTCGTCTGCACCACCGCCGAGCGCGCGGCCGCCGACGGCCTCGACGTCATGGGTGTCGTGCGCGGCTACAGCTACGTCGGCGTCGACCCGACCGAGATGGGCATCGGACCGGTCCCGGCGATCCAGAAGCTGCTCGCCGACGCCGGCATGTCGACGGACGACATCGACTACTACGAGATCAACGAGGCCTTCTCGGCCCAGTACCTGGGCTGCGAGAAGGAGCTCGGCCTCGACCGCGACAAGTGCAACGTCAACGGCGGCGCCATCAGCCTCGGCCACCCGCTGGGTGCCACCGGCACGCGCCTGATCCTGACGCTGCTCTACCAGCTGCGCCGCAGCGGCAAGAAGTTCGGCGTCGCCTCCGCCTGCATCGGCGGCGGACAGGGCATCGCGATGCTCATCGAGAACCCCGCCGCCTGAGCGGCGACCGGTTCGACGAACGCCGGCCGGCGGGGTGAACGGGACACCCCGCGCGGCCGGTTCACACACCTCACAGGGGCCGGTTCGCCAGGCCGGTCTCCTCGTCTCCGAGGCGCCCACCGGCGCCCGCGGCCGCCAACGGGCCCCAAGGGGCCGAAGACACACCCAGGGAGCGCGGACATGAACGAATTGATCCACGAGACCGAAGGAGGCGAGCGCGTCGTGCGCCTGACCCCTGGCAAGCGCGTCCTCTTCCTCACCAAGGACCTCGAGCTGATCCGCAAGCAGCTGCGCGGCGAGCTCGATCTCCGCATGGAGGACGTCGACCCCGCCGATCTGCTCGACGACATCAACACGGACACGATGACCCCGGCGTGGGTGTGCTTCCGTCACAAGCCCGAGGACATCGCCCTCGACGCCTACGCTGGCCTGCTCGACGACTCGGGCGAGCGCGTCTTCGGCACCCGTGACCTCCTCGACGGTGGCTTCGAGGTCATCGTCAGCGGCAAGCGCAAGGGCACGGGCTCGTCGCGTGAGACCGCGCCCCAGTGCGAGAAGTGGTCCGGCATCCGCCTCGTCGTCGCGCACTCCTTCGCCCCGATCCACGAGCGCAACAACCTGAACCTCGGCCAGCTGATGGGGGGGTACGAGGTGCTCGAGCGCCTGCAGCGCGGCGAGGACGTCGCCCTCGCCGAGCTCACCGAGCCCTACGACCCGATCACGCGGGTCATGCTCGAGTCAGGCGGGCTCTTCCCCTTCGCCAAGCTCTACCGCGAGGGCGCCGTCAGCGTCCCCGTGCCCGGGACCGCCGCGCGACCCATGACCATGGGCGAGAAGATCCTCGCCTCGAAGGTCGTCGGCGCCGAGGGCGACGTGCACCTGAAGCCGGGGGACGTCTGCCTCGTCAACGTCGACGGCGGCTACAGCCACGAGTTCACCACGGCCCAGGTGCACCACTTCCTGTCCCAGGAGTACGGCGAGGACTACAGCCTCCCGAACCCGGCCAAGTTCGCGGTCTTCGAGGACCACCTGCTCTACGCGACCGGCGTCGAGCGGATGAAGCCCTTCACGGACCAGATCCAGCTCCTCCGGGACCTTCAAGTGGACTTCCAGCGCCACGCGGGGGTGCGGGACTACTCCGCGACCGATGGCGTGTCCCCGGGCATCTGTCACCAGGTGGCGCGCGAGGAGTTCGTCGACCCCGGCGACTTCATCCAGGCCACCGACAGCCACACCTGCATGGGCGGGGGCAGTAACGCCCTCACCTACGGCGTGGGCGCCACCGAGTACGCGGGACTGATCTCGGCCGGCTTCACCTTCGTCCAGGTGCCGGAGTCGATCCGCTTCGAGCTCGTGGGCGAGCTGGATCCCGGCTGCACCGCCAAGGACGTGATGCTTCACATCCTCGACGTCTACGCCAAGCGCGAGGACACCCTCGACCGGATCATGGAGTTCACCGGCCCGGGCCTGCGCTCCCTCTCCCCGGACGAGCGGGCGACCCTGTGCAACATGGCCACGGAGTGCTCCGCGAAGTCGGGCATCTGCGAGGGTGACCAGCGTCTCGCAGCGTGGCTCGAGCCGCGCCGCGAGGGTCGGAGCGCCGAAGCCATCGCGGCCGGGTTCGTGTCCGCAGATGAAGGCGCCGAGTACGCCGGCGGGACGCACGTCATCGACCTCTCCGGTCTGCGCCCGATGGTCGCCGAGCCCGGTGATCCGACCTACGGCAGGGACATCGCGGATCTCGGCGACGTCAAGATCGACATCGCCTACGCGGGCTCCTGCACCGCGGGCAAGGAGGACGACTTCGAGTTCTACGCGCGCGTGCTCCAGGACGCCCTCGACGCGGGCCGCAAGGTGGCCGAAGGCGTGACGATGGTCGTCCAGTACGGCTCGATGGCCGTGCGTGATCACGCGCAGGCGATGGGCTACGACGAGATCTTCCGCGCCGCGGGCGTCGAGGTCATCGCGCCGGGCTGTGGGGCCTGCATCGGCTGCGGCCCCGGGGTCTCTCAGACCGCGGATCAGGTCACGGTGAGCGCCATCAACCGGAACTTCCGCGGCCGCAGCGGTCCCGGCCAGCTCTACCTCGCCTCCCCGCTCACGGTCGCGGCGAGCGCTGTCGAGGGCCGCATCGTGTCCTACACGCCCGGGATGTTCAGGCAGCCGGCGACGATCGCCTGAGCCGCGACGCGGTTCGCGGAGGACGGACGGGGAGGGTCGGTCGGGCAGTGGCCCGGCCGGCCCTCCTGCCGCTCCCGCGCCGCTCAGGCCTCGTCCACGATCCGATCCAAGGCCTCGACGCAGTGCGCCGCGTCGAGGTGCAGGACGGCGACTCGGCGATTTGCGCGGAGCGTCGGATCACGGTCGGGGAGCGGTGCTCCCGCGCGACGCACGAGCTCGTCAGCCAGGTGCTCCTCACCCGAGAAGAGCGCTCGAGCGCGCTCCGCAGCGGGGAGGCCCTCCACGAGGGCCGGGTAGTTGAGCCGGTCCGGCAGGAGCGGCGCGCAGCCAGCGGCCATGGCCTCGGCCACCGCGATCCCGAAGAACTCGTGGCGGGCGGTCGAGGCGACCACGTCGCAGGTCCCGATCAGTTCGCAGTACTCGCCGCGCGCTCGCATCCCCGCGGAGACGAGATGCGGCTCGAGCAGCGCGAGTGCGTCGAGCGCCGCGCCGCGCGCCCGCTCGGGCTCGCCGCCGGTCAGCACGACCTCGATGCGCGCGCCGCGCTGGTCCGCTGCTCTCACAGCGCGCGCGAAGGCCATGGGGTCCTTGTCCTCCTCGAGGCGGTGAGGGAAGAGCACGCGGAGCGTCTCGTCATCCGGCCCGCCGGGACCCAGGGGGACCGCCTCGAGGTCGGGCGCCGGCGCGACGACGTGCGCGGCCTCCATCGCGGCGGCGAACTCCGCCCGCGGCGACGGTCGGGGCAGCGTGCGCAGGTAGCGATCCCCGGCGGCGGCGAGATCGTCCCGGTGGAAGATCGAGTTGATCACCACCTCACCCGCGCGAACGGCGGTGAGCACGTTGGCGAACGCGGCGTGGGCGTCCTCGGGGACCGCGGCGCGCGCGTCGGTCGGCCGGTAGGTCAGCTGGTTCTCGTGGAAGTAGACGATGGTCGGGACGCCCGCCCATTCCGCCGGCAGGAACCCGAGGAGCCGGGGGAGATCGACGAAGTCACTCACGACCAGCACGTCAGGTGGCGACCTCTTCGCCACCAGGCGCGCCAGTTCCCAACCGCTCGCCTCCTGACGCCAGCGCCAGTGCCGGGGCGCGAGACCCTCGACCTCCACCCGGTGCCTCGATCGAGACGCCCACGCGTCGGTCAGGACCCGGTGGCTTCCTCCCAGCCAGGGCTCGAGGAAGAGGACGCGCCGTTGGTGCGTCCGGTCTGCGGGCGGCTCGGTCATCGGCTCCCCATCCTGACCGCGCGACCTGCCCGGGCGCCAGCGCGGCCGGCGGCCAGCGCCCCGCGATCCTACGAGCGCCAGCCCCGCGCCCTCCATGGCGTGCCCAGCACGTCCTCGACTCCGATCCTCGCGGGCCTGTGATGGCCGTAGCGTTCACCCGGCGCGCCGGATGCGTCGGAGGGGCCGGACCAGCGCTTGTGGGTGAGGGCTCGCCCGGCGATCATCTGCGGCGCCCGCCTCCCCGCGACTCGATCGTGGGCGCGGGCGCTCCTCTTTCCTCACCCGACGTCTCCCACGCGGCCCTCGCCGCCTATCCATGGCCGGACGCAAGCGCTACAGCGTCATGCGCGACCCCGTTCACGGGGACATCTACCTCACCCATGAGGAGCTGCGCGTGCTCGACACGCCGGAGATGCAGCGCATGCGCGGGATCAAGCAGCTAGGGCCGGCCTACCTGGTCTTCCCCGGTGCGCTGCACACGCGCTTCGACCACTCGATCGGGACGGTCCACGTAGCCCAGCGGATGATCGACGCGATCAACCGCTCGTTCGACATCGATCCGGCGCGCGGCATCGCCATCGGCGAGGAGGAGGCGCGGGTCGTCCGCATGGCCGGGCTGCTGCACGACGTGACCCACATCCCCTTCGGTCACAACATCGAGGATCAGGACGCCCTCTTCGAGCGCCACGACTCGGCCTACCGGTACGAGCGGCTCTTCGCGCGGGGGACCCCCCTCGGCGACGTGCTCGAGGACCTCGGACTGCGGGAGGACGTGTTCAGCGTGCTGACGCCCCCGGGGACCGAGGGCCGGCGCGACGTGCCGCCCTACTGGAGCCAGCTGCTCTCGGGCACCATCGCGGCCGACATCCTCGACTACCTCGCCCGCGACGCTTACTTCACCGGGCTGCGGATCCAGGTCGACGAGCGGGTCCACAGCTACTTCAAGATCGACCGGGCGACCGGCAACCTCTACATCGATCTCGCCAAGCACGAGCTCCTCCGCGAGGACATCCTCAGCGAGATCGTGCGCATGCTCGAGGCGCGCTACGTCTTCTCCGAGCGCGTCTACTACCACCACGCGAAGGTCTCCGCCGGTGCGCTCGTGGCGCGCGCGATCGATCTGCTCGTCCGCGCCGGTGCGCTGGGTGAGGGCGACCTCTACGACACGACGGACGACTCCGTGCTCGAGGTGCTGCTGCGCGCGGGGCGCAAGGCGGACGGTGAGCTCGAGGAGACCGTCCGCGACCTCGTGGGGCGCTTCCGGGGCCGCAAGCTCCTCAAGCGCGCCTGCGTCTTCCCCGCCTACGAGAACGAGACGGTCCAGGCCGAGCTGGTGGATCGGTTCTTCGCCGCCGGTGGGGGCGACGCGAGGGCCCTGGTCGAGGGGCGGATCGAGGAGACCGTCCACTTCGCGCTCGGCAAGAAGGTGCGGGTCATCGTGTACTGCCCCGCCAAGGAGATGCAGCTCAAGGAGGCGCGCATCCACGTGCGCTGGCCGGGCGTCGAGGGGGTCCATCCCCTCTCCGACTTCTCCGACAAGGTGCCCCGCCTCGGGGATCTCGAGCGGAGCTACCGCGACCTCTGGAAGTTCTACGTCCTCTGCGACAGCGGCGACCCGGACGTGCTCGCGAAGGTCCAGGAGATCGCGGCCGCCGAGTTCCCGGGCGCGCGCAACGTCTACTCCCTCGGGAGCTGACGCGCGACGTTCCGCTCAGCGCGACCCGAGGAAGCGGCCGAGCCGCGCAAGCGCCTCGGTCAGCCTCTCCTCGGAGAGCGCGTAGGAGAAGCGCACGTGGTCGGGCGCGCCGAAGACGTCGCCCGGCACGGTCGCGACGGCCTCGGCCTCGAGCAGGTCCGCGCAGAACCCCGCCGCCCCGCGTTCGTCGAAGTGGCCCGACAGATCGGGGAAGGCGTAGAACGCACCCCGCGGCTCGGGCAAGGTGAGGCCGAGGTCCCCGAGGCCCGTCGCCACGAGCCGCCGGCGCGCGTCAAAGGCAGCGATCATCGAAGCGACCTCCGGAGGGTCCTCGACGAGGCACGCCTCGTAGGCCTTCTGGCTCACGTAGTTCGGGCAGCCCGACACCTGGCTCTGGATCGAGGCGACCGCCTTCGCCACCGGGGGCGCCGCTGCGAGGAAGCCGATGCGGTACCCCGTCATGGCGAAGACCTTGCTCGCGCCGTCCACGACGATCGTGCGCGCGGCGAGCTCGGGGGAGAAGCTCGCAGGGGAGACGTGGCGCGCTCCGTCGAACACGAGGCGCGCGTAGATCTCGTCCGAGATGAGCCAGAGGTCGTGCTCGAGCACCACCTCCCCGAGGGCCCGGAGCTCCTCCTCGGACCACACGTAGCCCGACGGGTTGCCCGGGCTGTTGAGCATGATCCCGCGCGTCCTGGGACCCACCGCGGCACGGATCGCGGAGATGTCGGGCACGCACTGGCCTCCGGGGCGTGGAGCCACGTGGATCGGCCGGGCGCCCGCGAACTTGACCTGCTCGTCGTAGCTGCCCCACACCGGCGCGAGCAGGAGCACCTCGTCGCCGGGGTTCACGAGTGCCAGGAGAGCGTGCGACAGCGCGTGCTTGGCGCTGTGGCAGACGACGATCGACTCGGGCTGGTGCGCGGTGCCCCGCTCCTCGCGGAGCACCCGCGCGGCAGCGGCCCTCAGGGAAGCCAGGCCAGCGGCCGGCGTGTACTTCACCTGACCGCTGTCCACGGCCGCGTGGGCGGCCTCCCGGGCGGAGCCGGGCGCGTCGAAGTCGGGCTCGCCGACAGCCATGTTGACCACGTCACGGCCCGCGGCCGCCATCTCCTTGGCTGCGGCCGCCAGGGCGAGGGTGGCGGAGGGGGCGAGCGAGCTCGCGCGCTGGGACAGATCAGGGGCGCCGGTCATGGTGGCCGGCATCTTGTTCCCTCGTGTGCCTCGGAGGGCCATGTCCTTTAGATTTCGCGGAAGCCAGGGGCGAGCTCCGTCGTCCGATCGCCCTGGCCCCTTCCCGGGTCCAGGCCCGGACACCCGACCGCCCCGCCCCATCTCCTCGATCCATGAGCCGCAAGAAGCGCATCCTGCGCGCGGGCCTGATCGCCCTCCTGCTCCTGACCTTCGTCGGCTACTTCGCCTTCGCGACGTTCTTCTTCCCGCCGATCGAGGGGGGCTTCAGCTCGAAGATCTCGGGCCTGATCCCGCGGGACGTCGACCTCTACGTGGGCCGCGCGGAGCTCCGCCAGTCCTTCGACTCGTTCCCGCGCCTGGCGGTCGCGAAGGAGCTGGAGGGGAACCCCGCCGTGGAGACTTTCCTCGAGTCGCCGACGTGGACCGAGATCGAGCGCGCGAACAGTCTCGATGAGACGCTGGCGGAGATCGAGACCCAGCTCGAGCAGCTCCCGCTCGGCCTCGACGTGCTCGACGTCATCGGTGGGGAGGAACTCGCGGTCGCCGCGGACTTCGAGGGCAAAGGAGTCGCGGCCACCGACTGGGCGGTCTACGCCCGCGCGTCGTTCTGGGGGAAGCTGGCCGTCTCCGCGCTCAAGCACCCTGGACTGATCGGGCTCTCGAGCCAGGGGCTCGAGGCCGCGCGTGACGGCGACGTGATCACCCTGAGCGGGGCGAAGCTCGAGCGGCCGATCCACGTGATCCGCGTGCGCGACATCATCGTCGCGGGCACCTCGCGGCGGCTCGTGGATCGAGCGCCCGAGCTCGAGGTCAACGGCTCCCAGGACTCGCTCCTGCTCGCCGCGCCCTACGGTGACTTCATCATGCGCGAGGGCCGCGACGCGGAGGAGCGTGACTTCGAGGTCCAGTTCAACGTGGCGAAGCTGCGTGAGACGCAGGGCTTCTCCAAACCGCTGCTCGATCCAGGCGCCGAGGCCTTCGGGGAGTCCTTCCTGGCGCGCCTGCTGCCTCTCCCTGCGATCCGGCGCTTGATCGGCATCCTGGATCTCGACGAGGGGCTCTCGGTCGACCTCCACGGCGAGCTCTCGACCGAGCTCCTCAAGGCGGACCAGCGCTCGATCTACCGCGCCAAGAGCTTCAGCCGCGAGGAACTCACTCAGGTGGCGCGCTTCGCGCCCGCGGATTCGACGCTGATGGTCTACCTCCGGGGTCCGGTGGGCACGCTGCTCCGGATAGGCCTCGACGCCCTCGAGCCGGCGGCGCGCGACAACCTCAACGCCGTGTGCACCAAGGCCGGCTACGCCAGCGTCGACGAGGTCGTGGACATCCTGGACGCGACGATGGTGGACCGCATCGCCTTCTTCGCGCGGCCGAACGATTGGGGCGAGGAGGACGACATGAACACCGACCCCGACACGGGGGAGCAGGTCTACGTCGGCCCGCCGCACGACGACACGCCGGTCTTCGCCTGGGCCATGGTCGCCTGGATGCAGGACGAGGCGCCGATCAACGAGATGCGCGATCGTTTCGGCCAGGCCGGTCCGCAGATCGGCCTCCAGGGGCGCACGCCCGGTTCGAACGGCTACTTCAAGAACCGGATCGGCGGCGGCCTGCAGGTCTACGAGTACTGGTCGCAGTTCGTCCCCGGCACGGGTCATGTCGCCGTCATGGCCTACGGCGAGAACCTCCTGATCTCGAACCGTTACAAGTTCATCGACATCATGGCGCGCAACGCCGTCGGTCAGGGAAAGTCGAGCTCGCGCCTGAACGGCCGCACCGACTTCCAGTACCTGATGCAGGACTCGGTGAACGGCGCGAACGTTGCGCTCTGGCTCGACGCCGAGGGCGCGGGCGACCTCATCCGCGAGCAGCAGCGCGTCGTCGCGGAGAACCGCATCAAGGACTCGATCAACTACCGCGTCGAGCGGCCGAAGATCGAGCGCGAGGTCTCGCGCGTCTCGTTCCAGGGCCGACCGCGCAGCAGCCTCTCCGCCAACGAGGCCGACCGCTTCGATCGCCTCGTCGACGACCAGATGGCTGGCTTCCGCCTACGCGTGGTGGAGGAGAACCTCCCTCGCGAGCTCGCCGACATCGACCGGCTCATCACCTACCTCGGCGCGATGACCGGCGCCCTCGCGATGGTGAAGCTCGACCAGAAGGAGTTCGACATCTCGCTGCGCTTGATGACCCCCTACGAGGGGAGATAACGAGCTGCTCGCTATCACGGCCCCGGCCGTTCGGCGGGGGAGGGGAGGCACGCTCCGTCCGCGTCAGCGGACGGGCCAGCGACAAGAGAAGCCCTCGTTGGTCGCAACGCGACCTACGAGGCACGCTCCGTCCGCGTCAGCGGACGGGCCAGCGACAAGAGAAGCCCTCGTTGGTCGCAACGCGACCTACGAGGC
>CBFIJG010000018.1:0-16591 GCA_965662915.1 Planctomycetota bacterium | reverse complement strand
GAGGCACGCTCCGTCCGCGTCAGCGGACGGGCCAGCGACAAGAGAAGCCCTCGTTGGTCGCAACGCGACCTACGAGGGCTCTCACACGGCGCAGGATGGTGCCCGGGACTGGAATCGAACCAGCACGGGTTTTACCCCACCAGATCCTTAGTCTGGCGCGTCTACCAATTCCGCCACCCGGGCTCTTTCCTGCGTCGTGTTGTCAGGTCTCTTCGGGGGGCGCGCACGTCGCGGGGCGGGCGGACGAGCGCAGCTCAGCCCCGAAGAGGAGCGGGAGGATACGGACGCTTCCCCCGCCCGGCAAGGGGCCAGGGGGCCCTTTCCTGGGGGCCCCGGCCAGGCGGCTTCAGCTCGCCAGGAAGCGGCTCCGAGGGGGGCCTGTCGGCCTGACCGCCACCCCCCCGGGGGCGCCGATCGGAGCGGGTCCCGGCCGCCACCTCGGTCGCGGGCCGGCACGCATCGTCGCAGGCCTTCGCCTTCGTCCGATGAACCCCCGATGAGCCCCAAAAAGGCTCCCCCGATCGATCGACGGCGGCCCCGAACCAGCGGGTACCTTTCGCGCCTCCACCACCCCGCGAACCACGACATCCGCACCATGTCCAGCCTCAAAGGACACGCACTCATCGGGCAGTCCGGCGGCCCCACCGCCGTCATCAACCAGAGCCTCGTCGGCGTCGTCGAGCGCTGCGTCGAGCACTCCGACATCACCGGCGTCTACGGCGCGCTCAACGGGATCAACGGGATCCTCGGCGAGCGGCTCGTCGACCTCGGGCGCGAGGCGCGCGACGAGCTCGAGCGCATCGCTCTCACTCCGGCGGCCGCCCTCGGCTCCGTCCGCCAGAAGCCGACGACCGACGACGCCGATCGCGTGCTCAAGGTCTTCGAAGCCCACGGCATTCGCTATTTCTTCTACGTCGGCGGCAACGACTCGGCGGAGACGGCGCACCTGCTCAACGAGGCCGCCATCGCGAAGGGCTACGAGGTCCGCCTCTTCCACGTCCCCAAGACGATCGACAACGATCTCGCGGGCTGCGACCACACCCCGGGCTATGGCTCCGCCGCGAAGTTCGTCGCGCAGGCGTTCATGGGGGACGACCAGGACAACCGCAGCCTCGGTGGCGTCAAGATCAACGTCGTGATGGGCCGCCACGCCGGCTGGCTCACGGCCGCGAGCCGCCTCGCGCGCCGGTACGAGGGCGCGGGCCCGCACCTGATCTACCTCCCCGAGCGCACGTTCTCGCGGGAGACCTTCTGCGATCGAGTGGGTGAGATGCTCGAGGCCCACGGCCGCTGCGTCATCGCGGTGAGCGAGGGGATCCACGACGCCGACGGCAACCTCATCGGGAGCACCGGCGAGGTCGACAGTCACGGCAACGCGCAGCTCTCGGGCACGGGCGCGCTCGGCGACCATCTCTCCAACCTGATCAAGTCGAAGGTCTCCGCTGCGAGCCGCGTTCGCGCTGACACCTTCGGCTACCTCCAGCGCAGCTACT
Source organism: Planctomycetota bacterium (assembly GCA_965662915.1). Classification (GTDB taxonomy): domain Bacteria; phylum Planctomycetota; class UBA1135; order UBA1135; genus Saltatorellus. The sequence continues at coordinate 15,098 of CBFIJG010000018.1, read as the reverse complement.
TCGGCACCGTGTCGGAGCAGGACGCTCTCGAGGCCCGCGAGGTCGGCCGCGCGGCGGTCGACGTGGCGACCTCCGGCGAGCTCCAGCACGGCTCCATGGCGATCCGGCGCGACGATTCCGACGGCTACCGGCCGATCTACACGCCCCAGCTCCTCTCGGACGTCTCGGCCGCCACGAGGCTCGTCCCCGATGAGTTCATCCTCGGCGACGACGACGTCGCGGAGGCCTTCGTCGACTGGGCGGCTCCGATCGTCGGTGCGCTGCCCGAGCCGGGCCGCCTCGCGAGTCACCTCGTCGCGCCGCGCCTCTGAGCGAGCGGACCTGGCCGGCTCGAGAACGCCGATCAGACGCGATCCGCGCGGACAGGCTCCGCGGGCGTCCCGAGAGCGGGGCCCCGCGGAGCGTCTCTTCGAAGCCCTCCAGCCGCGCGCGGAGGCGGGTTAGAATCCCGCCATGCATCGCGCTTCCCGCCACCTCGTCGCGGCCACGGCCGCCGGTCTCGCCCTCCTCGTCCTCCCGCAAGGAGTCGCCCTCGGCGCGCAGGAGGAGGCGCCCAAGGAGTCAGGAGCCGCCGCGGAGAAGAAGGCCGAGCCCACCGTGACCGGGCGGGTCCTCTTCGACGGTGAGCTCCCCGTCGTGAAGCCCCTGGAGGTCCCGGCGCGCGCCGCTGATGGCTGCTGCCCGCCGGGCAAGGAGGTCGATCGGACGGACATGAGTCTCCGGATCTCCGAGGACCGCGGCATCGCGGGCGCCGTCGTGACCGTGAAGGTCGCTGGCAAGAAGGTCGAGCTGCCGAAGGAGCCCTACCTCCTCGACCAGAAGGGCTGCCGCTTCACGCCCCACGTGCTCGTCGTGCCGAAGGGGGGGAAGGTGGCCTTCCTCAACTCCGACGAGACGTCCCACAACGTGCACCTGATCTCGGTGCTCAACGATCCCCTCAACCAGACGGTGCTCGCTGGCAAGCGCCTCGAGCGCACCTTCGACGAGGCCGAGGCGATCAAGGTCACCTGCGACATGCACACGTGGATGAAGTCCTGGGTCGTCGTGACCGACGCAACCCACTGGGCCGTCACGGACGAGGCGGGTCGCTTCTCCCTCGCCGGGCTTCCGGCCGGAGAGCACGAGGTCACGGTGTGGCACGAGACCCTCGGCAAGAAGACCTCGAAGGTGAGCGTCGGCGAGGACGGGAAAGCCGAGGCCATCGAGGTGAAGATGGCCAAGAAGAAGTCCAAGAAGCGGCGCCGTCGGCGCTGAGCTCGACGCGGGGCGCGAGGACACATGACGATGGCCCCACGAGCGGCCAGGCACGAACGAGGAGCCCCCGGGGTCGCATGGCGATCCCGGGGGCTCCTCGCTGGATCGCAGATCGGAGGCGGACGGCGTCCATCGCACCCGCCAGGGCTTCCGCTACGAACGCCCTCACAGGCCGCGCCGGGCGTCCGTTTACGAGTCCCTCTCCTCGCTTGAGGGGTTATCCCCATGGGGACCCTGATCGCCGCGGCCGATCTCCTATAGGTTCGAACCTCCTTTGGCGGCCCTCGAGAGCTCCGACCCACGCCAGCCGCCCACCCCGACCCCGAGCGAAAGACCATGCGCGCTTCCATCCTCACAGCTGCCCTCCTCGCCCTCAGCGGCGCCCCGACCCTTGCTCACGCCATGCCCGGATTCCAGGCGCCTGCGGCGGCGGAGAGTGAGTGCGGCGGCGCCTGCATGGCCAGCCCTGGTGCGCCGAAGGCCCTCGCGGTCAGCACGACCGCGGATCCGGGCGCGATCGCATTGATCGAGCTCGAGCGCAAGCTCGACGAACTCACCATCGCCACGCAGGCGGCGCGACAGGACGAGGAGAAGAAGCGAGCGGAGGCCGAGCGTGCCGCCGCCGTCCTGCGGGCGCTGGAGACCGATCTCTCCAGGGTCGAGGCGCTCCTCGTCGAGTCGATGGTCGAACTCGAGGGCGTCGACGAAGAGCCCGTCCTCCAGGGAATCGGATACGCGGGTGACGCGCCCACCGGCGGCACCGCTGGCGCCGTCCAGCTCCGCCTCGTGGACCTCTCCGACAGCGGCGAGCCCGTCCTCGTTCCGGTCGACGTCCGCGAGCCCGCGCCCGCGGCCGACGATCGAGGCTTCATGGGCGTCTCGGTGCGCGACGGGGACGACGGCGTGACGATCTCCTCCGTCTTCGACGGCAGCCCTGCGGAGGCCGCCGGGCTCGAGGCGGAGGACGTCCTCTTCAACATCGGGGGCGCCTCGGTCGTCGACATGGACGGCCTGGTCGAAGCGATGTCGGCCTACGCCGCCGGCGAGACCGTGGCGGTCGGAGTCATGCGCGGCAAGAAGCCCATGCGGCGCCGCGTGACCCTCGGGGCCCGGAGCGCCACCAGCGGTGCCGCTCCGTCCACCGCGGTCCGGACCGAGAGCGCTCCGATCGTCCTGCAGCAGGACAGCGACGAGATCATCCTGATGGTCGAGGCGGAGGGCCCTCGACGCGACCTCGCCAGGCGGATCCGTCTGATCCGGCCGGACGACGAGGGAGGCGCGGTCATCGCGATCGCCGGTGAATTCGATGCTGGGATCATCGATCGAGAGATCGAGATCGAGTGGGTCGAGCACGAAGAAGAGGAGTGCTGCGGTGAGTGCGACGAGCACGAGGACGAGGAGTGCTGCGGCGAGTGTCACGACCACGGAGACGACGACTGCTGCGGCGAGTGCGGCGACCACGAGGACGAGGACTGCTGCGGCGAGTGCCGCGACCACGAGGACGACGACTGCTGCGGCGAGTGCGGCGAGCACGATCACGGCGACTGCTGCGGTGAGTGCCACGACAGCCATGGGCACGAGGGCGGTCACGACCCGCTGCCCGAGGGCTACGAGGAGATCTACGAGCGCCGGGAGACCCGATCCGTTCACGACGGGCACGAGGAAGAGGAGGTCTTCACTCGCCGCGAGCGCCGGCCGGTCCACCACGAAGGGCATGACCGCCACGAGGATCACGGTCACCACGAATGGCTGGATCGCGACGAAGGGCACGGCCATGACGAAGGGCACGATCGCCACGAAGGGGTTGGCCCCGAGATCGAAGAACTCCACCAGCGCATCGAGCGCCTGGAGCGGGAGATCGAGGAGTTGACGGAAGCTCTGATCGACGTCCGACGCGCGATGGACCGCCGCGGCCGGCGCTGATCAGGCCCCTCGCAACGCAGACGGGGGCGGCGCGGATCGAGGTCCGCGCCGCCCCCGTCCGTTCGGAGGGTCCGTCCTTCGCCTCAGAGGCCCCCGCCGAGGCCCTCGGGCAGGGTCCCACCGAGATCGTCGGGGTCGATCGTGATATCGGTGCGCCGGCGTCGCGAGGGGGGCGACCAGCCGTGCAGGCGCCCGGCGACGGCCTTGAGGATCTCGTCGTCGAGGTCCGACTCGAGGGCGTCGAAGGTGGCGGTCGGATCGCCTCCCGCCCTGCGGCCGAGGCTGTCCTCGACGAGGCGCAGGATGCGTTCGCGGACACGATCGGGGGAGCAGAGCGCCCGTTCGACCAGTGGGACGTACTCCGAGAGGAGGTCCGGGTCGAGGGAGTGGCGGCTGCAGAGGCGAGCGAAAAGGGCTTGGGCGTCCATGTGACTCGTGAGGAGGGGGGCGCCGGTGCGATGAAGGGCCGGCTCTGAACAGTACCCCGGTCGGAGCGCGCCCTCCCCGCCGTTCCCGAAGCGAGCCAGGGGTCCGGAAGGTGTCCCAGATGGATCACGCCTCGCCCGGTTCGAGCTTCGGCTGTCAAGGGTTCCACGTGGGCGGTCCGACATCGAGACCAAGAGTTCCCCTTCCCCGGGGGAACCTTCTCCCCGTTCCCCCGCCTGCTCCCCAGGGTTCATGCGTCGCTTCCCCGTGTTCGCGATCGCGTTCGGCCTCACGGCCGGCTTCGTCGCCTCATCCCTCTTCCCCGCTCTACGCGGGTCGTCGGAGGCGGGCACCGCCCTTCGGATGACTCTCGAGGAGGCCTTCCAGCGCTCCGATCTCGTCCTGGAGGGCACGGTCGTCGGCTCGTCGTGTGGGGAGGACGCAAACGGCGTGATCCACACCGACTGGACGATCGACGTGGACCGCACCTTCTGGGGTCTCGAAGAGGAGCAGCGCACGATCCGTCTGCCCGGCGGCGTGCTCGCCTCGGGCAAGGGGATGGTCGTGCCCGGCATGCCCCGCCTGAGCGTCGGGGAAGACGTGGTCCTGCTCATGGGCGCCGCGTCCCCCGGGGGAATGCGGCTCCCGACAGGGCTCTCCCAGGGGAAGTACCGCATCGTCACCTCGACGGACGGAGAGCGCACCGCGATCCAGACCGGCGAGCACGTCTCGCTCATCACCGCGCGGCGAACGCGCGCCGCGAACGGCCTCGACATGATGCCCTTCTCCGACCTCGTGGCCCGCCTCGAGGCCCAGGCTCAGGCGCGCCGGGCTGCTGCCGCATCGGAGGGCCGCTGATGGGCCAGATCCTCCGGGATCTCGGCGGCCGCGCCCTGCGTTTCGCTCTCTGCGCGGCGCTCGTGGGCGTCGCCGTGGCCCACGTCCGCCTGCGCTACAGCGTGGACGGGACCGCTCTGTACTGGGAGAACCCCGACGAGATCACGCTCGTGATCCAGTCGGACGGCTCGGACGATATCGGCGACGGCAGCCACGAGATCGCGATCCGCGGGGCGATGGAGGCCTGGAACGAGACGAGCGGATCCCGGGCGAGGCTCTCGGAGTCCCTGGCCAACCGGGACCGGCGGGACTGGCAGGCCAATGGCGTCCACCTCGTCGTGTTCGACGAGAACAACTCCTCCGGCTTCTTCTCGGGCGCCAGCGGCGTCGTCGCTCTCACCCCCGTGACGTTCTTCACGGACGGCCGCATCATCGACGCCGACGTGCTGTTCAACGGCAAGAACTTCTCCTTCACGACGAAGGGTGAGATCGGCCGCTTCGACGTCCAGGACGTGGCGACGCACGAGCTCGGTCACCTCCTCGGACTCGACCACTCCGGAGTCTGCGGCGCCACGATGTACCCCTACGTCGACACGCGCATCATCCTCCACAGGAGCCTGTCGTTGGACGACCAGCGCGGCATGCGCCACATGTATCCAGCGTCCAGCTTCGCGAGGATCACGGGGCGCGTCGTGCGCGAGGGCGCCTCGGAGCCCGTCGTCGGGGCCCACGTCTGGGCGCGCGACGTCGACGGCCGCGTCGCCGGTGCGATCCTCACCGGCACGAACGGGACCTTCACCCTCCAGGGTCTCGACGCCGGTAGCTACACGGTGTTCGCCGATCCGCTCGATCGTCCGGTCGCGGGTTCGAACCTCGGCGGCGGCCAGACCATCGACGTGGCCTTCGAGACAGCGACGCTCGGCGCGGTCACCGTCGCAGCAGGTGGCGTCGCGTCGGTGGGCGTCGCGACCGTCCGTCCCGACGTCGACGTCCAGCTCGGCCGCGTGAGCGACGACTACCCTCAGCGCCTCGTCCGCGGGCAGTCGACCTCGCACCTGATCCGGGGCACCGGCCTCGTGGCTGGCTCGACCCTCACGATCAGCGATCCTGGGATCGCGATCACGACCGTCAACTGGAGCACGAGCTCGGTCAGCTTCACGGCGACGACCCCCGCCGGCGCCGAGCTGGGCCACCTGGACCTCGAGGTCGTGACCCCGGACGGCGATCGTGACGCGCTGGTCGGCGGCTTCGAGATCACACCTCCCGATCCGGTCGTGACCTCGGTCTCCCCCGGCGTCGGGGACCCCGCGGGCGAGACCTCGGTCACGATCACGGGCAGCGGCTTCAACAGGGGCGCGCGGGTCGTCATCGGTGATCGGATCTACCGTGACGGCGAGGTCGGTGGCTGCGTGGTCGCGGACGAGAACACGATCGTGCTGGAGACGGCCGAGACGATCGCTGGAGATCATGACGTCGTCGTGATCGACCACACGGGGATCGAGGGGCGCGCGCCTGGAGCCTTCGAAGTCGTCGAGACGCCGGTGATCCTCTCGGCCTTCCCCGCCGTCGGCTCGACCTTCGGCGGCACGACCATCACCCTCAACGGCACCGGCTTCGTGGAGGGCATGAGCGTGACGATCGACGGGGTGGTCCAGCCAGGCGTCCTGCTCGACTCGCCGACCCGGATGCGCGTGGTGACCTCGCCCGGAGTCCCCGGCGGTCCGTACTTCCTGCGGGTCACGTCCCCGTCGGGACCCTTCGCCGAGACGGTCTTCACCCTGGTCCCGGACGCCGACCCGCGTATCACCGACGTCTCTCCGGCCTTCGGGGATCGTTCGGGAGGCTCGACGATCTCGATCATGGGGGCGGGGTTCGACGAGGAGACCCGCGTCCGCTTCGGAGTGGACCCCAGCACGGGCGCTGGCGGCAGCGCGGCCGCGTCCGTCGAGTACGTCGGCCCCGGGCACCTGCGAGTGGTCACGCCGCCGGGCGGCGTCGGGACGAAGAGCGTGATGGTGGAGAACGACGCCACGGGCCAGGTAGGGACGCTCTCCGCCGGTTTCACCTACACGGGCCGGGAGGCGTCGGACCGCGACGACGGCGGCGGCTGCGCCGCGGTCCCGCTGCCGGGGCCGCCGACCTTCCGCGACATCATCGCCGGCGTGGGGTGGATCCTCGCGGCGCTCGCGCTGGCGCTTCACCGCGCCTGGAGCGCGCAGCGCCCGAGCGGCGTCACCGTCGCGTGATGAGCGCGAGCGGCTCCTCGGCACTCGTCACGGGGTGCCCGGGATCCGGCCAGCGCTGGGGGACCCGGCGAAGCCTCGAGAGGTCGTAGCCCATCGCGCCGAGCCGGGCGGCGAGCGCCGCGTAGCGCTCGTCGGAGATGACGGGGTCCCGGGTCATGATCCAGGCGTAGTCCCGCCTCGTGCGGGCGATGATCGTCTCCTGGTAGTCCTCGTCGAGGTAGCCGATCAGGTACTCGAAGGAGAGGAACCAGAAGAAGCGCATGGACCAGGTCGCGTTGGTCACGCGGTCCTTCACCTTGCCCACCGGCTCCGTCACGTCGAGCGGCCCATCGAAGCCTCCCTCGCGGAACACGTAGCTCGTCAGGACACGACCGTCCTCGTCGAGGGCGTAGGACTCGACCCCGTTGTACGCGTTCTTCTCCGCCCCGGCGGGCACGTGGCCCTGGACGTACCAGTCGCCCATGAAGCGCTCGAGATCCACGCCGCGGGCGGTCGGGAGGGGCGGGTGCGACGCACAGGCGCCCAGGGAGAGGAGCACGAGGAAGGCGCCGCTGGCGCGCGCGAGAAGCTGCAGAACGGCCATGCCTCTGGGCTCGCCCGGCGCGGCACTTCGGATGCACTGGACGTAGCCCCGGGGAGGGCCGACCACGTTCGGGGCGCTACGCTCGGGCCATGCGCATGCCCTCCTGCACCCTCTTCATCCTCCTCGCCGCATGCGCCGCCCCGCCTTCTGGCCAGAGCACGGCCGCCACCTGGCCCCAGGGGGCCGGCCCGAACGGTGACTGGAGCGCGGAGGCGTCCCCTCCGACGCGCTTCAGCGCCCGGACCGGGGAGAACCTCACCTGGCGCGTCGCCCTGCCCGAGACGGGCCAGGGTGGGATCGCGGTCACGTCCGATCGCGTTTACGTGGCGACGATGGCCCCCTGGGACCCGGCGAACGCCCTCTCGGAGGAGGAGGCCGCGCGCTTCGTCCACGCCACGGAGAAGCGGAGCGTCGTCGGCAAGCACATCGACGCCCACTGCCTCGACCGCGCGACGGGCGAGCTGCTCTGGACGCGCCGGATCGAGGGAAGCGTGCCGGCGATCTACACGTATCCCTTCTCCGACGCCACCAGCGCGTCGCCGGTGGCTGACGAGGCGCACGTCTGGTTCACGAACGCCGCGGGCCGCGTGGTCTGCTTCACCCGCGACGGCGAGACGGAGTGGAGCCACGACTGGATCCCGGCCTTCGACGGGCCCTTCAACAAGCAGTTCGAGCCCTTCCTCGTGCAGGACGGTGAGCGGCGCGTCCTCGTCCAGATGCTCCCGGGTCCGGCGTCCGGCGCGGAGGATCCAGAGGACCTCCACGGTCGCTGGCACCGCCTCGTGGGGTTCGACGCGGACACGGGGGAGGAGCTCTGGAAGAGCGCCGATGCTCTGACCCAGTACAACGCCCCGACGCTGGCGCGCGTGGCGGCGGGAGAGGGGGGCGCCCTGGTCCCCTGCGCGCTGATCGGCCGCGGCGGACCCCACGCCGTGCCGGAGCGGCCGGTGGGCGTCTCCCTCGTGCGCCTCACGGGCGAGAACGCCGGCGCCACCGTGTGGCGATACGAGGACCCGCGCGGCAACCACGAGGCCGCGCTCCAGACGATGGCGCACGACGGCGCGCACGCGTTCTGGATCCTCAAGGAGCCGCGCAACGCCCTCGTCGTGCTCGACCTCGCCACGGGTGAGGAGGCGAAGGTGATCTCCCTGACCGAGGGGGTCGACGTCATCGCCTTCGACGACGAGGTCAGCCACGGCTATCAGATCGAGCGCGGTGTCACCCTCGACAAGGGCGTGTTCCCCGCGCGCTACTCCCTCGCCGCCCACGAGGGCCGCGTGCTCTTCCAGTGCTACGCGACCGCCTGGGGGAAGGCGACGATCGGTCCGCCCTACTCCTTCGGCGCGGTCGACGTCGAGGCGGGGACCGTCACGTACCTCGAGGTCCCCACCGATCGTGAGGAGGGCGACGACGGCGAGGTGCGCTGGCTCTGGCGGACTCCGCGCGTGGCGCGGCCGCTCAACAGCCGCGGCGTCGAGGTGACCGGCGACGACCGCTGCCGCTGGGACGGCTGGGACTGGGTCTTCAACGGCTCGCCGACGATCGCGAGCGGTGTCAGCTTCCACACGCTCGCGAGCGGGGTCGTCTACGCGTTCGACCTGCGCGCCGAGCGCTTCGGTCCCGAGTCGTTCCTGTGGACGTCCGACGTCGGTCCCGCGGGGGAGACGTGGACCGCGAATTCGGCGAGCGTCTCCGGTTCCGAGCTCTACCACCGCACGGGGCGCGAGCTGCTCCGCTTCGACGCGCCCTGAGCCTCGCCGGACCGGAGGCCCGGGAAGAGGCCCGTGCGCTTCGCTCCTGGCCTCGTCAGCCCCGCTCGCTCCCGGCCATGAGGGCCGGGAGGCGCTGCGGATCGTCTGTCACCCCGAGGGTGAGCCCGCCGCGCTGGACGAGCGCATGGCTGGAGTCGGACGGGTCGAGTCCGAGCCTCGTCGCGAGCTCGGGCTCGGCGACGGGGTCGACCGTGAGGGTGACGCGGCTCGCGACGTAGGGCCGCCGCGCGGCGTCCGCCAGCCGCGCGCGGAGGGGATCGTCGGCCGGGCCGACGATCGTGACGTGGAGGGGCGCGTGCGCCAGCAGGTCGAGCGCGCGGCCGTAGCCCGCACCCTCGTACCCGTGGGAGCGCTCGGCTCCCAGGAAGGCCCGGAGGGCCGTCCGGGCGCGCGCCTGCCAGCGGGCCTCACCGGTCAGGACCGCGAGGCGGAGGAGCCCTTCCGCCATGAGAGCGTTCGCCTTGAGGTCCTCGGTGCTGCGCTCGATGGACGGCAGCTCGCGCTGGTGCAGGTCGCCTCGGAAGCTCCCGTCGGTGGCCGTCAGGTGCTCGTCCGTCCAGGCCGCGATGGCCCGCGCGGGCTCCAGGCAGCGGTTCGCGCCCGCGGAGTGCACCGCGTCCACGAGGGCCCGGAGCACGGCCGCTTGCTGCCTCAGATCGCCCGGCTGGTTCCAGGTGCCGTTCCAGTAGGCGTAGACCCCGCGTGACGGCTCGAACATCCGGGCGAGGACGAAGTCCAGGGCGGCGAGAGCACGTGAGACCAGGCCGGGCTCCTCGAGGACGAGTCCCGCTTTCAGGAGGCCCATGACCGCCCAGGCGTTGCGGTCGGCGTGGATGGTCGGGTCGACCGTGGGGGGGGGGAGCGCCGCGCGTCCCTCGGAGGTGCGCAGACGCGCGGCCTCGGGATGGAGCTCCTCGCTGGCGCGGTACGCGCCGGTCTCCTCGTCACGGAGCGCTCGGTTCATCCACACGGCGATGTCGAGAGCGGTGTCACGGAAGCTCGCTTCGCCGAGGACCTGGTACGCCTCCGCGTAGGCGAGGAGGCGCTTCGCGTTGGAGAGCAGCGGCTTCTCCGCGCTCGGAGCCGACCAGTCACGCTCCGTGGCGTAGCGGTAGAAGCCGCCGTCGAGGTCGTCGCGGATCGGCCGGCCCTGCATCGAGCGGAGCGTGCGGGTGACCGTCCGGAGCATGCGCTCATCACCGGTCTCCGACCAGCGCACGAGCAGCATGTGCAGGGCATCGGGGTGGGGGAACTTCTGACGCGCACCCCAGCCGCCCCACTCCGGGTCGGCCGTCTCCAAGAGGACCTCGCCGATTCGATCCACCGCGGCGACGTGGTCCGTCAGCTGGTCGTCAGCGGGCGCGGCTCCACCCGAGAGCAGGCGTAGCACGGCCTCCTCGGGATCGGCGGTCTCGAGGCGCTGCGAGCGGGTCCCGCCGCCGTCGAGCACGGCGAGCGTCGGCCAGCCCGCGCCGCGGTGCTCCGCGTCGACCTCGGGGTGGTCCTCCCGGCTCGCTGCGACGAGGACGAAGCGGCCCTCGAGCGCTCCAGCGCGGGCCTCCAGCCCTCTGCGCATCCGCGCGCTCGCGGGGCAGCGGGCCGCGCCGATGAGCACGAGGACCGGGAGCCCTCGCTCCCTGGCCTCTTCGAAGGCAGCTTCGCCGTACTCGAGCCACATACCCATTCCTATCGGCCAGCGAGCCGGAGCGCTCCACAGCCCGAATCCGATCTGAGGGAGACCCCGAAGAAAGAGCGCCCGGAGCTCAGGCGTCCGTCAGGGCCCCCGTGTCGCTCACCGGCACGTCGTGCCAGTCGAGCTTGGGGCAATCGCCGTACAGGTCGTCGAGGCCGTAGTAGTCGCGGGCCTCGTCCTGCTGGATGTGGACGACGACGTCGGAGTAGTCGACCAGCACCCACCAGCCCAGGTCAGCGCCCTCGGCGCGGCTGTGCCGCTCGCCGAGGCGCTTGAGCCTGTGGTGCACGTCCTCGTACATCGCCCGCACGTGCGGCCGCGAGGTCCCGGTCACGACGACGAAGTAGTCCACCACCTTGATGGTGTCGCCGACGTCGTACACGACGAGGTCGACGCCCTTCTTTTCTTCCAGGATCGTGGCGACCGTGGCGGCGAGGGTCTTCGTATCGATGGCGGGGCTCCTTGAGCGACTGCGCGAGCTTTGCGGGACGGAGGGTCAGATGAACCAGGGCAGGAAGACCAGACCGACCACCGTCATCAGCTTGACGAGGATGTTGAGGGCCGGGCCGGACGTGTCCTTGAAGGGGTCACCGACGGTGTCGCCGACGACCGCGGCCTTGTGGGGCTCCGAGCCCTTGCCGCCGTGGGCGCCGCCCTCGATGTACTTCTTGGCGTTGTCCCAGGCGCCGCCGGCGTTGGCCATGAAGACCGCCATCATGATGCCGGCGACGAGGGCACCCGCGAGCAGGCCGCCGAGGGCGGCGACGCTCCAGAAGCCGACGAGGATGGGGGCGGCCACGGCGATGATGCCGGGGACGACCATCTGCTTGAGCGAGCCGTCGGTCGAGATCTTGACGCAGCGAGCGGCGTCCGGCTTGCCGGTGCCCTCCATGATGCCGGGGATCTCGCGGAACTGACGGCGCACCTCCTCGACCATGGCCTGGGCGGCGTTGCCGACGGCCTCCATGGTCAGGGCGGCGAAGAGGAACGGGAGGATGCCGCCGATCAGGAGACCGATGAGCACCTCGGTGTTCGTCAGGGACAGGTCGACGGAGTTGCCCTCGCCGAGGAGCTCGTCGGCGCGCAGACGGAAGGCGGCGAAGAGGGCCAGGGCGGTCAGGGCTGCGGAACCGATCGCGAAGCCCTTACCGATGGCAGCCGTGGTGTTGCCGACCGCGTCGAGGGCGTCGGTGCGCTCGCGCACCTCCGGCGGCAGCTCGGCCATCTCGGCGAGGCCGCCGGCGTTGTCGGCGACCGGTCCGTACGCGTCGATACCGAGGGAGATGCCGAGGGTCGAGAGCATGCCGACCGCCGCGAGGGCGACGCAGTACACGCCGTAGCCGTCCGACCCTTCGACCATTCCGGCCCAGTTGGCGGCGAAGATCGCGATGCAGATCAGGATGACCGTGAGGGCGACCGAGCGCATGCCGACCGCGAGGCCCGCGATGATGTTCGTCGCGGAGCCGGTCTCCGACTTGCTCGCGATGGTGTGGACGGGCTTGGCCTCGGTGGAGGTGTAGTACTCGGTGACCTTGCCGATGAGGACGCCGACACCGACGCCGGAGATGATCGCGACCAGGAGCTTCCAGCCCACGACGCCCTCGGGGAACTGGAGGAAGTCGAAGCAGGTCAGGCCCGCGGCGCCCGCGATCGTGATCAGCGAGGCGATGATGAGGCCGCGCTCGAGGGCGGAGTGGATGCCGTGCTCGTCCTTGGCGGAGACGAAGAAGGTGCCTGCGATGGAGGCGAAGATGCCGATGGCGGCCACGGCGAGGGGCAGCACGGCGAGGTTGGCCATGTTCTCGTCGCCGGAGAAGGTGATGGCCGCGAGGGTCATCGCCGCGATGATCGAGCCGACGTAGGACTCGAAGAGGTCGGCGCCCATGCCGGCCACGTCGCCGACGTTGTCACCGACGTTGTCGGCGATGGTGCCGGGGTTGCGGGGGTCGTCCTCGGGGATGCCGGCCTCGACCTTGCCGACCAGGTCGGCGCCGACGTCGGCGGCCTTGGTGAAGATGCCGCCGCCCACGCGGGCGAAGAGGGCGATGGACGAGGCGCCGAAGCTGAAGCCCAGAACGTTCTCGAGTCCCTTGGCGTCGAAGTCCGGCGCGTAGAGGTAGGTGAAGATGCAGAGGCCGAGGAGCGCGAGACCGACGACGCTCATGCCCATGACGACGCCCGAGGCGAAGGAGACCTGGAGGCCCGCGGTGAGACTGGTCCGCGCGGCCTGGGTCGTGCGCACCGCCGAGCGGGTCGCGGTGTGCATGCCGAAGTAGCCCGCGATGGCCGAGGCCGCGGCGCCGGCCACGAAGGCGATGGCGGTGCTCTGCCCGAGGCCCTGCTGGCTCGAGAAGAAGATCGCCGCGCCGACCGCGACCACGAAGACCGTGAGCCACTTGTACTCGGCCTGGAGGAACGCGGCCGCGCCCTCCTGGATCTGCTTGGAGATCTCCTGCATCTTGGAGTCTCCGGCGTCCTGCTTCATGATCCCGCTGTACTTGGCGATGGCGAAGACGAGCGCGGCGATGGCCGCGCCTGCGGCGACGTAGAGGAACATGGGCTGCTGGGGGCGCGGCCCGGTCCAGAGGGTCGCGCGCGGGCTTGGGGGGGACTGGTCGGATCGCCGGGGAGGACTCAGAGGCCCCCTCGGCGACGCTGATCGGCGGAGGTCGCTGGCGCGGCCCCACCGCCGTGTTTCGAGGCCAATAGATTAGTGAGGGGCCGCCCGGGGTCAACGACCGCTGGCCCCTCGCCGCCGCGAGGGCCCGATTCCGCGCCCCTCGAGGGCCCCTCGCAGGCCCCTCCGCGGTGGGAGGACGCCATTCCCGGATCCCCCCGGCGGCGACCGGTCGGGACCCGGCCCGCAGCCCTCAGGGCCGATCGCCGTCCGGAGGCTCGACGCCTCGCTCGCCCCGTGCCGCGCGGCCGGAGATGGTGAGGTGGACGACGAGGACCGTGGCGAGGCCTACGACGACGAAGCCGAGGATCTGATGGAGGTTCTCCACGGTCGACTCGAGCTCCGCGATCTTCTCCCCCGAGGCGAAGCCGAGCCAGACGAAGAGCGGCGTCATGATCGCGGCGCCGGCGGCGTCGACGGCGAGGAAGCGGGTGTAGCTCATCCCCAGGGTCCCCGCGGTGAACCAGGCGGGCAGCCGCAGCCCGGGGAGGAAACGGCACACGAAGACGGCGCGCGTCTCGTTGCGCCTGAATCGCTGCTCGATGTTCCTGAGCCTCTCGGGGTGCAGCACTCGCCGGACCGGTTTGATCCCCAGGGCCTTGCGCCCGTAGATCCGCCCGAGCCAGTAGGGGATGGAGTCGCCGATGAGCGTCGCGGCGAAGCACACGCCGACGATCGCGAGGCCCTCGACCCTGCCCTGGTACAGGAGGAACCCGGAGCCGAGCATCGTGACCTCCTCGGGCAGCGGGAAGCCGAAGCCGCAGAGCACGAGGACCGTGAAGGGCGCGAGGTAGCCGAACTCCGAGAAGAAGCGCGAGAGCGTGCTCTGCGCCTCGAAGATCAGCATCGGGAGTTCGGGAGCGAGATCCACGGCACCGAGGGTAGCAGCGCCGCTCGAGCCGCGCCGGGCTCAGGCGTCAGCGCGGCTCCGTGGTCCCGCGACCTTCAGACGCGATCCCCAGCGCGGCGGCGGTCTCCAGGGCGTCGGCGAGAGCACGCGGGGCGGCCCGGTGCCCCGCGTCGCGCGCGCCCTGGAAGGCTCTGACGGCCCGCGTCACCAGCTGCGGCTGGCACCCGTCCCAGGGGCGTTCCCCGGGCGGCAGGGTCCCGAGATACATGGCGACCAGCCCGAGGTCGTAGAGGAGGACGCCCGGCTCGCGCGACGCGGTCGCCCCTTGCTCCAGGAGGTCCAGTCCAGCCTCGATCCAGACGCGTCGTCCCCTCGTCCCGGCGCTCTCCGCGTCCGAACCGCGTTCGAACACGAGGTGGTGAGCGAGCAGCTGCCAGCCGTCAGGGGCCAGAGGATCCATGCCGAGCGCGGACCTGCCGATCCCCAGCGCCCGTTCGCCGTCGTCCGAGCGGTTCGCGAGGGTGAACCGCATCCACTGGGTGCTCGCCGCGACGGATCCCAGCGGGCCCGCGAGGCGTTGGAGCCGTCCCATGGCCGTGCGATCCTCGGGCCAGGGTCCGATCACGATCGCCGACGCGAGACAGGCCGCGCCGGCGAGGACGAGGGGGAGCCTCATCGACGACCCTCCCTGCGCCAGCGCCCGAGGGCCGGTCGGACCGCGCACGTCGCCAGGGCGATCGCCGCGGCCGCGCGCGCGATCGCGCCGACACCGGGCATCGAGGGAGCGCGCCCCTCGTCGACCGCGGCGAGGCCGCGGCTCAACTCCTCCGCGATGTG
>CBFIJG010000017.1:0-53716 GCA_965662915.1 Planctomycetota bacterium | reverse complement strand
CCGCCGCAGCGCGGCGGAGCCTCCGCCCCCGAACAGGGGGTCGCGCTGACCCCCGCCGAGATCGAGTCGATGATGCAGAACGCCGGCAGCGGCTGCCCCATGGGCCCCTGCGGCGGCTGCCCGCATCACGACCCCGCCACCCATTCCTGCACCGCGTGATCCTCACCTCGCGGCGCTCCACCCCCCTTTGATCCCAAGGACACCCAAGTTCCCATGGCCACCGAATCCGAGATCGCGCTCGGCCTCATCGAGACCAAGGGTCTCGTCGGCTCCGTCGAGGCCGCTGATGCCATGTGCAAGGCCGCCAAGGTCACCCTCCTGAAGAAGGAGAAGTCCGGTGCGGGCCTCGTGACCGTCATGGTCCGCGGCGAGGTCGGCGCGGTGAAGGCCGCCACCGAGGCGGGCGCCGCTGCGGCGCGCCGCGTCGGCGAGCTCGTCTCCGTGCACGTCATCCCGCGCCCCTCCACCGACCTCGAGGGTTACCTCCCCGAGGGCGACGCCTGAGCGAGCGGAGCCGGCGCCCCAGCGCCGGCGCTGACTCGACCCACACGTGAGCCCGACCTCGCTGACCAGCGTGGAGCTGCGCGGCGCGGTGCATCTGGATCAGATGCAGCCGCAGTACGCCGCCATCAGCGCCATGAAGTCGGACGGCTACTTCCCCGTCGAGGGGGAGAGCGCGTTCTGGCTGGAGGTGCGCCCGGGCATCGTGGTGAACCGGCTCCTCGACATCGCGCTCAAGCGGTGCGACGTCACGCCGGGCGCGCTCATGACCGAGCGGCACTACGGCAGCCTCGAGGTCCACTCCTCGGACCAGGGCCAGGTGCTCGCGGCGGGCCGCGAGATCCTCTCGGCCCTCGGGCGGCGCTGGGAGGACCAGCCGGCTCCGGAGGTCCACACCGACGAGGTCATCCGCAAGATCACGCCGCACCACGCGACCCTGCTCAACCAGGCGCGCGGCGGCATGCTCGTGCTGGGGGACGACACCCTCTACACCCTCGAGGTCTCGCCGGCGGTGCACGTGGTGCGCTGCGCGAACGAGGCCGAGAAGGCGGCGCCCATCCGGATCGCGTCCATGCGGACGGCCGGTGCCGTCGGGCGGCTGCGCCTGTGCGGCAGCGACGCCGAGATCGACGAGGCCGTGCGCGCCGTGAGGCGCGCGCTCGAGACGGCGCGAGACGCGCCCACGGGGGCCTGAGCCATGTTCCTCGGCAGGGTCGTCGGCCAGGTGTGGGCCACCCGCTCGTCGGCGGACCTCGACGGCAAGCGGCTGCTGGTCGTCCAGGCCTGTGACGACATGGACGAGCCCGGCGCGCCCAAGGTGACGCCCGTCATCGCGGTCGATCCCGTCGGCGCCGACGTCGGCGAGCACGTCATCGTCGCGTTCGGCAAGGCGGCCCGCGTCGCCTGCGGCGGAGACGGGGACCTCGCCTACGAGGCGGCCATCGTCGGGATCGTCGACGACGTCCACGCCCCCGGAGCGCCCGAGTCCTGGCGCCCCGAGCACAAGCAGACCGTCGTGGAGGGCGCGTCCTGATGCACGTCGCGACCGTCATCGGCAACGTCTGGGCGACCAAGAAGGACGCCACGCTCGAGGGCCTGCGCCTGCTCGTGGTGCGCCCCTTCACGACCGACGGCGAGGAGTCCGCCGAGACGATGATCGCCGCCGACCCGATCGGCGCGGGCATCGGCGAGCGGGTCCTGGTCGTCCACGGCCGCGCCGCGCGTCACGCCATCGGCAAGGGCCACGACATCGGCTTCCAGACGGCCATCGCCGGGATCATCGACCGGATGGACCTCGACGACGGCCGGCGCATCGGCGGCCACGTGGACGGGGACGAGGCCTGACCCCCGCCGCGCGACCGCCCTCAGCACACGACCCACCGCGGGCCGCAACCGCGATCTTCCCATGCAGAGAAACGACTACAACCCGACGCTCCTCCCGACCGAGGTCAAACCGGCGATCGCCCTGCTCGAGAGCTCGAGCGTGGCGGTCGGCATCGAGATGACCGACGCGATCCTGTGGGAGAGCGACATCGAGCTCCTCTTCGCCACGCACGTCCAGCCGGGCAAGTACGTGACGCTCTTCACCGGGTCGGTCGAGGACCTGCGCAGCGCCCTTCGGCGCGGCGCGGAGATCCTGCGCGGCGACCTCGTCGACCAGCTGCTGATCCCCCAGGTGCACCCCGGAGTTTGCGACGCGCTCAAGCGCGAGGACGAGCCCATCACCCCGGGCGAACTCGACGCCCTCGGGGTGATCGAGACGACCACAGTGGCGTCCTGCATCGTGGCGGCGGACTACGCCCTCAAGGAGGCCGCGGTCGACCTCCTCGAACTGCGCATCGCCAACGGCCTCGGCGGGAAGAGCTACGTGACCATGATGGGCGAGGTGAGCGACGTGCGCAGCTCGGTCCAGGCCGGAGCCCGGAGCGCCGAGTCGGCGGCCCGCCTCGCGCGCCAGGTCGTCATCGCGAGGCCCCACCCCGACCTCGCGGCGCACCTGTAGGGCGCCTCTGCGCTCGATGGTTGACCCCGCAGGGATCCGATCCGATGGCCTCCCGGAAGCAGCTCGTGACCGAAGCCGACGTGCGCCGCATGGCGCCCTCGGCGAGGGAGCTCGTGCTGACGCCGGACCGGATCGCGACGCCCGCAGCCCTCGACCTCGCCTTCTCGCGCGGGATGCGAGTGGTCTACTCGGACGGGACGGGCGCGGGCGCCGCGCCCTCCTCCGAGCTCTGGAACAAGATCAGATCGAACGACGGGACCTACGTGGTGCACGTCGAGAACGGGCGCGCCGTCGTGACGCGCATCGGGCCGAGCGGCCCGGAGCCCTTCGGGGCCGAATGAGGAGTAGCGAGCGATGGCACGACGTTTCCTGACCGCCGAAGACGTGCGGCGACTGGGCGGCCCCCGGATCCAGCTGGACGGTGAGACCGTCGTGACGCCCCAGGCCGCGGAGGCGGCGGCCGCAGCCGGGATCGAGATCGCGGGGCCCGCAGGGGCCTACGCGCCGCCTGTCCCCGACCGCGGCCCCGACGCAGCGCGCGCGGCGGCGACCCTGCCGCACCTGCCCGAGCCCTCGAGCACGGACGGGATCGGTCTCGTCGTGACGGTGGTGGGCAGGAACCGCCCCGGGGTCCTCGCCGAGGTCACCGCGGCCCTCGGCGCGGCCGAGTGCGACGTGCGTGACATCAGCCAGCGGACGGTCGGTGCTTACTTCCACATGGTGCTCACCTGCGCCGTGCCCCCGGGCCGCGACTTCGGCTCCCTCAAGGACACCCTTCAGTGCCTCGGCGGCGAGGGCGACTACGTCGTCCGCGTCATGCACGAGAAGGTCTTCCGCTTCATGCACCGCGTCTGAGGCGCTCCGATGCCGTTCACCGACTCCGAGATCCTCGAGACGGTGCGGATGTTCGAACTGGAGACGTTCGACATCCGCACGACGACCCTCGGCATCAGCCTGCTGGACTGCGCCGACCCCGACCTCGAGTCGGCGGCCGAGAAGGTCTACACCAAGATCGTCCACCACGGCCGCAACCTGGTGGAGGTCGCCGGCGGGATCGAGGCGGACCTCGGCGTGCCGATCATCAACAAGCGCATCAGCACCACGCCGATCGCGCTGGTGGCGGCGGCGTCGGCCTCGGAGGACCTCGTACCCTTCGCCCGCGCGATGGACGCGGCCGCGGCCGAGATCGGCATCGACTACATCGGCGGCTTCACCGCCTACGTCCACAAGGGCTTCACGCGCGCCGACGAGGCGCTGCTGAACTCGATCCCCCAGGCCCTGGCCGAGACCGGGCGCGTCTGCTCGAGCGTCTCCCTCGCCACGACGAAGGCCGGGATCAACATGGACGCCACGGCCAGGTTCTCCCAGGTCGTCCTCGACACCGCCAAGTTGACCGCCGACGAGGGCGGCCTCGGCTGCGCGAAGCTCGTGTGCTTCTCGAACCCGGTGGAGGACAACCCCTTCATCGCGGGCGCGCACATCGGCATCGGGGAGCCCGAGACGGTGCTCAACGTCGGGGTCTCCGGCCCGGGCGTCGTGCGCTCCGCGCTCGAGCGACTCGGCCCCGAGGCGGACCTCCTGTCCGTGGCGGAGACCATCAAGCGCACGGCCTTCAAGATCACCCGCATGGGCGAGCTCGTGGGCCGCGAGGCCGCGCGGCGGATGGGGACGGTCTTCGGCATCGTCGACGTCTCCCTCGCGCCCACGCCGGCGGTGGGGGATTCGGTCGCCGACATCCTCGAGCTCATCGGCGTCGAGCGCACCGGCGCGCCCGGCACCACGGCGGCCCTCGCGCTGCTCACGGACGCCGTCAAGAAGGGCGGCGCCATGGCGTCGTCGTCGGTCGGCGGGCTCTCGGGTGCGTTCATCCCCGTGTCCGAGGACCAGGGCATGATCGACGCCGTGGCCGCGGGCGCGCTGTCCCTCGCGAAGCTCGAGGCGATGACGACCGTCTGCTCGGTGGGCCTCGACATGATCGCAGTGCCCGGCGACACGAGCCCGGCGACCCTCACGGGGCTCATCGCCGACGCGCTCGCCATCGGGATGGTCAACCAGAAGACCACCGCGGTCCGCGCGATCCCTGTGCCCGGCAAGGGCCCCGGCGAGACCCACGACTGGGGCGGGCTGCTCGGCACTGCCATCGTCCAGGACCCGGGCGCCTTCGGCTGCGAGGCCCTCTGGCGCCGCGGCGGCCGGATCCCCGCGCCGCTCCAGAGCTACCGGAACTGACGCGCGCGGCGGGCGCTGGCCTGCGGGCGTGAGGCGGTTGCGGTCCGCTCTCCGTCTCCGGGGCTTGCGGGGGGCACGCGGAGCGTGAGAGGGTCGTGGTGTCCCCACGGCTCCAAGTGCTCCTCGATGCTGAAGCTCCTCGCTCTCGCGCCCCTCTTCCTTCCCGGCGGTCTTGTTCAGTCGACCCCCGCTGCGCCGGCCGCTGCGGCGAGAACCGAAGCGGCCGAGCCCGAGATCGTCCCCTTCAAGGAGACGACCGACGCGAAGGGTGATTCCGTCACCCTCCACCTCCAGGTCTTCAAACCCGAGGGGTGGGCGGCCACGGACCGCCGGGCGACGGTCGTGTTCTTCTTCGGCGGCGGCTGGGTGGGCGGAACTCCTGCGCAGTTCCATCCCCACAGCCGCGCCCTGGCGGCGCGGGGCATGATCGCGATCTGCGCCGAGTACAGGGTCGAGCGGCGCCACGGCACGCCACCCCAGGACTGCGTGCGCGACGCGAAGAGCGCCATGCGCTTCGTGCGAGCCAACGCCGGCATCCTCGGCGTCGATCCCGAGCGCATCGCGGCGGGCGGGGGCTCAGCAGGTGGGCACCTCGCGGCCGCCACGGCCCTCCTCCGTGGGTTCGACGAGGAGACTGAGGACCTCTCGGTCAGCTGCGAGCCTGCGCTGCTCATGCTCTTCAATCCGGTCATCGACACCTTTTCCGGTGAAGGGGACCGCGCGCAGCGCCTCGGCGCTGACGCCCGGGCCATGTCACCGGTGCACCAGGTGCGGGCCGGGCAGCCGCCCGCGATCCTGTTCCACGGCACGAAGGATCGAACGGTGCCGATCGCGGCGGCGCGCCGCTTTCACCAGAGAACCCTGGGCGTCGGGGCGATCTGTGAGCTCCACGAGACCGAGGGCGCGGGCCATGGTTACTTCAACCCCCGGAACAGGGCGGACATCGCGTCGCCCGAGAACGCGGTCTTCCACGAGCACGTGGACCGTATGGAGGTCTTCCTCGCGGAGCACGGCTTCCTGCCGCCGCCGCCCCTCCGCAGGACCTACCTCGAGCCGCTGGCCAAGGAACTCCGCCGCAAGTGGCCGCAGAACCGCACCGTCAACGTCGTGGTCCACGGCCACAGCGTGCCCGCCGGCTACGCGCGCACGCCCCTGGTGAAGATCGCGGACAGCTACCCGATGCTCCTGCATCGCGGGCTCGACGAGCTCTATCCCTTCGCGCCGACGAACGTGATCGTGACGGCCATCGGGGGCGAGAACTCCGAGTCCGGCGCCGCGCGCTTCGAGAAGGAGGTCCTCTGCCATCGCCCGGACGTCGTGACGATCGACTACTCGCTCAACGACCGGAGGATCGGACTGGAGCGCGCAGAGAAGGCGTGGCGATCGATGATCGAGGCGTGCCTCGAGAAGGACGTCCCCGTGATCCTCCTGACGCCGACGCCGGACACCAGCGCGAAGCTCGACGATCCGGAGGATCCGCTCCGCCAGCATGCTCGACAGGTGCGGGCCCTCGCGGCGGAGTACGGGATCGGCCTCGTGGACAGCCTCGCGGCCTTCGACGCCCATGTGGCGGAAGGCGGCGAGCTCGGCGAGCTGATGAGCCAGGTGAATCACCCGAGCCGGCTCGGGCACGAGCTCGTCGCGCAGGCCCTTCTCGAGTGGTTCCCCCGCTGAGAGGGCGCGCGGCTCAGCGCATCTCGCCGACGCGTGCTTTCAGGGAGAACGGAACGCGCACGGCGCGAGGGTCGGTCCAGGCCTCGACGAGGAGCGCCGCGGCACCGGTGTTCACCGGGCTGTGCAGTGTCACCCTCGAGGTCCCGTTGAAGCTCATGGTGGAGCTACGGCGCAGGTCGTACCGCTCGTCCCCTTCGACGAGCGTCCAGGACGTCACGTGCTCGGCGGGGTCCTTCGTACGGAGCTCCAGCTCGAAGCCCTCGCCGGAGCGCGGCCTCTCGGCTCGCACGACCTCGAAGGTGTAGGGCCCGCAGCGCATCGTCTGTCCGGTCTCGATGATGCCGCGATCCGAGGTCCAGGAACCCTTGTGATGGGCGATGGTCACCGCGACCTCGCCGCGGGCCTGGACCCAGGTGGCCTCGTCCGCTGGTGTGCGTGGGCCGTTGAGCTCCAGCGCGAGGCGCCCGCTGTCCCCGAGGATCCGCTCGGTGAAGCCGAACGGCGAGGACTCGCTCCCGGGATCGAGCAGCGACTTGCCCGTGCTGTCCACGAAGGCCTCGACGGCCGATGCTTCGCGGTCGAAGCCCACGATCCCGGCGCCGGGATCGCCCACGAGGAGCGCGAGGCGCGTGCCGTGGTGGGTCTCGCGGAACGCTCGCTCGGGGAGGGTCGGGCCGTTTGCGTCCACGACGCTGCTGACCATGACGCCCGACAACGACGCTGACGGGACGGCTCGTCCGGCGGCCCGGAGAGGCTCGATGCTCCCCGTCAGGACGACGGCGCCGAAGGTCAGGGTGGGGAGGAGGACGAGGGCGAAGGTGCGGGTGAGGCTCATGGCGGGGGCGTGGGACAGGGACTCCCGCGTCCATCGGACGAATCGCTCGATTCCCTGAGCGGCTCCGACAGGCGGCCGGGAGAATGCCGCCCGCCCGCCCAGGGCGGCCTCCGCCCCAGCTCGACCCACTGCCCCGACGCCTGGACCATGCGCACTCGCTTCCTCCTCGCCCTCACGCCGCTTCTCGCCCTCGCCGCAGCACCGGCCGTGGCCGCTCCGTTCCAGCGGCGCGCCCCCGACGTGAACGCCTACCCCAGGGAGGCGAGCTTCCCCGAGGTGCTCCGCGAATGCTCCGTCGGGGCTCCGGAGGAGCTCTTCGACGTGCTCCGGGTGATCGACGGGGACACTCTCTGGATCGAGCGCGAGGGCCAGCGCGAGAAGCTCCGGCTGCTCTCCGTCGACACCGAGGAGAAGTTCATGGAGCGCGAGCTCTCGCCCTCGAAGCCGTCCACCCGCTACGGCGACCTCGTGACCGGCTGGACCCAGGGCTTCTTCACGCCGCGCTCCCCCGAGGAGGGCCCCGTGCGCGTCGGACTGCGCTTCCCAGGTGGCATCGAGCAGCGCGACGTCTACGGCCGACTGCTTTGCCACGTGGTCACCGAGGAGGGCGTGGACTTCAACCTGCTCCTCGTGCGCATGGGGCTGAGCCCGTACTTCAACAAGTACGGCCACAGCCGCCTCGATCACGAGCGCTTCGCGGCGTTCCAGGCGAAGGCCATGGCCGAGAAGCGCGGCGTGTGGAACGCCGACACCAACAAGAGCGGGAAGAAGCGCCCCTACGCGCGACTGCTCCCCTGGTGGGAGGCCCGCGGCGCCGCCGTGCACGCGTTCCGCGAACTCGCCGCCGCCGATCCCGCTCACTGGATCGCAGCCGACGAACCCGAGGCCCTGGAGATGTCAATGAAGGCCGCGGCCGGGGAGGAGGTCACGCTGCTCTGCAGCGTCGACCGGTTCTTCGACGAGGACGACGGCTCGCGCACCGTCCTCTTGCGCGGCGGCGACAAGAAGCGGAGCGTGCGCGTCAGGATCGAACCGGAGGCCCTCCAGGCCATGGCGAAGGTCGATCTGGAGGGGTCCAAGGAGGACTTCCGTCAGAACTACCTGACCGTCAAGGGCACTCTTGCCATCGGGGAGCGGGGCTTCGACCTCGTCGGCGTGGAGCCGGCGGACTGGCGCCGGGCGGGCCCCGAGCCGGTCTTCAAGTAGGGCGCTCGAGGCGGCCTGGAGGGGGCACGGGCGAAAACTCCAGAATCTGCCAAGGGCCGCGCCGGGTCCTCCGTTCAGACCGGCGCAGACCCGGTTCCCGAGCCAGCCCATGCCCTTCAGCCCCTTCCGCTCCGCCGCAGCCGATCCCGACGCCCGTGTCCGGGCCGTCGAAGCGCTGCTCTCGGAGCACGAGCGGGCGCTGGTGGGGTACGCGGCGCGGCTCCTGGGTGGGGACGTCGAGCGCGGCCGCGACGCGGTCCAGGAGGCCTTCCTGCGGCTCTGCCGCCAGGAGGACATCGGCGAGCTCGGGCGCGAGTGGCTGTTCACCGTGACCCGCCGGATCTGCATCGACGTGCAGCGCAAGGAGAGCCGGATGACGACGATCGAGGACACGAACGCCGTGGACGCCCTGGGCGACGCGGCGTCCGCCGCGTCGGTGGGCGAGGCGAGCGGCGCCATCGGGAGCGACGACGAGCTCCTGAAGGCGCTGCATCACCTCCCCGACCGCCAGCAGGAGGCCATCCGCCTCAAGTTCGAGTCGGGGCTGTCCTACGCGGAGATCGCGAGCGTCATGGAGACGAGCGCGGGCAACGTCGGCTGGATCCTGCACACGGCGATCCAGGGACTCAGGAGCCGGCTGGTTCCGGAAGGAGGCGTGCGATGAGCGAGCAGCACGATTGGAAGGACGACCCGCGGCTGATGGCCTTCGCCCTCGAGGAGTGGGCGGAGCTCTCCGAGGCCGACGTCGAGGAGATCGAGGCGGCGCTCGAGAGCGATCCCGTCTGCCGCGAGGTTCTTGAAGAGATCCTCGAGGCGAACGAGAGGATCGCCCGCGCGCTGGCCAGCGCATCGCGGCCCGCGTTCGAAGGGCTCCCGGGCGCTGCTCGGGCCGAGATCGCCCTGGCGGCGCGGCGCGGCGCGTCGAGGACGAGGAGCTGGTCGCCCGCTCTCGTGGGCGGCGTCACAGCGGCTGCGGCGGCCCTGCTCGCGGCGGTCGGGCTCGGAGTCTTCGACCGCGAACGCGCAGGCGCGGACCAGGGCCTCGTCGAAGCCGACGTCGCCGTCGTGGAACTCGCCCCGGGGGCAGCTCCGCCCGCCCTCAAGTCCGCGGAGAAGCGACGGAGCGGCGGTCGCGGGCGCGCCCAGGCTCCGCCCGCTGGCGCGGCCTCCCCGTCCCCCGAGCTCTCCACGCTGGAGGCCCTCGGCTATGCGCAGCCCGAGGGGCAATCGGCGCCGACCTCTGAGGGGAGCCACTTGCTCGGGTTGCGGCAGCAGATCCAGGGCAGCGGGGCCGAGCAGCGCGTCGAGGATTCGCGCAGTCGTGAGAGTGTGAACCGCGCTTTCGAGGCGGAGGAAGAGGCCGAGGTCGTGATGGAGGTGGCGGAGCGCGCCGCGCGCGAGGAGGCCCCGTTCATCTCGGCGGACGTCGACCCCTTCTCGACCTTCTCGATCGACGTGGACACGGCGAGCTACTCGTCGGCGCGCGCGGCGATCTTCGGCGGGCGTAGGCCCGATCCCGACGCCATCCGTGTCGAGGAGTTCGTCAACTACTTCCGCTACGACGACCCCGTGCCGCGCGCCGGGGACGAGCGCCCCTTCGCGGTCACCGTTCAGACGGGCGCCGCGCCGTGGCAGCCGCGGCACCGGCTGGTGCGGATCGGGATGAAGGCGCGGAGCATGGACTTCGCGCAGCGTCGCCGCGCCAACCTGGTGTTCCTGGTGGACGTCTCGGGCTCGATGCAGCGGCCGAACAAGCTCCCCCTCGTGAAGCGGGCGCTCGGCATCCTGACCGAGTCCCTGCACCCCGAGGATCGCGTGGCGGTCGCGGTCTACGCCTCCGCCGAGGGCCTGGCCCTCGACTCGACGCCCCTCGCGGCGCGCGAGGCGATCCTCCAGTCCCTCGAGCGGCTCGAGAGCGGCGGCTCGACCAACGGGGGAGCCGGCATCCGGCTCGCGTACTCCGTGGCGCGGGAGCACTTCGTCGAGGGCGGCGTGAACCGGGTCATCCTCTGCACCGACGGCGACTTCAACGTCGGGGTCACGGGTCCTGGGGCCCTCGAGGAGCTGATCGCCTCAGAGGCGGCCACCGGCGTGGAGCTGACCGTGCTCGGCTTCGGGGATTCGTCACGCGGTGACGAGCGCATGGAGGCCCTCTCCAACCGCGGCAACGGCAACTACGCCCTGATCGATTCGGAGCTCGAGGCCCGCAAGGTCCTCGCCGAACAGGTCGGCGGCACGCTCCTGACCGTGGCGAGCGACGTGAAGATCCAGGTGGCCTGGAACCCGGCCCAGGTGGCGGCGTTCCGGCTCGTGGGCTACGAGAACCGCAGGCTCGAGCACCAGGACTTCCTCGACGACGGGAAGGACGCGGGGGAGATCGGCGCCGGCCACGGCGTCACCGCGCTCTTCGAGGTCGTCCCGCGCGGGGCCGAGGCCGGGCTGGAGCTCGGCCGTGAGATCGGGGCGGTGGAGCACACTCCGGACCACGAGATCCCCGAGGCCTACACCGGGGACGGTCTGGTGGAGGTGCGCCTGCGCTACAAGGAGCCCGGCGCCTCGAGCAGCACGGGTTTCGCGGTCGCTGGCCGGGACGGCGGGGCGAGCTTCGACGGCGCGCCGGCGGACCTGCGGTTCGCCGCGGCCGTGGCGACCTTCGCGCAGATCCTCCGGGGAGCGCCCGAGGTCGGAGGAGTGTCGGCGGACGCCGTGCGCGAGTGGGCCCTGCTCGCCAAGGGGGACGATCCCGGCGGCCTGCGCGAGGGGTTCGTGCAGCTCGTCGAGCGCTGGATCGACACGCAGCGGCCCGGGGAGGAGCGCTGACCTCAGGGGCGGCGGTCGACCTCGGCCAGCACGAATGCCTGTGCGCTGATCCAGCGCATCGAGAACGCGCGCCGGAGCGGCGTCAGACCCGCGGCGCGCAGCTCGGCCTCGAGGGTCTCACAGGTCACGGCGTGCCGTAGCCCCTTCCCCTTGCGCCGACGAAGCGGACCGCGGGTCCGGCGCCGCCACGCCGTGAGGCTGGCGGCGTCCCAGTAGGACACGAGGACGTGGCGCCGCGCGACCCGCGCGAGTTCGGCAAGGACCGCCGTCCGCGGCCCGGCGTCCTCGTAGTGGTGGATGAGCCGGCAGCAGACGGCGAGGTCCACCGCGTCGTCCGCGAGGGGGAGCGCGGCTGCGGAGGCCCTTGTGAGCGGACCGCCGGCCTCTCCCAGCATCGAGGGTGAGATGTCGGCGCCGATCCATCGGAACCCGCGCGCCTCGAGCCCCGGGCGAAGCCGCCCGGTTCCGCAGGGCACGTCGAGCACCGTCCGGTGGGGGAGCTGCGACCCGAGGGTGTCGAGCAGACGGTTCACGAGCCGTGGGTCGCGCTCCCTCGCCCGCCGCGTACGCCAGCGCCCCGTGGCGTAGTGCTTGCCGTCGCCGTCCTGCTGCCAGCGGGTGTCGACCGTGAGAGCGGCGGGGGCGGGCGCGCGATCCATCACCGGATTCTGACGGGTCCTGACCTCGCATCAAGGGCCGCGCGCCGCTCCTCGTCACGGTTCGGGCGCGCCGGCCCCCGCGCTGGAGAGTCGGCGTCACTCGATTCGCGCGCAGGCACCCGCTCACGCGCGGGGCCGTGCATCGACCAGATGACCGGCCGCGAAGATCCTCCCATGGAGTTCGGACGGCTCGACGACATCTCGGGCGTGGACTGGACGCTGCCCCCGGACGATCCGTCCTGCGCTGGCGTGCTGCGCGGCGGGGCGAGGCCGGTGGACCTGCGGATCGGAGTGGCGACCTGGTCGGACAGCGGGCTCGTGGCGCGGCTCGGCGGGGGAGCGCGGGACGCCCTCGGAACCCACGCCCGCGCGCTGCCCGCCAACGAACTCAACAGCACCTTCTACGGCGACACCGAGGAACGCTTCACGCGATGGGGCTCGCAGGTGCCCCGCGGCTTCCTCTTCTGTCCCAAGCTGCCGTCTCGGATCTCCCACGAGCGCGTGCTCGAGGGCGCGGACGAGGAGATGGAGGCCTTCGTGGAGCGCTCCGCGGGACTCGGGGCCTCGCGCGGGCCCCTCTGGTTCGCCCTGCCGCCCTTCGTCGGACCGCCGGCCTTCGACGTGCTTCGAGCGTTCGTGGAGCGTTGGTCCGGCGAGGTCGACCTCGCGGTCGAGGTGCGCGAGGAGCGTTGGTTCCACGGCAGGGCCCGCGCGGACCTCGCCGCGCTCCTCCGGGACAACGGCGTCACGTGGATCCTCACGGACACGGCCGGCCGGCGCGACGCGGCCCACATGACCCTGACGACGCGGCAGGCCTTCGTACGCTTCGTCGGGAACGGCCTCGACCCGACCGACCTGACGCGGCTCGACGCCTGGGCCGCGCGGATCGCAGGCTGGGCTCGGGCGGGCCTGGAGCGAGCGTTCGTCTTCCTGCACCAGCGGGACGAGGCCCAGACCATCGACCTCGCGGAGCACCTCGACGCAGCGCTCGTCCGCGAGGGCTTCCCGGTCCTGGGCCCTTGGCGCGAAGTCAGCGGACATGCCCCGCCGCGGAAACAGCTGAATCTCTTCTGAGATCTCGCCCTGCCAGACATCCGCGCAGGCGGATCGGCGCCGGCCGGGTCGGCAGCGAGCGGAGACGATCTCTTCGGGATTGGCGCGAAACGGGGCGGCCGGTCCGGTGTTCAGTGGATCATCATGGTCGCACGAGCGCGGCTTTCCTGCTCTCCCAACGGCTTCCACCCATGCTCGGATTCTCTCGAACCCTCACCGCATCGCTCCTCCTGGTGGCCGCCACTGGCGCCACGACTGCTCTCGAACCCCTTGGAGGAATTCAGTGGGAGGACTCCTTCGACATCGCGCTCGAGCGCGCCGACGCCGAGGGCAGGGTCGTGTTCATCGCCGTCAACATGGACGGCGAGGCGGCGAACGAGCGCGCGGTGAAGAGCGTCTACACCGATCGCGCGATCGCCGCGCTCACCGAGCACACGGTGAACGTCATCGCGTCCGCCGATCGTCATTCACGCTCGGGCGCGTGCAAGCGTTTCGGCTGCACCAGCTGCGACGTCCATCAGGAGGTGGACATCGACGTGCGCGAGCGGGTCCTGAAGCCGGACGCGACCGGCGCGGTCATCGCGCCCCAGCACGTGTTTCTCTCGGCCTCCGGAGACGTGCTCCTCTCGGTGCCCTACGAGGTGTCGGCGAAGGAGCTCGCGTGGTGCTTCGGCGAGGCCTTCGATCGCGCCGGCGTCACCGACGCGCCGGACGTCCCGGCCGGCGCGCGCAGGCCGCGACGACTGATCATCGGCGACGTGGCCTCCCTCGGCCGGCGGAACCGAGCGCCCCTGACGAAGGAGGCTGTCGAGGAGCTGATCGCCCTGCTCCGCAAGGGGACGGAGCGGGCCGACCGGAACTCGATGATCCAGCACCTCGCCACCGCGGACGAGGAGGCCGCGCGCGAGTACGTGCTGGGCCTGCTGCGCTCGGGTGGCGGGCGCGGGGGAGGCGGCCGGCGCGGCGGAGGCGGCGGCGGCCGCAACGGCTCCGAGCGCGAGCGCACGGCGCTGCTCCGCTGGATCGGCACCGCATCGCCGACCAGCTACACCGAGGTCGTCGAGCCGTTCATCGGCGCCGGGACGGTGGAGGCGCGCAGCGAGGCCATCGTGGCCCTCGAGCAGCTCGCTTCGGAGGACTCCGTGAAGGCCCTGCTCGGCGCGCTGAAGAAGGCGAAGGACGAGACCATCGAGAAGAACCTCCTGCGCGCGATCGGGGCGTGCGGTCCCGAGGACCGCAAGGTGCGGTCCGCGCTGCTGAAGGCCTCCGAGGACCTGAAGAATCCGCTCTTGCGGCAGAACGCGCTGCTCGCCCTCGGGTGGGCGGAGGGTGACGAGGACGTGGCCCAGCGGTTGCGTCAGGCTGTCCTTCCCGATGAGTTCGCGACGAAGGCGAAGATCGGTTCTGACCGGATCACCGAACTCGAGCGCGAAGCCGCGGTCGTCGCGATGGGGATCAGCCGGGACGAGGCGTGGACCGAGATGCTCACGGAGATCCGGGATGACGAGGAGGAGCCCCAGGAACTGCGTGACGCGGCTTCGGCGAGTCTCGATGTCATCGCCGGCGGCGAATACCGCATTCTGAGGGATGCGCTGATGCGCGCGGGTTCCGACGAAATCCCCCGGGATCGACTCTTCCCTGCGGCTCGCCGGGAGCGCGGACGCTGAAGACGGTCGACGGTTGAATCGTCCGCGCGTCCGCGCGTGAGCGCCAAGCGAAACCTTGGCGTCATGAGCCCTTCCCACATCGACGACGCGACCCTCGACCTGCCCATCGAGGGCTATCACCTCGGGGGAGCGCACAACTTCCGCGAGGCCCTCGGGCCACGCCCGACGATCGTCCTCTTCGTGCGTCACTTTGGCTGAACCTTCTGCCGACGCGACGTCGAGCTGCTCCGCTCCTTCGGCGAGGCCGGGAACGACTTCCCGATCCTTCTCGTCCACCAAGGCACCCCCGAGCAGGGGGAGGAGTTCCTCGCGAAGCGTTGGCCGGAGGCGCGTGCCGTCTCTGACCACGAGAATCGACTCTACGAGGCCTTCGGCCTCGGCCGGGGGACCCTCGCTCAGCTCTTCGGGCCCTCGGTGTGGTTGAAGGCCCTGGGTTCCTTGCGATTCGGCGTCGGCCTCTCGAAGCCGGTGGGCGACCCCTTCGTCCTCGGGGGAGCCTTCCTCGTCCAGGGGAAAGAGGTGCTCGACGCGCGCCCGGCGGCGAACGCGGGCACGACCCCGGACTTCGACGGGCTCGCCCGCACCGCTGCAGCGCTCGGGTGAGGGGGGCCCCGGGGCGCGTCACCGGCGCCAGAACGCCCGAGGGCGCCATGGCCCGACGCTCGTTCGTGCCCTGGCGCCCTCGTGGCTCCCGCCCCTGAGTGCGGCTCAGGGCAGCTCGAAGTAGCGGACCACGAGGTCCTCGGTGTCGCCGTCGCTGTTGAAGTCGACGCCCTGCTCGACCTCGGCGCAGACGAACGCCCCGAACTGGGCCTGACCCTCTGCGAACTCCACGGCCGGGCGGTTCTCCCTGTTGAGGGTCGCCATGGTGACGCTCGGGAAGGCCCCCACGAGGCTGAAGCGCTGCAGCACCATGTCGATCGCGTCGCCGTCTTCGTTGAGATCCCGGTTGCCCTCGGATGCCTCGGAGACCCGGTGGTACCCGACATTCTGCTCGACCACGATGCCCGCATTCGACGCGTCGCTCGCGGCTCCGATTCCGGGGAAGGTGAGGCGGTTGGCGCTGAAGATCTCGGGGAGGGTCGGGACCGCGTCCGCCTGATCGCCGTCGATGTTGAGATCGCTCGTGACGCTGGACTCGAGGAGGCCCGCGAGCATGCGGCTCGCGCTCCCGGGGTCCTCGCTCATCCAGCTCACGCCGATGGGGCGCGTCGGGAGAGATGAACCGTGCTGCGCATTCCAGCTCTGGCCGCCCGCGGCCGGTTCGTACGCGAGAACGACCTCTCGGTTCAGCAGGCCGTCGCCGGTGTAGTCGCGGTCGTCTGCGCTCTCGTTCACCACGATCACCCAGGTGTTCCCGAGGCGGACGACGCCCCCCGAGCCGCCAGGGACGCTCTTGTTGATGGCGACGAGCCGCAGGGAGTCGACGATCGGCAGTGGTACTGCGGCCGGGTTGGACGCGTCGACCCAGCGGAAAATGTCGTCACTCCCGTCGCCGTCATCGTTCAGGTCGCAGGGGGTCGAGCCCTGGGCGCTCTCGGGCATGACGACCCCCACGAACTCCTCGCGGTGTGCGTACGCGGTGCCGTTCGCCTCTCCGATCAGTCCGGTGTTGACGGCCGCAGTCCCCATCGCGAGGTCGGTGAGCTGGAACCAGTGGAGCACGTGATCGTTGGTGTCTTGGTCCTCGGAGCTGCAGCCGGACGGTGCCCATGTCGGGGCGAAGTCCACCGGGTCGTTGAGGCTCACGCCTTCAGCCATCTCGTCGACCAGGAAGGCCACGAGCCACTCGCCTCCGCCGGAGATCGGAACCGCTGTCGGCGTGCTGTTCTCGGAGATGGCGAGGCCGCTGTTGACTGCGACAGGATCCATTTCGCCAGCGTCGAGCACGGCGAAGATGTTCGCGTCAGTGGCGTCGCTGTCGCCGTTCAGGTCGCCGTCGATGGCCTCGTCCGCAAGCAGGAAGACCACGTCGCCGTCTCGGCCGGTGACGTCGAAGCTGATGCCGTCGTTGTTCGGGTCCGTACCCGTCAGAATCATGGCGGGCGCCAAGGGGGCTGCACCGTTGGTCGCGACCTCCGTGAAGCGAAGGTTGGTCTGCATCGAGCCGGTCGGCGCGGTCCCGGAGCCGTACACGATGGTCCCGCCGATCGCGGCCATGCTCGTCGTGCTCGTGACGGTGTCGAGGAAGGTCGGCATCGACTCCGAGGGACGCAGGTAGAGCAAAACGTGATCGCTCAGGTCCATGTCCTCGTTCCAGTCGCGAACGTCGGCCGCCTCGTTGACGATCATGAAGAGAGTCTGCCGCGCGAAGGCGATCTCCTCGGCCGCCACGTCGAGGATCGTGCGGCTGCCGGTGTCGGTATTGATTCGCGTGACGATGGAGTCGACCGTGTCGCCGTCCTGGTTGTAGTCCGTGCCGCTTGCGCCCTGTCCGGCCTCGCTCAGGAGGAATCCGAGCCAGACTCCGCTCCCGACCAGAGGCTCGTCACTGGAGGCGAGCGCGACCCCGGAGTTGCGCACTGCGAAGGCGTCGCTGTTGCCGCCCTCGTCCTCGCTGTTGCAGGCAGCGACGAAGGTCAGGGCTCCGAGGACGACGGCCCGACGGAGCGCATCGGTGCGGCGGGAGGTGGCGGGGCGGATCGGCATGGTGATGCTGTGTTGTCCGGGAGGACGGATCGGAGCTGATGGGGTGCGAGCAGCCGGGCCAGCGACGGCCGGTTGCGCGCTCTGAGGGTATCCGAGGGCCAGCGGCCCGGTCCATGGGAGGGGGACGAGCCGTCAGCCAGCGAGGTCCTCGAGCTCCTCCCAGCGGGCCATGAGGCCCTCGAGCTTGGCGGCGGCGGCGTCGCGCTCGGCCTGGATCTCGCGGGCTCGGCCGGGGTCGGACCCTGCGGCGTAGAGATCGGGGGACGCGAGCGTCGCGTCGAGAGTACTGACGCGCTCCTCGGTCTCGGCGACCTCGAGCATGAGCTCCTCGAGCTCCTTCTCCTGCCACGGGGTCAGCCGCTTCTTCTTCGCCTCGCCGGTGGTCGCGGCCGCCTCCCGCGCCGCGCCAGCCACGGCGGCCTCCTCGCGGCGTGCGCGCTGCTCTGCGAGCCGCGCGGACTCCCGCTCCGCTGTGATCTCCGAGATGAGCGCGGAGACGTCCCCGTGGTGGAGACGGGTCCCGCCGGCGCCGTCGACGTAGAGTACGTGGGTCGCGATGCGGTCCAGGAACCAGCGGTCGTGGGTCACCACCAGGGCCGCGCCGGGGAACACCATCAGGGCCTCCTCGAGCGCGCGCAGGGTCGCGAGATCGAGGTCGTTGGTGGGCTCGTCGAGCGCGATGAGGTTCCCTCCCTCGAGCAGGAGTTTCGCGAGCATCACGCGCCCGCGCTCGCCGCCCGAGAGCGTCGAGAGCGGCGAGTTCCGCATGCGCGCGTCGAAGCCGAACTTGTCCAGGAAACTCTCGATGCGGACGGCCTGGCCGCCCACGTGCACGACGTCGCCGCGGCCGGCCACGTTCTCCGCGACCGAGAGCGCGGCGTCGAGCGCGCTGCGCTCCTGATCGATGCCCATGAACTGCACCGTCTCGCCGACCTCCCGCACGCCCGAGTCGGGTTCGAGGGCGCCGGTGAGGATCCGCAGCAGGGTGGACTTGCCCGCGCCGTTCGGGCCGATGATCCCCAGCCGCATGCCTGCCGTGATCTCGAGCTCGAGAGGGGCGAGAACGGTCCGGTCGCCGTAGGCCTTGGAGACACCCTTCAACGACACGACCCGCGTCCCCAGGCGCGGGCCCGGCGGGATCTGCAGCTCGAGGTCCTGAGGAGCCAGCTCGGGCGCCGCGTCGACGAGATCCTCGTAGCGCTGGATGCGGGCCTTCGATTTGGTGGTCCGCGCAGGCGGGCCGCGCCGGATCCAGGCCGTCTCGCGCCGCAGCACGACGAGCCGGGCGGCCTCGGCGCGCTCGGCCGCGGCGAGGCGCGCGGCCCGTCCCTCCAGGTAGTCGCTGTATCCGCCCGCGTAGGAATGGAGCGTTCCTCCATCGACCTCGACGATGCGGTCGACGACGCGCTCGAGGAGGTAGCGATCGTGCGTCACGAGGACGAGAGGGGTGCGCGTCTCGAGGAACCAGTCCTCGAGCCAGTCGGTCACGAACGCGTCGAGGTGGTTGGTGGGCTCGTCGAGGAGGAGCACGTCGGGCCGCGACACCAGGAGGCGAGCGAGCGCCACACGGCGCCGTTCGCCGCCGGAGAGGGCGCCGCAGCGCTGGTCCGGATCGGGCACGTCCAGCGAATCGAGAGTGCCCTCGATCAGATGCTCGACGTCGTGGCCTCCGCGCGCCTCGAGCTCCTTCTCGAGGGCGTCGAGGCGCGCGAGTAGCTTCTCGAGCTCCTGACCCTCCGCGCCCGCCGCCATGGCGTCGTGCACGCGCTGGATCCCGGCGAGGGTCTCATCGCGCCCCTCGAGCCCGCCGCGGACGACGTCGCGAACGATCGCGTCGGGGTCCATCTCCGGCTCCTGCTCGAGGTAGCCGACGCGCCGGCCGCGCTCCACGGTCACCGTGCCCTCGTCGGGGGGCTCGACCCGGCCGAGGATCTTGAGCAGGGAGGACTTCCCCGAGCCGTTGCGACCGACGAGTCCGACGCGTTCGCCGTCGGCGAGCTCGAAATCGATGCCTTCGAACAGGGTGCGGTCGTTGAAGCCCTTGGTGCCGCCTTCGAGCCGGATGAGGGTCATGGCGGGGAGAGGGTAGCCGCGGGAGGCGGCGCGGGCCCGTCGGGGCTCCTGCGAATTCGGTCTCCCGGCCCGCGTGGGGACCGAACGAGGTGACCCCGCGAAGCGCTCCGTCGACCCGGAGGCTTCGCAGGGTCGCGGTCCAGCTCAGCCCTTCTTCCCGGCGCCCTCGGCGCCGGGCTTCTTCTTCGCGGGCTTCTTCTCGCCGTTCCTCTTCGCCGGAGCTGGCCTGGACTCGCCGCTGATGCGCTTCCAGTTCGCGTCCGACCTCGACGCGAGCCCGGGTGCGCCGCCGGCCTCGTTCCAGCTCTTGCGGGTGTCGCCCCAGAAGCCGTCGTAGAAGACGTACAGGCGACCGCCCTCGAGGGTGAACGACTCGGGATCGGCCTCGGTCTTGCTCCCCTTGCCGTCCGCCATGGCCCACGCGCACCAGCCGCCGTAGGCGGGCTCGAATCGAGCCGGGTCCGCGAGGAAGGCCTTCCGGTTGGCCTCGCTGGAGAAGCGGTAGAGCACGCCGCGATGCCTGGCGGTGATCTTCTTCGATCCCCTGGTCGCCTTCCCGCCGTGTTCAGGGAAGTAGGCGACGGGGTCGTAGCCGCCGAGCGCGAGCCCCTTCTTGCCGAGGTCGTAGTGCGCGAGAGCCGGGCGATCGGCGTCCTTCTTCTCGGTCTGGACGATGGGGGCGGGCTGACTGGCCAGCGGAGGCGCCGGAGGAGGGGACAGAGGCGCGCCGACGAGCGTGGCGGTGCTGAGGAGGGAGAACATGGTGCGGTCTTCGGTGGGAGGCTGGACGTGATCCGGCAGGGGGCGCCGGGAGGGGAGCTCCCCTCGCCGGCGCGAAGGAGTTCGGCGCCGCGCCGAAGCTGTGACCGGCGACTTCTTCGAGCACCGGATTCGCTCGCCGCCCCCCTACGATCTTCCTCCCCGCCCGCGTCCCGTCGTCTCCGCGTCCGCATCGCCCATGCTCCTCGCCGCGCTCCTGCTCGTCCCGCTTCACCAGGAATCGACCCCGGCCCCTTCGCTGTGGACCTGCGGTTTCGACGAGGTCCTCGGCGTCGCCTTCGCCGGTGAATCCGCGAGCACGAAGTTCGCGCCCGGCGCGCCTTTGATCGTGGAGCGCATCGTCCCAGGTGGGCTCGATGGTGTCCCCGACGCTCTCCGTGGCCGCTTCGGGACCACCGACGAGTGCAAGCCCGCTGCGGACGGGCGGCTGCTCATCGCCTCCTCGGGGGGCGCCGTCCTGTCACTCGACCGGCGAACAGGCGAGGTGCTCTTCTCCGCTGCGGTTCCCAACGCGCACTCCATCGCCGCGCTCCCGGGTGGGGGGCACGTGGCGGCGGCCTCCGTCAACGCCGAGGGGAACCGGCTCATGGTGTACGGAGAAGGCGGCGCGCCGAAGAGCATCGCGCTGCCGAGCGCCCACGGCGTCGTTCACGATGCGAGTCGCGCGAAGCTCTACGCCCTCGGCATGGGGGAGCTGCTCACCTTCGACGTCGACGCGGCCACAGGTGCGCTCACGCCCGGGACCGCGTTCGAGCTTCCAGGCGGAGAGGACGCCGACGGCCACGATCTCCGACCGGTCCCGCGCTCCGCGGAGCTCCTCGTCACGACGAGATCGCACGTCTGGCTCTTCGACCGCGACCACGAGCGGTTCAGGCTGCACCCGGACCTCGGCGGACTCGATCACGTGAAGAGCGTCGACGTGCACCCGCGCACGGGGCGGATCGCCTTCGTCCAGGCGGACGAGGGGGAGTGGTGGAGCGACACCATTCGCTTCGCGAACCCGCCCGGCCGGATGAAGCTCGAGGGGGAGCGTTTCTACAAGGCGCGTTGGGATCCCAGCGGCGGTGACACGGGACCCGCTCGCACGGAGCGGCGGGTCCGCGACGCCGGCGCGACGGCGCCCGAGCCTGCTGCGCCCTCTCATGTGCGCCTGCTCTTCGGGTCGTGCGCGGACGAGGACGAGATCACCGCGTCCGCGTGGCGCCGCGCGCTCGCGCTCGCGCCCGACGGCTTCGTGCTCCTGGGCGACACGCCCTACATCGATTCCACCGAACCCGCTGTCCAGCGCCGTCGGTACGAGGAGTTCGCGGCGTTCCCGCCGTTCCGCGACCTGGCCGCGCGCACGCCGATCATGGCGTCGGTCTGGGACGATCACGACTTCGGGCGCAACGACGTGGACGGCCGGCTCCCTGGCAAGGAGAACAGCCGCGCGGCGTTCGTGGCCGCGCGCACGGGCGGGCCATGGCAGGGGCCCTACGGCAGTGACGGGGAGGGCATCCACAGCTCGTTCCGCCGCGGCCCCTGCGAGGTCTTCCTGCTCGACACCCGGTGGTTCGCGCGGACCGAGCAGAGCGAACACGACCCCGAGCAGTTCTCGCTCCTCGGGGCCGCCCAGTGGGAGTGGCTCCGCGAGGGCCTCCGCGCCTCCGAGGCGCCCTTCAAGATCCTCGCCTGCGGGATGGTCTGGAACGGCTCCGTCCGCCCCTTCAAGACTGACCACTGGGGCGCCTACCCCGCGGAGTTCGAGGGCCTCTGCCGCTTGCTCGGCGAGCAGAAGATCACCGGAGTCCTCCTGGTGGGCGGTGACATCCACCGCCCGCGCGCGATCGAGCACGACACGGCCGCGACCGTGGGCTATCCGCTCCTCGAGCTGATCAGTTCGCCGATGCACGAGCGCGTCATCGGCGCGGCCAACCGACCCCATCCCGGTCTGCTCTTCGACAGCGGAAAGGGCCAGGTCGTCCTCGAGCTGAGCGCGACGGAGGAGATGCTACGGGCCACCTTCCATCGACCGGAGGAGGTAATCTTCGAGGTGACGCGAACGGCGGTCGAGCTCGCGCGCCGCTGATTCAGCGGGCTCGCAGCAGGACCTGGACCTCGCCCAGGGCGAGACCACGCTCGCCGCTGCTCGAGGGGATGATCTTCGGGAAGGCCAGCTCGATCCGGCGCAGGTTCACGGGTTCGGACAGCTCGATCCGCGCGCGGCGCTCGGACTCCGGCCTCATGGGAACGAGTCGCGGAGGGCCTCCATCGATCGAGACGCTCACGAGCAGGGCGCGACCGCGCGCGCCTGGCGTTTCCTCTGGCGCGTAAGGGTGGGCCAACGCGATCGTGTCCACTTTGACCGGGCGGCCGAAGTCGAGCCTCACGCCGGGGGTGCCGTCGTTCTTCTTCGTCTCCCACGCGGTCCGAAGATCGCCATCGGTCAATGCGCGAGCGGGCGAACCCTCGATCTCGCTGGTGACCGTCACGCGCGGTGGGATCGACTCCGTGAGGTTGCGCATGTGATCGGAGGCGAGCTCGACGAGCCAGGGTGCTGCGGGGCCGAGGTCCTTCGCGGCGGTCTTCGGCGCGGGCCCGGAGATCACGGGCCTGCGCGCGGTCGCGCGGCGGAGGAACAGGAGAGCGAAAGAAGTGCCGAGGGGCTCGCCGTAGAGGGGCCTCCAGTCGCCCTCCTTCGCTTCCATATCGAGCAGGTACTCGGCACCCACCTCGTACCAGTCCGTCCCGCCGATCTCGCGGGCGTCCGCGATCGCGCAGGCCCGCTCGAGCCCGTACAGGTAGTAGCCGAGACCGGCGCCGGACCGGAGCCGGTCGGCCGTGTAGCGGGCCCCGAGCCACGCCAGGCCGGCGTCGCGCATGCTCGCGAGTTCACGGCTCTTGCCGGTGCGCTTGCGCTGCTCGGTGTACCCGCCGTAGCTCAGGCAGAGCGAGGCGCAGGCGACGCCGGCGGTCGTCATCGTCTCGCTCTCGGCGCGGGTTCGGTATCCGAAGGCTCCGCGACGTTGATAGCGAGGCAGGGCGCGGGCGAGATCGCGCCAGACGTCGTCCGACACCTTCGCTCCGGCGCGCTCGGCAGCCCACAGTCCCATGGCCGCGTACTGCGTGTTCGAGAGGTCGGGTTCCCCGTCCGGATACCCCCAGGCACCGTTCTTCTGGGTGTCCTCGAGCCATCGCGCCAGCTCCTGGATCCGATCGCGGTGTTCGACGGGATCGTGGGCCGTGAGCAGGAGCAGCAGGCAGGCCGTGTCGTACGTCTGACGTGGCTTCGCGAGCTCCAGCGAGGCAAGGGCGCGGCGCACCGTGAGGTGCTGGCGGTCCATGCCCGACTTGATCAGCGCGTATGCGGCGAGGGCCGTCGCGCCGGTTCGTACGGCGCCGCCTCGCCTCCAGTGTCCCTCGAGCTCCTGGGTCTCCATCAGGTGGCGCACGCCACGCTGAACGGCCTCGTCCACGCGCACCGCGAGTGGCCGCGCGTCCTGGGGCGTCGCGGTGGCTGGCGCGGTCGCGGCGGCGAGGAGGAGCGGCAGGAGCAGTCGGGGCATCGCGTGGGGGGGAGGCGCGGAGCGGGGAACCGAGGGAGCCGGAGCGTGCTAGAGACCGAACCAGCCTTCGGGCGTTCTCAGCCCCCGCTCTCGTCGAGGGTGAGGTCCTCGTTCATGCCGACGAGCCGCAGGACACGCGGCTGCTCGCCGGCCTCGACCTCGATCTGGAGGGCGCCGCCCTGGCCGGCGCGGAGCTCGTAGCGGCCGGGCTCCAGGGCAGGGAACGCGAAGGACCCGTCACGGTCGGTGATGGCAACGGGGAAGGCGCGGGTCATGAAGCGCGAGCGCGTTCTCACCTCGTCCTCGGTGAGGGGGAGGAGTCCGACGACGACTCCCACCACGGGGGCACCGCCGGCCTCGCGCGTCCAACGCCCCGTCACCCGGGCAGGGCCCGCGGACAGGACGAGCACCGCGGGCTCCGCCGCGGTGGAGGCGCGCGTGAGCTGGACCCGCCTGCCCGGAGCGCCGGCCGGGGCGGCGAGGATCTCCTCGCCGCGCGCGCCGCGCACCTCGAGCCGTCCCGCGCCGTCGGCCATGGCGCGGGCCAGGGTTCCGTCGCGCAGCGACACGAGGACCTCGCGGAACGGAGCAGGCGTCCCGTCCGGGTTCCGGAGGACCAGCCAGGAGGTCCAGCTCGGCTCCGGCGGGAGGGGCTCGAGGACCTGGCCGCGCCGCGGGACCCGGGGATCGGCCTTCCGGGGCAGTTCGACGACGCCGAGTTCGATCTGCTCGACGAAGCGCGTCTGGAAGCCGGCCGCCGGGCCGCCGCGGATCAGCGCGGCGTTGGTGGCGATGAGGACCCACCCGCTCTCCATCTCCGGCAGCCGGAGTTTCCCGCCCAGATCGACGGCGAAGGTCAGGTCGAGCGGCGGCGGGGCGGTCGTGCGCTCCGGCGCGCCCTCGGGCCGCTCCTCCTCCGGCCGCACGAGCGGGACGCCCGCCGCGCGCAGGAAGTGCTTGGGCATCCGCACCCCGACGTGCGCGTCGGCTTCGTAGCCGGTGCCCATCGCGATCGGAAGACGAGCGGCGAAGCGCAGCGGCGACTCCTGGAAGGGAAAGGTGCCAACAGGCGTCGCTCCGTCGGGGGCGAGGGCCTCGACGTTCTCGAAGGGGATCTGCTCGAAGGGCGCCATCACGGTCGTGAAGGGCCCGTCGACCATGCGGAGCTCGACCCGGGTCGTGGCGCCGGGGTGCACGGACACGAGATAAGGCACCGCGCCACCGCCCGGCGCGCCCGAGAGCGCCGGCGCGCCGAGGGTCCCTTCCTCGCAGACGTAGAGGGAGCCGCGGCCGGGGGGCATCTCGAGCTCGCCGCGCGGGCCGCGGAAGCTGCGCGTCGCGCGCACGGAGCGGTGGCTGAAGGGCTCCGGCCGATCGTCGACGAACGTGACGTGGAACACGTCGTCCGCTCTCGCGCCGGCCACCTCGACGACGAGGGTCCCCGAGCGCTCGAGGACGACGGCGGTGGTGTCCTCCAGGGTCAGCACGCGCGGCTGCGCGCCCACGAGATCCATGGGCTGCGTCTCGTCGATGCGGCGCGCCCCGTGAACGAAGGTCACGCTCCAGCCCTGGCCTCGCTCGACCCGCACGTCGAGGGGGAGCAGCGGCGCGTCGGGCACCTCCACGCGGCCGTCCTCACCCGTCGTCAGGATCTCGCGAGGGCCCGGCGCGCCGTGGACGCCGAGCTGGGTGTCGATGAGCTCGAGTCGCACTCCCGGAATCGGACGGCCCTCGACGTCGACCGCCAGGAGATCCCCCGCGGGGGCCGGCGTCGCGGCGAGGAGCGGAGCGGGGAGGAGCAGGGCGGCCGCGACGGAGCGCGCGACGTGCGTGGGGAGGAGCTGGTTCACGGAGGAGAGTATCGCCCGAGGCGCCCCGAGTTTCCGGACCGGATTCCCGTGCTCCGCATGGCGACGGCGTGGCGCGGCGGGCACCCTCGTCGCCTCGAACGCAGGTCAGACCCTGGTGCGGAGGCGCTCGAGGACCGCTTGCGGAGGGGATCCATGGACAGCGGAGACGAGCGCGCGCCCGCAGGAGGCGCCGGGGAGGGAGGGACGCCTGTCTTCCGGGCGGCGAACGCCGATCGCTGGCGGCGCACGTACTGGGTCGTGTGGATCGCCAACCTCGTCACCTCCATCGGGATGATGAGCTTCCTCCCGTTCTTCCCGAGCCTGCTCGAGGAGATGGGGGTCGCCGACGAGGGGCGCCGGAGCGTGTGGGCCGGCGTGTGCTTCGCGGCCGCGCCCCTGAGCGCGACGATCTCCGCCCCGATCTGGGGCGCGGTGGGGGACCGCTTCGGACGCAAGGTGATGGTCTGTCGGGCGATGGCGGCCATCGCGCTGTTCGTCGGCAGCATGGGGTTCGCGACATCGCCCTGGCAGCTGCTCGCTCTGCGCCTCGGCCAGGGGATGTTCTCCGGCTTCATCCCGCCGAGCATCACGCTCGTGAGCATCGCCGCGCCCGAGGATCGGCAGGGCAGGGTCGCGGGCAACCTCGGAACCGCCCTCGCGATCGGGGGCCTCGTGGGGCCGCTCCTCGGCGGGCTGCTCGCCAACGCCCTCGGGAGCCGCCAGTCCGTCTTCTTCGTCGTGGCGAGCCTCGCGACCGTCTCGGCCTTCATCGTCTGGTTCGGCGCCGAGGAGGATCGGGGCCTGCGCCGGACGGGCGGCGCACCCTCCAGCGGCAAGCCCGTGCGCGACGCGTTCGAGCGCCTCCTCTCCGACCTCGCCGAGGTGTTCTCGCAGCCCGCGATGCGCGCCATGGCGCTCGTGGTCTTCTCGCTCCAGTTCGGCCTCGGTTCGGTCAACCCGATCCTCGAGCTCCACGTCCAGGGTCTCTTCGAAGGCGACCTGCGCGGGACGTTCTGGGCGCGGGTCGTGGGGCTGCTCGGCGCGGGAGAAGGTGACCTGGAGCAGCAGGTGGAGACCTTCACGACGGCCCTGTCTTTCGGAGTCATGGCCGTCGCGAACCTCGTCTCGCTCCCCATCTGGGGCGCGTGGGGCGATCGGGTGGGGCACGCGCGGGCCCTGGCCCGGTGCGGCGGGATCGCTGCGCTCGCCCTCGTGATCCAGGCGGCCACGCCTTCCTACGGCGTGTTCCTCGCGGGCCGCTTCCTCATGGGCGTCGGGATGGCGGGGATCGGCCCGCTGGCGTTCGGGCTGGCGGCTGGCCAGGCCCGGGCCGACCGCCGGGGTGGGGCCTTCGGCGTCGTCTTCTCGGCGCGAACCCTCGCGGTCGCGGTCGGGGGCACCTCGGGCGGACTGCTCTACACCCTCTTGGGGGCGCGGGGCCTCATGCTCCTGGCGGCGTTGCTGGTCGTCGGGACACTCGTCGGCTTCCGGCGTTCCTCGGCCGCGCGGGCGGCGGCGACCTCCGGCTGAGCGCGCGCCGCGTTGTCCGGCGATTGCGCGCTCGCGTACCCTCGGTGCCGTGGATCTCCCCGAAGCCCCCGTACGACTGCGTCGCGCCGAGGCCATTCTCCGCCGTCGCACGTCGCGCCTCGTGCTCGTCATGGAGCGGCCCTGGAACGACGACAACGTCCAGGCCGTGCTCCGGACCGCGGAGTCCTTCGGTGTCCAGCACATCTGGACGATCCAGCACCCGCTCAAGCGGGCCCGCCCCAAGCGCACGGTGACCAAGGGCAGCCATCTGTGGCTGTCGAGGCGCGTCTTCCCGACGATCGAGGAGTGCGTGGCGGGCCTCCGGGCGGAGGGCATGACGATCTGGGCCACCGACCTCGGCGACGAGGCGGAGGCCTTGCGCTCGCCTGAGCAGCTCCAGCCCTTCCCGGAGCGGCTGGCGCTCGTGGTGGGTCGGGAGCTCCAGGGAGTCTCGGAGGAGCTGCTCGAGGCTGCCGACCGCAGGCTCTTCCTCGACATGGGCGGCTTCACCGAGTCGCTCAACCTCTCGGTGGCGACGGCGCTCATGCTGCAGCGCTGCTTCGACGCCTGCCCCGAGCTCGTGGGCGCGATGGCCCACGAGGAGCGCGACGCGCTGCGTCGGCAGTGGTACGAACGCCTCGCCGGCAAGAACGAGAACAAGCGCGAGATCTTCCTGCGCTACGCGGACCAGCCGCCGGAGCCGCTCGAGTCCACGCGCGCGTCCGCTGATTCCCGGAAGCCGCGCGTGAAGAAGAAGTACCTCAAGAAGAAGGGCTTCTGAGCCGCGCTGGCGTGGGCCCGCGGCGGCGGGGCGGGGCTCAGCTCAGCTCGGCGAGCACCCGGCGCGCGTTGTCGGCGTCCTGGCGGGCGAGCGGACCCAGGTCCGTGCCGCGTCGTTCGCCCATGTGCGCCGTGCAGCTGCGAATGAGCGCATCCTTGCCGAGGCCACTCGCGAGGTGCTCCCCGACCACGCGGCGGAGCTCCACGAAGTAGTCGAGCTCCGTTCGAATGGCAGCTTCGATGGAGTCCTGGCCCTGGATCAGGTCGTTGTGGGCGGGCACGACGACCTCCACGCCGCGGCCGCGGACGAGCTCGAGGAGTTCCTCCTGCGCGCGCTCGAAGGGAGCGACCTCCCAGCGGCAGTAGGGGAGCCCGGGCGCGACGAGGTAGTCCGCCGTCAGGAGCGCGCCGAGCGCGGGGACGAGGGCGACGCTCGTGCAGTTGGAATGCCCGGGGAGGTAGCGGGCCTCGACCTCGAGCCGCCCGACGCGGAAGGTCGTCTCCACCTCGAAGGCGTGGTCGACCTGGGGGTAACGGAAGCCCGGCGCCGGATCCTCGAGGCGCTCGTCGAAGCGGGCCTTGCCCGCGAGGATGCGAGCGCGCGGCTCCTCCTTCTTGTCGCGGACCGCGGCGGGAGCGATCACCCTCGCGCCGGGGAACGCGTCCCAGCCGCGGATG
Source organism: Planctomycetota bacterium (assembly GCA_965662915.1). Lineage (GTDB taxonomy): Bacteria > Planctomycetota > UBA1135 > UBA1135 > Saltatorellus. Next base: position 25,185 of record CBFIJG010000017.1, on the reverse strand, counting down.
TGGTCGTGGTGACTGTGCGTCAGCAGGACGGTCGTCACGCGGCGGTCTCCTGCGCGGAGGGCGTCGCCCATGGCCGCGACCTCGCGCGGGGTCAGCCCCGGATCGACGACGCAGGCCTCGTCCCCGGAGACGACACCGATGGAGTTGTAGCCCCAGTGGTCGCAGCGCAGCACGACGAGCCCTTCGCCGCCGGGAGGCACCTCGCGCAGGAACTTCATACCGCGAAGATGTCCTCGCCGTCCTCGGCCTCGTCGTCGTCGTCCGGCAGGGGCCAGGTCGCGCGGATGGCGTCGATCACGAGGCGCTTGATCTCCTGCGCGTCGATCCGGCTCGGCGCCAGGTGGTCGGCGGCGTGCTCCGCGTAGAGGGGGAGGCCTTCGCGGCCGAACCAAAGCTCGGGGCTCGCTCCGCGCGGGTCGTGGCAGCGCCACGCACAGCCCTCCGGCGCTCCCTCCGCCTCCAGGGCCTCGAGGGCGCGGCGGAGGGCCTCGAGATCCGGGCGAGGGGACCCGGCGCGGGAGGCCATGTCGAAGAAGGAACGCGTGCCGAGGACGAAGCGAGCTGTGACTCCGTCGGTGCCCGGTCCGAGGAGGAGAGCGCGATCGAGGCGGCCGTCGCCGAAGAAGGCGTGGCGGCCGGGATCGAACGGGGCGTCCTCGATGTTCCCGGGCCGGGCGGTCCAAACGCCGAAGTCCATGTAGACGAGGTCGTCGAACCCGGCGTCCGCGAGCTGCGCCGCCCCCGCGCGGTGCCGCTCGGCGTCCGCTCGCCACAGCTCCGGGTGGGCGGTCTCGTCCTCCAGCAGGTCACCGAGGACCTCCAGGGCCTTCTCCAGCAGCAGCTGCTTGCGAGCGTCGCCGTCGACCGCGCCGGGGTCGAAGGCTGCGCTGAGGTTTCGGAGCGCCGCGTCCGCGGCGAGGGCGCGGTCACTCGGCGCTGCGAACAGGTCGCCCGCGGCCGCGATCTCGTGGAGCAGGGCGGCGTCTCGCCGCGCGCGCTCCGGTGAGGTGAGGACGAAGGCCGCGCAGACCCCGTCCGTGTCGTAGTGGTTGAGGACGAGGGCTTCGCAGGCTCCGATCAGCTCCGCGCGCGCGGACTCGTCGAGCTCCAGGAAGGCGAAGGCGATCTCCGTGGAGAGGTCGCGCCGCAGCCGCGCGGGCGTGCGGTTGCCCGGCCAGTGGGAGAGGTGCAGGTCACCGCCGGGCCGCGGCGGACCGCCGAGGGGCGAGCCGTCGACGAAGACAACGGGCGCGGGCCCCAGCCGCTCGGCGGAGCCCACGAAGCGCAGGGGGAGCATCGCTGGGTCAGCCGTCGCCTTTCTGGCGCTTGATCTTGGCGCGGAGCTTGGCCCGGTTGTCGCCGGCGTCGCGCAGTGCGATCTCGACGATGCCCTTCTCCGACTCGGTGAGCTCCCGGTTCGCGAGCCAGTCCTTCGCCAGCGATTCCGCTTCGTCGTACATGGCGATGGCGTTGTCGTACTCGCGCTCGAGGTAGTAGTGCAGCAGCACCGCCCCGTCGTTGATGTACTCCGGACGCTTGTCCATTTCGATGGCGCGTGAGTACGCGGTCCACGCCTTCTCCCAGTACTGCGCGGCGGACATCCGCGGGTTCTTCGGCTTCGCGGCCTTGACCCATGCGCCCGCGTCGCGGCCCATGAGTCCGAGGTTGTTCCAGGAGAAGGCGTCGTCCGGCTTCACCCGTGTGACGAGCTCCGCGAGCTCGTAGGCGGTCTCGAGGTTGGCGCCGCCGCGGCTGTCGTTCCAGAGGGCGCCGATCGCGCCGCCGAAGGCGCCGGTGGCGTCGGACTGGAGCGTCGCCTTGAATCCGGCCATGTCGAGCTTCGCGTAGGTCTTCCAGGACTCGGCCGCCTGCGGCACGGCATCGAGGCCGGTCCGGTAGTGGTTGAGCCCGATGTACCAGTGGCTGTTGGTGTAGGCCGGGAACTTGGCGAGCGTCGTCTCGAAGGACCTGATGGAGTCGGCGTAGTCGCCGGCGTAGTGCTGGGCGTAGCCGAGCCACCAGTGCAGGCCCGCGTCCGCGTTCTGCTTCTCGCCCCAGCGCTCGGCGAAGGCCTTCGCGCCCGCCTTCAGCGTGTCGATGAAGAGCCGATCGCCGTCCTCCCCGCGCAGCGAGCCCATGATCTGGCCGTAGTCTGCCATCGTGGGGTCCCACGACATCGCCTCCGCGTAGGCGCCCGAGGCGTCCTTCTTGCGCTCGAGGAACAGCAGGCCGAGCGCCCGCTGGAGCTGAACGTCACCGATCGCGCGTGCCTCTTTCGGGTCGTCACCGAAGGCGGTGGCTGCTGCCTCAGCGTCGGCGATGCCCTGCTCGACGTACCGCTTGCCCGAGGCCTTGGTGTTCGCGGCGCCCATCAGCTCCGCGCCGCGCGCGACGCGGATCTTCGAGGCGAGCACGAGCGTCTGCGCGCTCTTCTCCTGCTCCAGCGCGCGGTCGATCGCGCCGGCGGCGGCCTCGGAGCGGCCGACCCAGCGGGAGGCCTCGGCGAGCATGCGCCAGGCGTCGGGGAACGCGTCGGGCTCGTTCGCGGTGACGTCCGCGAGGTAGGCCGCGGCCTCGTCGTAGAACTGTCCGGCCTTGGCGCCGCCCTTGGCCTCGTCCGCTTTGCCCATGGCGAAGCGGCCCGCCCCGACCACGTAGTCGAGGGTCGCGCTCTTGGTGCCGCCGGCCTCGATCGCTGCCACGCGTTCGAAGGCGGAGACGTCGCCCTTCGCGAGCCGGCCGCGGAGGATCCAGAGCTCGGTCCGCTCCTTCCCGCCGCTCTTCGCGTGGGCCTTCTCGAACGACTCGAGCGCGCCGGCCGCGTCACGCGCCACGAGCTTGCGCTTGCCCTCGGCGATGAGATCGTCGACCGCGTCGGCTGTCGGGGCCGCGGTGAGCGCGGCGACCGAGGTGGACGTGACCGGGCCCATAGGGCCGCTGGGGAGCGGCGCGAGGCCGAGGGCGAGGAGCGTCGAGAGCATGGGCTGGTCGAAGTGACTTGGGGGGAGAAGCGGCGCCAGAAGGGGGCTCAGCGCGGGGCGGGCGGGGCATTATGGACCCAGACGCGCCTGGCTTCGAGCGCGCCGAGGCCTGCGGGCTCCTCGCCCGTCTCGATCCAGCGATCCAGGAGCGGCAGGAGCTGCTGGCCGATCCACGCGCGGGAGGGCGGGCCGATCTCGAGGGCCCTCGCGAACCAGACCCTCGCTTTGGCGGGGTCCCGGCGGAAGGTCCACTCCAGGATGCCCATGTTCTCGTGCGCGTCGCCCCAGGCCTCGGTGAGGATCGGGCGCTGCTCATCGGTCAGGGCCGGATCCTCCAGCTGCACGGCGCCGTCGACGATGGAGCGCTGGAAGTAGGTCTCGGCGAGGTCGGGGTCCGTGCGCTTGTAGTACGCCATGATCAGCCCTGTGTCGTTCACGACGCGGACGTCGTGGGGCATGAGGGCGGAGGCCCGCTCGTAGGCCGTCCAGCTCGACTCGATGAGCTCCTTGGCCTTCGCCCGTGCGCGACTCGCGGCCTGGCGCGAGCTGTCGTCCTCGGCCTGGGCCATGCGGCGCACGGCGAGCGCCTCCCAGAGCATGGCGGCGTCCCGGCAGAAGAAGCCCGCGTTGTTGGCGAGGTTGCCGTCCGAGGGGCGCAGCGCCGAGGCCCGGCCCGCGAGTTCGGCGACCTTGGTGAGGTTCGCGCGGTTCGAGAGGTCCGCCGAGAGCTGGCGCGAGAGGTAGTCGATCCCACCGCGGGCGGAGGGGATCTGCGTGATGGTCTGGCCCTCGGCGTCGGTGGAGGTGAGGGTCATCTCGAGGGCGGCGGTGCGCCCGTTCGCCTGTTCGAGGGGACGCAGCTCGTCGAGTCCGAGGAACGTCTCGATGGCGCCGTCGACGTCGCCCAGGTTCACCATCGTCCAGCCGATTCCGAGCTGGCAGAGGATCTCGAAGTCGACGCATTCGGCGGCGTAGGCCGCGCTGCGCTCGCGACATCCCACGAAGAGGCGCTGGGCCGCGTCGAAGGCCGGGCGCGCGTCGAGCTTCGCCGAGAGCTGGCCGACGCCGCGGTAGAACTCCTCGTAGGCGCCGAACCAGTAGCCGAGCGCGTTCTCGGGGTGGGTCTGGCGGAAGGCCTCGTAGCGCTGGCTGATGGCCTGGAAGCGAGCTTCGATCACGGCGCCCGGCGCCGCGCCAGCGGCCTGCGCCTCGCCCTGGGCGCGGTCGCCGATGCGGCGCGCCAGGGCGATGTGCATGCGCTGGTCGCCGGGTGCGATGGCGAGGCCGGCCTCGAGCGCGCGCACCGCTGCGTCCTGATCGCCCTGCCACAGGTGGAGATTGGCGAGCTGCTCGTAGGCCCAGGGGTCGGTGGGGACGTCGCCGATGACGCGTTCGAGCGCGCCGCGGGTCTCCGCGAACAGCGCACCGCGCAGCGCTGCGGCGTCCTCGCCCTCGTCGAGCGCGGCGGCCCCGCTGGCCACCTCCACGAACTTGCCGAAGGCCGCCTCGGCCCAGGTCCGCGCGTAGTGCTGATCGAGGTCGAGCCCGTCCGCGCGCCCCTCGCCGCCGTCCACGTAGCGGACCGCCGCTCTGGCGAAGTCGAGGGCTTCGTCCCCCGATCCCGCCATCCGGGCGGCGCGGCTCGCGCGGAAGGCGGCCGCTACCCCCGCGCCGGAGCGCGATGCCTCGACGAAATTCTCCTGTGCTTCGCCGAAGAGGGACGCGCGACGCGTGTCGAGGGACGCGGCGGCGAAGACGGCCTGACCGCGCAGGAACAGCAGCTGCCCGCGCTCCTTCTTCTCGAGGCGCGCGACCTTCAGTGCGTCGTCGAGGGCGGAGACCGCGACGAAGGGATCCGCCGCGGCCAGGGCGGCCCGGGCCTCGGCCACCCGCTGGTCGACGAAGAGGCGATCGACGATGGCGCGGGCGAGGTCGTACTCGCCGTCGCGCAGCGCCTCGATCGCGCGGTCGACGCGTTCCTTCGCGTCCGCGTCCTCCTGCGCTCCCTCCTGGGTCGTGGGGGGGGCTTCAGAGGCCGCCAGGGGGGCGACGAGGCACGCGAAGCCGAGGATGAGAGCGGGGCCGAGGCGGCCGGCGCCTGCGGCGATCGCGGTCGAGGTGTGCTTCATGGGAGCTCCGGACAGGAATCGGGGGGGCGTTTGTAGCCGCCCGCTGCGCTACAGTCACCCGCCGCTTCCAGGCCTCCCGAGACCGGCGGGAAGAGCCGACCTGCCTGGTCGTCCAACGACCAAGGGGGTCCTTCGGCCCCCTCGAACCGCCTCCAGGACCCCCCTCCTCGCCCATGAGTGCACGTTCCCTGCTCGTCCTCGCGGCCCTCCTCGCCGCAGGCGCAAGCTCCGGCTGCGACAACCCGGCATGTGTCTTCGCGGGCACCTGCCAGGACGGCCTCGGCGGATCCGGTGACGGCAGCGGCCCCGCTGGCGGCCTCGGGCAGGGCACGATTCCCTCGGAGGGATTCTTCCTGAACCCCGCCGCTCCGCAGCTGGTGGCGGCGGCCCCGGCGGACGGCGCCACCCTGGCGAACGTGTTCAACGACGCCCCGGTGTTCGTCCAGTTCTCCGAGAGCCTCGACCCCGACTCTCTCGAGAACGCCTTCGTCCTGTTCGACCTGATCGCCGGGGTGCCGATCCCGACCCTCCCGCCGCAGCTGGTGGGGGACGGACGGGTGGCGGTGCTCCTGACCATCGGCCAGCTCTCGTCCGGCCGGTCCTATCGCCTCGTCTTCAGCGAGGAGCAGAAGATCCGCGACCTCAACGGGCAGCCGGTCCGGGCCGAACCGAACGAGACGATCACGACGTTCACCATCGGGACCGATCCGGACGCTCCTCCGCGCGCCTTCTACGTCTATCCCAACGACTTCTCGACGACCGAAGCGGACACGAGCGAGATCGTCGTCGGCTTCGACCGCGCCATGGAGAGCGGGTCCTTCGACGACTCGTCCTTCGTCGTGACGGTCGACGGGAACCCGCCGGCCTTCGATCCCGCGCCGGCGGCGTTCTCCACGACGAGCTTCCCCGGCGCGCCCACGGACACCCGCGTCTGGACGTGGACGCCCCGCGACGCCGACGGTCGCAGCGTTCCCTACGGAACCGACGCGCGCGTCGTGTTGGAGCTCTCGCCGAACGGTGCACCCATTCGATCGGCGGACGGGGAGGAGCTGCCGAACACCGTCAGCGAGTTCAGGACCCTGGAGTTCACGCTGCCAGCCGCTGTGCGCAAGCCCGTCGGTGCGCTCCCCGCGGGGGCCTACGGTCGCGCGGACGTGTTCGGGCAGTCGACGCTCCTCGAGGTGGACCTCGCGGGGCCCGCGCCTTCCTCGAGCAGTGCCGAGATCTTCCTCTTCGGCACCAGCCCGTCGAACTCCTTCGTTCTCCGCTCCACCTCGCGCTCGGTGGGGCTCACCGAGGGCGCCACGTCGTTCTCGGCCAACGCCGAGGACCTCGGTCTGCTGGACGGGCTGGGCGACCCTCAGTTCCTCGACGGCCCCCTGGTCATCGGCGTCGGCCTGCGCAGGAACACGCTGCGGTCGTCCGTACGACTCCTGGACGGGGATCCGAGCACCCCGGAGCTGGACCCGTTCACGATCGACACCACGCCGCCCACGCTGCTGGGGCTGGGCGCCACGGGCGGCTCGACGTCGGCCTTCGCGAGCGACGTGTCCGACCTCGCGATCACGGGCCGGGCGAGCGAGCCGATCTCGTTCGCCTTCGTCGACGCCGGCGGGCTCGGGACCAACGGCGGTTCGGTGCTGGACCCGCCGCGGACCGCCTTCACCGCGCTGGACCCCGGAACGGACGAGGCGATCTTCGTAGCGGCGGCCGTGCCCATCGGGCGCCTCGACCCCAACGGGGCCGCGGCGACCTACGACGTGACCATCTACGACGAGGCGCTGAACGCGGCCCCGATCGGCGCGATGGGCGTTTTCTCGCAGCTCGGCGTGGTCGGGCCCGGCGATCCACCGACCGGGGGGGTCGTGCAGGTTCGTGTGCTCGACGCGACGACGCTCGTTCCGCTTCGCGAGGTCGAGGTCTACAGCCACCAGGAGTCCGGCGGCGCGGTCACCTTCGTCGCGTCGGGCACCACCGGCGTCGACGGTCGCGTCAGCGTCGCGGGGGCCGCCCTGGGCGCCACCCTGATCACCGCGGAGGCGCCGAGCTACGACCTCACGACGTTCCACGGCGTGCCTCGGGACGCGATCGACATCCTCATCAAGAGGACGGCGGAGCCCGGCGCCGACGTGTCGGGGAGGGTGGAGAGTGCGTTCCCCGAGGGCAACTTCCTGACGTCGACCAACGCGATCGCGGATTCGCGTGCGCCCCGGCTCGAGCGGTTCGCGGGCCTCCAGAACGGGATCGGTACCGGAGTCCTCTACAGGTACGACTTCGGTCCGGCGCCGATCCGCCCGGGGGCCGTCGGAGCGCTTTCGTTCCTCGCGACGGAGGAGGGCATCCCGCAGCTCAGCTGGAACGCGGCGCTCTACCTGCGGGGGTTCGCGCTGGCCGCGCCGCTGGCGCCCCAGGCACCGGGCGGCTCGGGGCTGGACGTCACCCTGGACGCCGGGACGCAGCTCCTCCTGTCGCCGATCGGGCTGCAGGCGCTGACGGTCCCGCCGCACATCCTGTCCACCGCCGGCCTCCCGGGCCTCGGCGCCCCGGACGGCGATCCCAGGGTCACGGTCGAGGCCGCGGCGACGGGCCTCGACGCGCCGATCGTGGTGGGCCGAGGCATTCCCTACGCACAGGGCGGCGGCACCTATGCCGTGCTGGCGGCCAGCGCGGGGCTGGCGGGCCCCGCGGGCGAACTCGTCGGCCGCAGCGCCATCGAGGCCGACCTCTTCCTCCGGGCCGCCGTCAGGGACGCCGCGGGCAACGAGGTCGCGGCCCGGCCGCGGCTCTCGGGGAGCGGGAGCCTCCTGACCCCGATCGGGGTGCCACAGCTCCTCAGCCCCGAACCTGGCGGGAGCACCGGCTCCCCTGGCTTCAACCTCCTCGTGGCGGACACCCTGCCCGATTCCCTCGGCGTCGAGGGAGTCGTACGCGCTGTCCTCACGGACGGCTCCATGCGGCGATGGGAGATCCTGGGTCTGGATAGCCAGGACGGTGCAGGGGACCTCCTGCTGTCGGTCCCCGATCTCGTGGCCGTGGGGGGGGCCGGACTCCAGGCGGGCTCCGTGTCGGTCGAGATCACCCTCCAGGGGGGGCCCTTCGACAGGGCGCACTTCCTCTACACGGACCTGGAACGCTTCCATTCCGTTTCCGGGTACGCGGCTCCGGTCACGATCCTCGTGCCCTGAGGCGGATCGCGGCGACACGCTGGATTCGGTCCGCTCCGGCTCGATAGCATCGAGGCATGGCCATCTCGCTTCGTATCCAAGTCGCCCTCACGCTCGTCTGCCTCGGCGCCGCCGCTTGCCAGACGACTCCCGAGCTCAAGGGGAGTGACACCCAGACGATCAACGGTTCGCTGGACCGCCTGAACCCCACGGACGTGGCCGTCGCGCCCATCCGCTACGGGACGACGGGCGTGAGCGCGCCCGAAGGCATGCTGCGTCGCGCCGCCCAGGTCGGGCTGACGCGTCATCGCTACAGCCCCCTCGCGCTGTCCCTGGTGGACGAGAGCGTCGACGCGGCAGCTTCGTCGGTCGCGGACGCCGCCGCGATCGGGGGGAGCGTCCTCGAGGCCAGCTACGCGGCCGGGGACGTGGGGGAGGACGCCGTCCTCGAGATCACGGTCCACGGGTGGGACAACCGCTTCTGGAGCACTCGTCGCCGGCTGGACGTCGTCGTGGAGGCCCGGATGGTCGATCCGGCGGACCCCTTCGGCCCGCCTCTCTGGGCCGGGAAGCTGGACAGGACGGTCGACGCCTCCAACGTCGGCGGCCTGGACGACTCGGGCCAGCGGGCCATGCAGTTCGCCTGCGGCAAGATCTTCGAGGAGCTCTTCGCCAAGATGCCCCTCAGGGCCACCGAGCCTGCCGCGGGCCTCGACGAGGCCGGCTAGGGGAGCTTTTCCGGGTCTTCGGCCGTTCGAGGCGGCGGGTGTCGGTAGGATCCCGCCCCGCGCGACGCCCTGATCGCATCGCACCCCGGACCGGCGGTCGTCGGCCGGCGGAGAGGTTCCGGCCTCCCGTCGACGCCTTCTGCTCCCGGGGCAAGTCCCCCGGCCCTGGCCGTCCACTCCGTCGTCGCGCGCGGGAGTGGAACCGGATCCCGCCCCCTCCCTCCGACGCGTCCGAGACGCTCGGTGGACAGGAGACGGTCATCCGCTCAGGCGCCTGGCCGGAACGACCGACAAGACGAAACGATGGCTATTCTCTCCGCCCGCAAGGCCGAGATCATCAAGGAGTTCGCCCGCGAAGAGGGCGACACCGGCTCCCCCGAGGTTCAGATCGCTCTCCTCACGGACGACATCAAGAGCCTCACCGAGCACCTGAAGGTGCATCGCAAGGACTTCACTTCGCGTCGCGGCCTCCTCGTGAAGGTCGGCCGGCGCACGAAACTCCTGCGCTACCTGCGCGGCCGCTCGCCGGAGCGCTACGCCAACCTCATCGCGCGCCTCGGCCTCCGCCGCTGATCCGCTCGCGATCCATCCAAGGCTCGCCGTCGTCCGCTGCGCGGGCGCCCGTCGACCACCTTTGCAGACGAACAGACGAGAACGATTCACCGAGACGTCGCGGCCTAGCACCGCGGCGTCCCGCCGGGACCTGCGCGCGGGCGCGGGCCTCGGCTGACCGCGCGCACCCTGGAACGGCGCTCACCGCGACCGGGCCAGGGTGTTGCTCATTCCCCGGCGATCGCATCGCCGGACCTCCGGGCCGCACTCCGGTCGCGCTCCGCCGACGGCGGTTCGCAGGCCGTCTACGAGCGGCCCCGGCGTGGCCGACACGCCCGGCGCTCCGCGTGCCGTACAGACGAACAACACCCCTTAGACAGAAGACGTAGAGACCAACTCCATGACCATGAAACCGACACGGGTCGAAGCGACCATCGCCGGCAAGAAGATCACCCTCGAGACGGGCCAGGTGGCCCGTCAGGCCGGCGGCGCCGTCATCGCGACGCTGGGCGAGACCAAGTGCTTCGCCGCCGTCACCGCGGGCAAGGCTCGCGAGGACATCGACTTCTTCCCCCTGGTCTGCGACTACCGCGAGAAGACCGAGGCGGCCGGCAAGATCCCCGGCGGCTTCTTCAAGCGCGAGGGTCGTCCGACCACCAAGGAGATCCTGACCATGCGCCTGATCGATCGTTCGATCCGGCCCATGTTCGCCGAGGGCTTCAAGGCCGAGGTCCAGGTGATGACCACGGTCATGCAGTACGACGGGGAGAACAACCCCGACGTGCTCGCGATGATCGCGGCGTTCACGGCGATCCGCATCGCCGGCATGCCCTTCGAGACCACCCTCGGCGCGGTCCGCATGGCCCACGTCGACGGCAAGCTCGTCGCCTTCCCCTCCGACGCGCAGCGCCGCGGCGAGAGCCGCCTCGACCTCGTGGTCTCCGGCCACGAGAACGGCCTGTGCATGGTCGAGTCCGCCGCCCAGGAACTCACCGAGTCGGAGATGATCGACGCGCTCACCGAGGCCCACGAGATCATCCTTCAGATCGTCGACCTCTCGAACGAGCTCGTCGAGCGCTGCGCCAAGCCGATGATCGAGGTCGCGCCGCCCGAGGTCGACCTGGAGCTCCGCGCCAAGGTCTTCCAGTACCAGGACGACCTCGCCGCGGCGATGAAGGTCGAGGGCAAGCACGAGCGCGGCGCCGCCGCGAGCGCGGTCCGCGCCAGGATCCTCGAGGAGCTCACCGCGGGCGCCTCCGAGGAGGAGCTCCCCGGCCTCACCAAGGGCATCAAGGACTTCTTCGGTGACCTCAAGAAGAAGGTCGAGCGCGCGGCGATCCTCTCCGGCACCCGCATCGACGGGCGCAAGTGGGACGACATCCGCGAGATCACGATCGCGCCGAACTTCAACCCGCGTCAGCACGGCTCCGTGCTCTTCACGCGCGGTGAGACCCAGGCCCTGGTCAGCACGACGCTCGGTACGCCCGACGACGAGCAGATCATCGACGGCGTCGAGGAGGAGTACAAAAAGAACTTCTACCTCCACTACAATTTCCCTGCCTACTCGGTCGGCGAGACCCGCCGGATCATGGGCCCGGGCCGTCGCGAGATCGGTCACGGCATGCTCGCCGAGCGCTCCCTGATGTCGGTGATGCCCGCCAAGGAGGGCTTCCCGTACACCATCCGCGTCGTCTCCGACATCACCGAGTCCAACGGCTCGTCGTCGATGGCGAGCGTCTGCGGTGGCTGCCTCTCGATGATGCTCGCGGGCGTTCCGCTCTCGCAGCCCGTCGCCGGCATCGCCATGGGCCTCGTCGACGAGGACGGTCAGCAGGCGGTCCTCTCCGACATCCTCGGCTCCGAGGACCACTGCGGCGACATGGACTTCAAGGTCGCCGGCTCCGGCGTGGGTATCACCGCGCTGCAGATGGACATCAAGGTCAAGGGCGTCACCCGCGAGCTTCTCGAGCGCGCGCTGGAGCAGGCCCGCCAGGGCCGGATCCACATCCTGCGCAAGATGCTCGAGGCGGTCCCCGCGCCCTCCGAGGAGGTGTCGCGCTACGCCCCGCGGATGGAGACCATCAAGATCCCGTCCGATCGCATCGGTTTCCTGATCGGCCCGGGTGGCAAGAACATCCGCGCCATGCAGGCCGACTACGAGGTCCGCATCTCCATCGTCGACGACGAGGGCAACGTGCAGATCTATGGCACCGACGCCGAGAAGGTGAAGAAGTGCCGCGACGCGATCTCCGCCACCATGGAGACCCCCGAGGTCGGCTCGCGCTACACCGGGACCGTCCGCAGCGTCCGCGACTTCGGCGCGTTCATCGAGATCCTCCCCGGCGTCGAGGCCCTGTGCCACATCTCCGAGCTGGGCGAGGGCTTCATCGAGTCGGTGACCGACGTCGTCAACGTCGGTGACGAGCTCGAGGTCGAGATCATCGCCGTGGACGATCGCGGGAAGATCAAGGTCTCCCACAAGGCCACCATCGAGGGCGCTGGCGACGGCGACTCGAAGGAGGGCGGAGACGGTGAGCGTCCGCGTCGCCGTGGGCGTGACCGTGACGACAGCGAGGAGCGGCCGCGTCGCCGCCGCGAGCGGGACGACCGCGACGGCGAGCGCAGTGAGAGCAAGCGTGACGGAAACGACGAGGGCCGCCGCGATCGCGATGGCGACGACGACGGCGATGATCGTCCGCGCCGGCGCCGCCGACGACCGCAGCGCTCCCGCGACTGATCGAGATCGCAGCGCGGCGAGAGATTTCGCCGCTCCAGCGAGGCCCCGTCCCTCCGGCTCAGCCCGGGGGTGCGGGGCCTTCCCGACGGTGGGGGGGCGGATCGGAGCGCGCGGAGTCTCCTCGTCGACGAGACGGCGTGCCCGCACTGCGCGTTCGATCGGGCGGGGCGATGGGGCGCCTAGGGGCCATCGGGCGGCTAGGGCGGTCTGGCCACGGATTGCCGAGGATTCACACGGGAATCTCAAACGCTGCAGGGATCATCGACCGAAGAGGCCTATAAAGAATCCCTCATGCCACCCGCCGCGTTCGCTTCTCGCGTACGAGTCCTGCTCTGACCCGGCGCGGAGGTCCTCTCGGGCTCAGGCCCTGAACCTGTCGTGTTCCACTCCATCGTCATCCTCGCCCTCGGTTGCTTCCTGGCACCTGGTGGGCTCTCGCTTCCGCTGGATGAACTCGCTCCGGCTCCCGCTCCCGTCCTCGACGACGGGCGGGGGACTCCGTACGTGGTCAACAAGTCCGACAACATCTGTGGACTCGATCAGCCTCGGCAGCTCACGAACCCCGCGGTCGTCGACTACGCCTCGCTCGTCGCCGCGACGTCCGAGTACCAGAAGATCCAGAAGAACAAGATCGATCCGAACTCGTCGGAGGGCATCACCCTCATGACGAAGGCCCGCGCACGTGTGCTCACGGCCTGCGAGTCGGTTCGTTCCACCAACGGCCACTGCAGCGTCTGGAAGCAGATCCGACGCCGCGACAAGAAGGCTGTCACCGACATCACCGACGCGGCCAAGCGCCTGCTCTAGTCTGCGGCGGGTCGCGACGCTCAGGGAATTCGCCGCTCCGCGATCGACCTGAACTCTCCTCCGGTCGTCAGCCCCGGCAGCAGCCGTCACGCACGTCCACTTTGGCCCTTTCCCGCAGCATCCCCGCGCGCCACCTCGCTCTCGTCGGTGCGTGTCTGGCGGCGTCCTGCACTCTGCTCGACCCCGCCCCGGAGACCGGGGATCAAGGGGCGCGGACCGTCTTCGAGGATCTGATCGCTCGCGGCCAACCGGTCGGAGCAAGCCCCGAGGACTTCGACGATCCCGGCGGCAACGCCTTCGACCGCGCCGCTGACGAGTACGCGGACGTGCCGGTGCCCTCCCTGGAGGAGCCCGACGATCTCGACGCGTTCTCGGACCTCGTGGCCGCCGCGACGGTGCCCGACGATCCGCCGATCAATCCGTACCTCGAGTTCGGCCAGAACATCATCTGGTACCCGCTGCGAGAGGGGGAGACCGAGCGGCTCATCATGAAGCCGTACACCTTCCCCAAGGGCTCGGGGAAGATGGTGTTCGACCTCCTCCAGAGCTACGCGACCTTCCCGATCCACGCTGCGGTCCAGGACGGGGCCTTCGGCGAGGCCGGTCCGCAGCCCTCGGGCACCGTGCTGCTCGACTTCCGCCCCGACTTCTCGGTCGAGTCCTACGCGAATCCGCGGACCGCGGGCCTTGCGGCGCCCAGCTCGGTGGCCATCTCCGACGTGCTCTTCGTCACCGCGAACGCCCAGCAGCTCCTCGAAGTCGAGCACTTCCTCGACATCTTCGCTTCGGACGTCCGGCAGATCGAGATCGAGGCGAAGATCGTCGAGGTGCGGACCTTCGATTCCCTCGATCTGGGCGTCAGACCGGTCGACGAGAACACGCCCATCTTCGGCGTCTCGAACCCGGGGACGTTCGTCAACGGCGTCGGCTACGACTTCCCGAACTCCGTCGACGCCGCGGAGGCGCTCTTCGGGCTCGGTGCGGTCTTCGACGGCGTGACCTTCAACGCGGTGCTCGAGGCGGTCGCGAGCTTCGAGAACGTCCAGATCATCTCGAGGCCGAAGGTCGCCGTGCGCGAGGGCGCGCGCGCGGACATCGTCAACATCACAAAAATCCCCTTCTACAGGGTGACGCAGGTGAACGCCGCGGGTGTCCCGACCACGACCCTGGACTACCAGGACATCGGGGTGCAGATGTACGTCATCCCGCGGGTCGTCGGGCGAAACACCGTGACGCTCAACATCGACATCGAGGCCAGCCAGTCCGGGGGCAGCTCCGTGAGCTTCGTGGCGGCGGGGACGACGATCTCCGTGCCCGAGATCTCCAAGCGGAACGCTCGAACCATCGTGCGCCTCGAGCCCGGCCAGGCGGTGATCCTTGGCGGTTTGATCTCCGAGCGGAAAGTGAAGCGTGAGAAGAAGATACCGCTGCTGGGCGACATCCCGATCCTCGGGCAGCTCTTCAAGAGCACAGTGGACAGCAAGGAGATCACCAACGTCCTCTTCTTCATCCGGCCCCGGATCCTAGAAGGCGCCGACTTCAACTCGCCCTACGAGGAGTAGGGCGCGGGCGCCGAGCCTCCCTCCAGCCCAGGGCGCGGCCCGGAGCGCGGGGGCAGCGCCGCTCCCCGGGGGCCTCACGGTCTCGCCGCCTCGCTTCCTGCCCGCAGCCGGGAAGACGGGCCGCCCGCCGGCGTATCCTGGAGCCGTGAGGATCCTCCGCCGAGCCCCCCTGCGCGCCGCCGAAGAGCTGCGCGGCGCCGCTCTCCTGATGGCGTTCCTGGTGCTGATCGTGCTGCTGGCGATCGTGTACCAGGTGCACACGGTCACGCAGACCGACGCGAGGGTCACGCGCAACGAGATCACGCGCAGCACCATGGACCTCGCGCTGCAGTCGGTGATGCTCCAGGTCTACGAGGACCTCGCCGAGGACGCGCGCGCCGCCCAGAGCGGCGAGGAGGGCGCCGCGGCCGGCCCTGGCGGTGGGGCCGCCGCGCCCGAGGCCCCGCCGGTCGGTGAAGGCGAGGCCGGCGAACTCGCGCGCAACCCCGAGACCGTCGACAGCATGATGGACTCCTGGTTCGCGCCGCAGTCGACGAACTTCGGGGACATCCAGATCCGCATCTTCGTCCGGGACGAGAACAGCAAGTACAACGTTCTCAACATGCTCAACCCGGACGAGGAGATCGCGGAGGAGGCGTACGACCGCGTCGTCCGGATCCTCGACAACTTCCGGGAGGAGACCGACTTCGACCTCACGAGCACGGAGGCGGAGGAGGTCGCCACGGCGATGCTGGAGTACATGCAGGATCGCCGGACCATGGACGACATCCCGCGCGCCACGTTCCTGAACGGCGACGAGGAGCTCGAGGACCAGGTGCTGCCTCTGACGTTCCGGGAGTTCCGACTCCTGGAGCCCTTCGAGGATCACATGTTCATGGACTTCTTCGGGGAGGACGATGAACGGATCCACGGGATCGAGGCGTTCCTGACGATCTACACGGCGCCGGCGGTGGGCCCCGAGGAGGCCAACAGCGGACGGCCGCCGGGGACAGGCGGGTGGACGGTCAACATGAACACCGCGCCCCTCGCGGTTCTCGCGGCTCTGATCGACGACAGAGAGATCGACTTCCGCCTCTGGGACGAGATCAAGGAGTACCGCAACGAGGAGGAGGAGCCGCTCGAGGAGGAGGAGAGCGAGGACGGGCTCGGTCCCGAGGACGCCGAGCCGATGCTCGACGAGTTCGGCGAGGAGATCCTGCCCACCAAGATCTTCGACAGCCTCGAGGAGCTCGAGGAGCTCTTCGAGTTCCAGGACCTCGACGAGGCGGAGAAGACCAGCGTCCGCGAACTGCTCCGCGTGGACAGCGACGTCTTCGAGATCGTGCTGGCGGCTCGCATCTCGACGCGGGCGGAGACGGCCGACGAGATGGACTTCGAATCGCGAACCGAGCGCGAGAAGTTCTTCCGCTCCGGCGAGCACCTCGTGCGGGTCGTCCGGTCCGTCGTCTGGCGACGCGAGGTCGAGGACGACGTCGAGATCGTGCCGCTCGTCCCCTGGGAGGTGCTCGACAACGCGCCGCTCCAGGTCCTCGACAAGCCCGAGGACGAGTGAGGGACCGGTGACGGGGGAGCCGGGGACGCGCGGCTTCGACCCGTTGGCGGTCGAGGTCCACCAGCACCTCTTCGCCGCCGTGGCCGAGGAGATGGGCGTGGCGCTCCAGCGCTCGGCCTTCTCGGCGAACATCAAGGAGCGGCTCGACTTCTCCTGCGCGGTGTTCGGCCCGGACGGGGAGCTCGTCGCCCAGGCGGCGCACCTGCCCGTCCACCTCGGCGCCACCCCGCTCTCGGTCGAAGCGATCCTCTCCACCCACGCCCTGCGGCCGGGCGACGTGGCCTTCCAGAACGACCCGTTCGAGGGCGGGACTCACCTCCCCGACATCACCGCGGTCGCGCCCGTCTTCGACCCGGAGGCGCCCGGCGCGGATCGCCCCTCGTTCCACGTGGTCTCGCGGGCTCATCACGCGGACGTCGGTGGGGCCTTCCCTGGATCCATGGCGCCCGCGCGCGACGTGCACGGTGAAGGGCTCCGACTGCCCCCCGTGCGCATCGTCCGCGAGGGGCGCGTGGACGCGGATCTCCTCGCTCTCTTCCTCGCGAACGTTCGCGTGCCCGGGGAGCGGCGCGCCGATCTCTTCGCCCAGGTCGCGGCTGCGAAGGTGGGCGTGGAGCGCCTCCAGGACCTGTGCAGGGGCAGCGGGGCTCGCCATCTCGAGGCGAGCGGTCGCGATCTCGTGCGCTGGACCGCGGAGGTCGCGCGCCGTCGGCTCGCCGAGCTGCCGAATGGGACCTGGCGCTTCACCGATCACGTGGAGGGCGGGCCCGACGGGAGGGGCGCGCCGCTTCCGATCGAGCTCGAGATCCGGAGCCAGGGCGGACGCCTGGTCTTCGACTTCCGCGGCACGGTCGACCAGGCGATGGACGGGTCTCCGGTCAACACGACGCGAGCGGTCACCGTCTCCGCGGTCTTCTACGGCCTGAGGCTCCTGCTCCCGGCCGGAACGCCGACGAACGCCGGCGTGATGGAGCACGTCGAGGTCCTCACGCGGCCGGGGAGCCTCTGCGACGCGGCCTATCCAGCGCCCGTCGCGGCCGGGAACGTCGAGACCAGCCAGCGCCTCACCGACGTCGTGCTCGGCGCCCTCGCTCGCATTCTCCCCGGCGAGCTCCCCGCGGCGAGCGCAGGCACGATGTCGAACCTCTCGTTCGGCGGCGTGCGCCCGGGGGGGGCGGCCTTCACGCACTACGAGACCCACGGCGGCGGCGCTGGGGCCGGTCCGCGGAGGTCGGGCGCGCACGCGCTCCAGACTCACATGACCAACACCCGGAACACGCCGGTCGAGGCCCTCGAGGCGGAGCTGCCCGTGCGGGTGCTCAGTCAGACGATCCGGCGCGGAAGCGGCGGCGCGGGCGCGCGGCCGGGAGGCGATGGCCTGACGCGGCGCCTGCGCTTCCAGACCGACGTGAGGCTCTCCTGGATGAGCGAGCGAGCCTCCAGCGGACCGTACGGCCTCGCCGGTGGGGCGGCGGGGACACCCTCCGAGGCGTTCGTGCGCCCTCCAGGGGCGCTGACCGACGGGCCGGTCGACCCCAAGGCGACCCTCGACCTCGCCGCGGGCTCCGAGTTCGAGCTGCGGACCCCCGGCGGCGGGGGCCACGGGGCCGCCGGGGAGCCCGAGGGAAGCGCTCCGGACGCCTGAGGAACGGGCTCTGCCGTCGAGCGCGGACCGAGCCGCCGCTATGATCTGCGCCGCAAAGAGCGTCAGGTCGCTTCCGTCTGGAGTCGACGAGCCGCGACGCCCCGTCCTCCAGGATCCAGCCCAACGAGCGCGAACCTGCGCACGACCCAGACCCCATGCCTTCACTCAGCGTCTTCGGTGCCCAATGGGGCGACGAGGGAAAGGGGAAGATCATCGACCTCCTCAGCGACCGCGTCGACGTGGTCGTCCGCTATCAGGGAGGCGCGAACGCTGGTCACACGGTCGTCGTCGACGGCGTGAAGTGGGTCCTGCACCTGATCCCCTCCGGGATCCTCCACCCGGACAAGGTCAACGTGATCGGCGCCGGCGTGGCGATCGACCCGGTGACCCTGCTGGGCGAGATCGACGGACTGCGCGAGCGCGGCGTCGACGTGAACCCCGAGCGCCTGCGGATCGCGGCGAACGCTCACGTCATCTTCGAGCAGCACAAGCGAATCGACGGTCTGAACGAGCGCTGGAAGGGCTCGGGCCGGATCGGCACGACCGGGCGCGGCATCGGACCCGCCTACGGCGACAAGGCCGCGCGCACCGGACTGAGGATCGCCGATCTCCTCGACCCCGAGCGCTGCGGAGCCCGCCTGCGCGCGAACCTCGCGGAGAAGAACGCGCTGATCTCGCAGGTCCACGAGGAGCCGCCGCTCCCCACCGACGAGCTCGTGGAGCGCTACGCCGCCGTCGGCGAGCGGCTCCGGCCCTTCGTCGGCGACACCGGTGCCGAGCTGCGCGCTGCCGAGCGCGCGAACAAGCGCATCCTCTTCGAGGGGGCGCAGGGGATCATGCTCGACATCGATCACGGCACCTACCCGTACGTGACCTCCTCGAACACCGGGCCCGGCGGCATCCCCTCCGGCGCCGGCGTCCCGCCGCGGATGATCGGTCACGCCGTCGGGATCGCGAAGGCGTACTGCACGCGCGTGGGGGAGGGACCGTTCCCCAGCGAGCTCGACGGAGAGGCGGCCAAGCGCCTGCGTGATGCTGGCCATGAGTACGGCACGACCACCGGCCGGCCGCGGCGCGCCGGGAACTTCGACGCCGTCCAGGTGCGCTACGGCCTCGAGCTGGCGGGGGCCGCCAGCTGGATCATGACCAAGCTCGACGTCCTCTCCGGGCTCGGGGACATCGACGTCGTGACCGGGTACCGGGTCAACGGCGAGCGCTTCGAGGACTACCCGGCGCACCTCTCCACGATCGACGACGTCGAGACCGAGGTGGAGACGCTCCCGGGCTGGGCCGAGGACATCTCCGGTGCGCGCTCCATGGAGGAGCTGCCCGAGACGGCCCGCGCCTACGTCCAGCGCGTCGAGGAGATCGTCGGCGTTCCGATCTGCATGCTCTCGGTGGGCGCGGAGCGTGACGCGGTCATCCAACGCAGCTCGATCTTCGAGGACGGCTGGATCGAAGAGGCCGCCGGCGACGCGCCGGTGGGCGCCGCGCGATGAGCGCGGCGAGCCAGGCCGAGGCGAGGGCCTTCCGCGAGTCGCTGGCGGGGCCCTTCCCCGACCACATCGCCATCATCATGGACGGGAACGGCCGCTGGGCCGAGTCCCGCGGCTGGCTCCGCGTTCGCGGCCACAAGGAAGGCACGAACAGCGTGCGCGAGGTGACGACCGCCGCCGCCGAGCTCGGCGTCAGCAGCCTGACCCTCTACGCCTTCAGCCGCGAGAACTGGAAGCGTCCCGACTTCGAGGTCTCGACGCTGATGAGGCTCCTGCGCTTCTACCTCAGGCGGGAGCGTCGGACGCTGATGGAGAATCGGATCCGCCTGAAGGCCATCGGCCGCCTGGAGGATCTGCCGGACTTCGCGCGCACCGCTCTCGAGGAGACGATCGCGCTGACGGCCGGCAACGACGGGATGGTGCTGCGCCTCGCGCTGAGCTACGGCGGGCGCACCGAGATGGCCGACGCCGCCCGGGCTCTCGTCGAGGACGTGGCCGCCGGCAAGCTGGACGCGGGGGAGATCGACGACGAGACCCTGCGCGGATACCTCTACGACTCCGAGACTCCCGATCCGGACCTCGTCGTGCGGACGGCGGGGGAGATGCGGCTCTCGAACTTCCTGCTCTGGCAGGCGAGTTACGCGGAGCTCTACGTCACGGAGGAGTGCTGGCCCGAGTTCCGCCGCCCGCAGCTCCTCGGAGCGATCGAGGCCTTCGCGGGCCGCAAGCGCAAGTTCGGCGGCCTCCTCCGGAGCGACGGGGCCGCGGCCGGTCAGCATCGGATCGCCACCGAGGCCACGGGCACGTGAGTGCTTCCAGCGGAGAGCCCGGGCCGGCGCCGGACCAGGCGAACCGCGCCTCCAAGATCCTGCGTCGGACCAAGGTCGGCGGGAGCCTCGCCGCGGTCGTGGCTGCGGCCCTCTATGCGTCGTCGTTCCCGTTCGGGGAGGAGTTGACCCTCGCCGTCGGGCTCCTGATCACGGGCTGGGGGGCGGTCGAGGTCCGGCGGATGAAGCTCTTCCCGACCGCCGCTTCCGCTCAGGCCGCCATGGCAGGCAGCCTCGTGGCCGCCGGGCTGATGCACAGCCGCGGCGTCGATGCGATCGGGCTGCTCGTCGCGGCCGCAGCGGGACTCGCGGTCGCCGCCCTCGTCGCCATGGCGTCCGGGCGAGGGGGCGAGCGGGCTCCCGCAGCGCTGCCCGCGCTCGTGATCCTGCCTGTCGTGGCCCTTCCTCTCCTCTTCCTCTACCCCTTGCGTGTGGGCGGCGGCACGGCGGCGCTGGCGTCCTTCGTCGGTCTCGCGAAGGTCGGGGACATCGCGGGCTACTACTTCGGCAACCTGCTCGGGCGGACGCGTCCCTTCCCCCGGCTCTCCCCGGGCAAGACGACGGAGGGCTGCCTCGCGTCGCTCATCTCCGGGGTGCTGGTCGCCGTGCTCCTCACGCACCTCGGTCTCCTCGGGACGCCGACCTTCGGGTGGCTCTCCGGTGCGCTCTTCGGCGCAGGCGTCAACTTGACCGCTCAGGCGGGGGACCTCTACGAGAGCTCCCTCAAGCGGCGCGCCGGGGTCAAGGATTCGGGCACCACCTTCGGCCCCTCCGGTGGCATGCTCGATCTCGTCGACAGTTTCCTCTTCGCGGCGCCGTTCGCCGCGTTCGTCGGCCCGCTCCTCTTCCGCTGGGGAGTTTGACCCTCCGCCGCTACACGACCAGACCGGCTCTCCGACCGTTGCAAGGCGAACACACGATCCCGCTCCGCTCCCACGAGGAGGCGATCCTCGTGCTCGGCCCCTACGACCGCTACGCAAAGCTCCTGCGCCAGGACCTCGACATCGAGATCTTCGCGCGCGCTGGCAACCTGCGGCTGAAGGGGGCTGACGATGGCGTCCAGGAGGCGTCGCGCCGCATCGAGCACCTGCTCGGAAAAGCTCGCAAGGGCCGTGATCTCGGCGTGCGAGAGATCGAGGCGATCCTGCTCGACAAGACACCTGACACGCCGACGACCGCGCGCAAGGGCGGCTCGAGCGCTGGCGAGGCGAGCAGCAGTGGCAGCCGTGGCTCCTCGAGCAGCGCCGCCCCGTGGCGCGGGGATCGGCCCGCGGTCGTGCGGTTCAGGCCCCGGGCCGTGGAGCCGCGCAGCGAGAATCAGCGGCGCTACGCCGAGGCCATCGAACGCCACGACCTCGTCTTCGGCCTCGGCGCCGCGGGCACGGGCAAGACGTACCTCGCAGTGGCCGCCGCGGTCCAGCGGCTCCGCAAGGGCCGGGTGAGGCGCATCATCGTCACGCGCCCCGTCGTCGAGGCCGGCGAGCACCTCGGCTTCCTGCCCGGCGACCTGCAGCAGAAGCTCAACCCCTACCTCCGACCGATCTACGACGCGCTCCGCGACATGATCGAGCCCGAGGACCTCGCGCGCCTCGAGGAAGCCGGCGTGATCGAGATCGCGCCGCTTGCCTACATGCGCGGCCGGACCCTCTCCAACGCGTTCGTCATCCTGGACGAGGGCCAGAACACGACCGTCAGCCAGATGAAGATGTTCCTCACCCGGCTGGGGGAGGGGTCCTGCATGGTGGTGACCGGGGATCCGAGTCAGAACGACCTGGGCCGCGGCCAGCGCAGCGGCCTGATGGACGCGGTGCGCCGGCTGCGGGGCTTCGATGGCGTCGGCGCGATCGAATTCGACTCGTCCGACGTGGTCCGCCACCAGCTCGTCTCCAAGATCGTCCGGGCCTACGAGAAGGGCGAAGCCGGCGAGTCAGCCCCCGCGGCCCGCGAGGCGGATCGCGCGTCGTGACCGGCGAGCTGGCGGGGGGCGCCGTCTCCTGGTCGGACGCGGCGCTGGGCGGCGGTGAGGAGCCGCCCCTCTCCGATGCACGCGTCGCCGAGGCCGTCGCAGCGGCGGCAGCGGATCAGGGGCTCGGCACCCTCGAGCTCGACGTCGTGTTCGTCTCCGCAGCCGAGCTCGCCGAGATGCACGGGACGTTTCTGGACGATCCGACCGAGACCGACGTGATCACCTTCGATCTGCGGGATCCCGACCTCGTCGACGCGGCAGGGCCCGACGGGGAGCTCTACGTGAGCCTGGAGCGGGCCAGGAGCGAGGCGAGGCTACGAGGCGTGCAGCTGGAGCGAGAGCTCCTGCTCTACGTGGTCCACGGCGCCCTGCACCTCTGCGGCCTCGACGACCACGAGGAGGCGGATCGCTCCTCGATGCGCGCCGCCGAGGGGCGGGTCATGGAGCGGCTCGGTTTCGCCCCCGACGAGGGCGCCCACGAGGCGCAGTCCTAGGCCGGCAGCGCGGCGAGGACATGGGCGCGAGCCGCCTCTCCGGGGCCTGACGGACGTTCGCGAGAACGTCCTGGATGCGGTTTTCCGGTTGAAAATCCGCGCGCTGGTGCCCGACCCGTCGATTTCACCGAAACCCCCTCAGTCGGCGTCCAATGCCGGATTCTCGTCGATTCGAGGTCCGGGCGAAGTGCGCGGCGGCGTGCGGATTCGCGCTCCTGGTGGACGGACGGTTGATCGCCGGACTCGCGGATCGGTACAGAGAAGCGGTGCCGAGGTGGGCGGAGGGCCCGCATCGGCAAGCACCACGCCGCGGGGTCCGACCGTACGGCGCGGCGCGCGTGAGCCCGGCGGGGAGCCGGACGATCGCCGCGGCGCGTCGCGGGCCCCCGGCAGGCACCGCACAGACACACCTTGGAGCCCGACTCCGTCAACAACGGCGCGAGCCCCCCGGTGGGGGAGCCCGAGCAGCCGAGCGCCGATCATGGCGCCGCCAAGCGCGGCTCCGGGTCGAACGAAGCGCTGTGGGCCCGCTTCCGCGAGGACCCCTGTGACGACGCGCGCAACGACCTGGTCGTGGCGTACCAGCCGCTCGTGCGCCAGATCATCCGTCGCTTCGCGACCCGCCTCCCGCGCACGGTGGACCGGGGCGATCTCTCCACGGCCGCGAACGTGGGCCTCATCAGCGCGATCCACGGGTTCGATCCGGAGCGTGGCGTGCGCTTCGAGTCCTACTGCGAGCTGCGAGTGAAGGGGGCTCTCCTGGACGAGCTCCGATCCCAGGACTGGCTGCCGCGTCCCTGGCGCCACAAGATCGAGCAACAGAAGCGGACGCTCGAGCGCCTGCGCACCGAACTGGGCCGCGAGCCGAGTGACGGCGAGATCGCGAGTGCCATGGGGCTCGCCATGGACGTCTACCAGCAGACGTTCGGCACCGGCCTGCCCGGCACCGCAGGGAGCGCGACGTCGACCGAGGTCGTGGGGGAGGACGGCTCGACCGTGAGCGCGCTCGACGTGGTCCCCGACCGCGAGGCCGAGGTCCCCGGCGAGAGCCTCTCCCGCGACGAGATGCTGAAGCTCGTGGGGCAGCGGATGACCGAGCAGGAGCGACGCATCGTCTACCTCAAGTACTGGGAGGAGCTCCCGATGCGCGAGATCGGTGAGCTCACGGGGCTCTCGGAGTCCCGGGTCTGCAAGATTCACACGCGCCTGATCGAGCGCATGCAGGACCGCTTCCGGGTCGGCCTCGAGACGGCGCTCTAGGGGCGCGCGGAGCCGGGCCAAAAGAAGGAGGCCCGGGCCGAAGCCCGGGCCCCCCCAAGGAAGCTCGGTCGCGCCGCCCCGAGAGGCGCCGCTTGAATCGTCAATCGAGCGCTAGGCGCCCGACCCCCTTGCGATCCCGTCAAGGACCGAAGTCGTTGAACCGAGGTGCGGAATACCGAGCGGGGTCCCCATCCCACCCGGAGCGCACGGCTCCTTGTCAGTGGACCCCGTGCGCGCCATCCCCATGGCGACACGGACGTCCCTCCTCCTTCTGGGTCGCGCGACGTTCCCCAACAGCGCGCGGCCCGACCCGAGCAAGTCCCCGCCGAAGCGGTGACGGAGCGCGGGCGCCTTCATGGTTCCCGGAGCGTCCGCGATGGGAGCACTCTGCGGGAGGAAACGGAGCGGGCTGGATGCGGCGCCACCGGAGTGGAGCGCTCGCACCGTGCTCGCACCGTGATCGAATCGGAGCCCGCCCGAGACGAGGAGCCGGCGCCCGCCGGAGCGTGCGCAGGGCTTCGAAGCCTGAGTGACGAGGGGATGTCTCATGGAGTCTTCCGATGGGGGGCGGGGACACACGAGCTCGCCTCGGCCGGCAAAGGCCAGCCTGGGTCCGGCCGTGGCCGGCCCCAGGCTGGAGGGCAGGTGAGGAACGGAACGTTCCCTCTGACCAACAGTCCTTCTATCCGAGGCGAAACCCGTGAGGGCTCCGCGGCGCTCCTCGGACGACGGACCCGATGTTGGTCGGGAGGTGACATTCGATGGCTCGGCTGCCCGCGTGGGGCCCGTGGCTTTGCGTGCCAGGCTCGCGCCTGGGTTGCCCTTGTCGTGTCGCCTTAGGAGCGGCGAAAGATAGCCAGGAAATCGCAAATGGCAAATTGGACGTGGAGCCAGGGGGGTGGAAACGATTTCGGGGCAACCTAAGTCGTTCAAGAGAGAGGACTTAAACCGCCACGCTTGGCTCTTCGGCGCGAAGGAAATTGCAAATAGAGCGGCTCGCGGGGTCACCCAAGGCCGTCCAGGTGGCAGTTGCTGCTGCCGAGCACCGCAGCTCGCCAGGGCCGAGGCATCGGTCGGCCCACTCATCAGGGTTTGCCCGCGTGGGCCGGAGCGAGATCCAGGGGGGCGCGCCAGGCGCTCTCGGAGTCCAGAATCCCCCTGCCCAAGCGAAACGGCCTCCCCGCGCCTCGCCCATACCTCCGATGCTTCTCCCTTCGCTCCTCCTCCTCACTGCCTCGCTCGCGTCCACCCAGGAACCCGCCCCGGCGGCCTCCGAGGCCGCGGC
>CBFIJG010000016.1:0-54638 GCA_965662915.1 Planctomycetota bacterium | reverse complement strand
AGGTCGTCGCTCCGGGGATCACGATCCTCGACGACCCCACGAATCGAGCCTCGGCAGGCGCGCGCCCGTTCGACCGCGAGGGCACCCCCACCGAGCGCATCGCGATCGTTCAGGACGGAGTCCTGGGTTCGTTCCTGCACAATGGCTACACCGCCGCGGTCGCGGGGTTGGCGTCCACTGGCCACGCAGCGGGCGGACCTCGCGGGGTTCCTGGCCTCGGCGCCCACGCCATCCAGGTCGAGACCACCGCATCCGCTTCCCCCGAGGACGAGGCGGCCCTCCTCCGCGCTCTCGACCGTGGCCTCTACGTTCAGCGTCTCTCGGGAAGCGTTGACCCGGCGTCAGGTGACTTCTCCGGCGCAGCGAAGTCGGCCCGCTGGATCGAGAACGGTGAGGTCCGACACTCCGTCCAGGAGGTCATGGTCGCCGGCAACGCTTTCGACCTGCTCGCCCGAGGGATCACGATCACGCGCCAGCGGACGCGCCCCACGGGCAACGCACTGCTTCCGTGGGCGCTGGTGCCGGGAATCAGCGTCACCGGCGGGTCCTGAGCGTCGCGCTCCGCGTGTCCTGGTGAGGCGATTGTCCCGCTCGCCTCACCGACGAGCCGGATTGCCGGCCAGAACGCCCCCCTGATCCCGCGGCCTGCCCCGCGATCACGCGCGGATCCTCCCAACGGGGCTCCCGGAAAAAACCAACCCCCAGCGACCGAGAGGGCTGCTGGGGGTTGGTGCCCGGGGGGGGAGTCGAACCCCCACTCCCTTGCGGGAACATGGACCTGAACCATGCGCGTCTACCAATTCCGCCACCCGGGCGGGTGGAGGGCGGGGATGTTAGGGAGGCTCGCTGAGGGGGTCAATCCGGCTCTCGACGGATCTTCCACGCCGGCAGCGGCTAGGCCTACAGGCCCTCGCCGCCGGGGGCGCGGTAGATCACGACCGCCCGTTTCCCCATCTCCTCGGGGAGCTCGAAGTCGATGACGCGGTCGAGCTTGAAGCCGAGACGTTCGGCCTCGCGCTCCGCTGCGCGCACCTCGCGACCCCAGGAGTTGCCCTTGAGCATCACGACCTCCTTCACGGAGTGGCGCACCTTGCGGAGCGTGCGGATGTTCTCGCGCACGGAGCTCACCGCGCGGCAAACCACCATGTCGACGCGATTGGTCGCCAGGTAGTCCTCGGCGCGGGCGTGGGCCACGCGCACGTTCTTGAGCTTGAGCTTCGCCACAGCCTCCTCGAGGAACCTGGCCTTCTTGCCGATCGACTCGCAGAGGATCATCGAGCAGTCGGGCTCGGCCATGGCGATCGGGAGGCCCGGGAAGCCTCCACCCGAGCCCAGATCGAGGACCGTGCGGGCAACGAGAGAAACCGCCCGCGTGACCTGCCAGCAGTCCAGGTAGTGCTTGATGGCGATCTCCTTCGGATCGAGGATCGCCGTCAGGTTCATGACCCGGTTCGTCTCGAGCAGCGCGACGGCGTGCTGCGCCATCAGGTCGAGCAGCCGGTCGTCGACGCCGCCCTGACCCGCAAAGGCCTTGTCCAGCGCCCCGCGCATCTTCTTCGGGGTTGGGACCGGGGTGTCCGGATGCTCCACCGGCTCGTCCTCATCGGACCCCTTGCGCTTCTTGGAGCGGGTCTTCTTCTTCGGCTCCTCCTCGGAACCCTCGGCGTCGGCGCCTTCCTCGGACTCGCCCTCCTCCTCCTCGTCCCCATCCTCGAACTCGTCGTCCTCGAGGTCGAGGTCCGGTTCGTCGAGCGCATCGGGCAACTCACCGCCCGGCAACGCCTCGTAATCGAGATCGTCGTCACCAGGGACGTCGGGATGGATCAACTCGTCGTGGGTCATGCGGCCAGACGGTGCGCTGCGAGAATGCGGGCGTGCGGAACTTCGACGGAGTGATTCAACGGGCCGTCAGCGGAAGAGAAGGTAGTCGCTCGCAGCGATCGGCGGAAGGCGCCATACGTTTCCGCCACGCGAGGTCTCTCATAAGTGACCGCCACCCCCTCGACCGATGTGCGAGCACCGGCCCCCGACCTCAACGGGAAGGATGGCAGGGCAGGAGGGACTCGAACCCCCAACCTAATGATTTGGAATCATTCGCTCTACCATTGGAGCTACTGCCCTGCGCGGCCGCGGAGGGTAGCGAGCCGCTGCCACAGCGGCAAGCGGGTGATCCCGGCCCCCTTGCGCCGGATTTCCGCGATGTGGGCGATTCAGCCGGTCCAGCCGGTGATTCAGCGACCGATCGAGCCCGCCGACTCGCCCCGCTCCTATCATCCCCGGCTCCCATGCCGTCCCGTCGCCGCCGGAACCACCACGATGACGAAGAGGGACCCGAGCGGTCTCGTCGAGGAGCAGGCCGTGGAGTCGAGAGGCGCCCCCGCAAGCCCCGTCGCAAAGGCATCCCGGCGTCCTCGATCGAGCCGGACCACCTGGATCGGGACGCCAAGCGGGTCGTGAAGCGCCTTCAGCAGGCCGGATTCGAGGCCTACTTCGTCGGTGGCTGCGTCCGCGACCTGCTCATCGGCAAGCGCCCCAAGGACTTCGACGTCGCAACGGATGCGCGGCCCGCCGAGGTCCGCCGGCTGTTCCGCAATTGCCGCATCATCGGCCGACGCTTCAAGCTGGCCCACATCTTCTACGGCGACCACATCATCGAGACCGCGACTTTCCGAGCGGCGCCCGGAGAGCAACCCGGCGACGACGAGGAACTCCTCATCGTCGACGACAACGAGTACGGGACCGCGGAATCCGACGCGAGGCGGCGGGACTTCACGGTCAACGCCCTCTTCCTCGACCCCACCACGCACGAGATCCACGACTTCGTGAAGGGGATGGACGACCTCGAGGATCGAGTCATCCGCACCATCGGCGACCCCGAAGTGCGGCTCGCCGAGGACCCGGTGCGCATCCTGCGCGCCATCAAGTTCTCCGCCCGCCTCGACCTGGAGATCGAGGACGACACCTGGGACGCCATGTGCGAGGTGGCGGACGACCTCGAGAAGGCCGCGCCGCCGCGCGTGCTGGAGGAGATCCTGCGCCTCTGCCGTTCCGGCACCGCGGTCGCCGCCTTCCAGATGATGAGGGACGTCGGCGCCCTCGCCGTCCTCGTCCCCCAGCTCGAGGATCATCTCGGGCCGGAGGACGACATCCCCGAGCGTGCGGAGCCGTTCTGGGATTTGCTCGCGGCGCTCGATGCCCGCGTGCGCGCCGGCCCAAAGGACCAGCTGAGCGCCGGCCTCCTCATCGCCGTGCTCTTCGCCCACCCCTTCGCGCTGGCGCTCGAGGAGGAAGTGAAGGACGGCAGGCGACTCGACGCCCGAGGTCGCGCGAGCGTGGCCTGGGAAGTGCTTCAGCCGCTCTCCGAGGCGACGCGACTCTCCAGGAAGGACCTCGCGCGCGCCCGACGAGTCCTCGTGGCCCAGCAGAACTTCACGGATCCTCCCGAGCGCTTCAGCGAGCTGCTCTTCGCCCGCTCCGAGGAGTTCGAAGAGGCCTTCGAGCTCTTCGCGCTGGAGAGCCAGGCGAGGGGGGCCGGGAGCGATCTCGTCGAGGCCTGGCAGGAGCGTCGTCGCCGGGCCGCGGACGCCCACCTGGACGAACTGAAGACCGAGCGGCGGCGTACCCGTAAGCGGAAGCGGCGTCGCCGCCCCCGTCGGCCCAGCAACGGCTAGCGCGAAAGCTCGGTGAGCCCTCCGGGCAATCCCTGAGGCCGCGCATGTAGACCGCGCGGTTCGAGGATCACCAGGCGCGAATCGGCCTTCCTGGCCCCTGCAGGGCGTTTCCTGGTCCCCAAAATGAGACCGCTGGCCGCATGAACGGAGGGCGCCCGACGCTCCCGCGAGACGGTGGGGCTTTTTTTTCCGGGTTGGACCCGACAGAGGGCTGACCCGGGGTAGTGTTCAACCGTGCGGTGAGGCGCGCCCAGGCGCTCCAAACGCCGTCGACATCCCCCTCTGGCTGATGCGTGACTGTGCGGTGGTCACCACCAGTCGGTCGACGGACGGACAACCTGGATGCTGCGCCTCCAACGGCGACGAAGTCGCCACGCGATCGAGACTCCCCCTCCCTTTCTCGGTCGCACCCTCCCGCGGGGCGGGTCCTTTCCGGACCCGCCCCCATTTTTTTCAGCTGCGTAAGTGGCTTCACCTGCAGCGGGTTGCGGCGAGCAATCCCCGCGCGCGCCTGCGAGACTGCCGGTGTCATGCTGAAGCTCGCCGCCCCGCTCCTGATCGCGCTCACCCCTCCCGCGCTCGCCGCCCCTCAGCGCGGCGTCCCGTCACCGCAGGACCTCCTCCGCGCCTGGTCGTCGCTGGAAGAGGCGGACCGCAGGGACACCGTCGAATGGTTCATCGCGGAATGCGATCGAGCACAGGACTTCCGGGCGCAGCTCGAACGTTTCGTCCTGGGGCAGGTGGGTGGACCAAAGGCGGAGTTCGCAGCCGCGGAGGACCCCCCCACCTTCGATCCCGAGCTGCACTGCCCCCGGCAGCCGATCGCCAGGCGCTTCGTCTCCACGAGCACCGGAAAGCACCGCAAGGTCGTCGAGGAGATGCTCGGGGGCCTCGAGCGCGTCATGAGGCCCGCCGTGCGGTACGACTGGGCGCGCGGAGAGCTGGTCCGCGTCGCAGCGTTCGACGACCCCCGACGCATCGCCCATAACGCCGCGCACGGATTCACGCCCTACACAGACCTCGTGGAAGCCTGGGTCGTCAAATCCCTCGACGGCGGCACGATGCGCGAGGAGGCGAAAGTGTTCGGCCACGCCTACGCCGACCGCTCGGGCAACGCCTACCGCGAGATCACGCTCTTCGAGGCCTGGGGCTCGGGCCGTGACATGGAGATGCCCGACGTGGAGTGCCTGGGCATCGTCCACAGCCTCGACGATGACTGGAAGACCTACGTGGCCCCGGTGAACGCCCGGCTGCATAGCCGCCTCTACGCACAGATCGGCGAACACTACGTCCCCTACAAGGCCTACCGGGACATGCGTGAGGCCATCGCGCGCACGTACGTGACCTACGAACCGGTGCTCCCGACGGGCTACTCCACGACCAGGGACAAGCTCCACGGCTTCTGGGAGCGGGCGGGCTCCGACCCTGCCGCGCTCGGCAAGACCCTCCCCGACGCGGACGAGTGGCGGGCGTGGTTCGCCCGTGAGGGCCGCGCGGTGGATCAGGACGACGAGCTCCGCGGTCGCACCCGGGGGCGCATGTCCGCGCTGCGCAAGTCGAGCCAGTGGGCTCGGCGGACCTTCCACGGGATCCTCGTCGAGTACGGGGCCTTCGAGACGAAGAAGGAAGGCGGCGACGGGGGCTGACGCCTCGAGCGCCGTCTCAGCCGGCGAGGGCCTCGGCGCAGAGCTCCGCCGTGGCGAAGGCCGCCTGGAAGGAGAGGCCTCCGATGGGGCCGTCCACGTCGAGCAGCTCGCCGATCACGAAGAGGCCGTCGTGGCCGTTGACGGCCATGGATCTCGGGCTCACCTGGCGGAGCGCGAGACCGCCCGCCGTGACCTCCGCGTGCTCGAAGCCGAGGGTCCCGTCCACGGGTATCTCGAGCCCCTTCAACGCCTCGACGAGACCGTGGCGCGCGCTCCTCGCGAGCCCGGTGACCGCCACATCGGGGTGGACGCCGCTCGCGCCCGCGAACGCAGCGAAGAGCCGCTTGGGCATCGGCCCCATGGGTGTCCCCGCCAGCGCCCGCTGCAGGCGAGGATTCCCGGCCACTCCGGAGGCCTCGATCAGCGCCGCTCTGACGGCTTCTCGATCGAGGTCGGGGAACGCATCGAGCCGCACGACCATGTCCAGCGGCGCCTCGTCCATCGCGCGCGCCACGTGATGGGACAGATCCATGGCGCCCGGGCCAGAGAGGCCGTGGTGCGTGAAGAGCACCGGCCGGCGACGCTGGCCGAGCCGCGTGACCTTGCCGCTCGATCGATCCTCGAGCACCACCTCGCCGCCCTGCCAGGCGATGCCCGTGAGCTCCCGCACCCAGCCGTCAGGCGAGGTGAGCGGAACGAGCGCGGGGACCGGCTCCACCACCTCGAGCCCGAGGGCCCGCAGCCAGCCGTAGCCGTCCCCCGTCGTCCCCGTACCCGGGTAGCTCATCCCACCGGCGGCGAGGACGAGCACGTCGCAGCCGAGCGTCATCCCGTCCTCGAGATCCACGCGCCAGCGATCCCCATCGCGACCGATCCCCTCGACCGGCGCCCCGAGCTCGATGCGCGCCCCGGCGCCCCTGGCCGCCGCCTCCAGCGCGTCCCGAACGTCACGCGCATTGCCGCTCCGCGGGAAGACCTTCTCCAGCGGCGCCTCCTCGAGGGCGACGCCCCATGCCTCGAAGCGGCCGCGGACGTCGAGTGGCGTGAGATTGCGGAAGGCGTGCCGCAGGAAGCGCTCGCCCTTCTTCCCGAACTGCCGCGCCGCCTCGTCCGGGCCCAGCGTCGTCGTCACGTTGCACCGCGTGCCTCCGCTGGCGAGGATCTTCGTCCCCGTCCGGGGCGTCTTCTCGAGCACGAGCACCTCGGTGCCCGCACCGCACGCGCGCGCGAGCCGCTCGGCGCACCAGAGGCCGGCCGCGCCGGCCCCCACGATCACCACCGTCCGACTGGCACTCATCCCCCGTTGAGGGCCTTCTCCCAGGACTGGATCTCCTCGAGCGTCCGAGGCCCCTTCGGCGGCGTGTCGTCCTCGAGGTCGTCGAGGTAGCCCTCCGGCAGCTTCACGCTCTGGGTCTTCGAGCCCTTGGCGCGCTGGGCGCGCAGCGCGGTCACGGGGAAGGGCTCCTCCATGTCCAGCTCGGAGACGGTCTGCGCGAGGTCCTCCAGGCTGTTGATCCTCATCAGATTCCCGCGGACCGACGCAGAGCCATGGAAGCCCTTCGTGTACCACGCCGTCCACTTGCGCATCTGGCGCACGCCGACCCCTTCGCCGAAGAGCTCCACGAGCCGACGGCCGTGCTCGAGCATGATCCGGACGATCTCCCCGAAGCGCGGCGGCAGGTCGGGCTCCTCCCCGTCGAAGGCCTGCGCGAGCTCCCGGAAGAGCCAGGGGCGGCCGAGGCAGCCGCGGCCCACGATCACACCCGCGCATCCCGTCTGCCTCATCATCCGGATCGCGTCGTAGGGCTCCCAGATGTCGCCGTTGCCGAGGACGGGCACCTCGAGGATCTCGACGAGCCTCCCGATGGCACTCCAGTCCGCCGCGCCCGAGTACAGCTCCGCCGCCGTGCGAGCGTGGAGGCCGACAGCCGACGCGCCCTCACCCGCCGCCGCCCGGCCGGCCTCCTCGAACGTCAGAAGCCCGTCGTGGATGCCCTTGCGCATCTTGACCGTCACGGGGACGTCGCCGGCGTTCTGCACCATGGCTCGCACGAGCCTCGCGAGGAGGCGCGGCTTCACCGGGATCGCGCTCCCGCCGCCCGCGCGGGTCACCTTGGGCACCGGGCAGCCCATGTTGATGTCGAGGTGATCGACGCCCTCGTCGACCAGGCTCTTGACCATCTCGCCCAGGTCCACGGGGTCGGCGCCGTAGACCTGGACCGAGCGGGGACTCTCGTCGGGCGACGACGACGCCAGCAGCGTGGTCAGCCGATTGCCCATCAGATAGCCCCGCGCCGTGATCATCTCCGACACGTAGAGCCCGGCTCCGTACTCGCGGCACATGGAGCGGAAGGCGAGGTTCGTGACCCCGGCCATCGGCGCCAGGACGACCGGCGGCCACACGGGGACCACCCCGCGAACCTGCCCCTCACCGAGCTGGAGAGGAGCGAATTCGCCGGGCGCAGCGACCGGGACGTCCTTGTTCAGCGGCGTCGCGAAGCGCGCGGCAGGAACCGGAGGCGCGCCAGCAGGCGCCTGGGATGCCGGCCGATCGATCACCGGTCTCCTTCGGCCGCCTGCTCGCCGGTCCCCGCGGACGCCTCCGCGCTGGAGGCCTTGTTCCAGTTCGCGGGATCTCCCCGGAAGATCCGCGCCGGATCGAGGCGCATGCTGGAGACGACCGCCTTCGCCTGCTCCGGCGTCTCGGGGGCCGCGGGTTCGAAGTCGAGCCGGCCGCCGTTCTCGGCTCGCGCGCCGAAAAGGAAGGACCCCCCCTCGCCGAACCCGAAGACGCGGATGCCGCGGCTGTCCTGGAGCGTGAAGCGCCCGTCCTCGACGGACACCGCCATGAGCGCGCGATCCACGACCGGCTCCATGAACGCCGGGTCGAACTGAAGGACGTAGCTGAAGCCCTCCGGGCAGTGACGCGCCGCGATCAGCCCGGAGAGGACCGACGATCCCTCGATGAACGCGATGGGCTCCTCGGTCCGGACCGACGCCACGGGGAGGCCGTCGCGAAGGCGCTCCACGCCCAGGGATCCCGTCTCGGCCACGAGGCTGCCCCGCGCGCTGAAGGCCGCGAAGTCGGCGTTCTCACGCACCGGCTCTCCGTCCGGACCGAGCTCGTCGAGCGTCACCAGGAAGCGCTGGACCAGCCCCCCCTTCATGACCTGCAGCAGCACCAGCTCCTTCGCCGGCAGGTCGGCGGTCGGAAGAACGCGGATGCGCGCCCCGTAGGCCACGACGTCCTCTGCCAGCTTGACCGCCTGATAGCGCTCCACGGCCGTCCTGTAGCCGTAGGCGGAGAGGTTCGCCTGCCCGTCCACGACGAGCTCACCCTCGGGCATCGGCGGCGCCGCGAGCTCCAGTCGCGACACGCGCGCCTCCGCCGCCGCCGCCTGTCGCGCGATCAGTCCCTGGACGGCCTCGTCGAGGACTTCGCGCGACCGCACCTCGCCCCGGAGCACCACGACCGCGGGGTCCCGCAGCGCCTGGATCGTCTCCCGGGGATCCGACTCGAGTGCGATCATGTTCGCGGAGAGCCCGGGAGCGATGCGACCGGACTCCTCGGGGTGGCCCAGCGCGTCCGAGGCGCGGGCGGTGGCCAGAGCGAGCGCCTCGGCCGGAGAGACGCCGGCCCGGCCCCACTCCTCCAGCTCGTCCACGAGCCCCGATCCCGGCATGATGAACCCGCTCGGTGAGCCCGTGCCGGGAATCAGCTGGACACCGGCGGCGTGGAGCTGACGGACGAGGCCGCGCTGACGCTCGAGCGAACGTCGCGCGAGGTCGAGCCCGGGTGATCCAGCCAGGATGCTGAACGTCTCGAGATCCACGCGCCAGGACGTGCGGACTTCGGGCGTGAGCGCGGCAGCGGCCGGAGGTTCGGCCCGGATGGCGGCGCCCTTGAGGATCCGGCCGGTCCCGAGGAGCAGCGGCACCACCCGCCACTCGCCGGCCCGCAGGTCCTCGACGATCGGACCGAAGTCGAAGTCGTCGGGCAGCGTCTCGAAGCGCTGGCCCTGGGGTAGCAGGGAGTCGAGACCGACGAGCGTCCGCTGCCCCTGGGCGCGCGCGACCTTGAGCGGGAGCACGGTCGGCAGCGGTCCCCATGCATCCACCCCGTAGGTCTCGGCGGCCGCGCAGACGATGCCGTGCTGCTCGATCGTCAAGGAGGCATCGAAGATGACGCTCTCGATCCGGGAGTTGGAGTTCAGGACCAGGCCCATGAACTCGTTCACCTGTTCCTCGGCGGTGTCCGGCGGCCCGAGGACGAAGGCCGCCGGGTTCGTGGAGAGCTGCGACGCGAACAGGGTGCTGGTCGCGTGCAGCGTCGGGCCCGGATGACGCTCGCGCATGGAGAACGACTTCTCGAGGAGCATCTGACCCGTTGGCGAACCCGTATCACGAACCAGGGTGACGCCCGCCGAGAGGTAGAGCGGGTCGTGGACCGCGTCGAAGCTCGTCAGGGCGTCGATGAGACCCGGAACGAGGTGCAGCCCGGAGAGGTCGACCTCCCGCGCTCCCTCTGGCACCTCGAGGCCCGGACCGACCGCGGTGATCTTCCCGTCCTCCACGAGTACCGTCGCCACCGAGGGCTCGGCGAAGGCGCCGGCGGCCCCGTCCGGAGCGGGCTGGAAGGTGTGCACCGTTGCGCCGACGAGGGCGATGGTCTCGAGGAGGAGGACGTGCATGATCTGGATCGGGTCCGGTGGACGAGGGTCGGCACGGCCCCTCCGGGCGACGCCGCTCGCCCGGGAGGGTTAGCATTCCCCGGATGACGAGCTACGCACAGGTCCAGGTGGGACTCGAGCGCCTTCCCCAGGGGCCCTGGATCTACGCCCGACTGATGGACGAGCGCGGCTCCCATGGCGCCGAGGACGGCGCCATCGTCGAGGTGATCGACGGGGCGGGCCGATTCTGCGGCCACGGCCTCTACAACTCCAGTTCGGACATCCGCGTCCGGATGCTCTCCAGGGGCCGAAGGAGCGAATTGGACCGCCCCAGGGAGTTCCTCCGGCGGCGGATCGCGGCCGCGCTTCGCCTGAGGCGCCGCACGCTCCGCCTCGAGGAGGTGACGGACGCCTTCCGGGTCGTCCACGCCGAGGGCGACGATCTCTCCGGGCTGATCGTGGACAAGCTGGGCGACGCCCTCGTGTGCCAGTACCACGCACTCGGGTTCTGGCGCCTCCGGGAGGACGTCGAAGCGATCCTCCGCGAGCTCCTCCCGGGGTATCTCGTGCTCCACCGGTTCGCGAGGGCCGCCCGGCGCGGAGAAGGCCTCGACCCCGACGCGGAGCTCTCGGAGGGTGATCAGGCCGATCCCCGCTACGTCGAGGAGCACGGCGTCCGCTTCCTCGTCCACCCGGGCGCGAGCCACAAGACCGGTTGGTTCTGCGACCAGCGGGACAACCGGCGCCACCTGGCAGCCCTCGCCCGCGGACGCCACGTGATGGATCTGTGCTGCCACGCGGGGGGGTTCTCGATCCCGGCGGCCCTGGCCGGGGCCCGCAGCGTCACCGCCGCCGACCTCGACGAGGAGCCCCTCGGCCGGGCGGAGCGAGCCGCTGCCGAGAACAGCGCGGACGTGACGTACCACCACGCCGACGCCTTCGACGTCCTGCGGGCGACCGTCGACTCCAAGCGCCGGCCCGGGCTGCTGATCCTCGACCCCCACAAGCTGGCGAAGGGCAAACGCGACCTCGAAGCCGCGAAGGTGAAGTACAGGGACCTCAACGCCCTCGGCATCGCCGCCGCCGCCCCGGGGGGCATCCTCGCCACCTTCTCCTGCTCCGGCGCGCTCGACCTCCCGGCATTCGCTGGCGTCGTGTTCCAGGCCGCGCGTCGCGCGGAGCGAGAGGTTCGCCTCCTCGAAACCCTCGGCGCAGGACCCGACCATCCCCAGCGCCCGGACTTCGGCCGGTCGCGCTATCTGAAGGGGCTCGTCCTGGCGGTCGACTGAGGAACCCCGCCGATCCGCCGGAACCACCCCCGAACGGTGGACCCACCCCCGTCGTTCATGCACACTCTTCGGAGCGCCTCCGTGACCGACGTCACGGAGGCGCTTTCGTTCCCGCGTTTGCGGGCGACATCCGCACACCCCCTCCATCTCATCCGATGACCCTCCCGCTCCTCGTCACGAAGGACATGTGGCAAGAGTTCGACGACGCCTGGGCCGAGCTTCGCTCGTCCGCTGGCCCGATCGACGAGCTGCTGCCCGCCCTCAAGCTCGCCGGCGAGAAGAAGCGCGCCGGACGGCTCGTGCCGCAGGCCCGCGAACACGCCAACGCCCTCGTGGGCGCTGGCCGCGCCGCCGACGCCGCGCTGATCCTCGGCGCCACCCTCGTGGCCGGCGGCAACCCGGGCGAGATCAACGAGGACCTCGTGAGGGTCTCCGACGCCGCGTGGGGCGACGAGGAGTGGTATCCGATCTACCGAGAGGTCACCGGCTTCGTCGAGGGTGCGTCGGACCTGCGCAAGCCCTGGAAGAAGTTCGCCAAGCTGATCGCGTACACCGAGGGGTCGGCACTGTTCCACCCGGGTGGCTGGGGTGCTGGCCGTGTGACCGAGACCAGCGCCAAGGACAACTTCATCAAGGTGAAGTTCTGGAACGGCCGCCAGGACGAGTTCCCCCTCACCGCGGCGATGGAGATCTTCGACCCGCTGCCCGAGGCGGACCTGCGCGCTCGTTCCCTCGAGGATCCAGAAGCGCTCCGCAAGGAGGTCAAGGCCAATCCGCTCGAGGCCCTCTCCGCCATCCTCGTGCGCCACAACGGCCGGGCGACGACCACCACGATCAAGACGGCCATGATGCAGATCGGCATCGAGGGCAGCGCCTGGTCGGCCTGGTGGCGCAAGGCGCGCAAGCTCGCGGAGAACTCCGACGACGTCGAGGTCAGCGGCACGCCGCAGAAGTCGTTCGTCACCCAGCTCCTCGTCAAGAAGGACCCGGGTGAAGCCCTGCGCCGCATCCTGCAGCGCTCGACCAATCTCGCCGAGGTGCACGCGCGTGTCCGCGACCTGTTCGTGGGCTCGGGAGTCGAGGAGGCCCTCGGGGCCATCGCCATCGAGGAACTCGCCAACGCGGCAGCCCCCGAGTCCGAGCCCCTGCCCGAGCGCCTCGCCGCCTGGCTTCTCCTGCGCGAGAAGACCGGCGCGTCGCCCAAGCTCATGCGCAAGGTCCTCTACGAGGTCATGCAGGCGCCCGAGCCGCCCGACCCCTCGCAGCCGCCCGAGATCTGGAAGCTCTTCCAGGCGCTCCCCGGCGCGAAGGACCAGGAGCGGTCCGTGGAGCTGCTCCCCGAGCTCTTCGGGACCGGCGGCGCCCAGCTGGCCCTCGAGGCCGTCGACGCCCAGCTCGCGGAGGCCAACGCCGAGGTCGCGTCCTTCGACGGCGAGGCCGGCGAGAGTGCCCCTGCGGCCGAGGAGCCCGCGGAGGCTGCGGCCGAGGAGCCCGCTGCGGCTGCGCCCGAGGAGCCCGCTGCGGCTGCGCCCGACGGCGAGGAAGAGTCCACGGAGAGCGTCGACGACCTCTCGTGGATCGCGGACGTGCTCCCGCACCTCCAGCACGCGGCCCCCGGCCAGGTGCGCCCGCTCATCGAGCGCCTGCGCTCCGCGGGCCACGAGGACGTGCTGCGGTCCCACTACGCGGGCCTGCTCGCCCGCCCGCTGCGCAACCCCACCCTGATGATCGTCCTCGCCGACCGCTTCGAGGATGGCGGGGAGCACGAGGACATGCCCACCCCGGTCCAGCGCGGCCAGGCCCTGCTGTCGCTCGCGGTCCACACCTTCCAGGAGCGCCGCGGCAACCCGCAGCTCACCCGGATCGCTGGCCGCCTGACGGACTTCCTGGCCAAGGGCCAGACGCCGATGCTCAAGGAGCTGTTCAAGACGGCGGACGTCTCCGCGCTGCGGAGCGCCAACGTCACGGCGAGCCGCGGCGTCGACTCCGAGATCGACAACATCATCACCGAGGTCGCGCTCTCGAAGGACAAGCAGTTCTTCGCCCAGGACGCCGGCTTCTACTGGGAGGGCGCCACGATCTGGACCACCAAGGCCGGCCTGCGCCGTCGCTCGGCGGAGCTCAAGGAGCTGCGCGAGGTCAAGATCCCGGAGAACCAGGACGCAATCGGTCGCGCCGCGAGCTACGGCGACCTCTCCGAGAACTCGGAGTGGGAGGCCGCGATCGAGGAGCAGCGCAACCTCACCGCGCGCGCCATGGAGATCGAGGAGGAGCTCCGCGAGACGGATCTCATCGAGGACGCCGCGATCATCGAGGACACCGTTTGCCCCGGCACCCGCGTCCTGTACCGCGAGGTCGAGTCCGGGAAGGAGTCGACGGTGCTCATCCTCGGCCCCTGGGACAGCGACCAGGTCCTCGACACCCAGGTCATTTCGTACCGCGCTCCGCTGGCCCAGGGCCTCCTGGGCCTCGAGCTCGGCGAGAAGAGCACTGTGAAGCTCCCCGGCGGCGAGGTCGATCTAGAGATCGTCACCATCGAGACCCCCGATCTCACCGAGATCGCCTGAGCTCGAGCCACGCGGGCCGGCCACCAGCGGCCCCGCCGACCCCGTACCCAGGGGCCGGCGGGGCCGCTGACGTGTCTCTCTCCAGCGAGGCCCCCGCGGAGGTGCGCCCACAAGCCGCGCTCTCGTTTCGAGATTGCGAAGCTCCGGGTGGAAGACCCTCCATCAGTCGTTCATGATGTAGTGCCGAAAGGCTCCCCATGAACCTCTCCGCCACCAGCCAGACCGCCCCGGCCCTGCTCCGGGTCCTCAGCGACGGGACGCGCCTTCGCGCGCTCGCCCTGCTGGCCCGTGAGGAGCTGTCCGTCGGCGAGCTCAGCCGCTGCCTGGCCATGACCCAGAGCCGGGTCAGCAACCACCTGCGAGTGCTGAGGGAGCACGACTTGCTCATCGAGCGCCGCTCGGGGACGAGCACCTTCCTCCGCGCCGCCCTCGGCTCTGGACCCGCGGACTCCGCCGCGGATCGCCTCTGGGCCGCGGTGGCCCCCGACCTCGACGCGCTTCCCGAAGCCGAGGCGGACCGGCTCCGACTCCAGGGCGTCCTCGCCGAGCGGAACGCGGACGACGCGGCCTTCTTCGACCGCATGGCCGGAGACTGGGACAAGGTGGGGGCGCTCTTCGCCCGGGGCCAGGCCCGGCAGCGCGCTGCGGCCCACCTCCTCCCCGCGGGACTCACCTTCGCGGACCTCGGCTGCGGCACCGGCTACGTCGCGCGCGCCCTCGTGGGCCTCTGCTCGCGACTCGTCTGCATCGACCGCTCCGAGGGGATGCTCGAGGAGGCGGAGAAGCGCCTGCGAGATCTTGGCGCCGCCGGCACCGAGCTGGAGTTCCGCCGCGGCGAGCTCGACGCCCTCCCCCTCGGGGACGGCGAACTCGACGGCGCCGTGGCCGCGATGGTCCTCCACCACCTTCCGGAGCTCGATCCCGCCCTGCGGGAGATGCGCCGGGCACTCAAGCCGGGCGGCACGATCAGCGTCGTCGACCTGATGCCGCACCGCGAGGCCTGGATGCACGCCGACCTCGGCGACCGTCACCTCGGGCTCGATCCCACGGAGGTCCAGGCGGCCCTCTCTCGCGTGGGCTTCACCGACCTCCGCGTCGAGCCCCTCGACGACCGCTACTGCCCCGTCCCGAGCGCGCAGCAGCCCGGCACCGATTCACGCGACGGAGGGTCCGTCGCGCTACCCCTCTACCTCGTCCGCGGGCGCGTCCCGCAATCCTGAGGCTCCGCGCACGCGGGGACTCCAAACCAAAGAGCCACTCAGATGACTCCCTCCACCACCACGACCGAACGTCCGGTCGTCACCGAGTACAAGGTCGCCGACCTGAACCTCGCTGACTTCGGTCGCAAGGAGATCAAGATCGCCGAGAAGGAGATGCCCGGCCTCATGGCCCTCCGCGAGGAGTACGCCGGCAAGTTCCCCCTCAAGGGCGCCAAGATCTCCGGATCGCTCCACATGACCATCCAGACCGCGGTCCTGATCGAGACCCTGGTCGAGCTGGGCGCCGACGTGCGCTGGGCCAGCTGCAACATCTTCTCCACGCAGGACCACGCCGCCGCCGCGGTCGTCGTCGGGCCGAACGGCACCGTCGACAAGCCCACCGGCATCCCGTGCTTCGCCTGGAAGGGCGAGACCCTCGAGGAGTACTGGCAGTGCACCGAGTCGATGCTCACCTGGCCCGAGGGTGAGCTCCCGAACATGATCCTGGACGACGGTGGCGACGCCACCATGTACGTCCTCAAGGGCGCCGAGTACGAGAAGGCCGGCGCCGTCCCCGCCGCCGAGCCGGGCGCCTCCGCCGAGTGGAAGGTCGTCCTCCAGTCCCTGACCGCGAGCGTCGCCAAGTACAGCGACAAGTGGCAGAAGGTCTCCGCGAGCATCAAGGGCGTCTCCGAGGAGACGACCACGGGTGTGCACCGCCTCTACCAGATGGTCGAGCGCGGCGAGCTCCCCTTCCCCGCGATGAACGTCAACGACGCCGTCACGAAGTCGAAGTTCGACAACCTCTACGGCTGCCGCCACAGCCTCACCGACGGCATCCTCCGCGCCACGGACGTGATGCTCTCCGGCAAGGTCGCCGTCGTCCTCGGCTACGGCGATGTCGGCAAGGGCTCCGCTCAGTCGCTCCGCGGCCAGGGCGCCCGCGTCATCATCACCGAGATCGACCCCATCTGCGCCCTTCAGGCCGTGATGGAGGGCTTCGAGGTCGCGCGCCTCGAGGACGTCGTCGACACCGCTGACGTCTTCATCACCACGACCGGCAACAAGGACATCATCCGCCTCGAGCACATGGAGCGGATGAAGGACATGGCCATCGTCGGCAACATCGGCCACTTCGACAACGAGATCCAGATGGCGGAGCTCGAGTCCAAGGAGGGCATGGTGCGCGAGAACATCAAGGAGCAGGTCGACCGCTGGGAGTTCCCCGACGGCCACAGCATCCTCGTTCTCGCCGAGGGCCGCCTCCTGAACCTCGGCTGCGCCACCGGCCACCCGAGCTTCGTGATGAGCTGCTCCTTCACCAACCAGGTGATGGCGCAGATCGAGCTGTTCCAGAACGCATCGCTCTACGAGAACAAGGTCTACACGCTGCCGAAGCACCTGGACGAGCGCGTCGCGCGTCTCCACCTCGGCCAGCTCGGCGTCCGCCTCACGGAGATGACCAAGGAGCAGGCCGACTACCTCGGCGTGCCGGTGGAAGGCCCCTACAAGCCGGACCACTACAGATATTGATCGGCGCGCCCGCAGGAGCGGGCGTCATGGACCTGGAAGGGGGCTCGTCTCGCATCCGGCGCACGAACGCGCCAGCCTGCGACACGGAAGCTCTCCCCCTGACGCGCGAGGCGCGAATCCCTCACGGGTGCGCGCCTCGCGCCGTATCCTCTCCTTGATGGCTCTCCGCCCGCTGATTCTCCCCCTCGCCCTGATCCTCTCAGGGGCGATCCCTGCGTGGGCCGTGCAGTCCGGCGGGCAGACCTCTGCGCTCGGGACGCCGGCACGCATGCTCGTCGTGGACATCGACGACGTCGGATTCGACCTCCTCCGGGAGACGCCGACCCCGACCCTCGACGCACTCGAGCGCGGCGGCCGCCTGTTCACCTCGTTCACCACGGCGCCGACGTGCTCCCCGACGCGCGCGATGTTCCACACCGGCGCGCGCTGCAGCCATCCGGACCTCCTCGTCGGCCAGATCTTCAACGCCGACACGACGGAGGTGATGCCCACCGCTCCGCTCGAGACTCTCCCGCGGCTCCTGTCGGGCGCGGGTTACAGCACGACGAAGATTGGCAAGTGGCACCTCTCGGGCTACCCGAACCCGGACCATCCCCGCGAGTGCGGGTACGACCACTACGCCGGCCACATCGCCAACGTCAGGAGCGGCGCATCGGAGACCTACTGGGAGTACCCGAAGGTGGTCGACGGGGTCGTCTTCCCGAAGGCGCCTCGGCCCTACATCACGACCGCGGAGACCGACGACGGCCTCTCAGCCGTACGTGCGGGCATCGAGTTCGTCTCGGTCAGCTACCACGCGCCCCACGGCCCCTGGCACGAGCCGCCCGCTCACCTGCATACCCAGGTGAATCTCGGCAACGATCGGGAGAGGACGCGCGCGATGCTGGAGGCGGTGGACACCGAGCTTCGCCGGCTCCTCGCCGAAGCGCTGCCCCTCGGCTACACCATCGTGGTGTTCGCCGACAATGGAACCGCGAGCCAGGTCGGGGGCCAGAAGGCGACGATGTACGACGGCGGAGTGATCTGCCCGCTCTGGGTCTTCGGTCCGGGGGTCTCCCCGGGCGTCGACGCGAACCCGGTCGGCGCGGTGGACCTCTACGCCACGCTGGCCCTGTGGTTCGGGGTCCCCGCAGGCATCGGCAGCGGAGACCCGACCCGAGGCCCGGATTCGCGTTCGTTCCTGCCTGCCTGGCGCGGGTTCGACGTCGCCCGGCGCTGGACCTACGCAGAGCGCTTCAGGCGGCTCGGAGAGGATCCGCGCACGTCCGGCGCCCAGTGGCGCCGCATGGTCCGGAGCCGGCGATACAAGCTCGTTCACGACGACGAGTTCGTGGGTCAGCGACGCTTCCACGACCTCCTCACCGATCCCGACGAGTCCGTGAACCTGCTCGACCCCGGAATGATCCTCGAGCCAGCCGCTCTGCTGGCGAAGCGGACCTTCGAGTACGTCCTCGGACGCCTCTGAGCCGGGGCGTCGCCGTTCCTTGCAGGCCTGCCCGGGCCTACCATGTGGCGGCGATGACCAGCACTCCTCCGCGCCGCATCGGCGTCCTGACCGGTGGCGGAGACTGCCCCGGCCTGAACGCCGTGATCCGGGCCGTCACCAAGCACGCCCTCCAGGCCGGGCTCGACGTCCACGGGATCGAGGACGGCTTCCTCGGCCTGATCGAGGACCGCGTCCGCGAGCTCCGCTACGACGACGTCTCGGGGATCCTCAAGCTCGGCGGGACGATCCTCGGAACGTCCAACAAGGCGAACCCCGCGAAGTTCGCCACCGGCTTCGACGCGAACGGCGACGTCGTCTGGGAGGACGTGACGGAGCGCTGCTTCCGGACCATCGAGGCTCACGGCCTCGAGGCGCTCGTCGTGATCGGCGGCGACGGCACCATGGCCTGCGCCCAGCCCTTCGCCGCAGCGGGCATCCCGATCATCGGCGTTCCCAAGACCATCGACAACGACGTGATCGGTACGGACCTGACCTTCGGGTTCCAGTCCGCCGTGGAGGTCGCCACCGAGGCGCTGGATCGCGTGCACTCGACCGCCGAGAGCCACGGCCGGGCGCTCGTCGTCGAGGTCATGGGCCGCAACGCCGGCTGGATCGCTCTCCGCGCTGGCGTCGCCGGCGGCGCCGACGTGATCCTCCTCCCGGAGATCCCCTTCG
This sequence comes from Planctomycetota bacterium, assembly GCA_965662915.1. GTDB lineage: Bacteria > Planctomycetota > UBA1135 > UBA1135 > Saltatorellus. The sequence goes on along the minus strand of CBFIJG010000016.1, from coordinate 35,902 downwards.
AGATCGACCGCGTCGTGGAGCAGGTGGAATGGCGCCGCTCGCTAGGCAGGCGTTGCACGATCCTCTGCGTGGCGGAGGGCGCCGCCCCCGTCGGCGGTGAGCAGATCGTCCACGCACTCGATCCGACCTCCCCGGACCCCGTGAAGCTGGGCGGCGTCGGCGCCTGGGTGGCTGCTCAGATCGACGCCCGCTCCGAGGTCGAGGCCCGCGCGGTGACGCTCGGCCACACGCAACGCGGGGGTTCGCCTGTCCCCGGGGACCGCGTGCTCGGAACACGCTTCGGCGCCGAGGCGACCCGCCTGCTGCTCGAGGGCAAGGCCGGCCGGATGGTCGCCTGGGTGGACGGACGCGTCACCGACGTCCCGATCACCGACCCCGCCGCGGGCCAGCGCACGATCCAGCCGGACGAGCCGCTCCTCGCCGCCGCGCGCGCGTGCTTCACGAGCTTCGGCGACGCCCCGCCCGCTCACCTTCCCGAGGGCAAGCGCGGCCACGGACCTCAGGGCCTCTTGCGATGAGCCTGCGCGTCGCGCTCCTGGGCAACTCCTTCGCCCGCCACGCCCAGCTGCCCGCACTCCGCTGGGCGCGAGAGAACGGCGCTCCGCACGATGTGGTCGCGCTCGCCGGCCACGACCTGGAGAAGGCGCGGGCCACCGCGGCGGATTGGGCCATCCCGACGGTGACGGACGACTGGACCTCGCTCTTCGGTGCGGGAGCCACGCCCTTCGACCTCGTGATCGTCTCGACGCCCACGGACCTCCACGCGCCGATGGTGAGGGCTGCCCTGGAGAGCGGCGCGGCGGTGCTCTGCGAGAAGCCCTTCGCCATGGACGGGGACGAGGCGCGCCAGCTCACAGCCCTCGCGGAGGGGAGGCTCGCGCTCATCGACCACCAGACTCGCTGGAGCCCCTGGCGGCGCGCCTTCAAGGCGGCGATCACGGAGGGGCTCGTCGGCATGCCCTGGGCGGGGCGCGCCCAGATGCGGATCGCGTCGATGCCGAGACTGGGGGCGCCCATGACCTGGTGGTACGACGAGGCCCGAGGCGGCGGGATCCTCGGCGCGCTCGGGAGTCACATGCTCGACGGCATCGTGGACCAGTTCGGTCGCCGCTTCGCCGAGGTCACGGCCCGCTTGACGACGATGATCCATGAGCGCGCCGGAGTGGACGGAGCCCCCTCGCCGGTGACCGCGGACGAGGAGGCGTGGCTGCACTGCACGATGGACGACGGCCTCCCCCTGACCGTCGAGACCAGCATCGTGGCCTTCGGCTGCGAGCGGGACGCGGGCCGGGGCAACCTCCTCGAGCTGCGCGGCTCCGAGGGCACGCTGCGGCTCGAGGAGGAGACCGAGCTGGTCTTCATCCCCCATGGCGAAGCTGCCCGGGAGCTCGCCGTCGAACCGCTCCCGACCTGCCACGAGTACGGCATGGGGTCGAACGGCATGTTCCCCCGCTGCCTCCCGACCTATCTGCGCGACGTGCTCGCGGCCGTCGGCGCCGGCAGGATCGCGCTGGAGGGCGCGGCGAGCTTCGCCAGCGCCGTCCACGTGATGGACGTCATGGACGCGGCGCGATCCTCCCACCGTGAGGGTCGCCGCGCCGCCGTCAGAAGGAGCGACGTTGGCTGACGCCTCGGCTGTCGTCGGGCGCCTCGCCCCGTCCCCCACAGGCCGCCTGCACCTCGGGCACGCGCGGTCCTTCCTCATCGCGTGGTGGTCCGCACGCGCCCAGGGCGGCCGTGTCGTGCTCAGGATCGAGGACCTGGACGGGGAGCGAGTGAAGCCGGGCGCGACGGAGCTCGTCCTCGAGGACCTCGCGTGGCTCGGCCTCGACTGGGACGGCGACCCGCTCCTCCAGACCGCGCGGGCCCCCGCCCACCGCGAGGCCCTCGAGGCGCTCGTCGAGCAGGAGCGCGCTTATCCCTGCGTGTGTACACGCCGCGAGATCAGCGAAGCCGCGAGCGCTCCGCACGGAGACACGGGCGAGCAGCCCTATCCGGGCACGTGCCGGGGCCGCTTCGCGAGCGTCGATGACGCCCTCGCCGCCACGGGGAGGGATCCTGCGATCCGGCTGGCGGTGGATGCCTCTCGCGGCCCCGTGGCCGTCGAGGACGCGATCCAAGGCGCCCGCTCTGTCGATGTCGCCGGAACAGCTGGCGACTTCGTCATCGGCCGCAAGGACGGCCAGGCGGCCTACCAACTGGCCACCCCCCTCGACGATGCCCACCAGGGCGTCACCGAGGTGGTCCGCGGCGTGGACCTCGTTCCCAGCGCCGGTCGCCAGGCGCTCGTCCTCGACGCGCTCGGCCTCCAGCCCCCGCGTCAGGTCCACGTGGGTCTCGTCCACGACGCCGAGGGGCTGCGGCTGGCCAAACGAGCCGGGGCCCTCTCCCTCCAGGAGCTGAGGGAGTCCGGGACCCTGCCGGAGCAGATCGCCACCTGGGCCGCCGCGAGCGTGGGCCTGCTCGCGGAGGGGCCGCCCCGCCCCGCTTCGGCCTGGATCGATGGATTCACCCTGGAATCGGTCCCTCGTCACGCCATGAGGCTGAGCTCGAAGGACCTCCTGGATCCCCCTTCGCCGATGACCACGGACCGCTGAGCCTCCCTGCGTCTGCGCCCCGCGGACGTTCGAAGCCCTCCAAGACATGATCGACCGACTCCGATCCCTGCCTGCGACCCTGATCGCGGCCATCGCAGCCGTCCTCCTCGCGGGACCGGCCACCGTTTCCTGCTCCTCCAGTGGAGAGCCGGCCGAGCCGGAGGAGGCGCTCGCCGAGACCGAGGAGCAGGTCGCACAGCCCGGCGACGACGCTCCCGCCGACCTCGCCGACGTGACGCCGTCCGATCCCGAGGCCGCCTCTCCCGCCATCGCCGCGCCCCCTTCCGACCCGGCCCCCAAGCCCACCGACATGACCGAGACCAACGAGCCCGCTTCCACCAAGGAGATCGCCACCCTCGGCGCCGGCTGCTTCTGGTGCATCGAGGCCGTCCTGGAGCAGATCGACGGGGTCGAGTCCGTCGTGTCGGGCTACATGGGCGGCGAGACGAAGAACCCCACCTACCGCGAGATCTGCACCGGCCGGACGGGCCACGCCGAGGTGGTCCAGGTCACCTTCGACCCGTCGGTGATCTCCTACAAGGACCTCCTCGACTGGTTCTGGCGCCTCCACGACCCCACCACCCTGAACCGCCAGGGCGCCGACGTGGGGACCCAGTACCGCTCGGCCATCTTCACCCACTCGGAGGACCAGGCGCGCATCGCGGCCACCTCCAAGAAGGACGTCCAGCCCAGCTTCGACTCCCCCATCGTCACGGAGGTCACCCCGGCCTCGACCTTCTACGTCGCCGAGGAGTACCACCAGGGCTACTACTTCGACAACACCGGGGCCGGCTACTGCCGCGCCGTGATCGCGCCGAAGCTCAAGAAGCTCGGCCTCAAGTACTAGGTCTCAAGCTCGCCCCCCCCGCTGGCCGACCCTCTCCATGCGGGCCTGGCGCCCCCGCCAGGCCCGCTCCGAGACTCCCGCGTGAGGGTTGACAGGCCGTTCCGGCCCCTTATCCTCTCGCGCTCGCGTTCCCCGATAGCTCAGTTGGTAGAGCAAGCGGCTGTTAACCGCTGTGTCGCAGGTTCGAGCCCTGCTCGGGGAGCCACTCTTCCGCCTGGTGCGGAATCGCGGGACTGGCGGGGACCGCGGGGCGCGGTTGGGCCCGCAGATCCCCGAGGTCGAGCCGCTGGGACGAAGTGAGTTGCGGAGTTGCCGCGTGAACACACGGGGCCGTCAACACGCTTCACGACCCAGAAGACGACCGGTTCGCCAACCGAATGGCGCTACTCGCGCCTCTTGCGAGACCCAATGCCGCTCCTGGACAGACGCGCGGAGGCATTCCGGGCGACGGTCAGGAGGGACCAGCCCAGCACGGCGAGGAATCCCGCGGGCATCCAGCCGAAGAGGAACGCCCCCGTGTTCATCGTCCTCTGATCCCCCTGCTCCCCTGCGGCTCGGGCGAAGAGAGAATCGCGATCGCCACCGACGACTCGCCACGGCGGAGTCGCGACGTCGCCACGAGCGGCTTCGCGTCACATCACGTCTCCCGGCCATTCAGCAGCCGCGCGTAGACGTCCTCGTACGCGGCCACGCTGTTCTGCCAGTTGCGCACCTCTTCGACATGTCGGCGCCCGCTGGCCAGGACCGCCGGCCAGGATTCCTGATCGCGGAGGATCTCCATGACACGCTTCGCCAGATCGTCCACGTCGCCAGCCTTGAACAGGAACCCGGTGTCGTTGTCTCGAATCAACTCCGCGTGCCCCCCGACGTCGGAGGCGAGGAAGAGGATCCTCTGCGCCATCGCCTCCAGCGGCTTGAGGGGCGTCACCATGTCCGTGAGCCGCGACGGATGCCGAGGGTAGACGAGCAGGTCGACCAGTCCGTAGAAGCGGGTCACTTCGGATTGGGGCACCCGGCCGGTGAAGATCACGCGGTCGGCGACGCCGAGCGCCCCCGCGAGCCGACGCAGCTCCTGCTCCGCGGGGCCGCCGCCGACGAGCAGCAGCGCCACGTCCGGAACATCTCCGGCGATCCGGGGAAGGGCCCGGACCAGTAGGTCGAGGCCCTCGTACCCGTAGAACGACCCGAGGAAACCGAGCACGGTCCTCCCCTCGAGACCGAGCTCTCGAGCGAGCCCGGCGTCGCGGGGGAGGTCCGCATTGAAGCTCTCGATATCGACGGCGTTCGGAACGAGCGTGACCTTCGAGGGCGGGACGCCGCGCTCGACGATCTCGGCGCGCAACCCTTCGCAAATCGTCGTCACCGCGTCGACACGCCGGATCGCGTACGTCTCAAGCGCGCGCGACGCGCGGTATCGCAGGCTGCCAGCGGCCGTGGCCCCCGCGATGACCGCTGCGTCCTCCCACATCGAGCGGATCTCGTAGACGACCGGCAGCCCGTGTCGTCGCGCGGCGCGCAGAGCCGGGATCGCGTTCAGGACCGGTGAGTTCGCCTGGACGATGTCGGGTCTCTCGGCCCGGATGACCCTGTCGAGCACGCGCGTCGTGAGGGACATCTGATGCAGGTCGCGGAGCACCGGGGCGCGGGACAAAACGCCGTTCGGTTGCAACGTCCTGTGGAACGTGAATCCGCCGACTTCCTCGAGCTCCGCCTCGGCCACGGTATGGCGAGGCGTCGTCACGTGCACCGTCTCCCAGCCGCGCTTGTGCTGTTCCCGCAGGATGGCGAGCGACCGGAACACGTACCCGCTGTGCAAAGGCAGCGAGTGATCGTAGACCTGGAGGATTTTGATCTTCATGCGCTTCACACTCCACGGCCTGCCGGGGCATCCAGAGGTGGGATCACTTGGCGCTTCGGCGCGTCATCGGGGCTCGTCGCCATGAACGTGAACTCCGATGGTGGGCTGCCCGTTGCATCAGGGAGTCGATTCCTGTCGGCGCAGGGCACAACTCGGTCCCGGGAACGCGATGACGCCGCGCCATGCCGCTGATCCTACAGTCGCGTCCTCCCTTCCCCGGCCCGCCCTGGAGGCAAAAACCCGCCATCGACGGGCCCGAATTCACGCGCTCACCTGGGCTCCGACCCGCCGGCCTCGGCCGTCTCGATCCCGACGAAGCCGCCGGGTCGCCCTCCCCCACGAAGAGTCCGGCGATCCTCAGGCAGAGGAAGACCCGGACCCGCAGGGGCCGCCTGCGTCGCTCGTCAGACCGTCACAAGGTCCGCGACGCCGGCCATCGCGAGCTGGCGCATCGCGAGCTCCTGCCGGGCGCCTTCCCGCACGAGCATCGGCGATGCACCGAGACGCACCATCGGGCTCGCAGGCGCTGGCTCCCGGCGGCGCTGGGCGAGAGGGATGCGGGAGTCATCGAGGAATGCCGTGACAGCGCCGCCGCGGAGTGCTGACGGGAGCTGACTCGCGAGGACCGCGTTTCCCGCGCCGGAGGCATTGGCCGACGTCACGTAGAGGCCGCGAGCCGCCGCCCGCTGCTGGACCACCAGTTTCTCGAGCAGCGGCCCCAGTCCCACGAAGACAGCGACGCTCTCCCTCGTGCCGACCCCCTCGGGCGTGGGCGGGGCCCCATCGCGACGGGTCCCGATCAGTCCCATGGTGGCGCTGAGCAGCGAGAGCTTCGATTCACTCATCCCAGCGAGTTCCTGCAAGTAGCTCCGCCCCTCATGGACTGCAGACCCGGCGATCGAGAGGGGACGGGAGCGATCGCGGCCCTTGAGCTCGAAGATGCGGGCGACGCCAGCTTCCGAGCTCGCCGCGGCGACGTAGCCGACCGGGCAAGGCGCGACGATGACCCCGTCCCTCTCGAGGGCCTCGAGCAGGGGCCCGAGCTGTTCTGCGGTGCTGCTCACGCGCTCGCCTGCCTCGACCATCCGTCATGGATCCCCTCGTCGGGTCGCGACTGCGACGTCCGGGGAGTCCTGGGCACGCGATCGCCCGGCCGGGAGCGGTCACTGGAAGCGCCAGGCTCGCCGCGGCGACCCGGGCCATCCGTCTCCGCCGCCCGTGAATCCACCGCGGCACGCGCCATCACGTCCACCAGGTCCACACGGGCGCACCCCGAGGCGTAGGCCGCGGACTTGATCCGGTCCCGGAGAGCCACCGCTGCCTCGCGGCTGAGGTCGACATCGAGCGAACGGGCCACCTCCTCGACGACCCGGGTGCTTGCGAGATGCGTGAGCTCGACCGTGGGCTGAACGCCCAGCAGCCCCTCGGCGTCGTAGGGCTGGAAGACAGATGGAGCGACGAAGGGCGTCCCGGTCGAGATGGAGTTCACCCCGGTCCCGACGAAGGGGTCCGTCACACGCCGCGGCATGTCCAGGGCCGTGGCCGCAGCACGGGCGGTCTCGACGATCCGCTCGGGGCGCCACCCGGAGATCCCCAGGCTGTCGCGGTCGGTTCCGAGGTCCTCGAGTTGATCGTCCGTCGCCGTGGCCAGCACGCCGAGGAGCTCCTCGGTGTGGCCGAGCCCGCTGCGCTCGCCCAGCCCGAGCCACGAGGTGCCGAACATCCGATGCCCGAGCTCGAGCGCCTGCAGGTTCAGACCGAGGGCCAGACCCAGATCGTTGTGGAAGTGGGCGTGGACGCAGACCTCGGGATCCAGAAGACGCGTGATTCCCGTGAGCCGGTCACGATGGCCGAGAGGGTGGAGCCGGCCGACCGTGTCGGCGAGCATGATCACCTCCGCCCCCTCCCGCGTGAGGAGGTTCGCAGCGTCAGCCACGGCCTCCGGCTCGGCCCGGCCGATGTCCGCGAGGCAGACGTCGATCGACACCTCTCCGTCCGCCCGCTCCAGCCCGAGCCTCAGGAGACGCATTGCCTCCGCCAGGGCCTCCTTCGGCGTCGTGTGCATCATGGCCGCGGCGAGCTGAAGCGAAGCCGGCACCACGAAGAGCACTCGACCCGCATGGGCGTCCCGCATCAGCTCGATGCACTCGAGGAGATCTCGCTCGATCGTGCGGCAGACCACCTGCTGGTAGCCGACGTCGAGCGCCTCGATGCAGTGCTTCACGCAGTCGACCTCCCCGGGCCCGATGGCCGGGAAGCCGACCATGGAGACGAGGCACTCCTCCGCGTGCTCGCCCATCACCTCGGCCGTGCGCCGGAACAGGTCCATCCGCTGGGGGCCGAGGAGGAGGGTCTTGCCCTGGGCTCCATCCCGCGCCACCTCCTCACAGAGGACGAGGCGGCCGTCGCGGATGGTTCGCGGAAGGACTCCGGGGCCAGGAAGGCGGGTTCGTGATGTGTTCATGGGAAGAGCGGCGTCTGAATCGCCATCCACAGATGAACCAAGGGCGCAGGGCCGGACAGAAAACGGCAGAGAACCACGGTCCAGCAGCGTCGTGGGTCCCGCGGCGCCTGACCGCGCGGCTGCTGAGCCCTGCGCCGCGCATCACCGACGGGCTCCGTCTCCCGGATCCCGGACCCGCTCGAAGGGATACACACAGGTGTCGTCGGAGCTCTCGAGTGAGGCCCCTCCACCGGGATCTGCCCGCCACGTCCTGCGCCCCCTTTCGGCTGCCCCCCCAACGCGATCGGGTTGCGCCGCCAGGCCTCGCGGCCCCGGATCCGAGCCCTGGAGGTGGGCCGCTGCGCGCAGGAGCAAGCGCTGAGCCCCGCTGTGGGCAGCGTCACCGCCACATGATGGCCGTCGCTGCCCCGCTCTCCATTCCGCGACCGCCGCGCGGCAGGACCACCTGCGCCGAGAGCTGTCCTTCGCTCCGCATGAACAGGGCCACGTCACGCACCGCGGTCGCGCCGTGGCCCTGCTCACCGGCAACAGAATCAGCGCGTGTCGCCCGACTCGATGAGTCTCGCCATCTCCGCCCGCCTCTTCCGGGCGAGCTCGAGCCGCGTTCGTGAGTCATCCAGCTCCACCTTCGGGTTGTCCTTGTACCGCTCGATGAAATTCGACGTGCGCTTGATGAGCTCGTCGAGTTCGCCAGCAGCCCGTCGAGCCCAGGGTTCCCGAGCGAGGACCAGGTCGCCTGCAGCCGCGTAGTTCCGCGCGGCGAGATAGGCCACGCTCCTGTTGTGGAGGCGGATGTTGACCAGCCTGGGCCGTCGGTAGCGCGGCTGCCCGGGCTTCTCTCGATTCCAATCAGCGATCCGGGCGTAGCCCGCTGCGGCCGCGGCGTGGTTCCCTAACGTCTCGTTGTTCTCGGCGAGCTCGAGGATCGCGACAGCATCGTCCGGCCTCTTCTCGAGCTCCGCCGTGAGGCGTTCCACCGCGTGCCTCGAGTCCCGGAAGACGCGATAGCCCACGCGGATGTCCTTGTCCGGCTCGAAGTCCTTGATGAGCCATTCCCACTCGCCCTTGCGCTTGGCGGTCGGAGCCGGGTGCACGGGACCAACACGGTCCAGGCTGAAGCCCTCCGCGGCTCGCAGCAGGATGCGCGCAGATCCGATCGTGTCATGCCAGCCTCCTCCGGTCTTCAGCACGTAGATCAGCTCGCGGGTCCGCAAGGGACTGCGCTGCTCCAAGAAGAAGTCGTCCTTGGTCTCGACCTCGTAGCGCACCTCGACGCGGCAACGCTGCTTCGGCTGGAAGGTCATCGGCCAGCAGACCCACTTGCGATGAACCTCACGCGGGTCACCCTCGTCGACCTCCTTGCGCGTCGCCTTGACCTCGACCCCATCCACGGCAGCCGAGAAGGCGTAGATCACCCCTCCACCGCTCATGAAGTCGCCGTGGTCGAGGCCCTCGCGGACGCTCTTGACGAGCGGCCGCGCCTCGGTCGGGAAGCCCACCTCGAGGGTCTCCGGCTCATCACCCGTGTGCTCCATGTCGAAGACAGCGCGCACCTCGGCGAAGTCCTCGTGCAGGACGAGCTCGACCACCTCGGCCCGCATCGCCACCCGGGTGGTGGCGCGATCCGGCGCGAGGTCCATCGCGGAGCGATTTCGAGGATTGGGAGCGATGTCCGGGGCTGCGAGAGCGGCGACTGCGAGAGGGAGGAGTGCGATCATGGGAGCGACCTGGTTCGGGTTGGTTCTTCTGGGGCATTGCTCTCAACGCACCAGGGGCGCTTTGGATTGGTGTGCTCATCAGAAACTGTTGACCACGGCCGCGAGCATATTGCGAGCGGAGCGGCGGCAGCGGACCGCGGCCGCCCGGCCAGGGCGCCCGGGCCTTCAGAGCGGTCAACCTGCACCATCCGGCGCCTCCATCCCTCGCTTCGCTCCAGCAGGGTCAAGGCCGGGGCTCAGCACGGGCCTCAGCCAGGAGTCACCGCCCCCCCACCGCGCCGACTGGACGGGGTAGGGCTTCACGCCCATGCCCGTCACCGCTGGCAAGCACCTGACCTGGGCGCTCCTCAAGGGGTCAGGAAGGCCGAGGCAGCTCCAATGAAGGAAGGAAGGGGCCTGAGCGAAACGGCTCGACCGAGATGAGCGGAGAGACCCGGATCACGCACCCGCCATACGATGGCACGAGGGCTGCGTCTCCTCTATCGTTCGGCTCCCCGGCGCACGACGCGCGCCAAGCCCCACAGCCCCGATCAGCAACAAGCTCGTTCGATGGTCCCTTCCCCTGCCGAGCCAGAAGACGCGAATCCCTACGCCGCTCCGAAGGCTCGCGTGCAGCAGCCGCAAGCCTTCGACGAGGAGCGCCCGCTCGCCTCACGTCTCTCCCGACTGTTCGCGATCATCCTCGACTCACTCCTCGCGATGGCTCTGCTGGCCGCGCTGGTGATCCCCATGACGATCTTCTCGAGCGCTGGCGAGGAGGCGATCGCCGCGATCGCGATGATCAGCGTGGTCCCCTTCATGGTCCTCCAGTTCGTGCTGATCTGGAAGCGAAGCCAGACCCTCGGCAAGATCATCATGAAGATCCGCATCGACGAGTACGGCAGCAACCGGCGCGCTGGTCCGCTGAAGGCGATCGTGCTCCGGAGCATCGTCGCCGGCGCCATCTCGTCGATCCCGATCGTCGGGCTCCTCTTCACCATCATCAACCCGCTCTTCATCTTCGGCCAGGAGCGGCGCTGCTTGCACGACCACATCGCCGGCACAGTGGTGCGCGTGGCACCCTGAGACGTCGGTGATCCGGCGAGCCCCTCGGGTCGCCGCCGGATGGAGCCCCATTGTCCAGCTACGCTGAAAAGGCGGACACCCGCCGTCCGATCCTGACCCCCGAGGGCGGCACGCTGACGGTCCGCGTCGCAGGCCCGGTGCCCCGCGTGATCGCGTGGACGATCGACCTGATCATCCGCCTCCTCGGCTACATCGTGCTTCTGGTCGTCTTCAGCACGGTCTTCTCCGGAGACCTCGCTGGCGCCGCTTTCGCCCTGACGCTCTTCGCCGGGGAGTGGCTCTTCTATTCCCTCTTCGAGGGTCTTCATGGAGCCACACCGGGCAAGAAGCGCTGCGGGCTCGTGGTGGTCCAGCGAGACGGCTCGCCCTGCGGGCTCGAGGCCGCGTTCGTCAGGAACATCGTGCGCTTCGTCGACTTCCTGCCTCCATTCTACGGCTTCGGCCTCGCCAGCATGGCGCTGAGCGCAGACTTCCAGCGCCTTGGAGATCGCGCGGCGGGGACGCTCGTTGTGTACGGCAACGAGGAGCGCCACCCGAAGGCCCCCAGGAAGAGCCGCAGGAAGGTCCGGCGAATCGAGCCGACGGCGCCATCCGTTGAGGCGGCGCCTCTGCCGGTAGCCCTCACGGGCGAGGAGGAGGCTGCCGTCAGCGAATTCGCGCGCCGCGCCCCCATCTGGGGCGACGCACGCGCCGACGAGCTCGCGGAGCTCGCCGAGCCTCTCACCGGGCTCCGCGGCGCAGCCAGCCGCAAGCGGCTCCTGCAATTCGCGCAGTGGCTCGAGGAGCGCGGCCGATGACACGCGCGGAGTTCGAATCCCGACGCAAGGAGGACTGGGCCAAGCTCGCGGCGCTCCTCGATGCGCTGGACACCCGGCGCAAGCGCAAGAAGATCTCCGCGGGGATGCTCGCGGACCTTCCGGTGCTCTACCGCGCCGCCTCCGAGGACCTCGCGCTGACACGCCACCGCGGCTACGGACTCGACCTCGCGGAGTCCCTCAACCAGCTCTGCCTGCGGGCCTACCACCACCTGCACGGGGCGAAGAGCGGGATCCCTCGCCGCGTCCTGCGATTCCTGGCCATCGGGTATCCGCAGCTCGTCCGGGCCGAGGCGGGCGTGAGCCTCGCCGCGGTCGGACTCTTCTTCGGCCCGTTCATCCTCATGATCCTCGCCGGGTTCCTGGCTCCGGAGTGGGTCTTCGCGGCTCTCCCCGACGACATGCGCGTCCAGCTCGAAGGGAGCTTCTCGGCGGATGCCGAGTCGGCGGAGTTCGCGCGCGACGTCGAATCGGACGTGATGATGTTCGGTCAGTACGTCAGGAACAATGTCGGGATCGCGTTCAGGACCTTCGCAGGCGGGATCCTGCTCTGCGTCGGCTCCATCTTCTTCCTGGCGTACAACGGGATCGTGCTCGGAGCGGCCTTCGGCTATTCCTTCATGGCCGGATTCGAACGGACGTTCATGGCCTTCACGTCCGGCCACGGCGCCCCGGAGCTCATCGGGATCGCACTGAGCGGCGCTGCCGGGCTCCGCCTGGGACTCGCGATCCTCAAACCCGGGCGGCGCACTCGCGCGCTCGCCCTGCAGCAGGACGGCCGACGCGCCGTGCGACTCGCGCTCGGCTCCGGCGCGCTGATCACCTTCGCCGCTCTCATCGAGGCGTTCTGGTCGGCGAACGCGTTCCCGGTCGAGGTGAAGTACACCTTCGGTGCCGTGATGTGGCTCAGCGTCATCACGTGGCTGCTCTTCGCTGGCAGAAGCCCCAGGGCGAGCGCAGGGAGGCCCGCGGCGTGAGGGTCGAGCAGCTCGACGTCCAGCTGGTGGCGCGCGGTCCCGCCGAGGCGCAGGACCTCGGCCTCCAGCTCCTTCGACGGCACGCGTGGCCGACGTTCGGGGCAGTGCTCGCGGTCATGGCACCGATCTGGGCCCTCGCGCTCTACGCGAGCGCGGCCTCGGCGTGGGTCGGATCCCTCGCCATATGGTGGATCAAGCCGCTCATCGACCGCGTCGTGGTTCACGTGCTTTCCCGCGCAGCCTTCGGCGCCACGCCACGCATCCGCGAGACCCTCGCTGCGCTCCCGGGCATGATCGACCGCCCGCTCCTCGAACTCCTGACCTGGCGACGCCTGGGCCTGCGTCGCTCGCTCTGGCTACCCGTCGCCAGCCTCGAGGGCGTACGCGGCAAGGAACTCTCCGGGCGGTACGGCGAGGTGACGTTCGGCACCATGGGTCAAGAGGCGATGATCTCGACCCTGGTGTTCCTCCACATCGAGTTCGCCCTGGCTTCGGCGGGATTCCTGCTCGCGCTGTGGCTGCTGCCCGACGGGTGGCTTCCCGACGCGTTCTCGCTGTTCGCAGGCGATGCGCCCGGCGCTGCCCGCTACCAGTGGCTGTCGTTCGCGACCTGGCTACCGGGGCTCCTGATCTGCGAGGTGGCCTACGCGGCGGCAGGCTTCGGGCTCTACGTCTCGCGGCGCACCGAGCTCGAGGGCTGGAACATCGAGCTCGCGTTCCAGCGGCTCGGAACTCGTCTCGCTGCCGCCGCGCGACGGGGCATTGCCATCGCGATTCCGCTGCTGTTCTGCCTGACGCTGGCATCCGTGGCGAGCGCCCGGACGATCCCGCTCGGCCAGGAAGCGATCGGCGACGGTGGGCCCGAGCAGACCTTGGAGGACACCGATCCCGTCGAGATCGCACGCGACGTCCTCTCGCATCCCGACTTCGACACCACCCGCGAGCAGACGTTCTACCGGCCGACGTGGGACCTCGGCGACGGCGACAGCACGGGACTCGCCGAGCTCATCGCCACCGTGCTCAAGGCTCTCGGGTGGATCCTCGTCGGCGTCATCGTGATCGCGGTCGTCGTGCACATCGCGCGCAACGCGGAATCCCGGGCCTCGACGCGGGATGCTCCGCCGCGACCCAGGCCGGTGGAGGCATTCGGCCTGGATCTGCGCGAGGACTCCCTGCCCGAGGACATCGTCGGTGCGGCCAAGAACCTGGCGCGACAGGGGGCGATCGTGCCCTGCCTCTCGCTGCTCTACCGCGGCGCGCTTCACAGGCTGATGACCGACGACGCCCTGGACATCTTCCCGGGCGACACCGAGCACGACTGCATCAGGCGCGTGAACGATGCGTCCACGGAGACGTCGGGCCGTCGGGCCGCGTACTTCGAGGAGCTCACGGGCAGCTGGCTCGAGGCGGCGTGGGGCCAGGCCCCGCCGCTTCTCGACGACGCCCTCGCTCTGTGTGACGGATGGGGATTGCACCTTGGATCCCGTGAGCGCCTCAGCGGTGCAGGTGCGGGCGAATGACGCGCTCCGTCCTGCTCGCCGCGGCGCTCGGCGCTCTCCTGACCGGATGCACCAAGGAGGTCGAGGAGATCCCGACCGGACTGCGGGGTGAAGCGCGTTCGAACCCGCTCCTGGCGGCCCAGCGCACGCTCGCGCGGCTGGAGGTCCCCTCGCGTATCCAGTACGGCCTGACCAGCCTCCCTGGCGACGGCGAGATCCTCCTGACCGAGGAGGGCTCCCTCGCTGTGGAGGGCGAGATCCTCGACGGGTTCCTCGCGTGGGTCCGTGGCGGCGGCCAGGCGATCGTGTGCCTCGACGGGTTCGACCTGCGCACGGGACTGCAGGCGCTCCTCGCCAGCGAGGACTTCGACGACGAGTTCGGCCTCCTCGACGACGCCTCGATGCCCTGGTACCACCGGGAGAGCGCGCTCCTCGAGGAGCTCGACCTCCTTCGCTTCCCAGTGGACGAGCCGGACGAGGACGCGCTCGGCTTCCAGATCGAGGAGCGGAGCGCGGATGGCCACGTGGGCGAAGGAGGGGAGTTCGGCGCCCTGGTCCAGGTGGACCACGGGGACGGGAGCGTTTCGGTCATGGCTTCGGGACACTTCTTCAACAACGAGCACCTCGGCTCCGCCGAGCACGCGGGTCTCCTCTTCAAGCTCGTCGACGAGGCCCGCCGTGAGAGCGGCATCGCCGAGCCGGGACTCCTCATCGCCTACGCCGACGCTCCTGGGCTCTGGAGCCTGCTCACCGAGCGGGCCGCCCACGCGCTGTGGGCGGCGCTCGCCCTGCTCGTCCTGTGGCTCTGGCGAGCATGGCCGCGCTTCGGTCCCGTTGAGGACCTCGCCTCGGAAGCACTGCCCGGCTTCCAGAGTCATGCCGCCTCCATCGGCCGCTTCCTCTGGAACCACGACAGCGGCCCGACCCTGCTGAAAGGCATCCGCGAGCGCACCGTTGTGCGCTGGCGCTCCGCGATCCCGGGCTCCGACTCGATGACGGACCACGACCTCTGCGACGCCATCGCAGAAGAGACTGGCCACGCCGCGGAGGAGGTCGAGCGCGCCCTCTTCGCCTCCGGCCCCCTCAAGCCCGACGTATTCCTCGCCGTCCAGCGAACACTCACCACGCTCCAGAAGCGCACCTGATCAACGCGCCGATCCACCAGCCCATGAATCACGAAGACGAACCGCAATTCCGCGATGCCATGTCGGAGCACCGGCCGGACGCCGAGCCACCCGGGGCTCCCGATGCCCCCCTGCCCCTCGTGGAGCGCCTGCGCGAGCAGATCGGCACCGCGTTCCTCGGGCAGCACGATGTGGTCCAGCAGATCCTCGTGGCGCTTCTCGCTGAAGGCCACGTGCTCCTCGAGGGCGTGCCGGGCCTCGGCAAGACGCTGCTGGTCAAGGCACTCGCCCGCGCCTTCGGCGGCGACTGGGCCCGGGTCCAGTTCACACCGGACCTGATGCCGACCGACGTCACCGGCCACGCCATCTACGACATGAAGAGCGGCGAGTTCCGGGTGCGGCGCGGACCGGCGTTCACCCAACTCTTGCTGGCCGACGAGATCAACCGCGCGCCCGCGAAGACCCAGGCGGCGCTGCTGGAGGTGATGCAGGAGCGTCAGATCACCATCGAAGGGGACACGACGGAGCTGGAGCGCCCCTTCATGGTCTTCGCCACCCAGAACCCGGTGGAGCAGGAGGGCACGTACCCCCTCCCCGAGGCGCAGCTCGATCGATTCCTGATGAAGGTGCTCATCGACTATCCCTCGGAGGACAACGAGGTCGCGGTGGTCCGCCATGTCACCGAAGGCCAATCGGGCGCCGGGCTCGTCATCGACGATGTCCGGCAGATCACGAGCGCCGAGGAGATCCGCGCGCTCCAGGGACGGGTGACCGAGGTCCGCGTCGAGGAGGCCCTGGCGCGCTACGCCGTGCAGCTCGTCCGCGCGACGCGCGAGAGCCAGGGTCTCATGCTCGGCGCCGGCCCACGGGGCGCCCTCGCCATGATCCGCTGTGCCCGAGCTACCGCGCTCATGGCAGGCCGGGACCACGTGTACCCGGCCGACGTCAAGGCCATGGCCGTGCCCTGCCTGCGCCACCGCGTGGCCCTCGCCCCCGAGCTGGCGCTCGAGGGCCAGAACGTGGACCAAGTCCTCTCGACCGTCATCGAGAAGGTGGAGGCTCCGCGCGCGTGAGCGTCTGGCCCACGGATCGACTGCTCCACGCGGCCGCCGGCCTCCTGGGCCTGGCCGTGGTGGTGGCGTTCGCTCCGGCTCTGGGAGCTCTTCACGTGACGGCCTTCGGGGTGCTGATGGTCGCGGCCGTGATCGACCTCGCGCTCCCAGGCTGGCGAGAAGCTCTCGACGTGTCCCGCAGCGTGCCGGAGAACGTCGCCCAGGGCGTGCCCTTCGAGGCCAGTCTGTCCTTCGAGAACCCCGGGTCACGCCCCCGTCGCTTCGAGGTCTTCGAGGGTCTTCCCCTCGAGACGTCGTCCGAGGACTTCCCGCGCCTGGTGGAAGCGGGTCCCGCCGAATCCGTGCGGGTGCCGTATTCGATGACGGCGCACAGGCGCGGCGGCTTGCCCTTCCGTGAACTGGAGATCCTGTGCCACTCCCGCCTGGGGCTCTGGCGTCGACGGCACCGCATCGCCCTCGAGGGAACCCTCCGCGTCCTCCCGAACCACCGCCCGGTGGTGAAGTTCCATCTCCTGGCCATCGCCCATCAGCTCGAGCAGTCCGGCGTTCGCCGACGCGCCCGCCGAGGCAACGGCACGAGCTTCCACCAGCTGCGCGACTACCGCGACGGAGACCTCCCCCAGCAGATCGACTGGAAGGCCACCTCGCGCCGGCGCCAGGTCATCAGCCGCGAGTACGAGGAGGAGCGCGATCAGCGCGTCGTGCTCCTCGTGGATCGCGGCCGTCGCATGTCGGTGTCCGACGGGCAGTCCTCCTTGCTGGACCACTCCCTGAACGCGGCCCTGCTCCTCTCATTCGTGGCACTCGGCCAGGGCGACCGGGTCGGCCTGGTGGGCTTCTCGGGTGAGCCCAGCTGGATCCCTTCGGTGAAGGGCCCCGGGGGCATGCCCAGGATCCTCTTCGGCGTGCACGACTGGCAGGCCACCTCTGCTCCGAGCGACTACTTCGAAGCCGCACGGCGCGCCATGATCCTCGAGCGCCGCCGGGCGCTGGTGGTGGTCCTCACGACCCTGCGCGGCGAGGACTCCAAGGAGCTGGTTCGCGCCATCGACGCCATGTGCAAGCGCCACCTGGTGATCGTGGCCTCGCTGCGTGAACCGGCCGTCGCCGCCCTCGCCGAGACCCCGCCGCGGGACCTCCAGGACGCGATCGCCTCGGCGGGCGCGCAGGAGTACGAGGCCCGTCGCGACGATCTCGCCGCGGAACTACGCGGACGGGGCGTGCGTGTCATCGACGTCTTGCCGGACGACCTACCGAGCGAGCTGGCCAGCGCCTACCTGGACGAGAAGGCCGCGGGCCGGCTCTGACCATCACCCGTCCGGGCCGCCGCGCTCGCCGCTCGCATCCACGTCACCCAGAGGCCTAAGCGTACGGTGGAATCCGAGCTCACCGGTCAGTACCAACGAAGAGCCGGCTGATGGGAACTCCAGTGGCCTGAAGCGACTGAAGGGGCGCTGCAGTCGGAGTCCGGCCCCGGAGCGCGCTTCCGGGAAGCGCCTGGGTGGTCCAAGCGGCGTCGGTCGAACGGGCGCCGCACGACCTCCTACGTCGCTCACCCGTGGCAGCAGCCAGCGATGGAAGGCGAGCGCTGGCGCACCCATGCACACCTTCCAGCGATCAAAGGCGAAGGACCCCAGCGATCCCCATCAGGCGGGCAACTCCTCCTCACTCCGCCGTGCCTTTGAAGTGCACGAGTACGGGCGAGGTTGCCGCGCTCTGACGGGGACCGTGGGGTCCCGGAGCGTTCCCCCGGGACAGATCCCGAGGGAGATTCACTCAGGAGTTCGAGTCGGTCTCGGCGACCGCCACGGACCAGATGATCACACCGAAGGCGATCTTGTTGACGACGTCCGCGATGTTGTAGACGACGTTCAGCATGTTGGCCGAATCGCCCGGCTCGCCGCCGGCGAGGTAGCCGAGGAAGTAGCCGAGCGGGTAGATCGCCCAGCCGATGGTGACGATCCAGCGCATCAGCGAGAACGCGGACTGGACCGAGGCCGGAGCGGAGGCGGCGCTGATCTTGCCAGCCTCGCCGACGAAGATCTCACGCAGGATGTAGGCCCATCCGAGCATGCCGACGATGAAGCCGGGCCAGGCGCCGATGGTGCCGTTCTCACCGAGGAATCCACCGACGAGCATGACGAGCGTGCCGATCATGAGGCGCCAGAAGACGCCGCCCGGGACCTTCGTGATGGCCGCGAGGATCAGGTAGAACTCGACCATCAGCAGCGGCACCGTGATCAACCAGTCGATGTAGCGGTACACCGTAGGCGTGCTGCCTTGCTCCACCCACACGTCACGCATGTAGAAGTAGTGCGTGGCCGCGACGAGGGTCACGAGGCCGGAGACGGTCAGGGACGTCTTCCACTTGCCGGAGACCCGCTGGATCTCCAGGAAGAAGAAGGCCGTGGCCGCGACCAGAGCCATCGAGATGACCCAGAAGGAAATACCAACGGGATCGTTGGCTTCCAGGTTCTTCGTCTCCGGAAGAGCGACAGCGAGGAATGAGAGAGAGGGGACGACGTTCATGGTGGTCCTGGGGACAATGAAGGGGGGCGACACGACAACCTCTGGCCGTGGGGCCGTTACGCCCCGCTGCGTTCGGTTCAGTCGCGATTAACTGAACGTTCGGAACCAATTCGAGAACGGATGCTCCGGCCGTGCGATTTTCTGACGCACGAACGGGCCCCTGGGCGCCGAAGCCCCACTCCCCCGGCCGCCCGACAACAGCCACTTCGTGACTCGGCCACGAAGCCTCAAGCGGTTCAGAACGGCACCCCGCCTCGCGGAGACCTCGCCTGCGGCACATCGCCCCACCTTTTCTGCCAAGGCCCACCTGCACCTGGAAACGCGACTCCCTCTCGGGTCGAGGTTTGACCGGCCCTGGGGATGAGACTTCCTCAGCGTGCAGCGGACCAGGTGAAGACCGCTTCGCTGCTGATCGACCCCCCCGCCAGCTCAACGCCAGGCAGAGCCCTCTCGGGTCGTTCACGCAGGGAGCCTCAGCTCAGTCTCCGCCCGTGGGGTCCCGGTGCGAAGAGGTGCGCATCGGACGGGTCGAAGGTGACCTGAACAGGGGAGCCAGTCACCCATCCTGCGAGCTCACTCGCCGGACGCCGCGCGACGAACTCCGCCCCCTCGACCCCAAGGCGTACGTCGCAGCGATCGCCGAGATCCTCGACCCCGATCACCTCCGAACCGAGCAGACACGGGTCGCCGGCCTCTCCCCTCCGCAATCGGTCCGGCCGGACACCGAGCACTGCAGGTCCGTCGGGCGCCTCGACATCGGCGTTCAGGGCGAGGGCGGCCTCCCCGACGCGCATCGCTCCGCCCTCGAGCGTCCCCTCCAGGAAGTTCATGCTCGGAGTCCCCACGAAGCCCGCCACGAATCGGTTCGCGGGCGCCTCGTAGACCTCTCGGGGTGACGCGCACTGCTGCACCTCCCCGCCGTCCATCACGACCAGCCGATCTCCGAGGGTCATGGCCTCCTCCTGGTCGTGGGTGACGTACAGCATGGTCGCCCCGAGCCGCTCGTGCAGCGCCTTGAGCTCGGCGCGCATCTCGACCCGCAGCTTCGCGTCGAGGTTCGAGAGTGGTTCGTCGAAGAGGAACGCCGCCGGCCGCCGCACGAGGGCCCGGCCCACGGCGACGCGCTGACGCTGGCCACCCGAGAGCGCCCCCGGCTTGCGATCGAGGAGGTCGGTGATCCCGAGCACCTCAGCCGCGCGCGTGACCTCGGCCTCGATCTGGCGGTCCTCCTCTCGCGCTTCCTGGCCTCGGCCTGTCACCAGCCGATCGAGCCAGCCACCGTGCGCGCGGCGGCGCTCCAGCGGAAAGGCCATGTTCTGCCGCACCGTGAGGTGCGGGTAGAGGGCGTAGTTCTGGAACACCATCGCGATGTCCCGGTCCTTGCCCGCGACCTCGTTGACCACGCGCTCGCCGATGGAGAGCGTGCCCTCGGTGATCTCCTCCAGCCCCGCGACCATGCGGAGGGTGGTGCTCTTCCCGCAGCCCGAGGGGCCCACGAGCACCACGAACTCCCCGTCCTCCACCTCGAGATCCACGCCGGCCACGGCACGCACGCCGCCGGGGTAGACCTTCCCGAGACCATCGAAGGTGACGCGCGCCATCAGCCCTTGACCGCCCCGGAGCCCAGGCCCTCGATGAACTGACGCTGCGCCACGAGGAAGAGGAGGATGCAGGGGATCATGGTGATCAGGCTGAGCGCCATCAGGTACTGCACGTCCTCGAGGCCGCCGTACTGGTTGCGGAAGCTGTTGAGGGCGATGGCCAGCGTGGCCTTCTCCTCGGAGTGCAGGTAGATCAGCGGCCCGAGGAAGTCGTTCCAGACGAAGATGAACGTGAACACCGCCGTGATGGCGATGACGGGCCGGCACATGGGCAGCATCACGCGCCACCAGACCCCGAGATGCGCGCAGCCGTCGAGGCGCGCCGCCTCCACCAGGGCCTCGGGGACCTGGGCCATGAACTGGCGGAACATGAAGATGAAGAAGGCGTTGCCGAAGAACGCCGGCACCACCAGGGGCAGGATCGTGTCGACCCAGCCCAGCTCCCGGAAGACAAGGAACATGGGGATCATGGTCACCTGCGGCGGGAGCATCATCGTCCCGAGCATGACGGCGAAGAGCGGACCCCGGCCGCGGAAGCGCACGCGCGCGAGGGCGTAGCCCACGAGGCTGCAGGAGATCACCGTGGCGGTCACCGTGAGGAAGGTGATCAGGATCGAGTTGGCGAGCGCGTCGAGGAACCCCTCCCACTCCACCGTGCCCACCGCCCGCATGGCCGCGGTCCAGTTCCCCCACTGCGGATCGCTCGGGAAGACGTTGATGGCGCCCACCTCCACAGTGGCGGCGCCGGCGTTGCTCGGGGTCTCCAGCGACACCACGAGCATCCACCAGAGCGGGAACAGCATCAGCGCTGCGCCCCCCGCGAGCAGCGCGAGGGTCAGGAGCTTCGATCCGCGGCCGCTCACTTCGCCATCCCCTCGTAGTGGACGTGACGCCGGCTCCCGCGCAGGAAGATCCCGGTGAGCACCAGCACCACCACGAGCAGGATCCACGCCATCGCGGAGGCGTAGCCCATCTCGTAGAAGTCGAAGGCCTGGTTGTAGAGGTAGAGCACGTAGAACCGCGTCAGGTCCCCCGGCTCGCCGCGCGTCATGACGAAGGCCTGGGTGAAGACCTGGAACGAGCCGATCACCGCCATCACGCCGTTGAAGACCAGCACCGGCGAGAGCATCGGGAGCGTCACCCGACGGAAGCGCTGCCACGCCCCGGCGCCGTCGAGCTCCGCCGCCTCGTGCAGCTCCTTCGGGACACCCTGGAGCCCCGCGAGGTAGATCATCATCGATCCGCCCACCATCCAGAGGCTCATGATCGCGAAGGCCGGCACCCCGTAGGTCCCGGCGTCGTTGCCGAACCAGTCGGGGGAGGCCAGCCCGAGCGGCTCGAGCAGCGGATCGAGCAGCGCCTTCGCGAGGCCGCTGTCACCGTCGAAGACCCAGCGCCACAGGACCGCGACGCCCACGCCGGCCAGCACGCTCGGGAGGTACCAGGCGCCCCGCCAGAGGCCGATGAACGGCGTGCGCGTGTTCATCAGCAGCGCGGCGCCGAGGGCGAACGCCTGCCCGACAGGCACGGCCAGCAGCGCGTAGATCGCGGTGACCCGCAGGCTCGTCCAGAAGCGCCCGTCCTCGACGAAGAGCTGGGTGTAGTTCGCGAGCCCCACCCACTCGGCGGTCTCGAGCCCGGCGATGCCCGTCCAGCGAGTGAACGAGAGCACCAGAGAGAGCACGATCGGGAAGCCCGTGACGAACAGCAGGCCGAGGATCAGCGGGCTCGCCAGCAAGACCCCCGCGCGCTCCTCGCCCCGGCCGAGGGGTCCCGGCCGGCCGCGCCGCCAGATCCACGCGAGCGCGGCCGCGAGCAGCAGCGCCGCGATGCCCGCCCACCGGGCGAGCGTACCCCATGGCATGGGCGGGAACTCCGCCGTCATCAGCGGCGAGTCCCCCTCCGCCTGCCAGGCCGCCGCGAAGTTGGAGGACGCCTCGTCCACGCTCAGATCCCCGGTGAGCACCGCCTGGTTGAGCCGCGACTCCAGGAGCGCGTCGAACTTCGGGCTCGCCGGCACGGGGAGGAGCCGCGCGACCTCCACCTGGTCGAGGTACACGTCGTCCCGCGAGGGCGCCGCGGTCGGATCGACGAAGGCCTCCGACTCCGCGATCGAGCGCCGGCTCGGCATGGCGAGCCCGAGCTCGCCCAGTCCCGCCTGAGCCTCCTCGTTGCAGAGGGTCCGCGCCAGCTCCCAGGCGGCTCGGGGGCGCTCGGTGCGGCTCGACACGCACCACGCCACCGAGGCCACGACGTTCGCGCGCTCGGTCCCCATGGGCATCGGCGCGAAGTCCCACTCGAAGCCCTCGATCTGCCGGTAGCTCGGCACGACCCAGCGGCCGAAGGGGCCGGCCATGCCCACCCGCCCTGTGAGGAAGACGGTGGCCCCGCTGGCCACGCGCGACTTGCCGCTGGTGAGAGTGTTGTCCTCGTCGAAGCGCCAGCCCGCGAGCTGCTCGAGGGCCACGAGCACCTCCGGCTCACGCACGCTGAGGGTCTCGCCGTCCGGGGCGAGAACGTCGCAGCCGAAGGTGGAGAGGTAGAGCCGCAGCATCCGCGGCCAGGTGACGAACTCCGCTCCCGTGCACCCCTCGAGCTGGCCGATGGCGCGCGCCGCGGCGAGGAATTCGTCCCAGGTCCAGCGATCGCCGGGCTCGTCGAGCCCCGCTCGTCGGAAGAGGTCCTTGTTGTAGTAGAAGCCGATGGTCGTGAAGTCCTTCGGCAGGCCGTAGAGCGGCCCGGCGCCGGTCCGCTCCCCGTCCCAGCGGTAGCCGTCGAGCACCACCTCGTAGAAGTCCTCGAGACCCGGGTCGTTCCCGGCCGCGCGGTCCTCCTCGATCAACTCGTCCAGCGGGAGCAGGACCCCGAGGCTCGCCAGCGACGGGAGGCGCTCGTCGCCGCAGTAGAAGACGTCGGGCGGCGTCCCCGCCGCCATCATCGTCTGGAGCTTGGTGTAGAAGGACCCCGCATCCCCCGGGTTGATCCGCCGCACCCGCACGCCGGGGTGGTCGCGCTCGTAGGCGCGCAGCGCCTCCTCGACGATCCGATCCTCCTCCTGCCCCGCGTCCCCGGACCAGTGCATGACGGTCAGGACGACCTCCCCGCCCGCGCCCTCGCCGGTCAGCACGTCGCGGACGAACACGCGCGCAGCCGCCCAGAGCACCGCAAACGCGGCGAGGGCGGCGAGACCGCCGCGGGCGATCCGGGTCACGTGGTCGAGTAGCATCGGGAAGGGTTTCGCAGTCTAGGAATCCCCCCTCAGCCACGCCAACGACAGACGATCCATGCCCCTGCTCGTCCTCGCCGTCCTCGCGCTCTCCTGCGCCAGCGCGCCGTCGTCCACCGACTGGCCGTTGGAGCCGCCCTTCGCCCGGCCCGAGGAGCCGAACGGGCCGCTCCCCGCGTCGGCCACCGCGACTCCCATCGCCCCAGGACGCTGGCGCGTGCGTCTACACCTCGCGAGCACGACCGAGGCCGACACCATCCACGTCGCTGGCTCCTTCAACGGATGGGATTCCGGCGCGCTCCCGATGGAGCGCGGCGCCGACGGCCGCTGGGCCGCGGAGCTGGAGGCGGACAGTGGGCGCCTGAGCTACAAGTTCGTCCTCGACGGAGGCCGCTGGATCCCCGACCCGGAGAACGCGGAGCGAGAGCCCGACGGCCATGGCGGTGAGAACACGGTTCTCGTCCTCGGCGCGGCCGGAGCCGCGACGGACTCGCTCGACGACGAGGCGCGCCGCCTGCTCGCCTGGCGTCACGACCCCGAGCTCCCGCTCTACCGGCAGCGTCTCGGCGCGGACACGGCACTGCTGCGCTACCGTGGCCCCGCGGACGCGTCGCCCCGGCTGCTGCTCGAGGGCGAGCCCGAGCCCCTCGAGATGACCCCCGCCGGAATCCTCGACGGCCACACCTTCCACGAGCGCCGCGCGCCCCTCGGCGACGCAGCGCGCCGTTACACGTTCCTGGTGGAGACCGCCGATGGCCCCCGTCGCGACCCGGACGTCCACGTGCTCGACCCGGTCGCGCTCCCCGAGTTCCGCACCCCGGACTGGGCCAAGCACGCGATCTGGTACCAGATCATGCCGGACCGCTTCCGCAACGGCGATCCGGAGAACGACCGCCCCCTGACGCGGTCCTGGACCAGCGACTGGTACACGCCCAGCCCCCACGAGACCGAGGGCGAGCTCGGCCTCTGGGACTGGTTCATCTACAGGCGCCTCTACGGCGGGGACCTCGCGGGGGTCCGGGAGCGGCTCGACCACCTCGCGTCCCTCGGCGTCACGGCGATCTACTTCAATCCGGTCTTCGAGGCCGAGTCCCACCACAAGTACGAGTCCACCGACTACCGCCACGTGGACACGAGCCTGGGCGCCGGCGAGGACTGGGCGGCCGTCGCCGCGAACGAGGACCTCCCCGACCCGAGCACCTGGACGTGGAGCCCGTCGGACCGGCTCTTCCTGGACCTCATCGAGGCCTGCCACGACCGCGGGATGAAGGTCGTCATCGACGGCGTCTGGAACCACGTCGGCCAGCGTCACCCCGCCTTCGCGGACGTGCTCGCGCGGGGACCCGAGTCCCCGTACGCGGACTGGTTCGACGTGGTCTCCTGGACACCGTTCGTTCACAGGGGCTGGGCGGGCTTCGACGACCTCCCGGTGTTCAAGAAGGACGCGGACGGCCTCGCTTCGGACGCGGTGGTCGCACACATCCACGCCGTGACCCGGCGGTGGATGGACCCGAACGGCGACGGCGACCCCTCGGACGGCGTCGACGGCTGGCGCCTCGACGTCCCCATGGAGATCCCCATGCCCTTCTGGGACGAGTGGCGGCGGGTGGTGAAGTCCATCAACCCGGACGCCTATCTCTCGGGAGAGGTCTGGGACCGCGCTGACGCCTGGCTGGACGGCCGTCGTTTCGACGCGGTGATGAACTACCGCTTCGCTGACGCGGCCGTGGCGTGGATCGGCTTCGAGGAGCGCAAGATCACGCCCACCGAGCTGGACAGGCGCCTCGCCGAGCTCCGCCTCGCGTACCCGGCGGAGGCAACCTACGCCCTGATGAACCTGCTAGGCAGCCACGACACCGACCGTCTGGTGTCGATGTTCCTGAACCCCGACCGCCGGTACGACGCGGACAACCGGGAGCAGGACGGCGTCGGCTACCTGAACCGCAAGCCCGACCCGATCCACTACCGACGCGCCCGGCTCGCCGCGCTCTTCCAGATGACTTACGTCGGCGCGCCGATGATCTACTACGGCGACGAGGTCGGCATGTGGGGCCCTGACGACCCCTCGAATCGCAAGCCCATGCTCTGGGCCGATCTCGCGCCCTACGACCGGAAGGAGGACGCGGTGGACGAGCGGCACCTGGCTCACTATCGCGCCATCGGGCAGCTGCGTCGCGCCCACCCCGCGCTCCGCACCGGCAGCTTCGAGACCCTCCTGACCCACGATCAGCAGGATCTCTTCGTGTTCCTGCGCGAGGAGGAGACGGAGAGGGTCCTGGTGGCACTCAACGCCAGCACCCACCCCGCCCGCTTCGAATTGCCGGAGGGCAAGTGGAAGGCGGTCCTTGGCCGTCACAGCCGCGCCAGGGACGCTCAGGTTCCCGGGGTGGACGGTCTCGTGCTCGTCCAGACTCGCTAGTCACGCGCGTCAGCCGGTCGCTCGGGCCAGGAAGAGCGATGGTGGTGGCGATCTGGCGGAAGACCTCCGCTGGAGCACTGAGATCGCCCGCGACTCGCCCACATGGGAACGAGGTCGATGGCCAGCCCCTCGACCGCAGGTTCGACGTCCCCACGAAGGGCGCCAAGGACGCCCAGGACCGCCTCGAAATCGAGGGAAGCCTGTCCGCTAGAAGAGCGTCCAGCCAGTTCGGAGCAGTGATCCGAATCACTGCCCCGGCTGCCCTGTAGAGGCGGAGGGCTCTCCATCTGGAGCCCGAGGCCAGTGGAGCCGATCCCGAGAGCACCAGCCAACCCACCAACCCCGAGACCCGGGTCGCGTCACTTCCAGTTCCGCGACGGAGGGACTCGCCATCCCCATGAGCAACCTCGACGACGATCTCAGAGACCTGGAGAGAGCTCTCCACGAGAAGGACCGGCTCGCCCACCGACTCGATTCAGCGAAACAACGGCTCGAGACGGAGGGGCGCCGGCGAGCGGAGCTACGTGAGGCCCTTCGGAAAGAAGAGGCTGACGTGGAGCGCCTCGAGGGCCGCACGCTCACGGCCATCTTCCACTCGGTCTTCTCCAACAAGGAGGAGCAGCTGGACAAGGAGCTGCAGGAGGTCTTCAAGGCCCGGCTCGCTTACGACGCGAGCACGGCGAGCGTCCAGTCCGCGGAGATCGAGGTCGACGACCTCACGCGCAGACTTCAGGCGCTCGGTGATCTCGACGAGCGCGTCTCCCGCGCACGCAGGGCGAGGGAGGAGTCTCTACGCGCGAAGGACGACTCCCGCAGCGTGGAGCTCGTCAAGCTCGCGGACCAGCGCGCGGAGCTCGCTGAGCAGGCGGCCCGGATCCGTGACACCCAGAGAATCGGCATCGCGGCCTACGAGCGGCTCAGGGAATTGAAGACCGTCCTCGAGGGTGCCAGCGACTTCTCCAGCTGGGACCTTTGGGGCGGCGGTGCCGTCCCCACCGCGGGGAAGCTCGGCAAACTGGATCGCGCCAATGACCTCGTCAAGCTCGTCGAGGAGGACGTGTACAGATTCGAGGGAGAGCTGGATGCGATCATGAAGGTCGAGGAGATCCGCCTCGATCTCGAGCTGACCGGTTCGCTGCGATTCGCGGACTACTTCTTCGATCACCTGATCGTCGACCTGAGCGTGCACGGGAGGATCAAACGGTCCCTCGAGAACACCAGGGAGGCGATGGGGATCGTCCGCAAGACGGTGGAGCACCTCGACCGCGAAGTGGATGCACTCTCGGCCCGGCTGGAAGAGCTCGAAGAACAGCGCAACGCGATCCTGACGGCCTGACCAGGATCGCTCTGGCAAGAAACCAAGGGCAGCCCTCGTCCATGCCCGCCACGCCACCTGCCAACCCGCCCCCGTGCACCCCAAGCGCCTGAGGGCACGCTGCCCGGGTTTTTCGAAGATCCGCGTGGGTTGGAGGGCCCGCCGCGACACTGACTGGTGAGATGGACCTCGATCTGATCATCGACCGCTGGCGCGGCCCCCTGGTGGGCCTGCTCGGTGCGCGGGGCGCGAGCTCGGCGGACGCGGTGGAGCTGTCCATGGAGACGTTCTCCGAGGCGTACCTCGGCCGCGAGCGGTTCGAGGGGAGCTGGGGGGACGACGGCGCGGTCGGCGCGTGGCTGCGGGGTATCGCCCTGAATCTCATGCGCACCCGGGAGCGGCGACGCTCTGGCGGCCACCGGCTCACGCTCGTGGGCGACCGCGACGCGCTGAACCGCAGGGCCACGGACACGCAGCCCGACCAAGAGGAAGGGCCGGTCCTCGCCGCGGTGGGCCGGCTCCAGGAGTCGTGGCGAGAGGTGCTGATGATGCGCTACGTGGAGGGGAGCGGACTGGCCGAGATCGGAGCTCTGCTCGGGATCGGGGAACGTGCCGTCGAAGGACGGCTGCGGCGCGCCAGGACTGAGCTCCGGCGACTGCTGGAATCGGACGGGGCCATGGAAGTGAAGTCATGAACGAGGGGCTGAAGATCGACGACTGGCTGGACGACGAGCGGGACTTGCTCAGCGACGACCTCGCCGCAGCGCTCGCGCCGCGCCGGCCCGACCCGGAGGCATTCGCCGCGGGCGTCCAGGAACGGATCCGCCGCGCTGACGGCCAAGAGGCGTCCGCGGAGGCCGACACGGAGCCCCTCCGGATGGATCGCCGGCCGGAGCCGGTCCTCACCGGAGGACTCAGCCGGGTGGCGGGGCTCATGCCGCCCATGCTGCTCTCGAAGGGCGCGAGCAAGGCTGTTCTGGGTGCGGGGACCGCGGCGGCGTCCAAGACGGGCGCGAAGCTGACGCTCAAGGCAGTGCCGGCCCTGGCGGCCATGCCGCTGTTCACGCTGCTGATGATCGCCGCGACCTTCGCCTACGCCATCCGCGGGCAGCTGGCCCTGACCGGCGACGGGGTGCAGCGCACGGACGAGGCCGAGGCGGCGTCTGCGATCCGCGCCTGGTGGGTGCGGAACATCGTCCCGACGCTGATCATGTCGTTGCTGCTCCTCACGGCCTTCGCGTTCGACCCGAGCGAATTCTTCGAGGACGGCGTGGTCCTCCTGATCCTGGCGGCTGCGCTGGTCGCCGCCGCCCAGCTCCGTGGCCTCTCCGCCGTGGGACTCGCCTCGCGTAAGCAGGTTGGAAGGCAGATGGGCGGCCTCCTCATGCTCGTCTTCAGCATCGCGCTCCAGTCGCAGCAGTTCCTGGACGTCCCCGGAAGCGCAAGCTCCGCGGGCGCCCTCGAGCGAGTGGCTCCGTTCCTGACGGTGCCCGCCATCCTCCTGAGCGCACTCCTCTGCTTCGCCCTCGCCAAAGGGAGTGGTCGCGCGACCCGCGCACGCGTGGCATGGGCCGTCGCCCTGTGGACCGTCGTGATCGGCTTCCTCGGATCCCTGTGGGCGATCCTCGGCAAGTACGAGGCGACCACCGACGACGTCCGGAGGTGGGTCGCCGAGGTCACGGAAGCTCAGCTCGCGGAGCCGTCCAGATGGGATGCATTCGGGCAGGCCCTCCGGCTGATGGATGCGGCGGGTGAGCCCATGCCCGACCTCTCGGCGTTCGAGGCGGTGGTGCACGAGCAGGCCGCCCTTGAGGGCAAGGCGCTCAACACCTTGTACTTGCTCCCTATCCTGCTCATGGATCGCGCTCTGGGATCCGGATTCGCCGACGACCAGGCGCTCCCCGAAGCCGTGCGCGCCGAGATCGAGGACCAAACGAACCAGATCGAGATCCCGGGCCGTGACTCCTTCGAGTCGAGCGATTTCGACCTGATCGGGCTCCTCGGCTTCCGCGACGTGGCGCGCTTCGACGAGGCCGTCGTCTCACGAACGCTGCGGTACCGCGAGGACCTCGCGGAACGGACGGCCCCTTACCCCGTGCACCAGGCCGGCCCGCGCCGTGAGGAGGCGCTCCAGCGAATCGGCAAACGGTTCAGGCCAGAGTCCTTCGAGCGCACCTGGCGACCGATCCTCGTGGCCGAGTCCCCGGACGTCGCGACCATCGAGGCCGGAGGGCGCTCGGAGCTCGCCACCCGGATCGTCGGTGACCTGTTGGCGCTGGACCGCCACGGGGCCGTCTCGAACTGCCTGAACGCGGCAGTCGCCCTCGAGTTCCTGGAGTTGTCCGAGTGCGTACCCTCCCTGACGGACCGCGTCCATCGGGCCCTGCTCGACACCTGGACCCTGACGCGGGACGGTCGCATGGGCGTCTTCAAGCCACGCGTGGAGCCCGACGAACGGGACGCCGACGGCGTGGCGTGGGAAGACTCCGCGTACTTCGGCTGGATCGACGGCACAGCGACGGCTGTCGAGGCCATGGCGCGGTGGGGCGTTCCTCAGAAGCCCGTGGATGGCTCCCGACCGGAGATCGACCTCCTCGCACTGGAGCGCTATCTCGTCGAAACCGCCCACGTCTGGATTCGCGACAGCTGCTCCAGCTTCAGCGTGCGAGCCGTCGGCGCGCTCTCCCTGCTGCGGACCCTGCCCGAGTTCCAGGATCAACTGGAGGAGCACGCCGCGTCGGATGGACCGGTGGACGTCCTCGGGCGCACACCGCTCCCCGTCGCGGCTCTCCTGCTGTCGTTCCTTGCGCTCTTCGCCACCCTCCGGGCTCCCGTGGAGGATCCATGGGAAGCGAGTACCGAGGACGCATCGTCCGGGGACGCGTAAACAGGTCGACGCCTCAGCACGGAACTCGACGAAGGAGGGCGCCTCTGCCGCTCGACTTGGTGCGATGCGGAGAGGCTGGCATCGGAAAGTCGCCCACCTCGTCGAGCGAGACCAAGCTGCCGCGGCCACCTGCGCGCGTATGGTAGGAGCCGGGGGCTAGAGCCACGCTGAAGCGGCTCAGTCAATGCCAACCCCGACGAGACCGCCTCTTTCGTAGCGCAAGTCGAGTCGGAGCAGCTTAGCCCTCCTCCTTCTCCTCCACCTCCGGGGACGGCGAGTCCATGGCCTCGAGAAGATCGCGGACCTCGATGCGTAACGCGTTGTCATCGGCGCGGCCCGTTGCGCCGAGGAAGTCGAGGAGCAGCTTGCGGGCGTCGCCCCGGCGCCCGAGCGCAAGCAGGATCTTGTGCTGCTTACGAAGCACATCAGCCGTGCCTTCGTGTTTACCCTTGGGCACTACGCTGGTCGTAGCCAGCACCTCGCCGTAGAGCTGCGCGGCCTCCGACAATTTCCCCTGGTCGTGCAGGAGATCGCCCAGGAAGGTGATCGAAGTGAGCGTCTGCGGATGTCCGGACCTCAACACTTGGCGCCTCGCCTCGAGCGCCCTACGTAAGAGCTGCTCGGCCTCTTTCGCCTCGTCCTGGGCATGTAGCAGACGGCCAAGATCGTTCATCGAAGTGAGCGTGCTCGGATGCCTCTCCCCGAGTACCCGGCGCCTCGCCTCGAGCGCCTCACGTAAGTACGCCGCAGCATCGGACAGCTTGCCTTGTGCCTGCAGGAGCCGGCCCAGGTTGCTGATCGACGCAAGTGTGCTCGGGTGCTCGTCACCGAGGAGGCGGCGCTTCGCCCCCAGAGCCTCATGATAGTACTGCTCGGCGTCCGACCTCTTCCCCCGAGCATTCAACAGACCGCCCATCTGGTTCATCGAGCGCAACGTATCCCGATGGTTGACGCCAAACACTCGACGCCTTCCCTCCAGCGCTTCGCGGAGGTAGGGCTCAGCCTCGGACAGCTTGACCTGCGCCTTCCGCAAGACTCCCATGTTCTCCATAGAGTCGAAGGTCACTGGGTGATCGTTCCCCAGCACCCGGCGACTGACCTTCAGCGCCTCAGCAAGGTATGACTCGGCAGCAGGTAGATCCCACCGAATCCGCAGCAGAGCACCCAGCTTGTTCATTGAGGTGAGCGTGTCCGGATGTTCGACACCTAGCACGTCTAGGCGGAGATCCAGCGCCTCGCGTTGCGGACCGTCCGCTAGTTCACGTAGACCGAGTCCACTCGCCGTGATCGCCACTGCCTGAAGCAAACTTGCCTTCACACGTGGGTGATCCTTGAATCCCCCTTCTATTTCCGTGAGAGCAGGCACCAGAACCTGATCCTCAAGAGTCCGCAGGGCGAGCCCCGTGAAATCACCTTCTGCCGCCCAACGGTGATATTGCTCGAGCAGCGCCGCTGCGTCTCCGTCGTTCCGGTCGCCATGCCCCCGCAATTCCCTGCGAACTTCCAGCTGCAGGAAAAGCCCCATAGACTCCGGGTCGAGGCCGCCGAGTAGTCGCTGCTGGAACTGCGTCACCTCCTCGAGCTCTGCTGCCCGCTGCTCAAGGTCACGGTTCGCCTCCAGGTTCCTGGCCAAGAGCACCGAGACGATCCCGAGCGCCAGCAGCCCCACCGCCACGGCCGAGCTCAACGCCGGATGGCGCCTTACCCATTTTTTGGCGCGCACGACCGCGGTCGGCGGCTTCGCGAGGATGGGCTCATCAGCCAGGTGCCGCCGAAGATCCGCGGCCAGCGCGGCTGCGCTCTGGTAGCGGTCCTGCGGCCGCTTCTCCATCGCCTTGCCGCAGATCACCGAGAGTTCCTCGGGGCACTGCGAGCGTACGACGCGCACCGGCTGCGGGTCGGCGTACAGGATCTTCGCGGCCAGCTGTGCGGTCGTGTCCCCCTCGAACGGCCGCCGCAGCGTCAGCAGCTCGTACAGCACGATGCCCAGCGAGAACAGGTCCGTGCGACGGTCGAGCCCCATGCGCTTCGCCGTGATCTGCTCGGGGCTCATGTACGCCCACGTTCCCGCGAACTGACCCGTCATCGACAGGTAGGAGTCGCCCTTCACTCGCGCGAGGCCGAAGTCCGTGATCTTCGGCACTTCGTTTTCCGTGATCAGGATGTTGGCGGGCTTGAGATCGCGGTGGATCACGCCGGCTTTGTGTGCCGCCTCGAGGCCGTCCGCGATCCTCGCCACCAACTCCGCCACGTCCCGGTAGTAGGCCTTGGGCGCCCTGTCCTTCTTGCGGGCAGCATCAAGAAAGTCCTTGAGGGTCCAGGAGCCCCGGACGAGCTCCTGGGAGATCCACGTCAGGCCGTCGTCGGTGCCAGAGGCGTGTGTGGCGACGATGTTCGGGTGCGAGACGCGGCCGCCGGCGCGCGCTTCGCGCTGGAACAGCCCGAGCGACTGGTCGTTGATCAGCTCGGGAAGGACGAGCTTCAGGGCGACCTCCCGCTGAAGATCCGTGTCCGTCGCGATCCACACCTGCCCCATGCCGCCGCGCGCGAGGAACTCACGGAGGATGAAGCGACCCAGGCGACTCCCGGGGGTCAGACCGCCTGGAGCGGTTCCTCTCTGACCGGTGATGCGCGTCGTGTCGCCGAAGAAGCTGTGCGCGTTCTCGGCGTCGGAGGGCCCGGAGGGGATGGTCTGCGAAGCGCGGTGCTCACCGAGAAGCTGAACGAGGGCGGCTTCCGCCGCCTCATCGATCCCGAGCTCGCGCTGGCTGCGAATCCACTGCCGTAGCGTCTCCGCGTCTCCCTCCGGAGTTTCCCGGAGGAAGCTGTCGAGCAGCGCGGGGAGGGCGAGGTTTTTGCCCGGTAGAGGTGTGGGGTGAGGCATGGACTGGCTCAGGCAGGGCCCGCGTCCTCGAACGAGCGGCAGGAGCGACGCACGGTCAGACGGGCAGCGATCGCGGGCGCACAGTGCGCCACGACCACCCTAGGCTATCGGCAACTGCACTGATCACCGGTGAGCGACGAGCTCGTGGACCTGAGCCTCTGGGTGTGCGGCCTCTCCAGGAACGCCACAGATCGCGCAGACCCGCGCTGTCCGTCCGCCCTGATCGATCATCGAATCGCGGGGCCACCCTCCCATTTTTGGACACGCCGCATTCGCCGTCACAACGACCCGCGCACGAAGGCGCCTCTGCTCACGCGTGAGCTCCCCCCGACCGGCCAGCGGCCAGCCTCTCTCCACTTCACCGCCCCTCCTCCGTCAGCGGTTCGAGCGTCGCGAGGTAGATCGCCGTGCGCCCCTCGTGGCTGGAGTAGTACGAGACCAGCAGCTCCTCTCCAGAGCGCACCAGCCCCGGGTAGCTTGTGTCCCCCGCTGACGGCAGAACGAGCGGCGGGCCCAGCGGCCCCGGACCATCGAGGCGCAGTCCGAGGTTTGAGAGCGCCGTGCGCGCCACGCCCCCCGGGAAGCGCCGCCCGCCGACGATCCCGTCGAGGCGGCCGGTCATGAGCAGGTCGGGCCCCCCGACGTGTTCGGCGAGCCGCTGGAAGCGCCAGTCCTCGAAAGGCGGCGCCGCCCGCCCCAGCGAAGCGCGCCGGTCCTTCCCGTCGTGCCGCACGATCGCCAGCAGATCGCCCCCCTCCACTTCGCAAAGAGCCACCTCGGTTGGCCGATCCCCGAGGTCGAAGGTCGTGATGTGCCGGTAACGCACCCCGTCCTTGGTCGCGACGAGATGCGCGCGCCGCGGCTCGGGCGCCAGGGGCTGGTAGACCACGCCGTAGCCTTCCCCGCCGACCCAGCTCACGCGCCAGAGCCAGTCCGCCTTGGAGCGCACGGCGTCGTCGAGGAGGACCGGCTGCGGCGGGCCGAAGCTCTCCCCACCGCTCTCCGAGACGTACACCCGCGAGCGACAGCTGCGCAGCACCAAGCCCTCGTACACCGAGCCGCCGCAGAGCAGCATGACGCGCCCGTCGGGCATGCGGCTGAGCTTGGGGTCGCGCAGGTCCACGCCGGCCTCCTCCAGGAGCGCCACCGAGCGCCACGGCCCGCCCGGATCCCGGGCGATCACCCGGATGCGCCCGTCCTCGCCGAGGGCGTGGCGCTCGCCCTCCCGGAAGGCGCACAGGAGCCGCTCACCGGCCTGCAGCAGATCGGTGAAGGCGCTGTGGGGTGCGGCGTCCCAGATGCGCTCGACCGAGCGCACGCGCAGCCCCAGGGCGCGCTCGGCGGCGGAGGGCCGCGGTGCGTCCGGAGCGAGGCGCAGGGAGTAGAGATCGGCGTCGGCCATGCGCACGCGCAGGCGCACCACGCGGCCCGCGAGCCACCCGAGGTCCGCCCCCGAGCTCCAGCTCACCGTCCGCGCGAGGTCGTTGCCGATCACCTCATAGCAGTCCTCGAGCGCGTAGCCCGGCAGCGGCCGGCCCGCCTCGTCCTGGAGCTCGACCCGCACACCGCCCCCGGCGGAGGTGGCCAGGTTCAGCTCGAGCCGCCGCCCGTCGACCACCAGCGGCCGGCTGGTCCACTCGCCGCCGTCGGCGGGCGCGCGCAGGGAGGCCAGACCGTCGAGGCGCATGGAGTAGCGCCGCAGCTCGGCGGTCGGCTGGGCGTAGTTCTGGTTGACGAAGAGGGACATCTCCGCCGGACCGGTCTGGACCAGCCCGAGGGCCGGGAAGTTCGAGCGCGAGGTCCAGTTCTCGAGCCCGAGACCGGGGCGCAGGAAGGCCTCGCGGAAGGTCCGGTCGTAGGTGTCGCCCCCGCGGGTCGTCATCAGCACCGCGTCCGAGCAGTCGGAGCCGTAGCGCGGGTGGACACCAAGCGCCTCGGCCTCGGCCGCGGGCACGACCCGCCGGCCGGGGAAGAAGCGCGCCCCGATCGACACGTAGATCTCGGGAGCGCGGAAGTACGGACTGGTCTGGTGCGTGTAGACGTGCGCCGGCGGGCCGTCGCCGAGAGTCATCTCGACCGGCTCGCTCCAGTTCACGAAGTCCGGCGAGGTCGCGCGGCTGACGGTGCGGAAGCCGGAGTAGCCCTCGCCGGTCCAGGTGCGGAAGTAGCACGCGTAGCGGCCTTCGGCCTCGGACCAGAAGGCCACGTTCTGGGAGTCGAACTCCCCGGCCGTGAGGACCGGGCCTTCACCGAGCCGCTCCCATCGCAGCCCGTCGGCTGAAACGAAGGCCATGAGCCCCGAGTGCTCGCTGCCCGCGAGGGCCTTGAAGCGCTGCGCCGGGTCGACGACGGGGCGCGTGTCGAGGAAGGGGGTGAAGTTGTGGCTGGCGGGCGCGGCCCCGGCGAGAACGACGTTGTTCTTGAGCGACCCATCGATTTCGAACAGACCGAGCTCGGGACGCGTCCAGGTCCGCCCGTCGCCGGAGAGGGCGACGCAGGTCACCTCACGGTTGGTGTTGTCCCCACCGGCCTTCGGGAGGCCACGGTAGTAGAGAAGGTAGCGATCGCCGTCGTGGAGGACGGTCGAGTAGCCGGAGAAGCGCCCCTCCCAAGAACGATCGAAGTGGAACACGGCTCCTTCGTCCCGCATGCTTCCCAGCTCGAAGCGCACACCGTTGGTGGACGCGACCAGGTGGTCGTCGAGGAAGAGCTGGCGGGTGCCCCCGAGCTCGAGGGGCTGCTGAGCCAGCGCTTGAGCACCGAGGACGAGCGCGCCAAGGAGGCAGGAGGGCAATGTATTTAGAGACATTGGGCTGGGTTGGGAGGCGCGATGACGGGCTCGGGTGGAAGCTTCCCCCCGCACGAACGGCCCTCGAGCGCGGAAGAGAAACGACTTCGCCTGCGCTGACGATGCCTGGCGCGACGCGAACTTTCAAACCTGAGAAGATGCGGCCCTGCTGAGGCCCAATCGAGGGCGGCGCAGCCGGCGCGCGAGGAACCTGCG
>CBFIJG010000015.1:14023-56681 GCA_965662915.1 Planctomycetota bacterium | reverse complement strand
CCCGCGTGACCGCCGCCATCGGCGCGACCGGGGGCGACCTGGTGTTCACCTCCGGGGGCACCGAGTCGAACAACCTCGCGGTGCTCGGCGCCGCGCGCGCGAGGGCCCTGCGCGATGGGCGCCGTCATGTCGTCCTCGCCCGACACGAGCACCTCTCCGTCGTCCGGCCGGCGGAGCAGCTGGAGCGTGAAGGCTTCGAGGTCACCTGGGTCGATGTGGACCTCGCCGGTGCTCCGAGCGTCACTGGCCTCGCCGCCGCGATCCGCCCGGACACGGCCCTCGTGGCGCTGATGTTCGCGAACAACGAGACGGGCATTCTCCAGCCGGTCGCGGAGGTCAGCGGGATCGTCCGCGCCGCCGGAGCGTGGCTCTTCGTCGACGCCGTCTGCGGAGCCGGGAAGGTCGTGATCGACGTCGAGCGCCTCGGCTGCGATCTCCTCAGCGTCTCGGGGCACAAGCTCCACGCCCCCAAGGGCATCGGGGCCCTGTGGATGCGGGAGGAGGTCGAGGTCGCGCCGCTGATCCTCGGCTGCGGGCAGCAGGGCGGGCTGCGGAGCGGGACCGAGAACACGTTCGGAGCGGTGGGGCTGGGGGCGGCGATGGAGCGGCATGCAGCCCCCGGAGCCGTTCCCGGGCCGGGCCTACGCACGCTCCGGGACCGCCTGCTCGAGGGGATCGCAGGTCTCGGCGTCGGCGCGGTGAGGAACGGCACCGGCCCCGATCTGCCGAACACGGCCAGCGTCTGG
The DNA here is from genome assembly GCA_965662915.1 of Planctomycetota bacterium. Taxonomy (GTDB): domain Bacteria; phylum Planctomycetota; class UBA1135; order UBA1135; genus Saltatorellus. The sequence continues at coordinate 55,935 of CBFIJG010000015.1, read as the reverse complement.
TTCCCGGGCCACGACGCGCTCGAGCTGCAGCGCGCGCTGGGGGAGAAGGGACTCTCGGTCACCGCTCAGGCCTCCCGCGCGAGCTCCGAGCCGGGCGCGGATCTCGCGGGTGTGGCATCCTCTGCTCCGCGGCCTTCTCACGTCCTCCGCGCGATGGGGTACGACGACGCCCGCGCGAGCCAGAGCCTGCGCTTCAGCCTCGGGAGCACCACCCGCGCCGCCGAGGTCGAAGGCGCCATCGACATCCTCGAGCGTGTTCTCAAGGCCACACGAATCGAACCCACCGTCTGACCGACCGATCGCGATGAGCACCGAACTCGCCCCTGACCTCCGTCCGCCCGCCGAGCGCAGCGCAGACTGCTCGCTCGACCGCTTGACCGAGGCGCTCGAGGCGGTCCTGTGCGGGGAAGGACCCGCAGACGGGCCGGCGGTGGCAGCGCTCCTGCGCGACTACGCGGCCTCCGAGGAGACCTGGCGCCCTTACGTTCACTTCCGCGAGGACACCTACAGTCGCAACCTCGTCTGGCGCTGCGGCGACTTCGAGCTGCTCCTCCTGTGCTGGAACGAGGGACAGGTCTCGCCGATCCACGACCACGCCGGGCAGCAGTGCTGGATGGCGGTCCTGGAGGGGGAGCTCGAGGAGGTCCACTTCGCCGAGCCGAAGGGCGGCGGTGTCCTCCAGCCCGGCCGGGTGATGGCCTTCCCGCAGGGTGGCGTCGCCTACATCCACGACGACATCGCCCTGCACCTGATCCGGCCCCGGGCGGGCCAGAGAGCCATCTCCCTCCACCTCTATTCGCGCCCCATCGACAGCTGCAGGACCTTCTGCGGGGAGACGGGAGCCCAGGCGGAGGTGCACGTGGGGTACCACACCGTCCGCGGGGCGGGCTGCGAGGGGGCGGACCCCGACCTCATCCGAGAGGCCTGGCAGGGCGCTTGATCCCCGCTTGATCGGCCGCTATGTTCTCCGCCCCGCAGCGCGGCCCGAGGGCGAGCGCGCGGAACGGTCGGCGGTGTAGCTCAGCTGGTTAGAGCAGCGGAATCATAATCCGCGTGTCGGGGGTTCAAGTCCCTCCACCGCTACCACCACCCCTTTCATGGGCCTGGCCCTTGGACGCTCGCGGAGCGAATGCAGGCGCGGTCGAGCCCGCCGGGGTGGGGCGCTGATTGCCGAATCGGACCGTTGCTCCTACGGTCCGTCCATGGGATCGACGCCCCGGTACTCACCCCTCCTCGCGCTCATCGCGCTGGGGCTGTCCCCCTCGCTCGCGGGCGCGCAGACCGTCCATCACGTCGACGCGGCGGCCCCTCCTGGCGGGGACGGATCCACCTGGGGCCTCGCCTTCGACGATCTGCAGGACGCTCTCGACGCGTCCAGCTCGCAGGACCAGGTCTGGGTCGCGATGGGGACCTACCGGCCGAGCGTACGGACGGACCCCGCGGACCCGCGCAGCGCGTCCCTCCGGATCCCTCCCGGCCGGGAGCTCATCGGCGGCTTCGCGGGATTCGAGCTCGGCGTCGACCAGCGCGCTGGCCTCGCAGAGCGTGGCATCCTGAGCGGAGCGCGAGGCGCGGCGGGGGACGCGTCGGACAACGCGTACCGGGTCGTGCTGCTCGACGAGAACCCGCAGGACCGGCGAACGACGATCGATGGCTCCATGATCCGCGGCAGGAACGCCGACGGAGTGAACTGCGCGCCCATCCGCGGGGGCGGCGCGCTCTGGGTGACGTGCTTCGCGAGGGTCGCGGTCACCAGGCGCCGCTTCCGCGGGAACACCGCGGAGACCAAGGGCGGCGTCGTCGCCGTGCAGACGGGTTCGCTGCGGGTGAGCATCTGTCTCTTCTCCCGGAGCATGACTCCGGGGCGGGGAGGGGCCGTGTACCTCAACTCCATCGAGCAGGAGGATCCTGTCGTGGGATCTCGCGTCTGCTTCGTCAACAGCCTGATCCACACGAACCTCGCGGCGCGCGGCGGCGCGGGCTTCGTCGACGGGACGAACACGACGCGCGGACGTGGGACATGGGTCAACTGCATCCTCGACGCCAACCTAGCGCTCGATCGCGGAGGGGCCTTCTTCGCCAGGACGGGGGCGCCGAACCCCGCCGAGCTCGAGGTCGCCAACTCCATCCTCTGGGCCAACAGGACTTCACTCGACCCCCAGCTCTTCGGCTCGGGCGCGGACGTTCGCCACTGCATCGTCCGCGGGGGGCTCGCGGGGCCGGGTCACATGGCGTCCGATCCGGGATTCGTCGACCCCGTCCGCCTGAACTACAGGGCGCGGACCGGGTCACCGGCCCGCGACAGCGGGGACATCTCCCGCGTGCCGCTCGACATCTCCGACCTCGATCTCGACGGTGAACTCCTCGAGCGAGTCCCCCTCGACGTCGTGGACCGGCCTCGCTTCCTGGATGATCCGCTCGCCGCCGGCACGGGCTCTGGCAGCGGGCCGATCGTCGACATCGGGCTCTACGAGCACAGACCGAACTTCGCACGGAGCGCGCGCAGCGCTGACACAGGTCGAGGACCAGTAACCCCATGACGAGCGAGCGAACAGCACGCGTCCTGATCATCGTCGGTGACGCCAGCGAGACCGTCGACACTCTCTATCCGCTCTACCGCCTCCAGGAGGCCGGCTTCACGCCCGTCGTCGCGGGTCCGGAGCGGAGGATCTATCAGATGGTGATGCACGAGGTGCGTCCTGGCTGGACGATCACCCGCGAGTGGGAGGGCTATCAGATCCAGGCGGACGTGGCGTTCGCCGAGGTCGACCCCGACGACTACGTCGGCATCTTCTTCAGCGGAGGGCGCGCGCCGGAGTACCTGCGCTACGACGAGGACCTGGTGCGGATCACCAGGCGATTCTTCGCGGAGCAGAAGCCGATCGCCAGCGTCTGTCACGGGGTCGAGATCCCGGCCTACGCCGGATGCCTCGAAGGCCGGCGCATGGCGACGGTTCCGAAGTGCCGCTTCGACCTCGAGGTGTGCGGCGGGGTCTTCGTCGACGAGCCCTGCGTGGTCGACGGGAATCTCGTGAGCGGTCGGACCTATCACGACCATGGCCGCTACGTGGGCGCGTGGATCGAGCTCCTGGAGCGCGCCCGAGGCGACGCCGCGACGTGATTCCGGGCGGCCCATGATCGGGGCCGAGGTCAGGCGCGCGTGCCTCGGACTCCATGTCGCTGACCTCGCCAGGCGTGCGCCTTCCCGCATCGGCAGATCCAGCGTGCACGCGCCGGTTCGCTCGCCGCGAACGCGAAGGCGCCCCGCGTCCGGCCTGGGCCGTGCGCGGGGCGCCTTCGCATCGGGCGCGAGTGCCCGGGCTCGTGAACTCTCGATCAGCGCACGAACATCAGCTCGCGGTACTTCGGCAGCGGCCAGAGATCGTCGTCGATCACCTGCTCGAGGCCGTCGGCGATCTCGCGGAGTCCCTCCATGGCGGGGACGACCGTCTCGAGCATCGCGTGGGCGTGCTTGCGCTCGTCGCCTTCGTCGCCTTCGGCCGCGTGGAACGCCTCGCGGAGGGCCTGGATCGCCTGGTGGAGGCGCTGGGTTCCTTCCGCGGCGCACTCGAGGGCTCCGACCGTCTCGGAGTCGTTCACCTTGAGGCCGAGCTCGCGAACGCCCTTGAGCGTGTCGGCGATCTGGCGCTGATGGGCCAGGGCGGCCGGGGCGATCATCGTCGCGGCCATGTCCATCATCGCGCGCGCCTCGACGCGCACCTTCGAGGCGTAGACCTCGTGGCTCACGAGGGAACGAGACTCGAGCTCGCTCGGGGAGAAGACGCCGAACTCGTCGAAGAGCTTGACGTTCTTCTCGTCGTCGAAGGCGGCGAGCGCCTCCGGCGTGGTGCGGCGGTTGAGGAGCCCGCGGCGCGCAGCCTCCTCGACCCACTCGTCGCTGTAGTTGTCGCCGTCGAACAGGATGCGGCGGTGACTCGCGAGGGTCTCCTTGACGATCTGCTGGATGGCGGCGGCGTCGCCGGCGCTCTCCTCGATGCGGGTGGCGATGTGCTCCATCGACTCCGCGACGATCGTGTTCAGGAAGGCGGCGGGGTAGGCCACCGACTGGTTCGAGCCGACGGCGCGGAACTCGAACTTGTTCCCGGTGAATGCGAAGGGCGAGGTCCGGTTCCGGTCCGAGATGTCCTTGCGGAGCGTCGGGAGGACGTCGGCGCCGAGCTGCATGCCGGCCTTCGAAGCGCCCTCGGGGGCGCGGCCGTCGATGATCGCGTCGATGATGCCGGAGAGCTGATCACCCACGAAGATCGAGATGATCGCCGGCGGCGCCTCGTTGGCGCCGAGGCGATGGTCGTTGCTGGCTGAGGCGATCGACGCGCGCAGCAGGTCCTGGTGCATGTCGACGGCGCGGATGATCGCCGTCAGCGTCAGCATGAACTTGAGGTTCTCGTGGGGAGTCTTGCCAGGGCTGAGCAGGTTGTTGCCGAGGTCGTCCCCGATGGACCAGTTCATGTGCTTGCCCGAGCCGTTGAAGCCGGCGTAGGGCTTCTCGTGCAGCAGGGCGACCAGGCCGTGACGCTCGGCGACGTCCTTGAGGACGCTCATGGTGAGCATGTTCTGGTCGATGGAGACCGAGATGCCCGAGTACTGCGGTGCGAGCTCGAACTGGCTCGGCGCGACCTCGTTGTGGCGGGTCTGGATCGGGACGCCGAGGAGCCAGAGCTCCTTCTCGAGGTCCCGCATGAAGTCGAGCACGCGTCCGGCGATGGAGCCGAAGTAGTGGTCGTCGAACTCCTGGCCCTTGTACGGCGCGGCGCCGAACAGGGTGCGGCCCGAGGCCATGAGGTCGGGGCGCAGGTGGTAGAACTGGCGATCGACGAGGAAGTACTCCTGCTCGACGCCGGTGGTCGGCGACACGCGCGTCACGGAGTTCTCTCCGATGGCGTGCAGCATGCGCACGGCGGCCTTGGACATGGCTTCGCACGAGCGCAGGAGGGGCGTCTTCTTGTCGAGGGCCTGGCCGGTCCACGAGCAGAAGGCGGTGGGGATGCAGAGGGTCGCGCCGCTCGCGGACTTGCGGATGAAGGCCGGCGAGGTCGGGTCCCAGACGGTGTAGCCCCGGGCCTCGAAGGTGGCGCGGAGACCGCCCGAGGGGAACGACGATGCGTCGGGCTCGCCCTGGCTCAGCTCGCTGCCCGAGAAGCTGAGAATGGCCTGGCCGCTCTCGGTGGGCTTGAGGAACGAATCGTGCTTCTCCGCGGTCAGCCCGGTCATGGGCTGGAACCAGTGGGTGTAGTGGGTCGCGCCGTGCTCGATCGCCCACGCCTTCATGGCGCTGGCGACTTCGTTCGCGATCTCCGGGTCGAGCTTCGCGGACTTGTCGATCGTGCGGCGCAGGGCCTTGTAGATCGGATCCGGGAGACGTTGACGCTGGACCTGGTCGTTGAAGACGAGGCGGCCGTAGTCGTCGGAGAGGGCCTGGCCTCCCATTCCCGAGATGTCCTCGCGCGATTCGGCGAGTGCGTCGAGTGCGATGGTGCGGACGGCGTCCTGGCGGGTCGTGGCCATCATGGCTTTGCGGTCTCGAGCGGGACGCGAGGCGCCCCGGAGAGAAGATGATCCGGAGAGAGGATCGGGGTCGGGGGGACCGCTCTTGGCGGCGTGGATCGGGGGGGGAAGCGCGACGGCGCGGAGCCGTCAGCCCCGACCGTCGCGCGCCCGGGGCGAGGTCCCGGAGGGGACGCCGCGGGTGCGGAACAGGGATGGCCGCCTCGGCACGTCGGGGGCGCCTCCGGGGGGTGGAGGACACGCGCGATGCTGCCGGACGCGAAGGTTACGGATCCGAGGTGCTCCGGTGGAAGTTCCGGGCGAGAATCCCGTGCGATCCGGCGAGTTCCGCACTGCGCCGCATCCGCCTCTTCCATGACCAGATCGAAGCCCTCGACCCACCGCACCACGTCCCAGGCATCGACGAGCAGCGATATCGCGGCTGCCGGTCGCGGGGCATTCATCCGGCTCTCACCGACGCTGCCGTTGCTGCTCGCTGGCTGCGCCCTCTCGTCTGGCGGCGACTCGTCCGGTGATCTGGTCGCGAGGCCCCCGATCGCCCTCGGCGGCAGCGAGGTGAGGAGCGCGACGCGGCCCGCGGATCTCGTGCGGATCGCCGCCGACCTGACCCTCGATCTCGAGGCGCCGCGTCTCTACGGCACCGCGACGAGCACCCTGCGCATGATGCGCTCGGGCGTCGGGGCACTGCGCCTGGACGCGGAGGGGCTCGACGTTCGTGAGATCATCGACGGCGACGGCCGCGTGCTGAGGTTCCGGGTCCTCCCTGATTCGATCGAGGTCCTCCTCGAGGAGCCCGTCGCGGTGGGTGACGAGCTGGCCGTGACGGTGCGTTACGCCGCGACCGGAGAGGGCGTGCTCAGCGTCTCCCTCTTCGACGGGGAGACGTACCGGCCCGAGGCGCACGCGCTCGGAGCCAGAGGAACTCTTGCGCGCTGGCTGCCCACCAGCGCGCCTCCGGGTGAGCTCGCTGCCGTCGAGCTCGTGCTCACCGTGCGCGACGGGGTGGCCGTGGTGAGCAACGGCGAGCCGGTGGGAACGAACGCGGCGGCTCCGGGGGCGCCCGAGCACGTGGTGCGCTGGCAGCAGCTCGAGCCGATCCCCGTCGACACCATCGCCATCGCCGCTGGGCGCTTCGAGAGCGTCGCGTCCGAGACCGACCGCGTCGCGTTCCACGTCCATCTCCCGGAGGGGACCGCCCCTTCGATCGCGCGCCGGACCGCCGGGGATTCCGCGCACGCCCTGCGCCACCTCATGGTTCGCCTGCTGCGCCGGTTCCCCTTCCCGCGTCACGACCACGTCGTCATGCGGAGCATGGGCGCCGGTTCCTTCGAAGGAGCGACGATGTCCATCACCGGCGTCGATGAGCTGGCGAACGCGAGCGACGTGGCGGACGAGCGTCGCGAGCGCTCCCGGCGCGCCGTGTACCGCGGTCTCGTCCGGGCGTGGTTCGGGGCATGGATCGTCCCGCTGGGGGAGCGTCATCGCTGGCTCCTCGACGGGTTCGCGTGTCAACTCGAGCTGGACCACGAGGCGCTGATCCAGGGAGACGCCGAGGTCGCGCTGGAGTGGGAGGAGCACCGCGAGCGCCTGGTGCGTCGAGCTCGTGACCTGGCGGCGTCGGACGCGGGCATCGAAGAGCCTGATCTCGCCCGCGAGTTCGACGCGCTGCGCGCGGGCTGGACCATGCGGATGCTGCGAGCGCAGCTCGGCGAAGAGGAGCACTGGCGCGTCGTCCGGCGCTTCGCATCGGTCCTGGAGGGGCCGCAGCACGCGACGAGTCGCCTGGTGACGGGCGAGGACTTCCGGCGCGCGGCGCTCGACGAGATCGGCGTCGATCTCGGCCAGGAGCTCGCCCAGTGGTCGGAGCGGATCGCGGTCCCCGAACTCGAAGTCACGATCGAGCCGCGCGGCGCGGAGGACGGCCGCGACTCGCTGGAGATCGTCGTCCGGCAGGTCCAGCCAGGGCCCCTCTTCGACGTCCCCCTCGACCTCGAGCTCCACTTCGAGGGGGGGGGCAGCCGGGTGGAGACCCTGCGACTCGACGGCCTCGAGAACCGCATCTCCGTTGCGCTGCACCGGCCGCTGGTCGATGTCACCGTGGATCCCTTCGGTGTGATCCTGGCGGGCCTCCGCGTCCAGAAGAACGAAGCGGCGTGGCTCGCCCAGGGGCTCCTCTCGCGCCCCGCCGTCCAGCGGCAGCGCGCCCTCCCCGAACTCGAGCGGCTGGCGCTGGCGGGAAGCGTGGCGGCGAGTCAGGCCCTCGTGCGGGCGCTCCTGGAGAGCCCCGAGCCCGGTCTACGCACCCGCGCCGCCGGCTTCATGACCTTCCCGGGCCCGGCGGGAGTGACTGCGCTCCTGCAGGCCGCGGCCGACGACCCGAGCCCGTCGGTTCGCTCGGCTTCGCTGCACGGGCTCGTCCAGGCCTTCGCGGCGGAGCGATGGCTCCCCTCGGCGGACGACCTGCAGGCGCTCCTCACGCTCCGTCAGCGCGAGACGGCCCCCGCTGCCCTCGAGAGGATCGAGCGCCTGCTCGAGACGATCCCCGCCGGCTGATCGGGGCCTGGACCCCGAGGAGGTCCAGGCTTTCTTCGACGCGCCCACGAGCCCACGTCCACGGCCCCTTGAACGCTTCGTGGATCGGCCCCGTTCGAGGTGCGACTCCGCGCAGGTGCGAGGCGCAGCCGTCGTCAGATGTCCGACCCGAGCAGGAAGCGGCCGAGATTCCACTGGGTCACCGGATATTCCACCCGGCCCGACCAAGGGCATTCGCCGAGGGCCTTGCTGCTCCCCGGCGCGTCGATCTCCATCAGCAGGGCGCGGATGCAGTAGGACGCCTGGCGGTCCTCGGCCGTGAGGGCAGCGTTCTGGAGCTGGGGGCGTGCCGTCGCTCCGAGCCCGCGCAGTCCCTGGAGCGCCCGGCTCGCGTCCTCTCTTCGCCGGTTGTCGCGGAGGCATGGGATCAGCCGGTCGGCGATCTCGGCCGACCACTGCGTCAGCCCCGCGGCCCCGGCGATGAACGCGGCTTCGGTCGCCGCGTTGTCGTCCGCTGCTTGGAACATGCTTGCGAGCTCGGGCTCGACCTGTCGGGCGAACTTGATCAAGAAGAGCGTCGACCAGCCCCTCGCCGGGTCGAGCGTGCAGCCGAATGCAACACACGGCGCACCGCCGAGCCAATCAAATGCACGCTCGACCAGGAACGGATCCGGGGGCATCGAGCCCTCATGCCGGGCGCGGGTCGTCTCGAGGATCATCATGAGGCTCGTCACCAGCAGCCGCTGCTGCCTGTCAGGTGACTGGAGCAACGGTCGCGCTTCCTCTTGCAGAAGCCTGCGATTCTCAGGGACCGACGTCGCTTTCAAGAGCCTCCAGGAGGCATCACCCGCATTGAAGCGCACTTCGTCGTCAGCGAGGTCGGCGAGCAGCCGCTGGATCGCCTCGCGCGTCAGCGTCTCGGGCGCGTCGTCGTCGTCCGCCTGTTTCGGCGGGAGCGGCGCTTCGACCGCGTCCGAACGAGCCTGCATGGAGGCGTACAGGGACGCGAGATCGGCTTGCTCTTCTGCGCCAGGTGTCGCGTGAACCCGGGCAGTCCGGCCCGCTTCGACGGATGGGGCCTCCCAGCCAGCCGCCTCGAAGAGCACTGCGAAGGCGGCGCCGCTGGTGACCGCAGCGACGACGATACGTGCCTTCTCGACCATGATCCAAGGAGACCAGAGGGCGCGAGGATGAATCAAGGCCTCGCCGATGCTCGGCGCCTCGCCTTCGTCCGGCGGGGCGATGTGGCCTCTGCCGAAGCCGATCATCACGCGGGAGCGTCCAGCCGACCTTCGTCGCCGGATTCGGACCGGTGTTCGTTGCGACGGACTTCGTGGGTGCCATCCCGAAGCAGGTACAGCTACTGCCTTCGGCCGGAACTGTGCGACGAGGGGAGACACCTCCTCTTCGAAGGGCCGGCTGACACGATCGCCTTTGCCGGCGACTCGATCGCTCGACTGCGAGGCGAAGCCCATGACGATCCCTCATCGGAGAGTTCCGGCCTCTGAGTGTCTGACCCCCCTGAAGATCACCGACGGGATCGGCATGATGGTCCGCGGAGGCTGCTCCCCCCCCGCTCCGATGCTCTTGGGCTCTTCTCTCGCGGCGATCTCACACCCTCCGAGATGGGCTTGAACGGATGGCCGATCTCAGAACTCCTCGAGCATTTGCGGTGGCAACCGCCTTGACGGCCTTCGCCGGGGTGCTCTGGTTTGCTCGGCTGGAGAAGGCCGAGGGCGATCCGTCACTCGTTCGCAGATCCTCGGCGACCGAATCCGTGGGGTCCTCGCGGACGGAGGGACTCGGTCCACTCCGTAGAGCGGAAGACGAATCGGCTCGTTCGGCAGTCGTTGCATCTCAGCAGGCCGCGGTGGATTCGGCGACCAGTCGCTCTGTGATGAGCACTTCGCACGGCGAAGCCCTGTTGCCTGTTTCGCTCGTCGACGCGTTTGGTGCGCCCATGACAACCGGAGCGATTGCCGTTCAGCAGCTCGAACCGCGCGGCGGGCTGCAGGAGTTCGAGTGGACTTCCGAGGATCGCGTCCTGCGCCTCGCTCCCGGAACGGTCCGCCTCCGAGGCTATGGCTCCCTGTTCGCCGATCCCGAGCGAGACACTTGCTACGACGCGGGCGAGGCCAGCCCCTTTCGGGAGGTCGAGTTGATCGAGGGAATCAACCCGGAGCTGGGCCTCGTGCTGAGGCCCAGAGGGGGGATTCACGTGACGGCTCAGCTCGAGGGGGTCGGAGGTGCACTGATCCGGGTGGCTCCGATCGAGCGGGGGAGCCGGATCACCGAGGATCTACTGCTCTCGGGTGACAGCGGTGACGACGACGGTTTCGGCTTCTCCCGAAACAACATCGGGGACCGTACACAGACGTTCATGGACCTCGACGCAGGGCTCTACGCCGTCGCGGCAACGGACTACGCAGGGCTGGTCTATGGCCATGACGTCGTCGAGGTCGAAGATCAGATCGTCGAACTCGAGTTGATCCTGGGAGGTCTGGACGACCGTCGGCTCGACCTCTCGGTCACGGGCCCGGACGGAAGTGCCCTCGATGAGCCGGAACAGCTCATCGTGTCCATGGAGCGATCACGTGGAGGCAAGAAGGACGTCTTCCGAGGAGTCTCGTCGCGTCAGGGTGAGGGGGCGTACGAGGTGTGGTTCCCCGCAGAGCAGGCCCGTTACTTCGATCCCTCGGATCTCACCAGCGAGTACACCCTCGTCGTCTACCACGCCGACCATGGACGCGTGAGGACGGACCTCGATCCTGGGCAGGTCTCGGCTGCGATCGTCTTCGACGCGCCGATCTCTCTGGACGTTCGCCTGATCGGTTTCGAGGCCACCGACGAGAACCCGATCGTCGTTCGCGCAGTGAGCCTCGAGCAGATCACCGATGGTGCGCCGAGCCTGTTGGCCCAGTTCAGCAACACCGTCGTGCTGGGGGCCGCGAGCAAGGGATCCGGTCGCCTCGAGGGACTGCTCCCCGGTCAGTACCGCGTGACGATCAACTTCTTCGAACTCGCGGATGGGCAGCTCCAGTCCATCGTTGCCGGCTGGAAGCTCGTCGATTTGCTGACGGAGGGCACGTTGGTCGAGTTCGAGGTTCCCTCGACGCATGAGCTGAGCGTCATCGTTCCCGGGGCGTCTGGTGGAACCGGGATCCGACTCTCACGGGCGAGAATCGACCCGGTGCTACTCTGGGACCACGAGCCCTTGACCCGCACCCTGGACAGCGGTGGTCGGGCTCGCTTCCTGGTCCTCCCGGATGGGGAGTACTTGCTGGAGGTGGATGGTCGAGAGGAGCCTGTCCGTGTCACCGTTCCATGCGCCGAGGTTTCGGTTCGCTGACCGCAGGGTCTTTCTTCCTCCATCCGCTCATCTCCGCAGCGCCGACTCAGGCGAACGCCGCGATCGTGCGCGCGGTCGCCTCGGAGACCGGCACCGCCTCGGCGTAGAGGCCGCCCATGGCGCGCTCGAATGGCTCCATGTCGTAGGTGTGGCTCGTCGCGAGCTGGCGGGCGACGAAGCGCGTCATGGGGGGCTCGGACGTTCGCCCGAGGGCGCGCCACAGGGCCTCGAGGGCGGCGCCCGCCGCGTGGGCGACGCCGGCGGGCACGGCGCGCGTCACCGGGCGACGGCCGGTCCCCTCGAGGACCTCGTTGATCCAGTCCCAGAGCCTCACGGGCTCGCGGTTGTTCACGAAGTAGGCGCGGCCCGAACAGCCCGGTCGAAGGTCTTCGCGGGCGAGGGCCTCGGCGGCGGCGAGGTGGGCGGCGGCGGCGTTCTCGACGAAGGTCAGACTCACCTCGCTCGACCCGTCGCCGACGACGCGCAGGCGCCCGGCGTCCGCGCGGACCAGGAGGCGCGGCACGAGATTGGGGTCGCCGGGTCCGAAGATCAGGTGTGGGCGCAGGGAGATCGTCGCGAGCTCGGGCCCGTCCGCCGCCAGGGCCGCGCGCTCCGCCTCGGCCTTCGTGCGCGGGTAGTGGGCGAGGTACCGCGCGGGGTAGGGGACATCGGGGCCCGCCATGCGGTGGTCCGTGCCGTCGAAGACCACGCTGGGGCTCGAGGTGAACACCAGGCGCGGGACTCCGGTGGCCCGGCAGGCCTCGATCACGTGGTGAGTCGCGGCGACGTTGGCGCGCTCGTAGCGCGCCGCGGGACCCCAGACGCCAGGCAGGGCCGCGCAGTGGAAGACCGTGTCGGCGCCGAGCTCCTCGAGGGCGGCGGTGAGGCCGGCCGGCCCGGTCGCGGGGTCGCCGAGGTCCGCCTGGTAGGTCCGCACGCCCTTCGCCTCGAGGGAGGGATAGGCGCCGCGCGAGATCGAGCCCACGCGGGCCCCGCGTGCGAGGAGGGCGTCCACCACTGCGCCGCCGAGGAATCCGCCGCCCCCCGTGACGAGGGCCGCGCCGAGCGCGGGGGGCGCGCTCACAGGACCACTGTCTCCGCCCAGACCTTGAGCTCCTCGCGATGGATCTTCGCTCCGTGGCGCGGGTCCACGGGGAAGGACTCGTGGAAGAGGAAGTGCTCGATGTCGGCGGCGCGCGGGACCCGTCGGCCGATGTCGCGCAGCTGCATGATGAAGCCCTGGGTCATCGTCTCGCCCTTCGGGTACTCGCCCGGGATGGGCTCGACGACGAGCAGCGGGGTCTCCTCGCCCGGCGCACCGACGCCCACGAGCGCGGTGCGCTGCACGCGGGGGTGCTGGTTGAAGATGTTCTCGACCGGGATCGGCATGCGCACGCCCTGCTCGGTGCGCAGGCGGTGGGACTTGCGGCCGAGGAGCCACAGTCGCCCGTCGGCGTCGAAGCGGCCGATGTCGCCCATGCGGTGCCAGACGCCGCCGTCCGGCGCCCGGAGCTTGGCGAGCCGGGTGGCGCCGGGGTCCTCGGCGTAGACCTCGGTGACGACCGGGCCGCGCACGCAGACCTCGCCCATCTCGCCGCGGCCGACCACGTACTCGTCCGACCAGGCCTCGAGCGGATCGTCGGTGATGCCGATGACCTCGACGCGCACGTGGGGCGCCGGCACGCCGACGCAGGTGCCCGCGCCGTTGTGCATGGGGTTCAAGAGCCCCGGGGTGACCTCGCGTCCAGCGATCGAGGCGACCGGCAGGGACTCCGTGGCGCCGTAGGGCGTGAAGACGTCGCCGTCGAGGTCGAGCACCGCGTGGGCGGTCTGGATCAGGTCCGGAGGGACCGGCGCGCCGGCCATCAGCAGGCGCTTGACGCCGTCGAGCTTGACCCCGACCTCGCGGCAGTGGGGGAGCACGCGCCGCCAGATCGCGGGGGAGCCGAAGCTCGTGGTCGCGCCGTGCTCGCGGATCGCGCCTGCGATCTTCGCTGGATCGCAGCTCGCGGGCCGCGACACGTCCATGTCCGGGAAGACGCTGGTCATCCCGAAGGCGATGTCGAAGAGGGCGAAGAGCGGGAAGCAGGCGAGGTCCACCTCGCCCGGCTCGAAGCCGTAGAGGTCCCCGAGTGCGTCCACCTGGGCGCGGAACATCCCGTGCGTGTACTGGACGCCCTTCGGCGGCCCGGTGCTGCCGCTGGTGAAGAGGATCGCGGCGGGGTCCTCGGGCGCGGTCGAGGGGATCTCGAAGTCGGGGCGGCCGGCGGCGAGGACGCGCCTGAGCGTCGTGCCCCCCCAGAAGAGGCGCGCTCCGACGGTCACGAAGATCGAGACGCTCCGGAAGGCCCGCTTGAAGACCGTGCGCACGGCGTGCGCGAGCGGGATCCCGATGAACACCTCGGGTGCCATGCGTTCGACCGCGGCCAGAAGGCGCTCGCGGCCCATGCCCGGGTCTGCGAGGACCGGTACGGCGCCGAGCTTGAAGAGGGCGTAGGTGATCGCGATGAGCTCCGGGCCGGGCTTCACGAACAGGCACACCCGCATGCCTCGCTCGACGCCATGGGCGGCGAGCCCGGTGGCGATCCGATTCGACTGCTCCTCCAGCTCGGCGTAGGAGGTCCGGCTCCAGCCGTCCGGCGCGCGTCGATCCGGCGCCACGACGGCCGCGGCGTCGGGCATGTGGGCGGCGCGCCACGGGAGGAACGCGGCGATGTTCGCGCCCACCGGACCGTCGGGGCGCGCAGTGCCCGTGGCGAGCGTCGGGGCTCGCTCGCTCACGCGCGCGCCCCCTCCAGCCCGGGCGCGCGGCCGTCCAACGCTCTCACCCTGCGGATGGCGGCGATGACCGCCTCGGGGGCGTCCTCGTTCAGGTAGTGACCCGCGTCCGCGAGTTCGGTGACGGCGGCCTCGGGGAAACGCTGCTCCCAGGTGCTCTTGAACTCGGGCGAGAAGCACCAGTCCTGCATGCCCCAGACGATCTGCATGGGGAGACCGCGCAGGGATTCGAGCCCGTCGGAGATCTCGCACAGCTTCGCCCACGAGGGGTGAGCCGGCCGCATCGGGATGTCCTGGACGAAGCGCCAGACCTGCTCGCGGTTGCTCCAGCTGTCGTAGGGCGCGATGAGACCATCGCGTGCGCTGTCCTGGAGGGGCACCACGGTCGTCATGTGCAACGCCGCGCGGGCGAAGGCGTTGCCGCCCTGGACTCCGATCCGGCCGAGGAGGGGGATCCTGCACGCCGCGATACGACGCGGAATCCGGCTCGAGGGGAAGGCGGCCGTGTTGGTGACGACGAAGGAGCGGAAGCGCTCGCGACGCGCGAGGACCGCGCCGAAGCCGATGGCCCCGCCCCAGTCGTGGCACACCAGGGTGATGTCGTCGAGTTCGAGCTGGTCGATCAGGTCGACGAGGCCGTCGACGTGCTCCGCGAGACGCACGCCGCCCGGGACACGACTGGAGAGCCCCATGCCCAGGTGGTCCGGGGCGACCACGCGGGCCTCGGAGGAGAGGGCCTCGACGATGCGCCGCCAGTAGAACGACCACGTCGGGTTGCCGTGCACGCAGAGGACCACTCCGGGCCGCTCGCCGGCGGCGTCTCCCGGGCCCTCGTCCACGTAGTGCATGGAGTGGCCGCGGACCGCGAGGAAGCGGGGCGTGAAGGGGTGCTCTCCGGACAGGGGCCCGAGGACCTCCCGCGCGCGGGAGGCGAGTCGTGCGGTCTCGTCTGCCATTGCGAGCCGGG
Source organism: Planctomycetota bacterium (assembly GCA_965662915.1). Lineage (GTDB taxonomy): Bacteria > Planctomycetota > UBA1135 > UBA1135 > Saltatorellus. The sequence goes on along the minus strand of CBFIJG010000015.1, from coordinate 40,783 downwards.
GAGGATACCGCCCGGGCCCCGGCGGGAGCAGGGCGGAACGCGGGTCCGCTGCGCCAGCCGCGTGCTCACCGTTGCGCATTCTCCGTGTCTCCGCCCAAGCTAGGTCAGCGACTCCGCCAGCTCCCCCCGGCCCTCCATGCTCCTCTCCCTCCTCGTCTGCGCGCCCGCTCTGGCCGCCCCCGAGCCCCAGGACGTGCTCCCGCCCCACATCGTCGTGGTCATGGTGGACGATCTGGGGGCGCGCGACACGTCCCCGGCGGTCTGGCCCATCGACGGCATGACCGAGGGGTCGCCTCGCCACTTCCTCACGCCCCATCTCGACGGGCTCGCGAAGCAGGGGCTGGTGCACGACGAGGCCTACGCGTCGGCGCCGGTGTGCACGCCGACGCGGACCAGCTTCATCACGGGTTGCTCGCCCGCGCGGACGGGGATCACCTACTGGACCAAGGACGCTGGCAAGGACACCTCGGCCGGCCACCCCCTGCTCGCGGCTCCGCCCTGGCGTCTGGACGGGCTCCAGCCGGGTGACACGACCCTGCCCGCGCTGCTCTCGGGCGCCGGGTACCGGACGATCCACGTGGGCAAGGCGCACTTCGGCACCGGGGAGGGGGGCGACCCCACGCGGCTGGGGTTCGACGTCAACGTGGCGGGCTGGGCCGCTGGCGGGCCGGGCAGCTATTATGGGGTGGACGGGTTCTCCGCGGACGGCCGGGCGCGCCGCGCCGGACGCGAGCGCGGGAGCCGGGCCTGGGACGTGCCGGGCCTCGAGGAGCACCACGGCGAGGACGTCTTCCTCACGGACGTGCTCGCCGACGCCGCGGTGCGCGAGCTGAGGGCTGGCGTGGAAGCAGGTGAGCGCGTCTTCCTGCACTTCGCGCCCTACGCGGTGCACGCGCCGCTCATGGTCAATCCGCGGGTGGCGGACCGCTTCGAGTCCGCGGGGCTCGCTCCGGCCGAGCTGGCCTATGCGAGCCTCGTGGCCAGCGTCGACGACGCTCTCGGGCGGATCCTCACCGCTCTCGACCAGCTCGGCATCGCCGAGGAGACAATCGTCGTCTACACGAGCGACAACGGAGGCCTTTCGGCGCACTCACGAGGCGGCGCGAAGCACGGCCACAACGCGCCATTCAGGAGCGGGAAGGGCTCGGCCTACGAGGGCGGGGTCCGCGTGCCCATGATCGTGCGCGGTCCCGGCGTGCTCGGCGGCGGCCGCCACACCGCGGGCGCGGTAGTGACCCACGATCTCTTCCCGACGCTTCTCGCGGCGGCGGGTGTCCCGGTCCCCGAGGCCCGTCGCGAGGAGCTGGACGGCGTCGATCTTTGGCGTCTGTGGGCCGGCGCGGGCGGCGTTCCCGAGCGCGCCATCGTCTGGCACCAGCCCCATTACTGGGGCGTGCCCGGTCCGGGGATCGAGCCCTTCAGCGCCATGCGCCTCGGGTTCTACAAGCTCGTGTACTTCCACTCCGGTGCCGAGGTCGACGCGTCGACGGGAGCGCGCCGCGGCGGACCGCGCCTCGAGCTCTACGACCTCTCCGGAGATCTGAGCGAGACCAGCGACATGGCCGCGACGTCGCCGGAGCTCGTCGCCATGCTCGCCGAGCGGCTCTCGAAGGAGCTCGAGCGCCGCGGAGCGTCCATGTCCCTGGCGCTCCCGGATCGCGTGCCGGTGCCGCTACCCCGCGCCCTCGCCGCGCTCCAGGGCCGGTAAGTGCCAGACCACCCGAAGGGCCGTCGACGCCTCCCGGACGCAGAGCGAGACCATGTGCTCGGCGAGGTGGGTGTGGAGCACAGCGCGGCGAGCGCCGTCGTAGTCGACCCACGTGAGATGCGGCCCGTCGACGTCGACGAGGCGCGATCGCGATAGGCCGGGGATGCCGACCCCCTCGGCCTTCAGCACGGCCTCCTTCGAGGTCCAGAGCCGTGTGAAACCCGCGGCGCCGAGGGGCTCCGCGCCCTCGCCCAGCAGACGTCGCTCCTCCCGGTCGGCGACGCGCTCCACCAGCTCGCGCCGGCGCAGCGCCACCCGCTCGAGGTCGACGCCCAGCGGCCCATCCTCGTGCACCGCGCCGGCGACGAACCACCGGTCGTGGCTGATGGTCCAGTGCCATCCCGAAGGCGTGGGCCGGGGACGGCCGCGCTCCGAGGTCTTCTCGAAGGAGACGTCCGGGCATCCTGCGAACGCCGCCGCCCGGGCGAGGGCCTCACGGGCGGCGCCGCGCTGGGCGCGCACGCGCTCGGCAGCCGGACGGTCCTGTCCCGGCGTCGGCGCGACCACCACGTGGATCACGCCCTCTCGATGGTCGGTGGCGAGTGCGCCCATGGAGCGGGGCTCAGCGGCCTGCGCGCCCGGCTTCGCTCGGCTTCACCGGTCGGTCCACGTGCGGAAGCGGGAAGGTCTCGTTGGGCTCGTGGGAGGCTTCCATGAGCACGGCGAGGCGGGCGGCGACCTCGGCGTGCTCCGACGAGAGGTCGGTCGTCTCCGCAGGGTCGTCGACGAGGTGGTAGAGCGCGTCCTTCGGCTCTCCCTTCTTCAGGCCCGTCCGCACCAGTTTCCAGGGGCCCTCGCGCACGGCCTGGGCGCCGTGGGGCCTGAACTCCCAGTAGAGGAAGGGCCGCTGGCCGCTCCACGTGTTGGGCCGGCGGAGGACCTCGGCGAAGCTCCAGGAGTCGACGCCCTCGGCCTCCTCCGCGGCGAGCGGCGCCCCGACCAGGTCCATCACCGTCGCGGTGAGGTCCACCGAGGACACCGGGACCGAGCTCGTGGCGCCGGGGCTGAACCGGCCGGGCCATCGGGCGACGAGGGGGACGCGGATCCCGCCCTCGTAGACCTGACCCTTGTGCCCCCGGCGGCCGTCGTGACTGCCGAAGAACGCGGCGTCCATTCCGCCCACGTAGGTGGCTCCGTTGTCGCTCGTGAAGAGCACGATGGTGTCCTCCGCGAGGCCGTGATCGTCGAGCGTGCGGAGGATGCGCCCGACCTGGTCGTCGAGGAAGCTGATCATCCCGGCGTACGCGCGGCGCGGGCTCGGGTGGGGCAGGTAGGCGTTACCACCGAGGTAGGGTTCGGTGTCCCACTCCGCCGGGTAGCGGTCCACGTACTCGCGCGGCACCTGGAGGGCGAGGTGGGGGATGATCGACGCGTAGTAGAGGAAGAATGGCTCACCGGCCCCGGCGGTCTCCTCGAGCCACTGGATCATGTCGTCCGCTATCAGCTGCGGCGCGTAGCCCTCGCTCCCGTCGCCGTAGGCCGCGTAGTAATCGTCCGGACCGGCGAGGGGCTCGGTCAGCTTCTGATGGGCGCGGAAGTACGCGTTGCCCTCGATGGGCGCTCGCTCCCCGTCGTTCCAAAGGTGGGTGGGGTAGTAGTTGTGCGCCTTGCGCTGGCACAGGTACCCGTAGAAGTGGTCGAAGCCCTGCTTCTCGGGCGCGCCTTCGGTGCCCGGGCCGCCCAGGCCCCACTTGCCGTAGCCGGCGGTCCGGTACCCGAGCGACCGCAGTCGCTCCGGGAGCGTCACCTCCGCGTCGGGCAGCGGGAACTGGCCCTCGGGCTCGTCCGGGCCCCAGCCCCCGTTCTCCCAGTTGCCGCGGACCGCGGCGTGACCCGAGTGCCGCCCGGTCAGGGCGATGCACCGTGAGGGCGCGCACACGGGGGAGCCGCTGTAGGCGTCCGTGAAGCGGACCCCAGCCGCCGCGATGGAGTCGATGTGGGGGGTCTGGATGAGCTCCTGCCCGTAGCACCCCAGTTCACCCGCGCCGAGGTCGTCGACGTAGACGAGCACGACGTTCGGAACCCTCGGAGCGGCGGTTCCCGCCTCGCCGCCCGGGACCGCGGGCCCGGCACAGGCGCCGAGGAGCAGCGCGGTCAGGAGCGAGCCGTGCGGCGTCGCGCGGCGGGGGGGGAGGTCATGGCTGCGGCTCATGGCCACGAGCATAAGGCTCGGGGGCTGGGTCCGGAGCAGCCGTGATGTGCGCCGCGGTCGGGAAGGGACCCGGGGCGTGCGGGTCGGTCGAGACCGAGCGTTTCGCGCGTGGCCACCAGGCCCACCCGGAGCGACTCGCTCACGTCCGCCAGCTCGCAGCGCCGTTCGAGGCCGACGATGCTCCCGGGGCTTTCCGGTGATCGCGCCCAAGGGAAAGCGGTGGCAGAGAGCGCCGCCGCCTGGCGGTAGGGACTGCTCAGGACCTCTGCGCTCTGTCCGACTCGTGAACGCCGCCTCGCGCGCGCTCGAGCACGAGCTGAATCCGATCGGAAGAGGTCTCCACCTCGCTCGTGATCAGGCGCGCGGCGACGTCGTGGGAGTGATCGATCACGTGCTCGAAAGACGTGCTATGCGCTCTCCGGTGAGCGTCGGGGCGCCTCGCAAGCTGCAGGGGGCGCGCCTGCCCGCCCTCCTCTTGCGCCGCATCCCGCGACGAAACGGGACTCAGGTCCTCAGGGGACGATGTCCCCGGCCGGGGCGGCCGGCGTTCGCAAGCGCTTCAGGAAGGTGACGAGGGCCACCTGGTCGACCGGGTCGAGCGCCGCGAAACCATCGCGCGCGGCCTGTCCCTCGCCGCCGTGGGCGAGGATCGCGTCGGTCAAGGTCGTGGCGCGGCCGTCGTGCAGGTAGGGGGCCGAGTCGGCGATGCCCCAGAGACGCGGCGTGATGAACCAGGAGTCCTGCGACGAGCCCGTGGACTCCGCGAGCACCGCACCCATGTCGTGGCGCTTCAGGTCGCTGAAGAGCGGAATGTCGAGCCCGGTCGCGCCGGCGGCGTCGAAGCCTGCGGTCGAGCTGGCGAGGTCGACCTTGAGGTAGACGTTGCTGGACGGATCCTCTTCGACCTCGGGGAAACGGTAGCGGATCTCGCGCCCGCGCGTCTGGAGACGCGGGACGTGGCAGGACGCGCAGCCGACCGCGCCGAAAGCCCGGAGGCCGCGGCGGGCCTCGGTGGTCCACTCCTCGATCACCGGCCGTTCGAGCTGCGTTCCGAAGACGTGGAGAGCGGACAGCTCTCCCACGGAGATCTCGTCGGCGACGCCGTCACCATCGTCGTCGACCCCGGCTCCGACGCGCTCGACGGGCTGCATGCCGAAGTGGAAGTCCATCGCGGCGACACCGAACGCTCGCACGGTGGCGAACTCGCCCTTGCGACCGAACGGCCGGACGACCAGGTCCTCCTCGACTCCCTCGACGCGGGACGTGTCGAAGGTCTGCGTCTGCGCATCGTATCGAAGGGAGCCGTAGGTGATCCCGTGCGTCACCAGGGGGACGTCGACGCCAGGATTCAGAGTCGCGCGGGCGCGGAGCGCCTGCAGGTCCTCGGTCATCTCCAGCGCAAGGAGTTCGATCCCTCCCGAGCCGAAGAGGAAGGGCGGGTTGATGTACCGGCCGTCGAAGGCGGCGAACCCGTTGCCCGCTTCGTCGTCGACGTCGATCTCACGGGGCCCTGCCATGACATTGGCGCTGCTCGCTCCGAGTCCGCCCACGCCGAAGCGGAAAGGGATCGTGCGGTTGCTCGCGGACGAGTGGCACTCCAGGCAGCTCTGGGCGTCGAGGCCGTTGACCCTCAGGAAGGTGCCGTTCCCCTGGAGCGTCGGCCGACCGCCCGGCGACAGGGGGTCGGCCAGGTCGACGGGGCCGTCCCCGTATCCATCGAGCCGGTTGAACGGCGTCGAGAAGACGACCATGCCGGCACGCCGGATGTCCTGCAGGGACATCGCTCCACCCACGACGTCGGTCTGACGGATCCTGGAGTCGCCGAGCGCCGGCCCATCGGCCTGAGCGTGCGCGGAAGAGACGAGGAGCGCAGTGAAGCCGAGGGCTGGGGCGGCCGAATTAAGAGCGAAGCGGATCATATTGGAGCAGCGGGTATCTCCGAGGTTAGGCCCAAAGTGGGAGCTTGCCAGAGTCCAAGCCGTGCATCGGATCAACACGGGACAGTCCGCTGTCGTTTGATCGAAGCGCCGATCGGACGCAATGTCGCAGTGGCGACCCCTGGATGCTGGGAGTTCGGAGCTCACGGACTGGGCGCCAGGCTGCCCGATACCGCGGATTCGCCGCGCTGACCGGGGGCCGAGCCTGCAGCCCCCCTGCCGAAGAAGCGAAGCCTTCCGCCGCGAGGAAGGCGCAGCTCTGCGGTGCCCTGCACCTCGAGTGACGAGTCGATCGCGCTGACTGATGGAAGTGGCGCACTCCGCGGGTCCTCGTGCCCTTCGTCCCGGGGCGCGGGGGGGGAGGCGATTCAGCGTGCGACAAATCGCTACGCTGCGACGTGAGCCGCGCGTCCGTCGGCGCCGTGTTCCGCGTCCCTGTCCCTCTCCGCCCGCTGACGGGCAATCATGAGCCAACGTCCCAAGACTCTGCTCCTCGGCCTGCTGCTCTCCGCTTGCGCGGCGCCGGCGGAGGTCGCGACGTTTCGCGGCGCTCTGGTCGCGCCGGACCGTTTCGGGCTGGTGATCCTTCGCACTGGCGAGGATCCGCCCGATCTCACAGCGGAGGAGCAGTCCGAAGCGTTCGCGGGACACTTCGGCTTCATGGAAGCTTCGGCGAAGCGGCAGGAACTCCTGCTCGCAGGCCCCTTCGGCCAGCCCAAGGACGTCGACGACCTGCGCGGCCTCTTCGTCTTCGACGCCTCCGACGAGGAGAAGATCGCTGAGCTGGGCGCCGGCGACCCGACGACGCGAATGGGGATCTTCCGACAGGACGCGATGACCCTCGACACCCTGGACCTCCTCCGGCGGCTCCCGGAGATGCTCCGGGACCGCGAGCTGGAGCGCGCGCGGTCCGGGGAGACCGGCCCCGACATGGTCAGCTACACGGTGCTCTTCGCGGACGACGGCCCCGTGGCGCTCGACGCCCTGGGGACCTCGCTCTTCGCGGACCGCGTCGTGCTGCTCGGACGGCTTGGGGCGCCCCGCGAGGACGAGCTCTTCGGCATCCTCGACGTCGCCGATCCCGAGGAGGTCCGCGCGAGGCTGGCTGCCGCCGGGTTCGACGTCACCGGAGTGGAGCTCGCGCGCTGGTACGCCACGCCCGTGCTCCGGGAGTTCACCGTGCCCGACGGCGAGGGCGTGGCGGGAGAGCCTCAGGCGCAGCCGCGCTGAGCGGCTCCGGATCGGGGCCGGACCGGAGGCCTCGGCCCCGCTCCGCTACATCAGGCGAGCGTCGAAGTAGTTCGACCCCATGCCCGCGTCGACCACGACGCCCTGGCCGTTGATCCCGCTGGAGCGCGGAGAGAGCAGGAAGAGGACGGTCGAGGCGACCTCCGCGGTGTCGAGACCGCGGCCGCGGAAGGTGGCCTTCTCCGCGTGGAGCCAGGAGTCCACGTACCCGGGGATCCCCGCGGAGGAGCTCGTCTTGAGCAGGCCCGCGCGGACGCCGTTGAAGCGCACCTCGTTCTCCGCGCTGAAGGACTTCGCGAGGAAGACGATCGCCGAGTCGAGGGCCGCCTTGATCGGCGCCATGTATCCGTAGTTCTCCGCGGCCATCGTGGTCGAGGAGATCGAGATCGCCACCACGGAGGCGTCGGGTGCGAGCGCGGGGCGCAGGGCCCTGGCGAGCGCTACGAGGGAGAAGGCGGAGACCCCTGCTGCCTCGAGGAAGTCGTCCTTGCGCGTCTCGTGGAAGGGCTTCCATCCGTCGGAGTAGTTCGCGAAGGCGATGGAATGGACGAAGCCCGCGAGGCCGGGGTGTTTCTCGGCAACGACGGCGCCGAGCCGCGCCACGGCCTCGTCGTCCTTCACGTCGCAGACGTAGGCGGGGTCGTCGCCGATCAGCTTCGCGGCGCTCTCCAGCCGCTCCTCGGTGCGCACGACGAAGACGGGTCGCGCGCCCGCCTCGCGGAGCTGGGAGGCGACGTGCCAGGCGACGCTCTTGCGGTTCTTGAGCCCCGTCACGAGGACCTCGCGTCCCGCGAGGCCCAGCCAACCGCCGCCGGTCACGCCGGGTCCCCCTCGGGCGGCGCAACAGCGAGCACGCAGGAGAGCCGCGTGACCTTCGCGCCGTCCGCCGTGGTCACCTGCGCGTCGACGTAGCGGGCGTTGGCGAGGCGCTCCGTGATGCGCACGCGGGCCCGAAGGGTCGTGCCAGGGCGCACGATGCGCCGGAACCGGGCGTCCGTGATGCGCGTCAGCACGGGGACGCCCGGCGCGTCCTGGTCGTCCTGGCTCGTCGCGTAGATGAGCACCGCGCCCGCCTGGAAGCAGAACTCGGAGATCAGCACTCCCGGGAGCACCGGCTCGCCAGGGAAGTGGCCCTCGAAGGCGAAGAGGTCCTCGGGCACGTCCCACTCGGCGGTCAGCTCGTCGCCGTCGTGCTCGACGACGCGGTCGACGAAGAGGAACGGCGGGCGGTGGGGGATGAAGTCGGTGACCGGCCTGTCGAGGATGGGGGACGCCATGGCTCAGAGTCCTCCGGTGACGTCGAGGGTCGCGCCGGTGATGTAAGACGCCTCGGCGGACGCGAGGTAGAGGACCGCTGAGGCGACCTCGTCCGGCGTCCCGAAGCGCTTCGCCGGGACGCTCTTGCGGTAGCCGTCCCGGAGCGCGTCAGGGAGGTCGTCGAGCAGTTCGGTCGCGATGAACCCCGGGGAGACGCAGTTGACCGTGATCTTCCGCTTGGCGACCTCCTTGCAGAGCGAGCGCATGAGGCCGACCTGTCCGGCCTTCGACGCCGAGTAGTTGCCCTGGCCCTCGAAACCGAAGCGACCGGCCGGCGACGTCGTGAAGAGGATCCGGCCGTAGCGCTGCCGCATCATGTTCTGCACGGCGAACTTCGCCATCACGTACCCCCCGGTGAGGTTGGCGCGCAGGACGTCGTCCCAGTCGTCGGGCGACATCGTGGCGAGGATCCCGTCCCGGCGAATCCCGGAGTTCGCCACGAGCACCGACACCGGCGTCTCCTCGAGCCCGCCCCAGAAAGCGGCCGCGGCCTCGTGATCGGCCGCGTCGAAGGCGGCGAGGTGGAGGCGCTCGCCGTGGGGGCCCGCGGCGTCCTTGAGGGCCTCCGCGGCCTCGGTGTTGCCCCTGTAGGTGGCGTGCACGTGGCCCCCTTCGGCGAGGAACGCGAGCGAAACAGCGCGTCCGATGCCTCGGGTGCCGCCGGTGACGACGATGTGTTGGTCTGCGAATCGCATGGCGGACCATTCTCTTCGCGAGGCATGTCCCGGTCGAGGCGCGAGGGCGTTCCATCCGCCGGAAATGGCCTCCGGATGGCCAGTCGATCGCGCGCGACAGCCGATCCAAGGGGAGCCTCAGGGGCTCCCCGTGCCCCCCCAGCCATGCCGATCGAAGCCAACCAGTCCGTCGAGACAGACGGAACCGTCACGCCCAATCACCGCCCTGCCGAGCATCTCGTTCGTGCCAGGACCGGGCGCCTGGTCCCCAGGACGACCCTCGAGGCCGGTTTCGACCGGGAGGCCAGGACGAGGCTCGCGCGGAGGGAGCGGGCGCGGAAGCGCCTCGGGCGCGCCCTGGGCGCCCTCGCCCTCACGGCCTTCGGCGCGATCATCGTCCTCCTGGCGCGCCTCGGAGGCGAGCGCGCCAGCCTGCAGACGGTCATGCACGACTTCGGCTACGTCGTCGCGGATCGCAAGGGGATCGGGATCGATCGATGATCCCGAGGCGCTCGGGGCTTGCCCCCGGCGTCGACGGTCGTGAGGCTGCGCTGGCCATGGAGCCCTTCAGCGATCGCGACGCCCCGCCCTTCGGGACGATCTTCTTCGACTGCGACTCGACCCTGTCGACGATCGAGGGCATCGACGAGCTGACGTCGCGTCTCCCGGAGGCGGCCAGGGCGCGGGTGCGCGAACTGACCGACGCGGCCATGGCCGGGGATCTGCCTCTGGAGCGCGTCTTCGGTGAGCGACTGGACGCCACCCGTCCGTCGGCGGCCGACCTCGCGGAGATCGCGGAGCGCTACGTCGCCACCGAGGTCCCGGGGGCTCGCGAGACCGTCGCCGCGCTCCACGCTCTCGGCAAGGAGGTTCACATCGTGTCCGGCGGGCTCCGTCCCGCGATCCTGCCTCTCGCCGAGCGGCTCGGGATCGCCGCAGAGCGCGTCCACGCGGTCGGAGTGCAGCTCGATGGCGAGGGGAACTACGTCGACTTCGAGCGTGAGTCGCCCCTCGCGCGCAGCGGCGGCAAGCCCGAGGTCGTGCGCGCCGCTGCGCCGGACGGTCGCGCCGCGCTGGTGGGGGACGGCGCCACGGACCTCGAGGCGCGCTCCGTCCTCGCGCGCTTCGTGTGCTTCGCCGGGGTCGTGGAGCGGCCCGCGGTGGCCGCCGCGGCGGACGAGGTGGTCCGGGAGCTGGACCTCACGCGGACCCTCGAGCACCTCCTCACGGCGGACGAGCGGCTCGAGCTGGAGAACGGGCCCCACGCGGACGCGATGGCGCGATGAGCGGGCGCCCCGAGCTCTGGATCCCCGGGCCGACCGAGGTGCGGGCGGAGATCCTCGCGGAGCTCGCGCGTCCGATGATCGGCCATCGCACCGCGGAGATGGAGGCGACCATCGCCTCGCTGGACCCGGGGCTCCGCGCGCTCTTCGGGGCGGAGGAGGACCACGAGGTCGCCGTTCATTCCGTGACGGCCACGGGCCTGATGGAGCTCGGCCTGCGGGCGGTCGGGCCGCGCGTGCTCTGCGTCGTGAACGGCTCCTTCTCACGGCGCTTCGCCGAGGTGGCGCGCGCGCTCGGGAAGGAGGTCGAGGTCGTCGAGACGCCCCTCGGAACCGGAGCGGACCTCCAGGCGGCGCGCGAGCGGCTCGGCGCCGGCGAGCCCTTCGACGCCGTGACGGTGTGCGCGAGCGAGACCTCCTCCGGCGTGCTCACCGCGCCGTCCGAGATCGGTGCCCTCCTCACCCCGGAGGCTCGACGGGGCGCGTGGCTGCTGGTGGACGCCGTCACGCTCCTCGGGGCCGGCCCGCTCGACGTCGGGCGCAACGGGATCGACCTCGCGCTCGCGGGTACGCAGAAGGCCCTGGCGCTGCCGCCGGGGCTCGGACTCTTCGCCGTCTCCCGCGCGATGCTGGAGGCGGCGCCCAAGGGCGGCTCCTACTTCCTGGACGCGCGGCGCATCGTGGAGACCCACCGCGCACGCAAGCCCCCGATGACCCCGACCATCCCGCTGCTCCGGGCCCTGGAGGCCCAGCTGTCCGCCATCGCGGACGGGGAGCTGGAGGCGCGGCTCGACCCCGACGGACCTCCGGCGGCCACGGGTTGGGAACGGCGCTTCGCGCGTCACGCTGCGATGTCCGCCCGGACCCGGCGTTTCGCGGCGGAGACGGAGGGCGTCCGTGTCTTCGGCGCCGACGGGGTCGCGACCTCGCCGGCCGTGACGGCCCTCGAGGTCGATGGACGGAGCGTCCCGGACCTGCTCACCGGGATGGCGGACGACGGCTTCCGGATCGGCGCGGGGTACGGCGAGCTGAAGACGAGCTGCGTCAGGATCGGGCACATGGGCGACCATCGGCCGGCCCGGCTCGAAGCGCTCCTGGAGCGCCTCGCCGCGCGCTTGCAGCGCGGCTGACCGGGGGCTCCTCCGCGCGCCGCGTTCCCTCGCGTCGAGGATCGCTCCGCGTGCGTCCACCTCGGCCTCGTCCTGGGTGAGGCCTCTGCCGCGAAGGTGTTGGGTGGCGGGAGTGCATGGGAATCGAACCCACCGGCCCCGCTGTTCACGAGGCCCTCGCCGGCTTTGAAGACCGGGCGGCACACCAGCACCGATCCACTCCCGTCCGCAAGGGTTTTAACAGACCAGTCTCCGGGTCACCACCCCACCTACGCGGCCCCTACACTCCGGCGCGATGCCCGTCACCGCGCACCCCGCGAGCCAGCGCGCCGCCGACCCCGTGGCGCTCCGCGCGCTGCGAGCTGGATTCCGCGTCCTGCGAGCGGTCCACCGCCCGACCGCCGCGAAGCTCGCGACGCGGCTCTTCGCAAGGCCCCGCCGGCACGCGCGGCCGGAGTGGGAGAGGGCGATCCTCCCGGACGCCGAGCTGCTGACCGTACGGCACAAGGACAAGCGCATCGCCTGCTTCCTGTGGGCTCCGACGCTCGCCCCGGCGGAGGGCGGGACGAGGACCGCCTTGCTCGTGCACGGCTGGGAGGGGCGGGGCACGCAGCTCGGACGGTTCGTCGAACCCTTGAGGGCCGCCGGATACAGGGTCGTCGCCTTCGATCACGTGGGACACGGGGACAGCGACGGTCGTGCCTGCTCGCTCCCGACGATGCGGGACACGCTCCGCTCGATCGCCGCCGAGTTCCTCGAAGTGGAGGGGGCAGGTCCTGACCTCGTCGTGGCCCATTCCATGGGGTCCTTCGCGACCAGCCTGTTGCTCGCTGACGGATGGAGGACGACGCGGGCCGTGTACGTCTCGCCGCCCGACGACCTGCTCGTCTACTTCGGCCACTACCTCGATCTCGTCACCGGGGACGACGAGCTCCTGCCCGACATGATCGCGCTCATGGAGCGCCGCTTCGGCGAGCGGGTCGAGGACTTCGAGTTCCGCCGGCTCGTCGAGACCCTCGACCAGGAGCTGCTCGTCCTCCACTCGCGGGACGATCCCGACGTCCCGATCGAGGCTGGCCGCTTCGTCGCCTCGCACTGGGCCGGGGCGAGGATGGTGGAGCTGGACGGGCTCGGGCACCGGCGGATTCTCAAGGACCCCTCGGTCGTCGCCACCGTCCTCGCCTTCGCAGAGGACCGCCCGGGTGGGGCCTGAGGCCTGCGGCGCTTCGCCCGGATGAGGTGAATGGGGGGGGCCGGACCGCGTACCGCGGATGCAGCGTTGATTCCGCGGGCCTGGTCTCCCATGGAGACCCGGTAGCATGCGCGGACGCGCAGCACCCCCATGTCCATCCAGCACCTCCTCCGCGCCCTCCTGGGCCTCGCGTTCTTCCTCGCCGCGCCCCTCGCCGCCGGCCAGGGCGGCCTCGAACCCGCCGAGCGCTCCGCTGGATCGCCCGCGCCCGACGCCTACGTGGTCCGGATCGAGGGCAGCCTCAACGCCGGCCATCAGGCGCTGTTCCAGCGAGCGGCACGTCGCGCGGAGGCGGACGGCGCCGTCCTGGTGATGGCCTTCGACACGCCCGGCGGCGAGCTGACCCGCATGCGGCAGTTCGCGGCCGCGGTCGACGCAGAGGTCGACGCCGGGCTCCCGGTCATCGGCTTCGTGGACGATCAGGCGCTCTCGGCCGGCACCTGGATCGCGATCGCGACCCGCTCCCTCTACATGCGCACCCGCGCCACGATGGGAGCCGCCACGGCGATCCAGATCACGCCGCGGGGCGTCGAGCCTGCGGCCGAGAAGTTCGCCTCTGCCTACCGGGCCTGGGTCCGAGCCTGGGCGGACGAGCACGGTCGCGACCCGCTGCTGTCCCAGGCGATGATCGACATGGAGACCGCGGTGATCCGCGTGCGCGTCGACGGCGTCGAGGAGCTGATCAGCGGGCAGGAGTGGGACGACCTCAACGCGCGGGGGGAGGCGCCCGAGCGGATCGCGACCGTCGTGCCCGACACGGAACTGCTCACGGTCACCGGCGCGGAGGCGATCGAGTACGGCTTCGCGGACGCGCTCGCCGAGACCGTGGACGACGTCCTCGCCAAGGAGGGACTCGCGGGCGCGACCTGGGAGGAGCTCGAGTTCTCGCGCTCCGAGGAGTGGCTCTCGAAACTCTGGGACATGCGCCTGCTGTTCCTCTTCCTGGGGCTTTTCTTCGGCTACGTGGAGATGAAGGTGCCGGGATTCGGGGTCCCCGGGATCCTCAGCCTCGCCGCGTTCACGGTGATGTTCGCCGGGCAGTACCTGGTGGGCGTGGCGGACGTGCCCCACATCGTCCTCGCCGCCCTCGGCGTCATCCTCGTCGCCGTCGAGCTGTTCCTCGTCCCGGGGATGATCTGGCCCGGGGCCGTGGGCGCCGTGTGTCTGATTGCCGGGCTCCTCCTGACCCAGGTCGGTCAGGACATCTCCCTGACGAGCGCCTGGGATCGCACGATCCTGTTCGACGCCTCCTTCGAGCTGGCCGCGACCGCGTCGGCCGCGCTCGTGGGCATCTGGGCGCTCTCCCGCTATCTGCCCGACACCCCCGTCCTGCGCCGGCTCGTGCTGGCGGGCAGCGGCGGGACGGCCGGCGACGCGATGCCCGAGGTGCGCTCCTCGGACCGGGCGCGCGCGGCGCGCACCGGCGCCCGGGGCCGTGCCATCACCTCGCTGCGCCCGGTGGGCAAGGTCGATCTCGACGGAGATGTGGCCGGGACCGACTACGAGGCCCGCGCCGAGTCCGGGCTCATCGAGGCCGGGACCCCGATCGAGGTGGTCGAGGTGAGCGCCGGGCGTCTGCTCGTGCGCGCGGTACCCTCCGCAGGCGACTCCGCGGGGGCTGCGGCCTCCTGAGCCGAGGCCTCGACGAGCAACATGACCACGATCATCCTCCTCTTCGGTCTCGGCCTGGCCCTCGTGGTGGCCGAGGTGTTCATCCCCAGCATGGGCGTGCTCGGCATGGCCGCGGGGCTGTCCTTGATGACCTCGATCGGGATGGCGTTCTACGAGGATCCCGGCACGGGCACGCTGCTCCTCGTGATCACGGCCGTCACCGTGCCCATCATCCTCACCCTCGGGATCAAGCTGTTCCCGCGCACGCCCCTCGGGCGGAAGATCACCGCGCGTGGATTCAGCTTCGAGGACGGCCGCGCCGTCGACCGCCGTGACGAGGGCCTGGCCGGCGCGCGCGGGGTCGTCGAGGCCCAGCTCCGACCGGCCGGGATCGCCCGGATCGACGGCCGACGCGTGGACGTCGTGAGCCGCGGCGAGTCCATCGACGCAGGCACCGAGGTCGTCGTGGTCGAGGTCTCGGGCAATCGGGTGATCGTCGCGCGCTCCGGATCCTGAAGCGGCTCACTCACTTCTCTCGACCGGGCGCGCGTTGCCGCGCCCGGACGTCTCCACCAACGACGCACACACGATGAATCTCCACCCCTCTCTCGCACCCTTCGCCCTCCTCGCCGAGGACGGCGGCGACATCCTGAAGACGGTCGGGCTCGTGGCCCTCGTCCTCTTCCTGCTCGCGTTCCTCGTCGTCTTCCTCAAGTTCGCGAAGCTCTACATCCAGTCGGTGCTCGCCGGCGCCAACGTCGGGCTACTGGACATGGTCGCGATGAGCCTGCGGAAGGTGAATCCGGCGACGATCGTCGAGGGTCGCATCAACCTCGTGCAGGCGCGCATCGACGGCATCCAGTCGAACGATCTGGAGGCGCACCTCCTCGCGGGCGGCAACGTCCCGCGCGTGGTCAGCGCGATCATCTCCGCGGACAAGGCGAGCCTGGGCCTCGACTTCCAGACGGCCACGGGCATCGATCTGGCCGGCCGCGACGTCCTCGACGCGGTGCGCACGAGCGTCACTCCCAAGGTCATCGACTGCCCGGATCCTGCGAAGGGCAAGAGCGAGGTGGCCGCGGTCGCGAAGGACGGCATCCAGGTCCTCGCCAAGGCCCGCGTCACCGTCCGTACCAACATCGCACGCCTCGTCGGCGGCGCCGGGGAGGAGACGATCATCGCCCGGGTGGGTGAGGGCATCGTCTCGACCATCGGCTCGATGGACACTCACCAGCTCGCTCTGGAGAACCCGGACAGCATCTCCAAGACGGTGCTCGATCGCGGTCTCGACGCAGGTACGGCCTTCGAGATCGTCTCCATCGACATCGCGGACGTGGACATCGGCCACAACATCGGTGCGCGCCTCCAGGCGGACCAGGCCGAGGCCGACAAGCGCGTCGCCCAGGCCCTCGCGGAGAAGCGCCGGGCCATGGCGGTGGCCGAGGAGCAGGAGCACGTCGCCTCCGTCCAGGCGAACCGCGCGAAGGTCGTCGCGGCCGAGGCCCAGGTGCCGCTGGCGATGGCCGAGGCGCTGCGCTCCGGCAACCTCGGCGTGATGGACATGCTCCGGCTCAAGAACATCGAGTCCGACACCACGATGCGTCGCAGCATCGGCGGGATCGACCCGACCGGTGGCACCACGGAGGAGCCCGGCGCGTGATCGGAGCTCTCGCGATCGCCGGTCCGCCCCTGCAGGGCGGACCCGACAGCCCCCTCGGGGACCTCCTCGGTTACGTCGTCCTCTTCGTGGTGGTCATCTGGCCGATCATCCGCGGGGTGCTCGACCAGGCCCAGGGCCGTCGCGCGGACTTCGAGCGGCAGCAGCGCAAGAAGCGGCCCTCGGGCGAGCGCGCCGGCCGCGGGCGGAGCCTCGAGGAGATCCTCCGCGGAGACCCCTACGTCGAGGCCCTGGAGGAGCCGCTCCTCGAGGACGTCGTCCGCGAGATCGAGGCTGACTCGCCGCTGCCGCTTCCTCGTGAGGAGCTGTCCGAGCCCTCCTTCGGCGAGCGACCCGAGAACGAGATCCGCCCGAGCGAACGTGAGCTCGTCGGCGATCCCTTCGACGACAGCGTCATGGGCCAGGATCTCGTGGACGGGATCTCGCTCGCCGACGTGCCCACCGAGGACGAGCTCGAGGTCGAGATCGACCGCGGGCCGAGGGGCCCGATGCGGCGTGCGTCCGCCCGGCCGGCGAGCCCTTCCGTCGCGAGCGTCTCGGACCGCGGTCTCGACCGACTCGAGCGCCGCTTCACGCCCTGGCAGCGGGCCTTCGTCCTGAAGGAGATCCTGGGGGCTCCGGCCGCCACCCGCGCGTTCGACGACGGCCGCCTCTGATCGGCCCTCCACGTCTCCTCATCTCCAACCCTCACGAGAGTCAACAGCCGCCTCCGCCATGCCCAAGCGCCGCTCCTTCTGGCTCATGAAGTCCGAGCCCGACGTATTCAGCTACGACGACCTCGTGTCCGCCAAGGGCAGCCGGACCCACTGGGACGGGGTCCGCAACTACCAGGCGCGGAACACCATGCGGGACGACATGAAGGTGGGGGACCTCGTCCTCTACTACCATTCGAACACCAAGCCCCCCGGCGTCGCGGGCGTGGCCGAGGTGGTGGCGGAGGGGTATCCGGACCCCTCGCAGTTCGATCCGAAGGACAGCCACTTCGATCCGAAGTCCAGCGAGGAGAACCCTCGCTGGTTCTGCGTCGATCTCCGCGCCGTCGCGGCGCTTCCGGAGTACGTGTCCATCGAGGCGCTGAAGGGGAACGCGAAGCTGGAGGACATGGCCGTCGTGCAGCGCGGCCAGCGACTCTCGGTGCAGCCCGTGACCGCTGCCGAGTTCCGCGAGGTGCTCAAGATGGGCGGGACCAGCCTCTCGGCGCTGGGCTGAGCGCGACCGAAGGCCGCCCCGATCCGCGCCGGGATCGCCGAAACTGGCAGGGTGGGACCGGATGATGCATGGGGCCGCCTAATGGCTTTCAAATGCACCTCTTCTTATCGCCTCAAGGCGTTCAGGGGGCTATTTGGTGCTCGGGGTGGACCTCGCCCGAGCGGCCTTCCCGGCCCCGAGAACGCGGTTGGGCCTTGATCCAGGCGTCGTTCTGTGTCGTCCTCTATTGCGCGCCCAGGGCCCTTCAGGGCCGTGGGTGGCCTGACCACCCCGCTATCCGCGGGCTTCACCGACCCCCTTGCCCGCGGGCCGACGAACCCCGGCATCCCCCTCGAGGACCAAAGAACACGATGAGCCAGAACTACGAAGCGCTCGTGAAGGCGATCAGCGACTGCAGCGACGACGTCGAGAAGGCCGAGGCCGGCAACAAGGCCGCGACGTCTCGCGTTCGCAAGTCGATGCAAGAGGTCAAGGCGCTGGCCCAGGAGCTCCGCAAGGAGATGCTGGAGCTGCGCGACGCCGGCGGCGCCCAGGGCTGAGGCCCTGCTGCGAGAGCCTCCGAGGCTCCCGCTCACCAAGACGTCCGCGAGGGGCGCCCGATCTCCGGTCGGGCGCCCCTCGCGCGTTTCCCGTGTCGGAGGCGGGCCGATGCGGCGATCAGCCCCGGGCAGCGATGCCCTCGGGCAGCTGGAAGCGCCCTTCGGGCCCCCGCGAGAGGGTCGTCCGGTCGATCACGTCCTTCGCGAGGTCGATCGGCCGGAACAGGTGGGGGAACAGCGCGCCCCCGCGAGAGGGCTCGAAGCGGACGTCCTCGGCCACCTGTTCGGGGTCGAGCTCCAGGAGCAGGACCCGGTCGACGCCCTCGAAGTGGACGTCGAGCGTCCCCTCCAGCTGTTCGGCCTGGGACAGGTGGACGAAGCCCTCTTCCTCGAGCGAGGTGGGGCGCACCTCTCCGAGTGCCTCGAGCACGCCCGCCGAGCCTGCGGGAACCATGTGGAACAGCCGGCGCACGGCGAAGGGCTCGAAGACCTCGAGGTCATGGCCCTGCGCGAGGATGCCGGCGCTGGCGGCTCGCTCGGCGAGCCGCGCGATCGCGCGACGGCCCTCGGGGCCGAGGCGGCGCGTCCAGCCGTTCACGTACAGCTCGACGTGGGACCAGATGACGTTGTCGTCCAGCTCCTGCGCGTGGGCGCGCATGGTCGGGAGGGTCTCGTCGCGGTGGTCGTCGGCGTAGCGGATGGAGGATGAGAGCGCGTTCTGGACGGCGTCGATCACGGCCTCATCGAGGCTCCGCCGCGCGAAGAGGCCTCCGAGGGGGAGAGGGCAGCTCGTCGCCGCTTCCCAGGAGGCACCGAGATCCTCGACGCAGATGAGTCCGCTCTCCTCGTAGGTGAAGCGGCCCTCGTGGATGCACACCCCGAAGTCGGCCTCGCCGGCCTCGAGGGCGGGCATGATCTCGGAGAAGACCCGCTGCTCGGGGGCCGCGCCGCGGGCGTGGAAGAGCCGGTAGAGCAGGGTCGCGGTCGTGTCCTCGCCGGGGCAGAGCACGCGCGACACCGGGCTGGGCAGCGTCCCCGTGAGCTCGCCGCGGGCCAGGAGCAGCGGCCCGTTCCCGAAGCCGAGCGCCGAACCCGTGGGCATCACGAGGAGATTGTCGGCGTGGCGCAGGGCCAGGTGATAGCTCGCCTTCGCGACGTCGAAGTCGCCGCGCGCCAGGCGCTCGTTGAGCTCCTGGACGTCCATGAGCTCGATGTCGAGCGTCAGCCCTGGCGTCTCCACCGCGCCCGTCAGGAGCGCGTGAGCCAGGTAGGTGTCGTTGGGGCAGGTCGAGAGCCCGAGGTGGATGCGGGTCGTCATGTCGTGGCCGTCGCGGCGGCGACAGGGTAGACCCTGCGGCGATCCTGTTCGGTGCCGCGCTGCGCGTTCTGTTCCTCGGGCGCCCGGCGTGCCCTCAGACGGTGCTCTCTGCCGCCAGCGCGGCCGCCGCCGCGAGGGCGTCGTCGATGCGCCAGCGGCTCGTGTCGCGGTCTCCGGCCTCGTTCGAGATCCCGCGAACGATCTCGACAGGGCAACCTGCGAGGTGTCCTGCGAGGGCCAGCCCGAAGCCCTCCATGTCCTCTGCTGCGACTCCGTGACGGGCTCTGCGAAGGGCGGCCGCCGCCGGATCCCCCGAGGCCGCGCAGACGGTGAGGAGCGCGAGCGCCCCGTCCGGACCCCCGAGCTCGAGGGTCTGCTCGACGGGAGCGGCCGAGCCGTCGCCGTGCCACTGGTGGAGACCCATGTCGCCCGGCAGGAGGTGAGCGGCCCCTTCGTCAGCGCCGACACCGTCGATCGCCACGCGTCCGAAGCGAGCGGCTGCGCCGACTGCCGGGCCGTCCTCGTAGCGGCCGGCGATCCCCAGCAGGAGGAACGGGGCTCCGGCGTGGGACGCCATGAGCTGCGCGCCGCGCGCCGCGGCGGCGACCGGCCCGAAACCGAGGACGGCGACGGCACGCCAACGGCCCTCCTGCAGGAGGGCCGGAGCCACGCGCTGGAGCCTGTCGAACTCCAAAGGCGTGGGGACGCAGAGCACGGTCTCGGTGCTCCTCGGGGGGCTCTGGGGCGGAGTGGTCATGCTGGCTCGGGCCGGGGGCGGTACCGGAGGGTAGCGCGCCGGGAGGCCGCGCGGCCCTTCCCCGGCGGACTCGCCTTCGACGTCCTCGATCGAGGGCGCTGGATCCTCGAGGAGCGTGAGGCGTACGTCGAGATCCAGGGACCCGCGTGCGGCCGTTCGGGAGCGGGAGGCGCTCGAGCGCCAGGGCGGTGTACCTCTCGCTGACCGGTCGCTGCCTTTGTCGCTGGCGGGCGCGGCGGGCACAATCCCCGCCATGGAGAGCGGCGCGATGGACCGGGCGCGACCCGGCGGACTGCCCGCGACGCCGCGGGCCGACGACGCGGCGGCCCTGGAGGTGCTGGAGGGGACCTTCGGCATCCCCGGCTACCGCGGCCGCCAGCGGGAAGCGATCGACGCGGTGCTCGCAGGGCGCGACGTGCTGCTGACGATGCCGACGGGGGCGGGCAAGTCCCTCTGTTATCAGCTTCCCGCCGTGCTCCTCGAGGGGCTGACCCTGGTGGTCAGCCCGCTGATCGCCCTGATGAAGGACCAGGTCGACGCCCTCCGGCGCCGCGGCGTGCGGGCCACCTACGTGAACTCCTCGCTGCGCGGGGGGGAGCGTCAGGAGCGGCTGAAGGCCGCCGCGCGTGGCGAGTTCGATCTGCTCTTCATCACGCCCGAGCGCTTCCGTCAGCCGGACTTCCAGGAGGCGCTGCCCTCGCTCGAGGTGTCCCGTCTCGCGGTCGATGAGGCCCACTGCATCAGCCAGTGGGGGCACGACTTCCGCCCCGACTACTCGCGCCTGGGGGCCTATCGAGCGCGACTGGGCTCGGTGCCCACCATCGCCCTGACCGCGACGGCGACGCCGGAGGTGGCCGAGGACATCGCGGCTCGCCTCGCGCTCGTCGATCCCCTCGTGCTCCGCACCGGGATCGAGCGCTCGAACCTGTTCTTCGCGGTCAGCGAGGTCTCGAGCGAGGAGGAGAAGATCGACCTCGTGGCGTCGCGGATCCAGGAGATCGGCGGCGCGGGCATCGTCTACGGCGCGCTCATCCGCGACCTCGAGCGCATGCACGACGAGCTGCAACGGCGCGGCGTCAACACGCTGGTCTACCACGGCAAGCTCTCGCCGGAGGAGCGGCGCTCGATGCAGGAGCGCTTCATGTCCTCCCCGGACGCGGTGGTGCTCGCGACGAACGCCTTCGGCATGGGGATCGACAAGGCGGACATCCGCTTCGTGCTGCACGCTCAGCTCCCGCGGACGCTCGAGGCGTGGACCCAGGAGGTCGGGCGCGCGGGCCGCGATGGCGAACCGTCCTGGTGCGAGCTCGTCTACTTCGCCGAGGACATCGCCATCCAGAACACCTTCGTGCGCTGGGCGAACCCCACCCTCGAGTACGTGGTCATGGTGGCCGAGACGCTGCGCGGATGGGGGGAGCGCGTCCAGATCATGGACGAGGCGGACCTCAGGCAGGAGCTGCTCGTGAAGGAGCGCCGGGACAACCGCGTGGGGATCGCGCTGCGCTGGCTGGACGTGCTCGGTGTGACCGAGGGCTCGTTCGAGACCCGCGACCTGCGCGTCGTGCGAGACCTCGACCCGGCGGAGCTCCCGGCCTTCCTCGGGAGCGGGGAGAAGCTCGATGACGACCTCAGGGCCCTGCTCGGCATGGTGGAGTTCGCGAAGTGCGGGGATCGCCCGCGCCGTGAGCTGCTGGCCGATCACTTCGGCCTTCCGTTCCAGGGCTCCGAGGGGTTCGGCTGCGACAACACCGAGGACGCCGCGGCCTGGCGGCGAGAGCAACTCCCCGCGCGGCGAGCGGCGGCCCGGCCCGCGGCGTTCGGGGCGGGCCTCTCCGCGGACGGAGATCCCGAGCCGGCCGCGCCGGTGACGGTCGAGGCCGCGCCGCCGAGCGATGCACCGTTCCAGCGCGGTGACTGGGTCCGGGTGGACGGCCGGCACCTCGGCCAGGTCGTGAAGGTCGAGGGCGAGGGGCGCGCTCTCCGACTGACGATCGAGAGCGTGGGGGACTTCCGCCGCCGCGTCGTGGATCCACGGCGAAGGCGCGTCGAGATCCTCGAGGACGGCGCCTGAGCTCTACTGGCCGCCCTGGTTCCCGGCCGGGGGACGGTCGAGGGCCGGAGCCGCCGCGGGCGCGGGGTCCAGGAGAGGGCGGCGCGGGGCGATCTGCTCGGCGAAGAGGCCGGGTGCCGCCTCGTTCTCCTTCAGCGGGATGGTCCGAAGGGTCAGGGGGAGCCCGGTCGCCACGTCGAAGTGCGCGGCGGTCTCCACGCCGATCCGGGCGAGCTCCTCGGCGCTGACCGCGGTCTCGAAGGCCGCGTGCATGGCGCCCATGGCGTACTCGGCCCCGGATCCGAACGCGTAGTAGCGCGTGTACTCCTGGACCGAGCGCTGCGGATAGGCGCCGAAGAGGCCACCCGGGGAGGCGATCAGGAGCTCCATCCGCATGGACTCGAAGTCGTCGGTGGAGTCCTCTTTCCCTTGAACGAAGTACTCCTCGCGCAGGGCGCGCTGGAGGACGTTCAGGAAGTCGAAGATCCCGTCGGTGTCCTCGAGGCAGGGGAGCTCCTCGTAGGTGGAGATGAAGTGCTTCAGCACCAGCTGGGCGGACGCCGGACCCGTTGGGGCGACCCAGGCGTCGCCGATGCGGACGAGCTTGTCGCTGTTCGCGATCAGGTCCGCTGACTCCCGCATGTCGCCGTAGGTGGCGAGGGTGTCCGCGGCGATGCAGGCGATTCCGCCCTTCTTGGTGACGACGACCGTTGTCATGGTGTGGTGGAGGTCCGGGACGGTCCCGGTGACGGCATGCGAGAGTATTTGCAGTTCGGGCAATCAAGGCCCAGGGGCCCGATGGACACTAGCCGAGCCCAGGGGCGTTGGAAGCCGGGCAGGAACAGTTCTCTTCGCAAGGATCAGGTGGAGTCCAGAGGTGGTCTTCGGAGGGGGGTGACAGGGGGGGGATCGAGCGCCCCGCGCCCCGATTCGAGGCGGCGGAGACAGCGTCTCGATCGTGACGACGTCGCCCGGGGTGAGGCGCGAGCGGGCGCCATTCTGCGACTCGGCCTCGCCGGCGCGCTTCTCTTCTCCGCGGCGTGCTGCGCGTCCCCGGACGCCGACGAGGGCCTGGACGGAGCGCGGGCTCCGGGAGTGACACCCGCGAGCGCGCAGATCGGCGAAACGCGGCCTGAGGGGGCGCAGAACGCTGATTGGCGCCAGCTGTACGACGGCGCCGATCTGTCGAGCTGGGAGCTCGGCGTCTACGGGGAGTCCGATGAGTACGAGGTTCTCGAGGACGGCGTCGTCATCCCGCAGACGGCGGCCCTTGCCGGGATGACTTTCCGTGGCGCGCTGCCGACGGTGCCGTACCGCCTCTCTGTCGAGGCCACGCGGCTCTACGGTGCGGACTTCTTCCTCGGCGTGACCTTCCCGGTGTCGGACGACCACCTCACGCTCGTCCTCGGCGGCTGGGGAGGCATGGTCTCAGGGCTCTCCTCCCTCGACGGGCTCGACGCGTCACGCAACGCCACGAAGACCCTGCGTCACTTCCCGAATGGCAAGCGCCACGAGGTCGAGATCGAGGTGACGGAGACGGACGTGCGGGTCCGCGTCGACGGCGAGCCGTTCCTCTCCACGTCGCTCGAGGGCCGCGAAGTGGGGCTGCGGGTCGACGTCGAGCCCTCTCATCCCCTCGGAATCGCGACCTACGCCACGTCGACCCATCTCCACCGCGTCCGCGTGCTGGAGATGCAGCCGGACGAGGACTGAGGAGCGCGTCGCGCTGCGAGACGCCCTCCAGGCGGCCTCCGGGGCGCGGCAGCGGGACCCACCTTGACCGCGCGCGCGTGAAGGGGGACTCTTGAAGCGTCCAACCCGGCTCACCGAGGCCCCGATCCCACTCGCGATGTTGATTCGATCCTGGTTCCGCTCAATGCGCACGGCCGGCCGCGCGGCCCTCGCCTGCACCCTCGGACTCGCCCTCGTCGCGCCTGCGAGCGCCACCTGGTCGATCGTCGTCCTCAACCGCGTCACCGGCGAGGTGGCGGTGGGCACGTCGACGTGCATCGCCAACTTCGACATCTCGGACTACGTTCCCGTCGTGCGCGTCGGCGTGGCTGCAGCGGCGTCCCAGTCGTTCGTGGACCCCGGGGGCCGGAACAAGCAGCGCATCTTCGCGACCGCGGTCCGTGAGGGTGCGACGCCGGCCGACATCTTCGGCGTCCTCGCGACGCTCGACGCGAACCGCCTCCACCTGCGGCAGTTCGGGATCGTCGGCTTCAACGGCCCCCCCGTGACACACAGCGGGACGAGCAACTTCGACTACGCGGGCGGCGTCATCGGTCAGGTAGGTCCCTACGACTACGCGATCCAGGGCAACATCCTCACCGGGGCGAACGTCGTCGACGACTGCGAGGCGGCCTTCCTCGGGACCCAGGGCGACCTCGGCGAGAAGATGATGGCCGCCATGGAGGCCGCGCGCGACGCGGGCGGTGATGGCCGCTGCTCCTGCACCACCGGAGGCGCGACGACGTGCGGATCGCCGCCGCCGAACTTCAACTACGCGTCGTACAACGCCTACATGGTGATCGCGCGCCACGGCGACGTGGACGCCGTGGCCTGCACCGGCAACAACGGCTCGTGCGTTGGCGGTGACTACTACATGGAGCTGAACGTCGTCAGCAACGCCCAGGGCCCCGAGCCCGTGGCGGAGCTCCGCCAGCTCTACGACGCCTGGCGCGCGGGCCAGGCCGGCCGTCCCGACCATGTGAAGACCGAGGTCTCCCAGACCATGCCGCGCCTGCGTGCGGACGGCGTCTCACGCTCCAGCGTGACGGTGCGCCTGCGCGACATCGACGGCAACGCGATCACCACCGGGGGGCTCCCCATCGGCGTGAACGCGAAGTCGGGCCAGGGAGGCATCGTCACGGTGGAAGACCTCGTGGACAACGGGGACGGGACCTTCACCTTCGACTTCCAGGCCACGCAGCTGACCGGCGAGGCGGAGTACGTGGTGGTCGTCGACGACGGGGTGCGCCCCGTTGAGATGTATCCGCCGCTGCGGCTGAGCTCGGTGGCCCCCGAGGAGCTCCACCTCGGCCTCGAGGACATCCGGATCAGCGAGCCGACCGAGCTGCCGATCATCGTGGACCTCGGCGTCAACGCGGTGGCCTCGCCGTACCGGATCCTCGGCTCGGTCTCGGGCACCGCGCCCTCCGCGATCTTCGCGGGCGTCTCGATGCCCCTCGTACGCGACCGCTTCTTCGACTTCACCGAGTCCTGGGCGGGGGGCGCTCCGTTCACGGGCAACGCCGGATTCCTCGACGCCTTCGGGCGCGCGCAGGCGCGCCTGGACTTCCCCGCAGGAGCACTGACGAGCATCGCCGGTACGACGATGCACTTCTCTGCCTGGAAATGGGTCGCCGGCTTCGGCGCCGCGGCCTCGACGGCGCCCCAGGGCATCCAGGTCGTCCCCTGACGCGGCGCGGGGTCCTTCGGATCATGCGAGGGCCGCGCACCGAGGTGCGCGGCCCTCTGTCTTCTCCGTGGGCTCGCGGCCTCGACGCGCGCCTGGACGCCATCAAGGCGCCGGAAGGACGAACGACCTCGCCCGGTCGGCGCCTCTTCTGGATCAGCGCTCGTCGATGGAGTCCGCGGGCATGACCGCGTCCTCGAGGCGTATCGAGCCGCCCGCGACGACCTCCGCGGTGACGCCACCATGGCCGCGAACGGCCGCGTAGCCACCTTCACCGAGTGCTTCCTCCATCCGGCTGCACGGAGCGCAGGGGCCGGTCACGCGCAGGAGCGCCTCGCCGACGCGGATCTCGCGCCCCTTCAGTCCGAGGAGGTTGATGCCCGAGACCGCGATGTTGCGCCGGAGCAGGGCCGGGTCGACCGGCGGCGTGTCGACGAGGCCGCCGATGACGGCGAGGTGCTCCCACTGGATCAGGGTGACCGCCCGCGGCCCGTGTCGGCCGCGATCACCGACGAGGCCTGCGTCATCCGCCAAGGCTTCCTCGACGGAGAGGACCTCCTCGCGTCGCGCGGGGCGGAGCCCGATCCACTCCACGCGGCCGGGGCGCGCGTGGCGGCGGATCAGCTCCGCGATCGTCTCCACGGCTCAGACGTGGTGGACCGGGCCCTCGCCTGCGCCGGCCGCGAGGATGGTGCGGCGGACGTAGACGGGGATCATCTCGCGCCGGTAGAGCGCGTCCCCCGGGATGTTGTCCATGGGCTTGGCCTGCGAGTGCGCGAGGTCGGCCGCCTCGCGGGCGGCGGCCTCGAACTCGGGGCTGCCCGGCCTGGTCCCGATCAGGACGTCGCTCACGCGCTTGATGCGCAGGGGGCGCGCCACGAGCGCGACGCACACGATGTCAGCGCTCTCGACGGCGCCCGCGTCGTCGAGGTCCAGTCGCACCGCGCACCCGAACAGGGGGTAGTCGATCGAGCCACGATCGCGGAGCTTGCCGTAGGCGCCGCGGTGACCCGTGGCCTGAGCGGCGACGCGGATCTCGGTGAGGATCTCGCCCTTCTCTGCCTTCTTGTTCCAGATGCCGTCGGCCTTCCAGAGCTCGTCGACGGGGACCTCGCGAGAACCCTTGGCGGACTCGAAGCAAAGGGTGGCGCCGAGGGTCATCAGCACCGGCGCGGTGTCGTTGGACGCAGCCGCGACGCACTTGCGGCCGCCGGCGACCACGTGGCAGACCGTGCCGTCCTTCTTCAGGCAGTAGCCCAGGGACTTCCGCCAGAAGTGGGTCTGGTTGTACCACTGGCAGCGCGTGTCCAGCATGACGTTGCCGCCCGCGGTCCCCATGGCGCGCAGCTGCGGGCCGGCGACGAGGGAGGCCGCCTGGGCGAGGGCGGGTGCGTGGGCCTGGACGCGCTCGTCGGCGGCCATGTCGGAGAGCGTCACGGT
>CBFIJG010000015.1:0-14013 GCA_965662915.1 Planctomycetota bacterium | reverse complement strand
GGTCGCGCCGATGACCAGCGTGCCGTCCGACTCCACGCGGATGTCCTTGAGGGCCTCGATGTGGTTGAGACTGACGACGACCTCGGGCTCGAAGAGGCCGTGCTTCATGTTCGGCCACAGATCGGTCCCGCCGGCCACGACCATGGCCTTCTCGCCGTGCTCCGCGAGGAGCGCCGTCGCGCGCGACACGTCCGTGGGCTCCTCGAGCTTGAATCCGGGAAGACGCAGCATCAGAGCACCTCCGTCGCGCGATCCATGGCCTTCGCCGCGGCGCCGCCGGCGGCTTCGCGCTCGCGCTTCTCGCGCAGGGCCGCGAGGACCTTCGCCGGGGTGAAGGGCAGCTCGCGGAGACGGATGCCGACGGCGTCGTGGATCGCGTTGGCGAGCGCCGGGATCGCGGAGTGCAGCGGACCCTCGCCGGCCTCCTTGGCGCCGTAGGGCCCCTCGGGGTCGAGGCTCTCGACGATGTAGGCCTCGATCTCGGGCGTGTCGATGGCCGTCGGGATCCGGTAGTCCAGGAGCGACGGCCCCGAGTGCAGCCCGAAGCGGTTGACCTTGTGATCCTCGAGCAGCGCCTCGGCGATGCCCATGTAGACCGAACCCTCGATCTGGCCGGCCACCAGGCGCGGGTTGAGGGCGCGGCCGCAATCGTGGGCGCACCACACCTTCGGGACGGTGATCCGGCCGGTCTCCTCGTCGACGTGAGCCTCCACGATGTGGGCCGTGAAGGAGTACGCCGGGCTCGCGCCGATCGTGCCGCCGCGGTAATCGCCGCCGAGGGTGGGGGTGTTGTAGGAGCCCGTCGCGCCGAGGGTGTCGAAGCGCGCCTCCGCGATCTCGAAGGCCTCGCGCGTGCTCAGGACGTGCTCGACGTCCTCGAGGTCGATGACGCGGCCCTCGATGAGTCGCACGCGCCGCTCCTCGACCTCCCAGGCCTCGGCGACGGCGGTCACGACCTTCTTGCGCAGCTTGCGCGCGGCGTCGATCGTGGCGTTGCCGACCATGAAGGTGACGCGGCTCGAGTACGCGCCGAGGTCGACCGGGCAGAGGTCCGAGTCGGCGGCGATGACGCGCACGTGCTCGACGTCCATCCCGAGCTCCTCGGCGACGATGTAGCGCACGACCGAGTTCGAGCCCTGCCCGATGTCGTTCGCGCCGCTGAAGACGGTCACGAGGCCGGAGCGGTCGACCTTGAGCTGGATGCCCGCCTGGGGCATGTCGTTCGGGTAGATCGGGTAGTTGGTGCCCGAGATGTACATCGAGCCGGCGACGCCGAGACCCTGGCCGGTGGGCAGCTGGCGATGACGGGCCCTCCAGTCCGAGCCGCGCTCGACCTTCTCCAGGCACTCCATGAAGCCGCTGGAGGTGATGCGCTGGCCGTTGACCGTCTTCGTGTGCTCGCCGTGGAAGTTCTTGCGGCGGATCTCGATGGGGTCGATGCCGAGCTGCTCCGCCACCTCGTCGAGCTGGCACTCGAAGGCGAAGCGCGGCTGGACGGAGCCATGGCCTCGCTTCGGACCGCAGGGTGGCTTGTTGGTGAAGACGCGCGTGGAGTCGTAGCGGTACGACGGGAAGTCGTACGGGCCGGTGAGCAGCTGGCCGGAGTAGTAGGTGGTGACGAGGCCGAAGGAGCTGTACGAGCCGCCGTCGATCAGGATCCTCGCGTCGACGCCGGTGATCTTGCCGTCCTCGGTGGCGCTCGTCGTGTAGTCGAGCGACATGGGGTGGCGGCCGCGGTGGGCGTAGAAGACCTCCTCGCGCGTCCAGAGCATCTTCACGGGCCGACCGGTGATCTGGCTCAGCTTGGCGACGCAGAACTCGAGGCTGAAGGGGTCCGACTTGCCGCCGAAGGCGCCGCCGAGGCAGGGCTGGATGACGCGGATCTTCTGGGGCTCCCACTCCAGCACGCGCGCGAGGGCGCGGTGGACGTAGTGGGAGATCTGGGTCGCGCTCCAGAGCGTGAGGATGCCCTCGGGGGACACGCGAGCCACGGCGCAGTGCGGCTCGATGGCCGTGTGGGTCGAGCCGTGGAACTCGTAGTGGCCGTTCACCACGAGGTCCGCGCCTTCGCGGGCGCCCTCGACGTCGCCGAACTCCAGCTGGACGTGCTTGGAGACGTTGTTGTTCTTGCGGTTGGCGTGGATCTGGGGCTCGTCCCGCTCGAGGGCCTCGCGCGGATCCATGTAGGCGTGGAGCTGCTCGTACTCGACGTCGATGAGCTCGAGGGCCGCGTTGGCCGTGTCCTCGTCCACGGCGGCCACGGCCGCCACCTCGTCGCCGATGAAGCGGACCTTGTCCACGGCCAGCGCGGTCTCGTCCGGGGTCCACGGGATGACGCCGTACTGGATCGGCAGGTCCTTGCCCGTGATCACCGCGCGCACGCCGGGGAGCGCCTCGGCGCGGCTCGTGTCGATGGAGACGATCCGGGCGTGGGCGTGGGGGCTCCGGAGCGTCTTCGCGTGGAGCATCCCGGGGAGCTGGATGTCGTCCGCGTAGACGGCCTCGCCGGTGGCCTTCGCCATCCCGTCGATCTTGCGGTGGCTCTTGCCGACGACCTTGAAGTCGTCCCAGGGGGCCTCGGGCCCGTGGATGTCGCGTGCAGCCATGGTCGTTCGTCGATTCCGGGGGGGCGGCCTCAGAGGCTCCCTTCGCGGACGTGATCGTGGTCGTCGGTCCAGGCGGGGCGCGGGGTTTCGGACCCGGTGCGCTCCGCCAGCGCGGTCTCGACCGCTTCGATGATCTGGGTGTAGCCGGTGCAGCGGCAGAGGTTCCCGGAGAGCGCCTTCTGGATGGCTTCGCGGCTCGGGTTCGGATCCTCGGCGAGCAGCGCCCGCGCGGACAGCATCATGCCTGGCTGGCAGAAGCCGCACTGCAGCGCGCCGCAGCGGTCGAAGGCGTCCTGGACCGGGTCGACGCCGCTGCCGCCGGACGCGAGGTGGAGCGGCCGGAGCCCCTCGATGGTCGTCACCTCCTTGCCCTGGGCCTCGGCGGCGAGGGTCAGGCAGGCGAGAACGGGAGCGCCGTCCACGAGCACGGTGCACGCGCCGCAGTCGCCCTTGTCACAGCCCTGCTTGGAGCCGGTCAGGCCGAGCTTGTAGCGGAGCACTTCGAGGAGCGTCCAGTGGTCGGGAGCGGCGGTCTCCAGCCGGTCCCCGTTGACGTCGAGGGTGAGGGCGCGCATGGCGGCCATTGTCCCGATCGGCGGCGCGCTGGCACCTCAAATCCGGGCATGGCCTTTCCGCCGCCTTCCCACGGGGCGAGGGCGGGTTGGTCTCCACCGCGCGAGGAGCCCGGCGGCCCGCGCCGGTCGGCGCCCGAACGCCGGCATCGCTGCAGGGCCCGGTGGGAACGCGCATGCCTGCTCGGCCTGGCGTGGCCGTGCACGCGGTCGCGCCGGCGAGGCCACGACGACGTGCCACGCGGCCCGGAGTCGCGGTCATGACCGCGCCGTTGGAACGCGGCAGTGAACTTCTCGCGGCACCGATGGCCGCACCTCTCGTTCCGGCCCTCTGGTGGCCACGCGTCGCCCGTGCCGTGCCGCGGAGCGCCCTGGGGCCCCCCTCCGGATGGCGGCTGCAGCCCGCGCTCAGGAGTTCCGTGCACGAGGGTCGAGCAGCCCGTCTCTCAGGGGCCGAGCGTGACCACGGCGGAGGGCTGGAAGCCCACGCGGTGCGCGCGCGTCTCCAGCTCCGCGTCGCGAGGGAGGGGCGCGCCGTCGTACGGTCGCCACACACCGTCGATCCTGACAGCGATGAGTCCACCCTCCGTCGCGCAGGAGAGGCGGCCGTCCGCTCCGAGCACGGGCGCGGCCGTCGTCGGCTGGGCGCCGTCCGGCGGCCAGAGGTGCTCGGCGACCATCGCGGCCTCGTCGTCGATCAGCCCGAGGTCGACCGCGCCGTCGAGGCCGCGCGCGGTGAGCAAGGCGCCGAGCCAGGACAGCCGTTCGGTCCCGTCGCCGGGGAGGTCTTGCTCTCCCGCTAGGTTCCGCACCTCCCACGGATCACGGAGGGAGTCGTACCACTCGACCCCGGGCCGCCGCGTGGATCCCACCTGCCACTGCGCTGGCGTCCTCGTCCAGCTCCGGGCTCCTCCGTCCCGGAGCGCGTAGAGCTCGGCGGTCATCGGCAGGCGCTCCCGGTACGCGTTCGGGATGAGGTGCGGGACCTCGGGCAGGAGGTTGTGGATCACCAGGTAACGGCCGTCCGTCGCGCCGCGCGCTCGATCTCGCGCCGCGTCGAAGCGGTCCGCGTGGAAGAACACCACGTCCCGCGGCGCGGCCTCGTACTCGCCGAGGAACGCGCGACCGTCGAGGCGCCGGTCCGACTCGATCCCGGCGAGGCTGAGGACGGTCGGTCCGAAGTCGACGAAGCTGACGAGCCGCTCGGTGGATGTGCCCGGGCCGAGGCCAGCGGGCCACCGGCCCTCGGGGAACCGGACGAGGAGCGGGACGCGCGTCCCCGTTCCGTAGAGGGAGCGCTTGCCGCGTGGGAGCCCGACGCCGTGGTCCGAGAAGAAGAAGACCACCGTGCTGTCCGCGAGCCCGCTCTCCTCCAGCCGGTCGAGCTGCGCGCCGAACCAGCGGTCCATCGCGGCGATGTTGTCGTAGGTACGCTTCATCGCGTCGCGCACGGCGGGCGTGTCCGGATAGATGGGGGGGACCGGTACGTCCTCGAGCGACACCCCCGGCGGGCGGCGCTTCGCGGTCGGGAAGGCCTGGGACTCGTGCGTACCCGCGTGGTTGTAGACGGCGAAGAAGGGCGCCCCGTCCGGCCGGTTCGTGTACTGCGCCTTCCCCGAGGAAGCGTCCCAGGTGTCGGCGGGCGCCTTGAACTGGTAGTCCGTCTTGGCGTGGTTCGTGGCGTACCAGCCCGCGCGGCGAAGGGTTCGTGGGAAGGGCTCGGCGAAGGCCGGGGGCACCGCCTCGTAGAGCGGGATCCCGGCGTACGCCTCGTCCCCGGCCGCCTTCGAGCGCGATCGCACCCGCATGTGCATGGCGCCCATGCGCTGAGGCTCGATCCCCATCAGGATCGCCGTCCGCGCGGGCGCGCAGACGGGGGAGGACGCGAAGGCGTTGTCGTAGCGCAGCGACTCGGCGGCGAAGGCGTCGAGCCGCGGCGTCGGAACGGTCGTGTCGCCGTAGGGCCCGATCCAGGGGCTCATGTCCTCGACGGTCAGCCAGAGGACGTTGAGCGGCCGCGGCGCGTCTTCCTGGATCGCGCCCCCGGCGGGCGCGGAGAAGAGCAGGACGGCGATCAGGGGAAGCGCGTTTCGCAGGGCCATGGCCCCGTTGTACCCGCGCGCGAGGCCTCTTTCCGAGACTCGTCCACCTCTCCGCCGTGAGATGCCGACGGGATCGGCGCGGCCCTCGCGTGTTCCCGATCGCGCCTCGATTCTTCGCGAGGTCCCGTCGGGGGCCTCGGGTCTCCACGACCTGATGGGAGCCGCGGCCGTCGCCCCGGCGCTCGCGAGGAGAGTTCGGGCCCTGCTCCGAGCGCCACGGCGTCGTCGCGAGCGGGACCGATACGAGGGGAGCCCGGCCGTCCCCTCGACGGCCGGGCTCCCCGTGTGATCACGAGCTCCCCCCGGGGAGCGAGCTCAGCGCTTGCGGTAGGCGCGACCCTTGCGGAGGGCCAGCTCGATCTCCTCGAGTGCGCCGAGGCCGCAGTGACGGCGCAGCGCGTCCTCCTCGTCGCGGTACTTCGCGCGACCCTGGGCGGGCTCGTTCGTGCCGAGCTCGACCACGAGCTCGGGGAACGCGGCCTCGTGATGCTTGCGGAGGTGCGCGACGATCGCCATCGCCTCGGCCTCGCGGGGCGCGGTCTCCTCGCCGACCTCGACGCCGCTGATCTCGAACAGGTCGACGCTGCGCCGATCGCGCTTGCGAGCGATCTTCGAGACGCTCGACTGAACGCTCCGGAAGGACTCGACCTCGCCGCGGACGATGCCGCGCTCGGTGGCCTCGTTCGCGATCGCGCTGGCGATCCCGTCGGCCATCCACTCCGAGAGGAAGGGCGCGTGGACCGTGAGCTCGGCGCGCACGACGGCCTCTGCGAGGCGCGCGTCGACCGCGCGGCGCTCACGAAGGCTCCCGGTCTCCACGTAGACGAAGACGTGCCCGCCGAAGCCCAGCCCGTCCGCGGCGACGCGCGCGGTGCTCGCGTCGTCCTCCTCCGCGGCGCGGAGGATGGTGACCGGGGTCTTCCGGGGGCCCGTGAAGGCGCTCGTGCGCTCGAGGACGCTCTCGACGATGGCGAGGCTGCGGCTCACGTTCTGGAAGCGCTCGCTGTCGGACACCAGCAGGACGCGCTGGGCCTCATCGAGGTCGACGCGGTAGCCGCGACGCTCGGCGAAGGTGCGCCAGCGCTCGATGGACTGGCGCGCCTGCTCCTCGAGGCCCGGGATCTCCGCGCCCGGGGAGACCTCGATCCCGTCCCAATGCGCGACCGCCAGGGACTTCTCGCCGGACCCGGCGGGCGACGTGGTGGTGGCGATGGACGGTGCGGCGGCACTTGCTCCGCCCAGTTGGGCCGCCAGGAAGGCGGCGCTGATGACCCTCAACAGCATGTTGGTTCCTCTGATTCGTTCGGGGACGGCCCGTGCATCCGCGTGAGCGGAGCCCCTACCAGGCCACCCCCTGCGTCGTCCGACCCCGCCGCCGATCTGTTGTGGATCGCCGCGACGTCCTGCGCTTCCCCTGATCGGGACCGACGTGTCATGTTCTTCGAAATGGACAGCCCGCCCGAGCACTCCTCGACCGTACCGCGCGCGGCCCCGGAGCCCGTGCTCGTGAGCGCCTGTCTCCTGGGCCGCGCCTGCACCTACAAGGGCGGGGACAACCGCGACCAGGCGCTCGAGGCGCAGCTCGCGCGCGACGGCCTCGAGCCCGTGCCGTTCTGCCCCGAGGAGAGCGGTGGCCTCTCCACACCGCGACCCGCGGCGAACCTCACGGCTTCCGCGGCGGACGTGCTCGACGGCGCGGGCCGGGTCGTTTCGATCCACGGCGACGACGTCACGGAGGCCTTCCGCGCCGGGGCGGAGAGGGCGCTCGAGCGGTGCCGTGCGCGTGGGATCCAGCGCGCCTTCCTCAAGGAGCGCTCGCCCTCCTGCGGCTGCGCCGCCACGCACGTGAACGGGGTCCCCGTGCCGGGACGTGGCGTGACCGCCGAGCTCCTCGAGCGCAGCGGCGTTCGCTGCGAGGGCATCGAGGGGCGCCGGGCCGCGCCCGGGACCGACTGAGGCTCCGGCTCAGTCCTCCGCGATGTGATCGCGGATGACCGACATGAAGTCCTCGCCCAGGTCCTTGGCCTTCTTCTCGCCGACGCCCTTGATCTCCAGGAACTCCGCGTCGGTGGTGGGCCGGTGCGCCGCCATGTGCGCGAGGGACCGATCGTTGAAGAGGATGTAGGGAGGGACGCCGCGCTCGGTGGCCATCCCCTTGCGGAGCGCACGGAGCTTCTCGAAGAGCGCCTCGTCCACCTCCAGGGACTCCTCCTGCGCGACGGCGGCCAGCGACCCGCCGCGACGCTTCGTGGAGCGCTTCGGCGCCTTCGGCAGGAGCAGCGTCACCTCGCGCTCGCCCTTCATCACCTCGACGCCGCTCTGGGTGAGGTGCAGGGTCGGGTAGTTCCCGGACGCCACGCCCACGTGCCCGAGGCCCACCAGCTGATCGATCCAGGCCCGGATCTCGGAGGCGGGGTGCCCCTTCATCAGCCCGTAGGTGGTCAGCTCGTCGTGCCGACGGCTGCGAATTCGCTCCGTGTTGGCGCCGCGGAGCACGTCGGTCACGTGCCCGGCGCCGTAGCGCTGGTCGCACCGGACGATGCACGACAGGATCTTCTTTGCGATGACCTCGCTCTCGTCCACGGTCGTCAGTTCACCGAGGCAAACGTCGCAGGCCCCGCAGCCGTCGGCGGCCTGCTCGTAGGAGCCGCCGAAGTACTCGACGAGGAACTTGTGCCGGCAGAGGCCGCCGTTCGCGAATCCCCAGAGCTCGCCGAGGCGCTTGAGGCTCCCGCCGAGCTCGTCCATGGCGCCGTCGGCGCCCGCGGCCTCGGCCTCCTGGGCGCTGCGCTCCATGATCCCCTTCCAGCCCTGGAAGTCGGACCCGCTGTAGAGGAGCAGGCACTCGGAGGGCAGGCCGTCACGGCCCGCGCGGCCGGTCTCCTGGCTGTACTGCTCGACGCCTTTCGGGAGGCTGGCGTGGACGACGAAGCGCACGTCGGGGCGGTCGATCCCCATACCGAAGGCGACGGTCGCCACGACCACGTCGATGCCCTCGTTGAGGAAGGCCTCCTGGACCGCGGTGCGCTGGGCGGGGTCGAGACCCGCGTGGTAGGGCATGGCCCGGACGCCCCGGCGCGCGAGGGTCGAGGCGAGGCTCTCGGTGTCCTTGCGGCGGATGCAGTAAACGATTCCTGCCTGGCCGGGGTGACGCTCGACGACCTTCATCACCTGGCCTTCGAGATCCAGGCGGGGCACGACGCGGTACGTCAGGTTCGGCCGGTCGAAGTCTCCGACCACTCGCACCGGATCGACGAGGCTGAGAGCCTCCTCGATGTCCTCTCGGACCCGCGGGGTCGCCGTCGCCGTGAGGGCGATGATCGGGACGTCGGGGCGGCGCGCGCGCAGGGTTCCGATGGCCCGGTAGTCGGGGCGGAAGTCGTGACCCCAATGACTGATGCAGTGGGCCTCGTCCACGGCGATCGAGGTCAAGCCCGAGCGCGCGAGCTCGTCGATGAAGCCCTCCGCCGCGAGGCGCTCGGGCGAGACGAACAGCAGATCGAGTTCGCCCCTCGCGAGCGCCCCTCGGACGGCGGACCGCTCGTCGGCCTCGAGAGCGCTGGAGAGCATGGCGGCCCGAACGCCGTTCGCCAGCAGCCCGTCGAGCTGGTCCTTCATCAGGGCGATGAGCGGACTGATCACCAGCGTCAGCCCGGGGCGGATCAGAGCGGGGGCCTGGTAGCAGAGGGACTTGCCGCCGCCGGTGGGCATGATCACCAGGACGTCGCGCGCGGCGAGGGAGGCGCGCATGGCCTCCTCCTGGGCAGGGCGGAGCTCGGAGAAGCCCCACGTCGCCGAGACCGCGGCGAGGAGCTCGTCCATGGCCGCGTCGATGTCGGGCATCGGCCCGGGCTCGGCGCTGGGGGCGGCCGGGGCGAACATCGCCTCCTCGGGCACGAAACAGCCGCCGCCCGGGTAGTCCTCGAACGTGCGCGGCGCGCCGGAGGGGGCGGGGGCGAGCGGTGCGCCGCCGAGCGGCTCCGTCGCGTACGCGTCGGACGCGCCGCCCGACGCCTCGTCGAACAACCCGGCCAGTTCCGCGGCGCTCGGCTCGCGGACCTCCTCGTTCCCCTCGTGTGCCATGAATCCCCTCTGGAGAACGACACGATCCCAAAGCACCGAGGTGACGGTCCACGGGATTCCATTCGATTCCCGCCCGCCGACGGACGGGCGGCGGGGCGGGGTGCCCGGCCCGCCTCGGCCGGAGGGGCCGAGGGGGAGGCTCGCCGTCGAGCCGAGCGGCAGCCCGGGGTCGAGGGAGCCCTGCGTCAGGACGTTCCTGCGCTCGCGCGCGGAGACCGGCTCCCGGGATGGGAGATCGTCGGCGTGCGCGGAGCGCGCGGTCCGCAGACTCCTTCCCGGAACCGCGGATCAGCCTGGCGAGGAGCGCGCGGGCTCGTAACCTCGCGGCGTCCGGCGGCCTCCGCCGGCGTCGACAGCCTCCAATCCGCCGACCCGAACACACCGATGATCCAGCGCCAGGAGCTCAACGTCCTCGGCGAGGCCCTCGAGGTCTGCTGCACCGATCCCATGACCGGCTTCTTCCGTGACGGCGCCTGCCGCACGGGCCCGGACGATCTCGGCAGCCACACCGTCTGCGCGCGGGTCACCGCGGAGTTCCTCGAGTTCAGCCGCTCGCGTGGCAACGATCTCTCGACGCCGCGCCCCGAGTTCAGCTTCCCCGGTCTCCAGCCCGGCGACTGCTGGTGCCTCTGCGCTCTTCGATGGCGTGAGGCCCTGGAAGCGGGCTGCGCGCCGCAGGTCCGCCTCGCCGCGTGCCACAGCAGCTGCCTCGAGGTGGTGCGCCTCGAGGATCTGCGCGCGCACGCCCTCGAGACGAGCTGAGCGCAGCGGACGCGGCTCGAGCCGGCGGGACCCTGCAACGAGAAGACCCCCGCGCGCCGGACAGGGGCGCGCGGGGGTCTTCTCGTGCGAGCCGGGCTGTCCCGGCGATCACTTCTTGGGCATCGCCTGGTCGCGCAGCCACTTGCCGAGGCTGGCGTTGAGGCGCTTGTCGGCGAGGACCTCGGCGGCCTCCGACTTGAGGTTCGAGATCTCGACGTACTCGAGCCCTTCGTTCTCCTCGTGGGCGGCGGTCTGGAGGCGACGCGCGTCGTCGCGCCGGTCCTTCGGCGCCATGAGGAGGGTCGGGAGTCCCCCGAGTTCGGAGACCCCGTTGACGAGGTTGTAGCCGAAGTTCTCGCGCGTCGGATTCACGAGGACGAGCGCGCGGACGTTGTCGTCGTTCGCGGCCCGCCTGACGGCGAGCGAAGCGCCTGCGCCGAAGCCCACGAGGGAGAGGTTGGTGGAGTGCACGCCCTCCTGGTCCACGAGGAACTCGGCGGCGGCGTCGATGTCACGGGAGCTCAGGCTCCACATGGTCTCCTGATCCTCCTCGCTGGCCTTCTCGAAGGTGCCGTCCTTCTCGGCGCTCTCGCCGTGGCCGCGCAGGTCGACGACGAGCACGGCGAAGCCGCGCTTCTGGAGGTAGCCGGCGACCGACTCGAGCTCCGAGCGGTCGCTGCCCGCGTCGTGGATCAGGAGCGCCGCCGGCGCGGCCTTCGACTTGGACTTGCTCTTCTTCGGGGCGAAGTAGGAGCCCTTCAGGATCAGCTTGTCCTTGGTCTTGAAGGAGACCGCCGACGACGCGTCGACGGCGGCTGCGACGGGAACCGTGGACGGGGTGGTCGCGGATGCGGACGGGCTGATGATCGCGGCGCTGGCCGCGAGGACGAGGCTCGTGAGCATGGGCGTGAACGTGGGGCGGCGTCTCGGGCCGTCTCGAATGCCGGGGGTGGAGGATCCTGCAGGGCGGCCCGGTCCGCTGGGGGCGGAGCGGGGGCGCGGCGTCGCGCTGGGGGGGGATGCGCGGGCCGGATCGGCGAATCACGTTAGCGGCGAGTCGCCGGGGACGCAAACGCCCTGCCGACAGGTGCCTAGAGTGCCGCATCCAGCGGGCAACCGAGGAATGGGGAGACTTCTGATCCACTCATCGGTGCCTCACGTGGAGACGGTGGCTTCAGCCGAGCTCCAGCTGCCTCCGGGCGTCGATCTCGTCGCGGTTCAGGCTCTCGATGGCGTCGTCGAGGTGGTCGACGATGTCCCAGTCCCGATCGATGGACCTGCGGACGTTGCGCATCAGCTGGATCGCCATCCGGAAGACCCGGCAGACGTCGCCCGGATTGACCGCGAGCTCCTCCTGGAGATCCTCCATCGAGATCCCGCCGCACCAGGCGAGGGTCGCCGGGGTGAGCCCCCAGTCGGGCCGCTTCATCGGGGGGTCGATCCCGTGGCGCGCCTCCGCCTGGAGGAGCTCGCCCATGACGCTGTCGATGTGACGCCTGGTGCCGCCGAACATCGACGCGGGGACCCACGGACGCTGGGCGGCGCGGCGCTCCTCGTGGATCATGGCCACGAAGACCATCGCCAGGGCGCGCGGCGGGAGGGTCTCGAGCGAACCGCGGAACAGCAGCTCCGTGACCTGGATCTCGTAGCCGCCGAGGCGGCGCGCGATCTCGCCCTTCCCGGTCACCAGGTCCCCGTCGAGGTAACCCAGCTCCTCGAGGAGGTCCAGGTGGCGGTTGACCCGCCGCTGCTGGTCCCGTCGCTGGCGCTCGCGCGCCTTCTTGTTCTTCTCGCGCGTCTGGTACGCGGCGAAGCTCTTCTCCCACGCCTCGTGGACGCGCTCCCGGCCGATGCGCTTCACGAGGTGAAGGAGGGTGGAGTAGTTCATCCGGAAGCGGCTCGTCACGGCCTCCGGCTTGCCCTTGATCCAGCGCTCCACCGGAGCTTCCACGAGCTCCGGTCCCGGGACGAGCTGGTAGACGAAGCCCTTGTCGTCGATGCCCTGGCGCCCGGCGCGGCCCGCCATCTGCATGTAGTCGCGGGTCCGCAGGAAGTCGAAGCTGACCCCGTCGAACTTGCGGAGACCGGCGAAGACGACGGCCCGCGCAGGCATGTTGATGCCGAGAGCGAAGGTCTCCGTGGTGAAGAGCATCTTCAGGAGCCCCCGCGTGAACATCCGCTCGACCACCTCCTTGTAGATGGGGAGCATGCCCGCGTGGTGGTAGGCCACGCCCGAGCGCGCCAGGCGGAAGACCTCGCCCCGCAGGTGCCCGCGGCTCAGCTGGAAGAGCTCCACGAGCTCCTCCTGGAGCTCCGCCATCTGACGCTGTTCCGCGGGGTCGAGCAGCTGGCGCTGCTCGTTCCGCAGCGCGAGGCGCTCGCAGTCCTTGCGGGAGAAGGAGAAGACGAGGGCGGGGAGGAGGCCCTTCTCCTCGAGCTCGTCGAAGAGCGGTCCGGGATCCGGCGGTTCGAAGCGCCGCCCGCCCCTCTCGCGCCCGCGCCCGCGTCTCCGCGGCCTGCGCGCCCGCCGGCCTCCTCCGCGCGCCTCCTCCTCGGAGGCGCGCTTCTGCTCGATCTTGCGGATACGCCCGGCGTTCCACGCGTCGAAGGTTCCGTGGCCGGCGCAGTGCACCCAGTGGGACAGCGGCACCGGTCGCTTCTCGTCGACGATCACGTCCAGGTCCTGCGGGCGGATCTCGCGCATCCAGGCCCCCAGCTCCTCGACGTTCGCGACGGTGGCCGAGAGCGAGATGATGCGTGTGGTCGACGGGAGGAAGATGAGGCTCTCCTCCCAGACCGTCCCGCGCTCCCGGTCGTCGAGATAGTGGACCTCGTCGAAGATGACGTAGGCCACGTCGTGGAGCAGCTGCGGGCTCTCGAAGATCGCGTTGCGGAGGATCTCCGTGGTCATGATCAGGATCGGCGCCTCCTTGTTGATCGTGACGTCGCCTGTCATGAGCCCGACGTCGATCGTCGGGTCGTTCTGGAAGTCCCGGTACTTCTGGTTGGAGAGCGCCTTGATGGGGGCGGTGTAGATGCAGCGCCGCCCCGAGCGGACCGCGTCCTCGATCGCGTATTCGGCGACGAGGGTCTTGCCCGCGCCCGTGGGCGCCGAGACCAGGACGTTGCGGCCGCCCCGGATCGCGTCCACCGCCTGCAGCTGGAACCGCGACAGGGTGAATCCCTTCCAGCCGATCACGCGCCCGTCGGGCCCGAAGCGCTCCGTCGGCTCGGGCAGCGGCGCGGGGCCGCTCGAGGACGCGTCGACCTCCTCGGGCTGCTCCTCGTCGGCCGGCGGTTCGACCGCCGGTTCGGGGACCCCGCCGAGGTGTCCGAAGGGCAGCGCTTCACCGGGGGACCGCGGCGCCGTGCCGCCCGGACGCTCGCGCGGGGACTTCATGGCCGCCGACGCTACCCCTTCACCGGTCGGGCCCGCGCGCCTTTTCCTTTGTTCGAGGCGTCCCAGGTCGGTACACAGGGCCGTCCCGCCCCCGGCTCGACCGCCGCCGGGCGGATCGGCGCCCCCGCACGGGTGCCGCGCTCAGGGGCCGGCCTCCCTCGGAGATTCCCGCCGGCTCCACACCTCGAGGGACCCACGCCCGAGCGGCGGGACACGCACGATGAATTCACAGCACAAGCACGGAACCCACCTCGAGCGCCACCTGGCGCAGCTCAAGCTCGTTTCGCGCCTCCTCGGCCACGAGCTGCACTCCCAGGGTGGCTCGAAGGCGATCGCCCTCTCCCGGGACCAGGTGCTCGAGATGCAGACCGCTCTGGACCTGTTCATCGACGAGGCCTCGAAGCGCCTGACCGGCCGGCCCGGAGGCTACGGCGCGAGCGCGCCTGCCAGCGGCCCCGCGGCCCTCGAGGTCCCCGGCGCGGCCGCCG
>CBFIJG010000014.1:32059-56834 GCA_965662915.1 Planctomycetota bacterium | reverse complement strand
GGGAGGCCGCGCGCGCCGGCTTCCGCACCGGCGGTCCGCTGGCTCCGTGGGTCGACGCGCACGAGCGCCGCCGGATGGCGATCGAAGCCCACGTTGCTGCATGCGCCGAGCGCGCTCGCGCTGCGCTCGAAGCGCGCCGGTTCGCAGGACCGCGGCCGGGCGGTCCAGGGGCGACCGCTCTCGCGGTGGAGGTGCAGCGATGAGCCAGGTGCAACCCGACGTGGATCTCTCCGCGCTCGCGCGGCCAGAGGCGTCTCTGCAGCCTCCGAAGCGGAGCAAGCTGCGCATCGTCGTTCCGCTCGCGCTCCTGCTGGGCTTCGCGGCCGTGCTGGCGTCGACGCTCACGGATCTCTTCCGTTCGGTTCACGAGGTGACCGTCTTGCGGCCGGTCCGGCCGAGCGCCGAGCAGTCCGCGTCGCTCGGATCGGCGGCCGTCGCCGTCCAGGCCTCGGGGTGGATCGAGCCCGACCCCTTCCCCCTCCACGTCACGGCTCTCGCGGGCGGGATCGTCGAGGAGCTCCTGGTCCAGGAGTCGGATCGGGTGACCGCGGGGCAGGTCGTTGCGCGGCTCGTCGACGACGAAGCGCGCATCGCACGGGACTCGGCGGTCGCGGAGCTCGGGATCCGGGAGGCCGAGCGCGCGCAGGCCGTCGCGCGCCGCGACATCGCGCGCGAGCGGCTCGATGAGGCGCTGGCCGTGACGGAGGCGCGTGATGCGGCTCGCGCGGCTCACGGTGGCGCGGACGCGGCGGCCTCGCAGAGGGCGGCCGCGGTCCTCGAGGGGGAGTCGCGGGTACGGCTCGCCGCGGACGAGCTCGAGGTCCAGCGTGAGCTCGAGCGGACCGGGGCCAACGGCGTCCGGCAGGTGGAGCTCGCGGAGGGGAAGCTGGAGGAAGCCCGCGCCCGGCTCGCGGGTCTGCGCGCAGAGGCCGCCGTGGCCGACGCGCGCGTTCTGGAGACGGACGCCAGGCGCGCCCGGGCCGAGCGGGACTTCGAGCTACGGCTCGATGACCGCCTCGAGGTGGACGTGGCGGAGGCCCAGGTGAGCCACACCGAGGCCGAGGTGCGCAAGGCGCGAGCGACGCTCGAGGACGCGGAGCTACGGCTCGCCAGGATGGAGGTCCGCTCGCCAGTCGATGGCGTGGTCCTGGAGCGCCTGACCCTTCCGGGGATGGTCCTCTCGCTCAGCCTCGCGGGGCACGAGGTCTGCTCGCTCTTCGACCCCGAGCAGCTGCGCGTCCGCGTG
The DNA here is from genome assembly GCA_965662915.1 of Planctomycetota bacterium. Taxonomy (GTDB): domain Bacteria; phylum Planctomycetota; class UBA1135; order UBA1135; genus Saltatorellus. The sequence continues at coordinate 55,588 of CBFIJG010000014.1, read as the reverse complement.
GACGTCCCGCAGCCCGAGGTGGGGCGGATCTTCGTGGGGCAGCGCGCCGAGATCGAGTGCGAGGCCCGGCGGCGTCAGCCCTACGAAGGCGAGGTGATCCGCGTCGTGCAGAAGGCGAACCTCTCCAAGGTCACGCTCGAGGTCCAGGTTCGGATCCTCGATCCCGATGGGCTCGCGCGGCCGGAGATGCTCGCGCAGGTGCGGTTCTTCGGGAGCGAGGGCTCCGACGCCGGAGCGAGCTCCGCCGCCGCGGCGGAGGCGAGCCCGGTCATGATCCCCGCGCGCCTCGTCGACGCGGGCGCTGTCTGGGTCGTCGGACCCGGCGCGCGCGCAGAGCTTCGCCCGGTCGAGCTCGGTGCCACGCACGGGGATATCGTGGAGGTCCTCGCTGGCCTGAACCTCACCGACAAGCTCGTCGACAGCGGGCGCGGGGCTCTGCTCGACGGTGACCGGCTTCGAGTCCTGGGAGGTGCGCGATGAGCTTCGCGACGCTGCGCGGGGTGACCCGCCGATTCGTGAAGGGCGAGCACGAGGTCGTGCCGCTGCATCAGGTCGATCTGGACATCGGCGCGGGGGAGTACCTCGTCCTCCTCGGGCCATCCGGGAGCGGGAAGACGACGCTCCTCAACCTCCTCGCGGGGATCGACAGAGCGGATGAGGGGACGGTCTCCGTGGGGGAGCTCGAGCTCACTTCCGCCTCGAACCGCCGGCTCGCCCGGTGGCGCGCGGACCACGTGGGCTACGTCTTCCAGCAGGCGAACCTCGTACCTGTCCTGACCGCCTACGAGAACGTGGAGCTGCCTCTCTGGCTCCTGCCGCTCTCTCGCAAGGAGCGGCACGCGCGGGTCAGCCTCGCGCTCGAGGCCGTCGGTCTCTCGGATCGCGCGACCCACCTGCCCAAGCAGCTCTCGGGAGGCCAGGAGCAGCGGGTGGCGATCGCGCGGGCGATCGTGGCCGATCCGCCCCTGATCGTGGCGGACGAGCCGACGGGGAACCTCGACGCCGAGTCCGCCGACGGGATCCTGCACCTCTTGCGCCGCCTGAACGGTGAGCGAGGCAAGACCGTGGTCATGGTCACGCACGATCCGCGCGCAGCCGGCTTCGGGACGCGGATCCTGCGCCTCGACAAGGGGAAGCTCCTCGAGACGGAGGGCGCGCTTTGAAGCTCCTGAAACTCGTCCTCAAGAACCTGACCCGACGGCCGGGACGCACGCTGCTCTCGATCGGCGGGATCGGGAGCGCGCTCCTGCTCTTCGTGATGGTCGAGAGCCTCTCCCTCGGCCTCGACCAGGCCATGAGCGGCGCGGACGCCGCGCGTACGCTCGTCGTCTACCGGAAGAACCGCTACTGCCCCCAGACCTCCAATCTCCCCGACGTCTACACGTCGCGGATCGAGGATGTGAGGGGCGTGGAGTCCGTCCTCCCCGTCCAGGTCTTCCTGAACAACTGTCGGGCCAGCGTCGATCTGGTCACCTTCCAGGGCGCTCCCGTCGAGCGGATGCTCGAGAGTCGCAACCTGACCGTGGTGGACGGCGACCTCGGACGCTTCGTTGCGGAGGACGACGCGGCGCTGGTGGGGATCGACTTCGCCGAGCGCAAGGGACTTCGCGTCGGCCAGAGCTTCCCCTTCGGCGGCATCGACGTGAAGGTCGCGGGGATCTTCACCTCGACGGAGGGGCCCGAGGAGAGCCTGATCCTCACCCACCTCGATTTCCTGCGGTACTCGATGCCGATGCCGAAGGACGGCTCGGTCACGCAGTTCGAGGTGAAGGTCGACGATCCCTCGCGGGCCCGTGAGATCGCGGCGGAGATCGACGCGCTCTTCGCGACGGCGGAGGAGCCCACCGACACGCGGCCCCAGGTCGCGTTCCTCGAGCGGGCGACCAAGGACCTCGGGACCATCCTGCGCTTCGGGCGGTGGCTCGGTCTCGCCTGTGTGGCCGTGGTGCTCTCGCTGGTTGCGAACACGGTCTTCATGTCGGTCCAGGAGCGGGTGAAGGAGTTCGGCGTCCTGCGAACCCTCGGCTTCGGCGAGGCCCGCGTGGCCTCTCTCGTCGTCGTGGAGGCGGTGGCGCTCGCGGTCCTCGGGGCCGCCGTCGGCATCGGCGGGGCCTACGCGCTGCTCCACTTCACCCACCTCACCATCGGGACCGAGGGCGTTTCGGTGGCCTTCGCCACGTCTCCGGACCTCGCGGCCCGGGGGATCCTGGTGGCCGCGATCGTCGGGGTCGTGGCTGGTCTCGCGCCGGCGATCCGTTCGGCGCGCCTGCCCATCGTCCGGAGCCTTCGGTCCTGATGCGGCACCTCCCCTTCGACTACGCCGTTCGCAACCTCGGGCGTCGTCCGCTTCGGACGGCGCTCACGATCGCCGCGAGCGCACTCGTCACGGCTCTCCTCGTGGGCACCGCGTCCTTCGTGCGCGGTCTCGAGACGACGTTCTCCGGCGCCGCGCGTGAAGACGTGGCGCTGCTGCTGTCGCGCGCCTCGGAGGGCGACATCGTCCGCTCGGCGATCCCGACGACGACCGCGACCCTTGCCCGGGGCCTTCCTGGCGTGATCGCGGTCTCGCCGGAGATCCACATGGGGAGCACGCTCCGCATCGACGGAGCCCCGTACCCCGGTTTCGTTCGGGGCGTCACGGACACCGCGTGGGTCGTGCACGAGTCCGTGACCCTGACGGCGGGCGAACTGCCCGGACCGGGCGAGGTCATCGTCGGGCGGCTCGCTGGCGCCCAGATGGGCGCGCCGGAAGGGGCTCTTCGGATCGGCTCCACGCTCGAGCTCGAGGGTCAGGAACTCGTCGTCGTCGGGCAGTTCGAAGCGCCAGGGACGACCCTGGAGGCGGAGGTCTGGACGCAGATCGGCCCGCTCCGAGGAATGGCGCAGCGGGACGACGACTCCGTGGTCTTCGTCGCGCTGGAGGACGCCGACCTGAGTGAGCTCGAGTACTTCGTCACGAGCCGGCAGGACCTCGCGTTGATCGTCTCGAGCGCCGCGGACTACTACCGCACCCTCACCGCGTACTTCGCACCGATCCAGGGCCTCGCCTGGGCCCTCGCGGTGATGATCGCCGCAGCGGCGCTCTTCAGCGGCGCGAACACGCTCAATGCAGCGGTCCAGGACCGTATCCGTGAGCTCGCGGTGCTCCGCGCCATGGGCTACTCCGGCGCCGCGCTGGCCCGCTCCCTGACCGAGGAGTCCGTGCTCCTCGCGGCGGCGGGCGGGCTGATCGGGGTCGCGATCGCTCGCGTCGCCCTCGCCGGCACCTCCTTCAGTCTGGCCATGAGCGCCTTCGCGCTCCGGCTGGACGCCGTCTCGATCACCGTCGGCATCGCCGGCGTCCTCCTCCTCGGATTCCTCGGGGTCGCCCCGGCGGCGTGGCGCGTGCTGCGCATGCCGGTCGTGGCCGGTCTTTCGGAGTCCTGAGTCCAATGAAACGAATCATGAAGACACTCCTAGCTCCCGCGGCCCTTCTGGCGCTCGTGACCTCCTGCGGTGGAGAGACGAAGAGCGCGGCTCCGGTCGCCCCGGCCGGCCCTCATCCCCTCGACGCCTACTACCTGGACGCCGCGCCCGAGGGAGCGATCGAGGTCTCCGCGCTCCGCGGACTCGAGGACGGCGCGACGGTCACGGTCCGCGGCGACGTGCAGGAGTTCGCCCCGGTCTCCGGCAAGGCCGTGCTGAGCCTCTACGACCACGCACTGCTCTCCTGCGACGAGATCGAGGGCGATCAGTGCCCCACGCCCTGGGACTTCTGCTGCATCCCCCCCGAGGACATCGCGAAGGCCTGCGCGCTGGTGGAGTTCCGTCAGGAGGGCAAGCTCGTGAGCGCAGACCTCGGCGGGTTCCACGGGATCACGCACCTCAGCGACGTCGTCGTCACCGGGACGCTGAGCCTCGACGACGCGGGGAACGCGAAGATCGTCGCCAGCGGACTCCACGTGGAGTGACGTCCGGTGCTCCGGCGAGGACCGGGGCTCAATCGCCGTCCGGCTCGGGGGGGACAAGGATCACGTAGTGTCCCTGGTCCACCTCGTCCCCGATGAGATCGCGATCGATGTCCTCCGTCGCGATCATGGAGACGACGGCGATGTTGAGGCCGGGCACGCGCCGTCGCAGGCGTTCGACCGTGCCGAGACCGAAGTCGCTGTGGAAGCGACCGTTCCAGTGCACGACGACCGGCGCGGGCTCGCCCGCGTCGGCCAGGGCGAGAGCGATGCTCTCGGCCATGGTGTCGTCCTTGATGCACTGCGCCGCGAAGACCCGCTCCAGGAAGGCCGCGTCGGTGTCGGCCCCGCCCGCGCCGCCGTGGCCCTGGGACATGATCTCAAGGAACCGCCGCTTGTACTCGCCATCTGATACGTCGACGGTCCGGGCTGCCCAGGGGTCACCGATCCCCGCCGCCAGTCCCTTGCGAGCCACGCGTGAGGCGATGGGGCGGTAGACGTTGCCCGCGACCACGCGGAACCCGCGCTCCCTGGCGAGCTCCACGGCGCCTCGGTAGTGCTGCGCGTAGTTGCCCCATTGCCGCGTGCCCACGAGGAACTCCTCTTCGCTGAGGACGCCGTCGAGGTAGAGATCGAGGCGGCGCTGTACGTCGCGCTCGAGCATCTCCATCGAGAGGATGAGGGATCCCCGAGCGTCGGCGATGGCGCGGGTGAGCGCCAGCTGGACGGCGTGCCCCTCCGTGTTGTCATGGAGCTCTCCGAGGAAAATCACGTCCGCGGAGGCGAGGTCCGCGACGGCGTCCTCGAGCCGCACCGAACGCTGGTCGGGCGTCTCCACCAGGCGCGCCTCACCCCGTGCGCCCGTGGCCGCCAGGCTCTCCGGGTCGAGCCGCAGATGGACGGGGCTGAGCCCGATCGTCGAGGCCCCCGGGAGGGCTCCGGCCACGGCACCCGCGCCGCGGCAGCCCGTCATCAGGAGCAGTCCCGCAAGGGCGGCCGAGCAAGTCCGGAGCGCTCCGGTGCCAGGTCCTCGTTCGCTGCAATCGCGCCGTCGCATGGATAGATGTTCGCAGATGGCGCGGCGCGGATCTAATGGTGGCATGCGTTCGATCCCGCTTTCCAGACGCTCCCCGGCGCCGCGCCGCTCGTCCGGCGCTGCCTTGGCCCTCCTCGCCGCTGCTCTCCTCGTGCCGGAGAGCACCGCGCAGCGCGAGGGAGACGCTGCCCTGCGCGCGGCGCGCGGCGCCCTCGGCCGTGGAGAGATGGAGCGCGCCGCGGTTCACGTGGAGCGCGCCCTGGCGGCGCCGGACCTGCGTCAGGAGGCAGCCCTCGTTCTCGCCGAGCTCGGGGGAGCGACCTCGGATCGCGACGCGGTCGCCCGCGCGGCGCGACTCTGGCTGCGCGCGACGCTGCCCGCGGAAGGGCGGTCGCGGGAGAAGGCGCCCAGGGGGGCCTTCGAGCTGGAGGCGAAGGAGGGCATGGACGCGGCCGACGCCCTCGCCCTGCAGCGCCCGGCGGAGGTGGCGAAGCTGCGCGCCGCTGCAGCGCTCGCCGAGCTCGCCAGGAAGCGCGAGGAGAAAGGGAGCAAGGAGCCGATCCAGCTCCTGACGGCGGCGTGGCTTCGCCGGGCCGGGCTCGACCTGGTGCAGGGGAGCGCGGCGGAGCGGACGCTGCTCCGGAGGCTCGCCCCCGAGGTGAACGCGCCGTCCAGCGCCCATGCTCCCGTCCTCAAGGCGCTCGATCGAATCGGAACGCGAGCGCTCTCGAACGGCGACCCCGGGCTCGCGGTGGAGATCGGCCGCGCCATCCACGGGCTCGCGGTCCAGGCCGACTTCAAGGACCTGCGTGGCAAGCGCCCGTCGGGCATGGGCAAGTGGCGGGCGCGCGGGGCGAAGCTCATGGGCGAGGGGCGGGCGGCGCTCGCGAAGGAGGCGGAGCGGCCCTGGACCGTCGACGAACTCGAATGGCTCGCGACCGAGGAGGGCGAGGCGTTCACGCGGGAGCGCAGCGACTTCGCCGCTCCCGGCGTGGCGATCTCGCCGAACGGCCTCTATCGGATCGAGACCGACTGCGGCCACGGCACGCTGCTCGCCGCAGCTCGGACCGTGGAGCTCCATCACGCGAGACTGGTCTCACAGTTCGGGGAGGACCCCTTCGTCTCCCCCGACGGCAAGGTGCGGCAAGGGCTCGTGCGGATCGTCCCCGACCCGAGCGGGCTCGAGGCGGAGGGCGCACCGTACTTCTGGGTCGGGGGATTCCAGTCCGGGGACCTCACGGTCGTACGCCACAGCATGAGCAGCGAGGCCGGGCTCGGACGCCTCTTGACCCACGAGCTGACGCATCGATTCGACGGGGCTCTCCACCGAGGGATCCCGGCCTGGTTGGCGGAGGGGCGCGCCGTCTGGACAGGCGCCGCCTACGGGGACGCGGAGGAGGACGAGTTCATCCGGGACTTCGTGGTCGCCGGATCGATCACCGAGACGCTCGTCCGCGGGTACCACGGCGCCGGCAGTCTGCGCACGCTCGTCTCGGGCGAGCCGGACGACTATCGTCAGAACTACGCCGCCGGGAATGCGCTCTACACCTTCCTGATGACCTGGTACCCCGGGGAGGAGACGGGTTTCGACGACGGTGACCCCGTCTTCCGCGAGCGGCTCATCGCGTTCGAGGACAGCGGCAAGCACGCGAGAGCCGGGAGCGGCCTGCTCGACGAGTTCATCGACACGTTCTGTGACGGGCGCGAAGGCCGGCCCGCCAGCTTCGAGGACTTCGCCGCGCTGTTCGGCGAGTTCGCGAGGGCCTTCGATCCGCTGCGCCCCGGCGACGTGGCGAAGCGCTACCGGCGAGACGCCGGCGGATCTCGGGGCCGTGAGTGGATCTACGACGAACCCACGTGGACCTGGGACTGGGTCCGGGCCGAGCCCACGTTCGGGCAGAACCAGGCGCGCGTCGCCGGGGAGCTCCTCGCCGAGCACGGCCGCGCGGACGACGCGCTCCGGGCCTTCGTCTGGGCGCGCGCCGTCGACGGGCCGGACCTCCGGGTCCTCCGCGGCCTCGAGGCGCTGCTGGAGCCACGCGCGAAGCGCTCGCCCGTGGCGGCGGAGGCGCTCTTCGCGGTGCGCGGTGAGCTGGAGGGCCTGCCCCACGGTCTGGTGGGTGGCGTGCCACAGAGGTCCTTCGGAGAGTCGCTCGATCTGGATCTCGCCGCGATCGAGGGAGCCGTCGCGGAGTCACTTCGGTCCGCTGACTCGCTCGACGCGGCGGGGGCGCCGCGGGAGGCGTCGCGGCAGCGCCGCACGGCGCGGCGACTGCTGCGCTTCCTGGGGCGAACCCTCCCCGGCGAGATCCCCGAGGACGGGGCCGACGCGGCGTCGATCGCGGACGCGGACGCCGTTCAGCGCGCAGGGCTCGAGCTCGGGAACTGGGTCGAGGAGTCGCTCACGGGCGTCGACGAGCGACGCCGGCCCGGCCTCTATCTCGTGGAGAAGGACGGCGGGGTCCTGGTGGGGCGGAACAAGCCCCGGAACGCTTCCGGTCGCTTCGACCGAGGCGGGGGAGGCCGCGCGTTCGTGCGCGGGGATCGGTGGCTGCTCCCGGGGACCTACCGCATCCGGACCCAGATTCGCTTCACCACGGGCTACAACACGGCGCAGGTCGTGCTGGGCTATCGGGCTCGCGACAAGAACGTCCGCCTGACGCTGACCGCCGGCGACTTCCTCTACTCGATCGGCGAGGAGGACAAGGAGCCCGAGTTCGACAAGGTGAGCTGGCGCTTCGCCGGGATGCGCGCGCGCGACGGTGGCCTCCCGGGGAGCCAGAGCGGTGGGGCCGTGGACCTGAAGAGATCGGCCACGGCGGTCGACCTCGAACTCCTGGTGGAGGGGCCGCGGGTGAGCGCCTGGATCGACGGGCGGTACGTCGGTTCCTACCACACGATCGACTCGCTCCCGATCGAGGGGCACGTCGGCTTCGGGACGCTGAACGGCGCGATCCGGGTCGCTCCCCCGGTCATCACCCGGGAGGACGGCGACGCTGCGGGCTGGCTCGATCTCGAGGCCGGCGTGGGCCCGAACTTCGAGGGCCTCAAGAACGTCACCGTCAGGCTGCCGGCCGGGACCACGCTCCCCTCATGCGGCGTGCTGCTGCTCTGGATCCCCGCCCAGGCGAAGGCGGACCCGACCAAGGGGCGCAAGGGCGACGACGACGCGAACATCGGGCGCGCGCGACGCTCGGCGCGCCAGCTCCTCAAGCAACTCGACCGGGACCTCGTCGCCCAGCCGCTCGTCGTCGCGCTGCCTGCGCGCCTCCAGGCTTCGCTCGACGTCGCGGCGTTCCTCGCCGAGCTCGAGGCCCTCGCAGGAGGGGGGCTCCCGCTGCCACGGATCGTGTTCCACGAGGTGGACGCCGGTGACATCTCCAGCGTGGACGACGGCAGGCGCTGGGTCATGTTCATCGATCCGCACGGGATCGCCCGTGCGGTGCAGCCTTACGTCAGCGCCACGGCGATGCAGGATGGTCCCCTCGGCCACTGGCTCACGGTCTTCCGGGACCATGGACAGCCTTCGATCCGTGAGCTTCCGGACGTCGTCCGGGAGGAGGAGCTCGACGAGGGCGGCGAAGAGGACGTGGACGGCGAGGACGGCTGAACCGTCCGCGCGGTCAGGTACGGCGCATCGTGCCGAAGAGACGCTCGTGGCGAGGCCCGAGTTCGACGTAGGTCAGGAAGTCGATCGTCCCGAACTCGTCGTCGATCGCCGGCGGGCCGAGGACCCTGGCACCGTGGCGGAGATAGGTCGCGAAGAGCTTGGGGACATCCATGCTTCGCTCCGACCAATCGGGCCTCCGCGCAGGCCAGTCGCTCAGTGAGCAGGCCATCGACGGGAGCGGCGGCGCGTGCAGCGTGGGGTGGACGTGGCCCTGATCGAGGAGGTGAGCGTAGAGCGCGACGCCTCTTTCCTGCTCGGTGCCGGTCAAGGAGCTGCAGCCGAAGAAGGCCTTCACACCGGTGTGATGGGAATAGACCAGCAGCCCGTGCCAGAGGAGGAACAGGACCGTCCGGTCGCGATGGGCACGAGCGACACACGCGCGCCCGAGCTCCGCGGACTCCGCGAGCAGCGACTCGGGAAGATAGCCCAGCTCAAACTCCCCGGCGGTGTACCAGCCGTGACCCGCCTTCGCCGAAGCGCTCGTCTGCATGCGGTAGGTCCCGACGACCGCTTCGGACTCCTCCTCGATCACCATCAGGTGCTGGCACTGACGGTCGAAGGCGTCCGCGTCGAGCCCGGTCTCGTGGGCGCCCACGAGGCCCTCGCCGAGCTCGACGTTGAACACCGCGTATCGCAGGCGGCGGACGGCCTCGAGATCCGCGACGTCGCGAGCGAAGCGGACCCGATAGGGGCCGAGGCGCTCGTCGAGGGCGGGGATCAGATGGGTGCTCTCCAGGGCGCTCGCGGATGAGTCGTCCTGGCGGTTCGGGAAGGGGTGAGTCGACAAGGCTGAGTGTCTTTCTCTCAGGGTTGGTCGGGATGCGGCCGCGTGGCGTGCCGGCCCTTTCGAGGACCTGCTGCGCGCGAGGGAGGAGTACCGGATCCGGACGGCCAGGATCATCAAGGTCCCGTTTGGATGAGATCAGACTGCGTCTTCGCGGTCAGGGTACAGCGTCAAGCGCACGGTCCCTCCGGCGCCGGAGACGAAACCGGCCGATCCTCCGTGGCTCCCGATCCGCTGGCGTCGTGGGAGCGCTGAGCGCGCCTGTAGGACGCCCACGCCCGCAGGATCCCGGGCAGGGAGGTCGTGGGAGCTCCCGCTGCTGCGTTCGCAGCGCCGATGGCATATGCGATCTTCCACTGTCTGAGCAGGATCCGGTACGCCGCGAGGATCGAGTGCTTCGGGTCGTAGATGTGAGTCGCCTCCGACGTGACTCCATTGAGCTCGATCACCGCGATGCCCTCGCCCCGGGCGAGGTGCGCGGCGCTCGGAGCGCGGATGTCGAAGCGTCCGAAGTGGAAGCCCTCGTAGCGAGCGGCGATCCGCTCCACGGCAGCTTCCAGCTCCGGGGTGACGAGGTGCTCGCCGTCCAGGAAGATCGCGCCCCTGGCGTGAGTCCCCACCTCGACCAGCCGGACGACCTCGCCTGGCGCGGGGACGTCGCCCGCGCGGCCTCCGAGCTCCTCGAGGTACGTGGCATGCATGGCGCAGGCACGGGAATCGTCGAGGAGGAGCTCCTCGCACGTGCGTCGTCCGTCGCCGGTGACGGTGGGGAGGATCTTCGTCGTGACGCCGAAGATCGCTCCCTCGGCGCGCCCTGGCTCGCGGACGTAGAACACGCTGAATTCCTCGCCTTCGACGCACTCCTGGAGGATCGCGTCGTGATCGAGGTTGCGAGCTCGCGCCCGAACCGCAGCCGGATCCTCGAGCATCGCGACACCGGAGCCGCGTTGGCCGGCGTCCGGCTTCAAGACGACGCGCTGGCCCGGCCGGGCCGAGATGAACGCGGCGGTAGCCTGCTCCCGGCGGTCCGGACCGTCAGCGACCCGCAATGGGACGAAGTCCGGGATCTCCTCGTTCCGGGGTCCGAGCCCGCCGAGGATCTCGGTCTTCGATTCGCCCACGAAGCCGCCAGCTGGCATCGCGGGGTTGGCCGCCGTGACCTTGGAGAGACCTCTGTGCTTGATCCCCAGCCACGCCACGAAGGGCAGAACCGGTAGGTAGGTGATCCAGGGAGGCCAGAATTCCCACCTCGTGCGGCGTATCCAGCGGCCCCGAAGCACGCGACGGCCTCGATGGGTGAAGAGCAAGGGGAGCGTGGAATAAGCCTGGAGGAGGGCCACGACGAGGGCGACGAGCCATGGCAACTGTGCGGCACCGAGTCCCCCGAGGGCATCCGCCAAGCGATCACCAGCGATGGCAGCGAGCGCGACGAGCGCGGGTGTCCAGAGAACGCCCGCGATCGCGAAGAAGAAAGCGAAGGTCGCGAATCGCGTCCGCAGGGCGCCGGCCACGAAGTAGGTGGGGAGCCGGATCCCGGGCGTGAACCGTGAGAGGAAGATCACCGCGATCCCTCGCCGCTCGAACCAGTCGCTCGCGCGCTCGACGGCCGCTTCCTTCACGAACCACGAGAGAGGGCGGCGGGTGAGCGCTGGCCGGCCGAGGGTGCGTCCCGCGAGGTACAAGAGCATGTCGCCGACGAAGATCCCGAGGAAACACGTCGCGCTCGCTGCGAGCATGCCCAGGCGGCCGTCCGCGACCAGGAGCCCCGCCGCGATGCAGGAGAAATCCTCGCTGACGAACGTGGCGAGCGCGAGCAGCACGCAGATGGCCAGCAGCGCGGGGCCTTCGAAGGGCGGGACCTCGCGTTGATCGAACGGCGCCGCGGCGGCCGCCAGTCGAGCCTGATCCGCGCCGCTCCTCATCACCCCGGCGCCAGAGGCGGCGCCGTCGACGAGGCTCAGAATCTCATCGGTGATCGGGGCGAGCGTTCGATCGGTCCAGGGGAGGAAGTGGTTGTCGGGGGAGGGGAAGACCACCAGACGCGCCTGAGGAACGATGCGCGCGTGCTCGCGCGCCGCGGCGACGGGGACCAGGAAGTCGGCCTCGCCGTGCAGGATCAGCATCGGGCCGTCGTAGCTCTCGAGGATCGGGCGAAGCCGGCGCTGGTCGGTGTCCTGGAAGTTCCGCGCGTACTCGTAGGAGAGGAACGAACCGTCGAGGGCTCCGAAGTGGGGCACGAGCCAGCGCGCGGCGCGGAACGCCGTGGTCTGGAGGCGGTGGAGTCCGTTGTTCAGGGCGTGGTCGCCGAGGAGCTCCAGCTCGATCACGCCGATGGACGCCAGGAGGGTCACCGAGGCCACCCGCTCCGGCGCAGCTGCGGCCAGCTCCAGGGCGACCCCGCCGCCCATGCTGTAGCCCACGGCGTGGACGCGCTCGACCTCGAGCGCGTCCATCAGCGCCTGGCAGTACCCCGCATGAGCCCGTACGGAGTAGTCGTGCACGTGACGGGAGGACGAACCGAATCCCGGGAGGTCGACCGCGACGACCCGGTGCCGTTCCCCGAGTCCTGCGACGAGGCGGCGGAAGTCCTGGGACGATCCGGGACTCCCGTGAAGGAGGAGCAGCGTCTCATCGGCGTCCTCCGGGCCGTGCACGGTGTACGCCACGCGCACCGGCCGCGCAGGATCGCGAACCTCGCCGGCGCCTCCGACCTCCGGCACCTCGACAGTGCTCATCCCCGCGGCGATCGCATGCTCGGCCGGAGTCCAGCCCATGACGAGCCACGACCCGACGAGAGTCGCCGCGTAGAGCAAGAGCACCACCTTCATGGGCGCTGCACCTCGCCTCCGCGTCGTGGTCATGGCGTCATGCTCAGCGAGCGCTGCGGAGCGTGGTTGTGGTCCAGTCCGCACCCTCGTGGGGCGCTGACGGGACGTACTGGAAGCGGACCTCTCCGCGGCGTACCTCGATCCTGCAGTGGCTCCGGGTGGCGGCGTCGGGCCGCGCCATGCAGGGCGAGAGGGCTGTCGGTCCCTCGGGCCCGGTCCAGCGGTGATAGGCGTCGAGCGCATCGAGAGGCGGCCGTCCCGCGGCGCCGGGGGCGAGTCCGCCTCTGACCTCGCGCGAATAGAGATCGCGCCTGAAGCGCTGCACCTTGCACTGCTCGTAGAAGGAGGAGGTGATCGGGAGAGCGAGATCAGCCCGAGGGTCGAAGGACACGTCGAGGCCGTCCCAGCGAGCCACCAAGGGCCTCTCGCCCAGGGCGAGAGCGACGACCACGCTCGGGCGGAACGTCTCGAGTCGTCGCGGTGACATGCGGCGCCAGAGCTGCTCCGCCGTGCGCATTTCGGCGAGGGATCGGACGAGCGCGCCGCGGCTGGTCCATGCACTGCGCCGAGGCCCACGGCTTTCGGCGTACCCGTTGAGGAGGGCCACGGAGACTCCGTACTCGTTGGCAGCGATCCACGTCCCTCCGGCGTCGCTGTCGGTCGGCGCGACGTACCGCACGCCGGAATCCGTGCGCGCTTCAGCCGGGGGGATCTCCGGCCCACGCGCGCGGAGCTCGTCGCGGTTGAAGAGGAGGGTGTAGCCCGCCTCGCCGTCCCGGAGAGCGCGGACGCTGACGCCGGGGTCAAGGGCCGTTCCTGTGAAGGTCAGCGTACACACGGGCGGGGGCAGGACGGACCCGTCGCGAGGCGATCAGGCGCCGGCGCCCTCGGTCTGGCGCTGCGTCTCCCAGTGGCGCAGGGTCGAGGGTGCCACCCCGAAGTCGGCCCCGGTTCGCGGCCCTGGCACCGCACGGTGACGGCGATGAGGGCGAAATGATGGACGGTGTGGCTCACGAGCGACTGAAGCTCACCCGCGATCGTGCTCGGGACCCAGGGAGATCCGTCGCTGCGCACGTTGAGCGGTCGCTCCGCATCGGCGGACGTGAGGGCGCGCAGGCGGTCCATGGTTCGCGCGAGCATTGCCATCGCGTGGACAGGGTCGCTCTCGAGGCGGGGGGCCCGCTCCCGAGCGTCGTCGTCGATCCGGAGGATCGTCCCCGGCGTCCCCGGCGTCTCCGGCCCTTCGAGGGCGTCGAGGAAGCGCTGATAGAAATCGAGCACGTGCCGCAGGTGCGGGCCGACCCCCGAGAGAGCGAGCGCCGGAGCGGTGGCCGTGAACGCGGGCCCGTCGAGGACCTCGACGAGGTCCTGCCCCTGGCGGAGCACGGTCAGGTTGTCGGCGATCAGCTGGTCTACGGGCGACGTCATCGGTTCAGCGGAGCGTGGAGGTCGCAGCGTCGGAGCCGACGCCGCGTTCTCCGGTGGATCCTTCGGAGCTGGTGGGGATCGACTCGGGAGGTCTAGAGGGTGTGAAGACCTCCTCAACGGAGGCCTGCGCAGCCCGCGCGAGAGCCTTCCGATCCAATGTGGATCCCTGGCCTCCCACGAGGGTTTTTGGCGAGAAGGTTACGGTGGCCTCGGTGCGCGGCTGTTTCAAGAAGTCGAGGAAATGGGGTCCGAAAGGGGCTTCACCCCACCAGCAGACGGCCTGCCACGCTGGCAGAGGCCCGTCGGGTGCGTGATAGTGAAGCGCAGCGCTGCGCACCTCTGCTCCTGTTTCGGTGGGCACCTGGAAGAGCGACGGCTTGAAGCGCTCGACCTCCGCTCCAGCGGTGCTCGTGCCCTCCGGGAAGACGATCACCCCGGTCCCACGATCGAGGACCGAGCGAACGAGGGGCAGCACGCGTGTGAGGTCGCGCTTGCGCGATCGATCGATGAACAGTGTCCCCGTCGATCGCGCGAGCAGACCGATCACCGGCCAGCGCGCGATCTCCGACTTCGCGAGGAAGCGCGCGTCCAGCCGCGAGAGGAGCAGCGGGATGTCCACGTACGACAGGTGGTTCGCCACCATGAAGTAGGGGCCGGTGGGGATCTCTCCCTCGAAGCGGACCCGGACGCCCATCAGCCAAAGCGACGCCTTGCTCCAGGTCCCGACCCACAGGCGCTGCAGGGCCGGTGCGGTCCGTGGCGCCAGCCACGCGACGGGTCTGGTCAGGAGCCAGCCCGCGAAGAGCGGCACCGTCACGGCCACGAGGCCGGTCAGGCGGAGAGGGACGCGCAGGATCATCGAGGTCAGAGCGTGACGATTCCGGCGATCGAGGTCGAGTCGGGGCGCGTCGCAATCGTCGCCGTCGAAGGCCTTGAAACGGTCTTAATGCTCGTGGTTCGGTGACGCCGAGCGTCGTTCGGGCGCATCTCGACGCCCTCGCCGTGGGAGGCGCCTCCCGGAGAGGCCCGCGTCTCAGGCGGCGCTGCTCAGGAGTGCGGCCACGCTCGCGAGGTCGAGAGAAGCCGCGAGGTCGACGAGCTGTCGCCTGAGCTCGAACCTCCCCTCACCGAGGTGATCCGCCTTGGGTCGGAGCCACCCGCCGATCTCGATCGCCGCCCGGCCCATCTCCCCCCGCTCCAGTCCGAGAGCACGGCACGCGGGGAGCAGGTCCGTCTCGATCCACCTCGCGAGGCGCCGCTCGGCATCGTGAGCGCGCTCCACGTGATCCCGGCGGAGTTCGTGGAGCGCCGCCGCGAGGGCCGGATGGAGGATCGGAATCGGTCCGGCGAGGGCGCCGGCCCCTGCGCGGTACGCGGTGGCGAACTCCAGGCCCCCGTGGAACCCGGTCCAGTCCTCGGACGAGCGCGCGAGCTCCAGAGCCTCGCCGTCCGCGTCCTCGCACCAGATCCCGGCGACCGGGTCTGCCCCTCCGAGCCGATCGAGGCCCTCGGGGCCGAGCGCTCCG
This sequence comes from Planctomycetota bacterium, assembly GCA_965662915.1. Taxonomy (GTDB): domain Bacteria; phylum Planctomycetota; class UBA1135; order UBA1135; genus Saltatorellus. The sequence goes on along the minus strand of CBFIJG010000014.1, from coordinate 40,369 downwards.
ATGATCTCCTCGGACAGCACGAGCTGACCGGCGGTGCGTGAGTACCAGGCCGACGCTTCGACCAGCTGGGAGGGGTCGACGACGAGGGCCAGGTCCCATGGCGCGTGCCCCTCCGGCACGCCGCGAACGAGCGTGCCCAGGGACCCGGGGATCCGCGTCCGTTCCAGCGAGGCGGCGCCGCCGATCACGCCCGTGGCGCCGAGGCTCGCGGCCACGCGCGCGGCCTCGTCGAGCTGGTCCTCGCCAGCGGCGTCGAGCACGACGTCGAGGTCGATCCAGACCCCGTCGCAGTGGTGCTCTGCGTTCCGTCGCGTCAAGTCCCCTCCGGGGGCGCCGCGGCGTTCCTCGCCGCGGCTGCGTCGAGGAGCGCGGCAGCCTCATCGAGCCCCGCGCGCTCGGCGGCGCTCCCGGGAGTCCATCCTCCCGCCATGGTGGCGCAGGGATCCGCGCCGCTCGCGAGGAGGAGCCGCAGGACCTCCAGACCTCGCCGGTCCGTCCCCGTGTTCGCCATCCCCGCGATCGCGCTGTGGAGGGGAGTCGGCGCCGATGCGTTCTCCGCGGCCACGCAGGGATCCGCGCCTGCCTCCAGCAGGAAGACCAGGGCGTCCACATGGCCGCCGTAGGCGGCGCGATGCACGGGGAAGAAACCGGCCGGCCCGACCTCGTCCATGGAGAGGGGATCCGCGGTCAGCGCGTTCCGGACGCCGTTCGGCCGGCCGAGTGACGCAGCCTCGTGCACGTCCATGTCGAGCCCGTCACCGCGCGCGGAGAAGAGCAGGTCGGCGATCTCGGACTGCTCGCGCTCGTGGGCCTCGAGCGCGAGGCTGCCGCCGCCGGTGCTGGTCGTGCGGACGAGGGAGGGGTCCTCGCCGAGCAGGGTCCGGCAGGCCTCGAGGTCGCCCGCGCGCACGGCGGCCCTCAGCCGCTGCGTGCGGTCCTCAGGTCGGTCAACGGCGGGCTCCGCGGCAGGCACGGCGGACGAGATGTCGCGGGGTGCTCGGTCCGGGTCGACGGTCTCCATCGGCGCAGGGTAGCGGGCCGCGGCGCGGGCGTGGGGATCAACGAGCCCCTGACCTGACTCGAGTCCACGCTACGCTCGGACCCGGCCATGAAGAGCGACCAGGAAGAGCCCGAGTACCTCCTCGGCACCGGCGACGACGAGCTCGCTCGCCTCGAGTTCCAGCACCAGGTGTGGCGCGATCTCTGCGTCGAGTCGCTCGAGCGCGCCGGTGTCCGGGCGGGGCAGCGCGTCCTCGACCTCGGCTGCGGCCCGGGCTTCGCCGCCGCCGAGATCGCACGGATGGTGGGGGACCGAGGGGCGGTGACGCTGCTCGACGAGTCTCCGCGCTGGCACCGCATCCTCACCGAGCGGGACCTCGGTGCGCCGACGATCAGGATGGAGACCACCATCGAGGACGCCGCGCTCGAGCCGGAGGTGCACGACGTCGCCTACAGCCGCTGGGTCATGAGCTTCCTGCCGGACATCGACGCGGTGTGCCGGAAGGTGCTGGGCACCCTGCGCCCTGGTGGGGCCTTCGTGGTCCAGGACTACAACCACGACGGGATCGGCGTCTTCCCGCGCAGCCAGGGGTTCGAGGCCGTCGTGCGCGCGGCCCGCGCTTTCTACGCGGACTCGGGCGGTGACGCGTGGGTCGTGACGCGCCTGCCCGCGGCGCTGCGGCGGGCAGGCTTCGTCGACGTCGAGGTGAGGCCCCATGCCAAGGCGGGCGGCCCTGCTTCGGGTGTCTTCCGGTGGGCCGGCGCCTTCTTCCCGGCCTTCTCGGCGACCTTCGTCGAGCGCGGCTTCATGACGGCTGAGGAGCAGGAGCTGTTCCTGTCCGAGTGGGCGGCGCGAGAGGCCGACCCCGACGCCCTCTTCTTCTCGCCGATGGTCGTCGAGATCTCGGCGCGGCGGCCTTCCTGAGCCCGGGGGCCGCAGCCCGTCCGGGCGGGCGAGGTGGCCCTGGCCGCAGCGAGGATCGCCACGGTCGGCAGGCCCCGCCGGACCTAGAGCGGATAGCGGAAGTCGCCCTCGGCGTCTCCCGAGAACAGACGGAGCACGAGGGCAGCGGCCACGGCGAAGATCAGGGTCGGGACGAGCACCCAGGCCCAGTTGTCGCGGAGGAACTTCATGGCATCGGTCGGATCGTTGGTTCGCGCTCAGCGTCCCCAGGAGGCGATCGCGGCGGCGATCGCCTCGGCGAGGAGCTGGTTGCCCAGGCGGTTCACGTGGCAGCAGCTGTCGACGTAGATCGACTCGGGGCGATCGGCGAAGACGCCCGAGAGGTCATGGAACCGTACTCCCTCTGCGGCCAGCGCGTCTCCGGCTTCCTGCAGCAATGGATAGGCCGCGGGCACGAACGAGCCGTAGGAGAGCTTCTCGGTGATCGCGACGCGCTGCTCCTCAGCGGAGAGCGGCTTCGATCCCTCGAAATACTGGTTGGGCTGGAGGAAGTGGTAGTACTCGATCCCGTTCGCGCCACAGGTGCGCGCGAGCTGGAGCGAGGAGTCGCGCCAGAGGTCCACCATCAGCGTCCGCCGGCTCTCGGCGGTCGACGAGAGCTGCCTGGGTCCCTGGGAGACGAAGTCCTCGGTCCCCTCGGACTCGTACGCACTCAGGACGTCCTCCAGCGACCGGATCGAGTACCGAAGGCTCCGATCCCTCGCGACCCAGACCAGCTGCCGCAGGTGCGATGCGCGGAGGGGGGAATCGAGGAGCTCCTGGGCGAGCTCGCGACGCTGTCGCTTCAGGTACGCGCGCTCACCCAGGAGATCGGCCATGTCGAGACGGGACACTCGCATGCGCCAGTTCCGCGGATAGATCGCCGCGACGCCGGCGAGCTCGTTCTCGATCTCGTGGAGCGCGACCTCGTTGAACCCATCGATGTTGATCAGAACATCGATGCGCATGCCCTGCACCAGGAGCCACTGGAGCCCCATGAGCTGCTGGGGCTGCTTGACGCCGCCTCCACCGAGCATCACGAAGCGCGGCGTGCGCCCTTCGAGGCCGGGCTGAGCCGCGAGCAGTGGACCGAGGGCTTCAGCGCCTCCGAGCTGTGCGAACTGCTGGGAGACGGAGCCGCCGGTGATGCCCACGATCAGGTCGCCGGGCCCGCCGTCGATCAGCGGTGAACCGGGCCGGTACAGCTCGGCCTGGCTGAGCGTCATCACCTCGTCCGGGTCCCACGTCGGCGCGTTGCGAACGAGGTAGCCCAGGTACGGGTGGATCCCCTCGGAGTGCAGGTGCTCCGGGCGGTAGGCCTTGCCGAGGAGTCCCTCGCCACCGGCGCCTCCGCTCGCCGCGTCCGGCGCCGCGCTCTCCAGGACGCCGGAAGGCCTGAGCTCGCCGACGGCGATACATGCGCCGATCTCGGAGGCCGCGACGAAGACGACGAGGACAGCGAGCAGTTTGGCGGGGACTGTCATGTGGACCGGCGGGCTCGACTCCTTCCCCGTGTCCGCGCAGCAGTCGTCGCTCGCGTCACGGTCGGGACGAACCTATGGGGCTCGCGGGAGACCGTCAACGGACCCGGGCGCTCGCTGCGTCCGGGTCCGGCTCGGGAATGGGCATGCGCGGGACTCAGCCCAGGAACGGGTACTTCCAGTCCGTCGGCGGCACGAACGTCTCCTTGATCGTGCGCGGGCTCACCCAGCGGAGCAGGTTCAGGATCGAGCCGGCCTTGTCGTTGGTCCCGGACGCTCGCGAGCCACCGAAGGGCTGCTGGCCGACGACGGCGCCCGTGGGCTTGTCGTTGACGTAGAAGTTCCCGGCCGCGAAGCGGAGAGCGTCGACGGCCTGGCGAACGGCCTGACGGTCGTCGGCGAAGATCGCGCCGGTGAGGGCGTAGGGCGAGGTGGTCGCGCACAGCTCGAGGGTCTCGTCGACGCGAGCGTCGTCGTAGACGTAGACGCCGAGGAGCGGGCCGAAGTACTCGGTGCGCATCAGGTCGTGCTTGGGGTCCTGGACGACCGCGACCGTCGGTTCGATGAAGTAGCCCTCGCTGTCGTCGCAGTGGCCGCCCGCGACGACCTCGACGTTCGGCTCGCTCGCGGCGCGCTTGACCGCCTCCGAGATCTTCCCGTAGGAGCGGGCGTCGATGACGGCGCCGAGGAAGTTCGAGAAGTCGGAGACGTCGCCCATCGTCATCTCCGAGAGGATCGCCTTGAGCTCCTCGAGGACGTCGGGCCACATGCTGCGGGGTACGTAGGCGCGGCTCGCCGCCGAGCACTTCTGGCCCTGGTACTCGAAGGCGCCGCGGGCCAGCGCGACCGCCACCTCTCGCGCTCCGCAGGCGCTCGGGTGGACGAACACGAAGTCCTTGCCGCCGGTCTCGCCGACGAGGCGCGGGTACTGGCCGTAGCCCTGGATGTTCTCGCCGATCGTGCGCCAGATGTGCTGGAACGTCCCGGTGGACCCGGTGAAGTGGACGCCGCCGAGGCGACCGTCGGGGAGCGCCACCTGGCCGATGTCGGGGCCGCCGCCGGGGACGAAGTTGATGACGCCGGGGGGCATGCCCGCGGCCTCGAGCAGCTTCATCGTGTACCAGTTGGACAGGAGCGCCGTGGTGCTGGGCTTCCAGATGGCCGTGTTCCCCAGCAGCGCGGGGGCGGTGGGGAGGTTGCCCGCGATCGAGGTGAAGTTGAACGGGGTGATCGCCAGGATGAAGCCGTCGAGCGGGCGGTGCTCGAGACGGTTCCAGACGCCGTCCGCCGACTCGGGCTGCTCCTGGTAGAGCTGCACCGCGTAGTGGGCGTTGAAGCGGAAGAAGTCGGCCATCTCGCAGGCCGCGTCGATCTCCGCCTGATGGCTCGTCTTGGACTGGCCGAGCATCGTCGAGGCGTTGATCACGTCCCTCCAGGGGCCGGCGAGGAGGTCGGCGGCGCGCAGGAGGACGGAAGCGCGCTCTTCCCAGGGGAGCGCTTGCCAGTCGTGCCTGGCGGCCTCCGCGGCGTCGATGGCGCGGGCCGCCTCGGCGGGGCCGGCCATGTGCGCCTTCGCGATGACGTGCCCGTGGCGGTGGGGCATGACCACGTCGACGACGTTGCCGGTCCGGACCTCCTCCCCGCCGATGATGATGGGGATCTCGGGGCACTCGCCCGCCATGGACGCGAGGCGGGACTCGAGGGAGGCGCGCTCGGAGCTCCCCGGGGCGTAGCCGCGGATGGGCTCATTCTTCGGAGTGGGAACGCGGAAGACGCCGTGGGTCATGGCTGGGTCCTGGTGGGGGGCGAATCGGGATCTGGCCGTCGGCGACCGTCAGGTCGCCGTTAGCGGGTGAGGAGTCTCCCAAATGCGCGTTGCAGTGTCGATGCGGCTCCCCATCATGGACCGCTGAACATCCTCCCACGGACCCGTCCATGATGCGCAGCGCCCTGCTCCTTCCCTCTCTGCTCGTGCTCGTCGCGAGCTGCAACTCCACCTCCACCGAGGGCGTGGCCCCGATGGCCGCCGCTCAGGTGGGTCCGGGCGCGAGTTCCGGCGGTGCGACGGCCGCCCCGGACGCCAGGCCCGCTGCCAAGGCGAAGAAGCCGAAGAAGCCGACCCTGAAGGAGCTCGAGGCTCAGCTCGCGACCCTGAAGGAGGCCAAGGTGGAGGCGCGGCGCAAGGCCCGCTACGCGCAGGTCGAGCTGGAGATCGCGGAGTCGGGGTCCCGGATCTCCCTCGCGGAGGCCGAGGAGACGACGCGAAAGGCGCGCAAGGGCCTGGAGAAGGCCCGGGAAGCCATGGCCGCGTTCGACGAGGTGGAGCGGCCCCTGGCGGCCCGCAAGGCCACCCTTCGGGTCGCGGACGCCGAGCATCGTGTGCGTTCGGCGGAGACGGACCTCGCGGGGCTCGAGGACATCTTCGCGGAGGAGGTCGAGGCGAGCGCGAAGCCCGAGATCCTGCGGCGCGGGCGGCGGGACGTGGAGCGGGCGCGCGAACAGCTGGAGATCACCAGGGCGGAGGTGGGCCACGAGCTCGAGACCGAGCTCCCCAAGAAGATGGCGGAGCTCGCCGATGCCGTCCGGTCGGCGGAGGCGTCCCTCGCGCAGGCGGAGCAGAAAGCGCAGCGCGGCCGGCTCCGCGCCACCCTCGACGTGGAGAAGGCCACGGACGGTCTCGACGACGCGCGCCGTGCGGCCAAGAAGGCGGATGGCAAGGTCAAGGCCAAGGAGCGTCAGGTGAAGGACGCGAAGGGTGCGAAGAAGAAGCCGGCCAAGGGGAAGGACGCGAAGGTCGAAGGCAAGGACGCGAAGGCGAAGGGCGACGCCTGATGCTGTCGGGCGCGCTCATTCTCGCGCCGGCGCTGGCGCTGCCGGCGATCCCGGCCATCGCCGCCCCTCTCCGCCAGCAGGACGGTGCGGACGCCGGATCGGCGGTCCCGCTCACGATGGCGCGCGAGGACGTCGGTGGGACGATCGACCGGGGGATCGCCTACCTCATCTCCGTCCAGAAGGAGGATGGTTCCTGGGGAGACGACGCGCCGAAGATGCTCGAGCTCGGGTTCGCGCTCAACACCTACCGCAGCTGGCGCCTCGCGAGCCACGCGATCTCGACCATGGCGCTCGCCGCCGTGGACGAGACGCCGGAACGCCGGGCCGCGCTCGCGTCGGCGATCAGCTATCTGGCCACCTGTGATCTTCCCCTGCGCGACAGCGACTGGGACATCGACTACGTCTGGACGAGCCTCTACGGCTTCGTGTCCGGCGTGGAGTTGCTCGGCGACGCGCGGCTCGCGGATGCCGGCGCACTCGGTGACCTGCGAGCCCCGCTCATGGCGCGCACGCAGCGCTTCCTCGACGTCCTCCTGAAGCATCAGGCGGCGACGGGGGGCTGGGCGTACTACGACGACCCGCCCTTCGACCGCCAGCCGACGTGGGCGACGAGCTTCTGCACGGCTCTGGTCCTGCCGTCCCTGGCCGCGGCCGGTGGGCGGGGCATCGACGTCCCCGCGCGCGCGATCGAGCGCGCCCGGCAGTACGTCGAGCGCTGCGCGCTCCCGAACGGCGCCTACACCTACGACCTCGATCCGATCCCCAGGGTGCGGGGGGTCGAACACATCAACCTCATCGAGGGCAGCCTCGGGCGGACCCAGGTGGCCAACTGGGCGAGGCGCTGTCTCGGCGACGCGCGGGTCACGGACGACGTGATCCGCGAGGGCCTCGAGGCGCTCTTCCGTCATCACGGCTATCTCGATCACGTGAGGCTCAGGCCGATCCCGCACGAGGGCTTCCACGCCAACGCCGGGTACTTCTACTTCTTCGCGCACTACTACGCCGCCAGGGCGATCAACCTGCTGCCCGAGGGCGAGCGAGAGGTCTGGCACGCGCGCCTGCGACCGCACCTCGCGAAGACGCAGCGGGGGAGCGGCGCCTCCAGCGATTTCCTCGGTTCGAGCTACACCGTGAACGCCGGGACGTCCTTCCTGGTCCTGTCCCTGCAGGCCGGCCTCGACCAGGCACGCTGAGCCGCCATCGGTGCCCACCCGAACACTTCCCATGAACGACTCTTCGAATCCGAGCGTGGACCTCGCCGCGGTGGACGCCTGGCTACGGCAGGCGGTCGCTGATCGCCTGGGCGGCGACGCCGCGTCCGAGTGGTGCGACGCCGAGGTCGCGCGCCTCGAGGCCGGGGACGTCGGAAACGCGGTCTTTCCTCAGCGTCTCTCCATCGCGAGCCGCTACGCGCCGCGCGGCCCGCTCGAGCCCTCGGAGGCGGCGAGGGCGGAGGCCAGCCAGATCCTCGTCGGCTGGAATCCGGAGCGCTGGTCCACGCTCGACGCCCAGCGGGTGCGGCTCGTGCTCGCGCGCGCGCGAGCTGATTCCGACGGGCTCCCCGACGCGCTCGAGGAGGCGTTCCGTTACGCGGACGAGGGGGAGCTCTGCGCGCTCTACAGGAGCCTCCAGTTCCTCCCCGGCCCCGAGCGCTTCCTCTGGCGCGCGGGCGAGGGGTGCCGGAGCAACATGAAGACCGTCTTCGAGGCCAACGGGCTCGACACGGCCTTCCCCGCCGCGAACTTCGACGACATCGCATGGCGCCAGCTCGTCATCAAGTGCGTCTTCGTCGAGTCTCCGCTCTGGCGCTGCTCCGGGCTCGACGCGCGCGTCGACGACGAGTTGGCCCGCATGGCGCTCGATCTCGTGGAGGAGCGCCGCAGCGCGGGGCGCGCGATCCAGCCGGAGCTCTGGCTCTGCCTCGGATCCACGTCGGATCCGCGCGCCCTCCCGGCGCTGGAGACGGAGCTCGAGGGCAAGGACGAGCTCGGCCGCAAGGCCGCCATCCTCGCCCTCGGGAGGCTCGGCGCGACCGACCGACTCGAGGAGATCCGC
>CBFIJG010000014.1:10663-32049 GCA_965662915.1 Planctomycetota bacterium | reverse complement strand
AGGACGAGCTCGGCCGCAAGGCCGCCATCCTCGCCCTCGGGAGGCTCGGCGCGACCGACCGACTCGAGGAGATCCGCCGGGATGGCGGGAGCGTCTTCGGTCCCGTCGCCGAATGGGCTCTGATGGGCCGCCATGACCAGTCCGCCTTCGGCGCCGTCTCGCCCCCCGAGGGCGCCGCGCCCTCGACGTCCGCCGGGGACGCCTGACGCGTAGCCCCTTCCACCCGCGCCGCATCCACCGACATGTCCGACTTCCGCTTCTTCGATCCGCACGCTCACATGACGTCGCGGACCACCGACGACTACGAACGCATGGCGAAGGCCGGCGTCCGCGCGCTGATCGAACCGGCCTTCTGGCTGGGCCAGCCCCGGACCAACGTGGGCTCGTTCGTCGACTACTTCTCCAGCCTGGTGGGCTGGGAACGGTTCCGCGCCTCGCAGTTCGGCATCCAGCACTTCTGCGCCATCGGCCTGAACTCCAAGGAGGCCAACGACGAGAAGCTCGCCGAGGAGGTCCTCGAGGTCCTGCCGCGTTTCGCCCTGAAGGAGGGGGTCGTGGCGATCGGTGAGATCGGGTACGACGAGATCACGAAGGCGGAGGAGAAGGCCTACCAGTGGCAGCTGGAGTTCGCGCGGCAGCACGACATGGTCGTGATGGTCCACTCCCCGCACCGCGACAAGAAGCGGGGGATCCGTCGCTCCCTCGACGTCGCGAAGGAGGTCGGGATCGACATGGAGAAGCTCGTCATCGACCACAACAACGAGGAGACCGTGCAGGACGTGCTCGACATGGGCGCGTGGGCGGCGTTCACCATCTATCCGCACACGAAGATGGGGTCGCAGCGCATGGTCGATCTGACCAAGCAGTACGGCGCGGAGCGCTTCATCGTCGATTCCTCGTGCGACTGGGGCGTGAGCGACCCGCTCTCCGTTCCGAAGACGGCGAAGATGATGCTCGATCAGGGTGTCCCCGAGGAGGACGTGCGTCGGGCGACCTACGGGAACGCGGCCAAGGCGTACGGGTACTCCGGGCAGATCGACATGAAGGCGCTCGAGCAGGAGCCCGCGATCGACCAGCGACAGCTCTTCAACGACAACTCCGTTCTGAGGGGCCAGGAGGCCCGCGTGGACGACGGCGTCGAGAACTGAGCCGATCGCCAACCCCTCTCCGCTCTCCCCGTAGTCGCAACATGCTTCGGATCCATCTGGCGTTCATCGCAGTGATCGCGGTCGCCTCCGCGGGGTCGGCCCGCGCACAGGAGGGGCTTCAGGGCGTCATCGTGGAGTCCTTCGATGGACGCGCGCTCGGCTCTCACCTGGAGCTCGAGACCGCCGTCGGGCGGCTCACCTCCAGCGATCGCAACATGCGTATCGCGCCGCTGAACCCCGTCGGCGCCCCCGAGGACCTCGTCCTCCAGCTCGTCGGGCGCCGGGGGGCGGCGGGGCCTGTGGAGGTGGTCTGGGCCCTTCCGTCCGGTCTGGCAGGCGGCGAGGTCCTCGCCGTGGATGCTCGCAGGCTGAACAAGCGCAAGGGACTTCGCTCCGCGCTCGTGCTCACGTCCGACGATGGCGTCGAGGAGACCCGCGATCTCACGGCGCGACTTCGCGTGGGCGAGTTCGAGCGGTTCCACGTGGCGGTCCCGGCAGGGACCACGAGCGCGACGTTCCGCGTCGAGGGCCAGCGCGGCGCGGGTGTGGAGGTCGAGCGCCTCTCCATCGAGCCCGCGCGACCCATGAAGATCGCGTCGACCTCAGCTCGTCCTGTGATGACTCCGGTCCTTCCCGGGCGCGTGAGCGCCGTCGCCGAGGTGACGGTCGAGACCGAGGGCGGTCTGAGCCCCCTCACCATCGACCGGCTGGAAGTGCGCGCGTCCGTTCCGTCGCAGAGCGTGGTCGGGGCGGGCGCCTCGGGCTTCGGAGAGGCGCGGGGGCGGTCCGCGCTGGACGCGCCTTTCGTGATCGAGGGACCCGTCGCGCTCGAACCCGGGCGCAACGTCTTCGAAGTCCGGATCGTCACGGACTCCTCCGGCGGGAGCGCGCGGCCGGGCACGGAGGTGAGCCTCGCGCTCGCCGCCGTGGTCGGCGGCGGCCGGATCGACCTGCCGCTGGGTGCGGGCGCAGCGCGGACCGCGCGCGAGCTCGTGCCGTCACAGTGGCTCGCAGGCGCCGACGTCACGGCGCTCGCGCTGCAGGCTGCGCCGGTTCGGGGCGCGTCGGAGCCCGCGCTCATCCTCGCCGTGGAGGCGACGACTCCCGACGGGCCTCGAATCGGCCTCTTCCGAGGGCTCGGGACGCCCGGAGGCGCGGTCGAGACCCTGACCGTCGCGGGCGAATCGCCGGTGCTCCTCGTGGAGCGGGGGACGCAGCGGGCGCGGCTCTACTTCGAGCGCCCCGGGGCCGGGCGACCCTCGTGCTTCGTCTCCGAGGACCTGGGCGCGACCTGGTCCGAGGGGCCGGCGCCGGCCATCGAGGGTGTGCGCATCGGGACCGGACTCCGCCTTCTCCCCGGGCGAGCGGTGACCGTCTCGACGGGAGGCTGGGTCGTCCCGGCCCTCCACGAACTCCTGGACGGAGCGACCGCGCCCGGACTGCTCGTCTCCAGGGACCGGGGCTCGACCTGGTCCCTGAGCCCTCACGTGGCGCGTCCCATGGGGACGGCCGCCCTCGTCGAACTCGGGGACGGCGCCGTCCTCGCGGACTGCGGAGCTCCCGGGCGCGGGAAACGCTACCTGGCGAGCACCCTCGACCTCGGCGCGAATTGGAGCGACTCGCTCACGCGTCGCCGGCCGCTGCTGCCGTGCTCCGGGGCGGCGGGCGCGATCCTGCACGTGGGACGGGACCTCTACGGCGTCGCGGACTGGCGGCTGCTCTTCCTCAACCCCTCCACCTCGGGGCGAAGACCGAGCAGGATGACGCTCCAGGGATCGAACGACAACGGGGACGCATGGCACACCGACAAGGCGGTCGTTCTCGACGAGGGAGTCGGCTGCGACCACCCGGCGCTCGCCATGGCGGGGAAGGAGAGTGTCCTCGCGTGCTACCTCTCGAGCGAAGGCGTCCCCGTGGCTCAGTGGATCCCGCTCCTCGAGGTGGTCGACAAGCCCAGGAGCCTCTTCGAGGTCATCGGCTCGGACAGGCCCTTCGGTCGCTGATCGATGGGCCTTTGTGAGTCAGAAGCGCAGGCCCATCAGGAACGACACGGTCACCGCGTCTGCGGCCGCGCCGATTCCGTCGATCGCGTCATCGGCGCCCAGCAGCCAGCGGACATCGACGCCGACGTGACTCCGATCGTCGAGGCGAAAGCGCGCCCCGCCGCGGACATAGCTGCCCACGACGCTGTCGCTCTCCTCGAACGGCGTGTCGGGCCCGCTGCGCTCGATGTCCGTGAAGAGGAGCGCCATCCCCGCGCCCACGTAGGGTGAGACGAAGAGGTCGTCCCGGCCGGTGTCGAGGATGAGCCCGCCCGACAGGTCGTAGGTCCTCGAGCGCAGCACGTCGTTGCCTCCCAGCCCGGGGATGTCGGCCTCGTCGTAGGCGAAGCGGATCCCGAAGTCCCACGAGAGCGCGTCGCCGAGCAGGGAGCGGCCGGAGCCGCCGGCGAGCACCAGCGGCGGCTGCCAGGAGATCCCCACGTCGAGCTGATCGTCGAGGGGTGACCAGGCGTCGCCCGCGTCGAGCGCGCGGCTCCCCACGAAAGTGTCGAGAACGGAGCGCGCCTCCAGCTGGCGGATGTACGGGTCGCGCGCGATCGCTCGCTGGAGCGGCCCGCGCTCCTGGAGGCGGAGACCGTCGAGGGGGATGGGCGGAGCCGGCGCCGGCGGCGAGGTGCAGCTCGCCGCCGTGAGCGCGGCTGCGAGCACCGTCCCCGAGCACCTCACGCCTGCGCTCGTTCCTGCCGCGGCGCGGCCAGGAGCGCATCGGCGTTCCGGTGGAAGATCGCGGCGCGCTCGTCCTCGGAGAGACCGAGCTCCTCCGTGATCGCGCGCCACCCGTCGTAGCGTTCCTTGCGCCACCCGGCGGGGAACACGTTCGAGTCCGTGCCGAAGAGCACGCGCTCGGGGCCGAAGACGTCGAGGGCGCGGGCGAGGACCGTCGTCAGGCTCGGGTGGTCGGGCTGGGTCTTCACCCACCCGTTCGTGGAGGAGGTGTCCGTGACGACGTTGGGGCACTGGGCTCCGGCGATCAGGGTCTCGCGGAAGAAGCCCGCCCCGAAGTGCGGCACGCAGAAGGTCGCGCCGGGATGGCGATTGGCAGCAGGGATGACCTCGAGAGGATTCGCGTACCGGAGGTCGTAGGGCCGGGGAAGGCCGAGCAGGTCCTTGAGCTTCACCACGAGGACCCCGCAGTGGACGTAGGCCACGCCGCGATGCTCCTCCAGCACCTGGAGCACCGGACGGACCGCCTCGTCGTCCATGTGGTAGTGGTGCACCGCCGGGAACAGCAGGACACCGCGCAGGCCCCTGTCCTCGAAGAGCGGGCGCAGGCGGTCGGCCGCGCCGGGGGCCGCCGGATTGCACACGGCGATGGGGACCAGCCTGCCCTCGGAGCGGGCTGCCATCTCCAGGACGGTCGGCGTCTCGGCGGGGTCGCTGGAGAAGGCGGCCATGCGCTGGACGCAGCCGGCGTCGAGGGACTCGATCCAGCGCGCGAGATGCGCCTCGGGGCCGGGCTCCGGGAGGTCGAACCCGACCTGGGCGCTGACGCGCGCCAGCTTCTCCTCCGGCGTCCCGGGCTGCGGGCTCTGGGCCGCGATGGCGTCGAAGAAGGGGCGGGAGAATACGTGGGCGTGGAAGTCCGTGATCACGTCGCTGTCGAAGTCGTGGGCGTCTCGGGCGGAGTAGAAGGTCCGGATGGACTCTCGCGCGTCGCCCCCGCATCGTATCGGCACCCGGGTCGCCCCTGGCAGACCTCGACGGCGCACTCCTCCCGGGCCCAAGCATGACCGCACCGGAACAGAACACTCCCGTCGTCCTCGTCACCGGCGGCGGCCAGGGCATCGGCCGCGGCATCGCGGCGCGTCTTGTGGCAGAAGGACACAGGGTCCACGTCAACGTCCGCAGCGACGTCAAGCGGGCGCGGCTCGCCGGGGAGAACCACGGGATGACGCTGCACGGCGGGGATCTGACGCGGGAAGGGGATGCGGAGGCGCTCGTGGCCGAGGTGCTCGAGTCGAGCGGGCGGATCGACTCGGTCGTGCACGCCGTCGGTCCGTACACGACCGCCCCCGTGTCGGAGACTCCGGCTGCGACCTACAGGGAATTGATGGAGGGCAACCTCATGACCGCGGTCGCGATCAGCGACGCGAGTCGCGAGGCCGTGCGCGCGGCGCGTGGCGCTTATCTGTTCTTCGGGGTCGCCGGGCTCGATCGCTGGCGCGCGCGGAGCGTCACCACGGCGTACGTCGCGGCGAAGTCCGCCCTGCTCTGCTACGTCCGGGGTCTGGCGCTCGAGGAGGCTCCTCACGGGGTGCGCGCGAACATGATCTCCCCGGGCTTCGTACCCCACGACGGGGCGGCGCCCGACACCGTCGCGCCTAAGATGCACCAGCAGATCCCCCAGGGCCGACCCGCGACCATGGACGAGGTCACCGGCCTCGCGTCGTTCCTGCTGTCGCATGGCGCCGGCCACCTCGTCGGTCAGAACGTCGAGGTCGCTGGCGGCTGGATGCTCTGAGACCTCAGGCGAGCCGCGCCGCGATCTCGGAGAGGCGTTCGCCGGTCCGCGGATGGCGGAGCGACGGCGCGACCTCGGAGCTCGGGATCGCCGCGTGGCGTTTGGCGGAGAGGTCGGGATGGGGGACGAGGATCCGATCCTCGGGGGTGCGGACCACCTCGTCCTCGATGAGCAGGATGTCGATGTCGAGGGCGACGACCGCGGGATCGCTCCGGTCGCGGCCGAGGTCCGCCTCGATCGCCCGCATGGTGACCCGAAGCTCGTCGTAGGTGTCGGCCGTGCGGATGAGCACGGCGGTGTTCGAGTAGACGACGGGCGAGTCCTCGATGGACGGATCCTTCTCCGGCGAGACCTCCGGCGGACCCACGTAGCGCGTTGACTTCACGAGCAGGTCGTACGTGTGAGCGAGTACGTCGACGGCCTCCGCGATGTTGGCCTCGGCGTCCTGGTTCGACCCGAGCCCGAGCACGACCCGGCGCGCGGTGGGGCGGGTGTCGCGGGGCGCGGGGAAGCGGAGCCGCTTGCGCGGGGCGGGAACGGAGGTGCTCATCGAAACTGCGCGGCGGCTCAGGACCTGGGACGCTCGATCGTGACGCCGACCGCGTCGGCCCCGGGGATCACGCCGCGCTTCTCGACGCTGAGCCGGATCGCGCTCGCGCCGAACCGGTCGAGGGCGAGTGCGGCGAGCTCCTCGGCGAGGGTCTCCACGAGCTGGTGGGTGGCGCAGCCCGCGTGCTCCCGGAAGGCGTGGGCCACCTCTCCGTAGTCGATGGAGCGCGACAGGTCGTCCCCCGCGGCGGAGGGGCGGGTGTCGGTGCCCAGCCACGCGTCCACGCGAAGCTCCTGGCGCTGCTCGCGCTCGTGGGGATAGACGCCGATCAGGCTCCACGTACGTAGATTCCGGATCGAGATGACGTCGAGTCCTGCGAGGACTCCATGGCCGTGCGGTTCCATGAGGCCTGGATCTTACTATCCTCCCGGCCATGGACGGCGCGACAGGACCGACCGGACGGGTGACCATTTCCCGGCGGGTCGAGTGGGACATGGCCCACCGGCTGGGGCCGCGGTGCACCACCAAGTGCAAGAATCTGCACGGCCATCGCTACGTCGCCGTGGCGACCCTCGCGGCGGAGACCACCACCGAGCTCGGGATGGTGCTGGATTTCGGCGACGCCATCCGGGCCATGAAGGGGTTCGTGGACGAGCGGCTCGACCACGCCTGCATCGTGGACGGGGGGGACTCCGAGCTCCTCGCCTTCCTCGAGGGTGCCGGCGACAAGCACTGCCAGGTCGACTTTCCGACGACCGTGGAGAACCTCTGCGGCTGGCTCGCCGCACGATTCCAGGAGGCCTTCGACGCGCTCCCGGAGGCGGCCGGCCGCGGGGTCGAGCTGGTGGCGCTCCGGGTCTTCGAGACCCCGAACTGCCACGCGGACTGGACGCGGGTGCCTTGAGCCCGGAGGAGCCCGGCACGCCCGAGGTCGTGCTCGCGGCCCGGGGGGTGGGCAAGGTCTTCACCACCTTCGAGCGCGCTCCCGGCGCCCTCGGAGTCATTCGTAACTTCGTCGCGCGGAAGAAGATCGAGGTCGCGGCCCTCGCGGACATCGATCTGGAGATCCGCAGGGGCGAGACCGTCGGACTGATCGGCGCCAACGGCGCCGGGAAGACGACGCTCGTGAAGATCCTCACGGGCATCGTGCCCGCCTCGAGCGGCGAGGCGCGTCTCCTCGGCCGGGACTCGTTCCAGCTCACGGATCACGAGAAGCGCCGGCTCGCGCTGGTCATGGGACAGAAGAGTCAGCTCTGGTGGGATCTGCCCCCGATCGACTCGTTCCAGCTGCTGCGAGAGATCTACTCGATCCCCGAGGAGCGCTTCCGCGAGCGGGTCGCCGCCTTCACGCGGATGCTCGACGTGGAGGATCGCCTGAAGATCCAGCTGCGCCAGCTCTCGCTGGGCCAGCGCATGAAGATGGAGATCATCGGCGCCTTCCTGCACGATCCGGAGGTCGTCTTCCTCGACGAACCGACCATCGGGCTCGACCTCGTGTCCAGGGAGACGATCCGCGGCTTCCTCGTGAGGCTCGCCGAGGAGCGGGGCGTGACCTTCGTGCTCACGAGCCACGACCTCGAGGACATCGAGGAGACCTGTCGGCGCATCGTCGTCCTGGACAGCGGGCGGGTGGCCTTCGACGGGGACCTCGAAGGCCTGAGCCGGCGGGTCAGCGGGCAGCGGGCCGTCGAGATCCACATGGACCCGGGGGCGCGGATCGACGAGGAGCGGCTCGACGACCTGCTCGGGCGGCACGGTGGTGAGGTGTCGAGCCGCGCGGCCGACGCGATCACGGTCCTCGTCCCGGCCGAGGGAATCAGGAGCCTCATGCCGGCGCTGTTCGACGCGCTTCCCGTGCGGGACCTCTCCGTCGAGCGGCAGCCCCTGGAGCACCTCGTCCGGGAGATCTACTCCTCCAGCGAGCGATCGGGCGCGGCCCTTCCCGGCGGCGACGGGGTGGAGTCTCCGTGACCGCGCTCTCCCTGCGGCTCCCGCGCCTCGTCCTGCGCTCCGCTGGATACGAGATGCGCAAGCGCATCCAGTTCCGGACGGGGTTCTTCGTGCGCGAGGTGCTCTTCGGGACGGTCGAGCCCCTGATCATGCTCTTCGTCTACGCCGCTCTCTACAGGAGCGCTGGCGGGGGCGACGTCGTGCTCGGCGGCTGGACCTTCGACGAGATCCTGCGCTACGTGGCGGGTCTCCTCGTCGTGCGCAAGCTGATCTTCCACAACCGCGGGATCGAGCTGTCGACCGAGATCTTCGAGGGGCGGGTCACGAAGTACCTCGTGATGCCGCTGCGGTACTTCGCGCTGCTCCAGGGCCGCTTCCTGCAGTACACCCTGCTCCAGGTGACCGTCGCAGGGCTCGTGTGGGCCGCGGGCTACGGCCTGGTCGGGGATCGCTGGCTCGTCCCCGTCAGCGCCACGGCCGCGTGGCAGGCGCTGCTGCTCGTCCTCATGGGGAGCTACTGCTGCTTCCTGCTCTACTTCGTGATCAACGCGCTGGCGTTCTGGCTGGACGTGGTCTGGAGCCTGCTGGTCATGAGCTGGTTCCTCGTGAACTTCGTCGGCGGCGGGGCCGTCCCCGTGTCGCAGATGCCGGAGGTGCTCCAGCGCGTCTTCTGCGCGCTGTTCCCGTACTGGACGATCACCGCACCCATCGAGCTGGTGATGGGCCGGCTCGGGACGGCCGACTTCCAGCGCGGGGTCCTCGTGCTGTCACTGTGGCTCCTCGCGCTCGAGGGGCTGCGGCGCCTGGTGTGGCAGCGCGGGCTCGCGCGTTACGTGGGAGCGGGGATGTGAGCGGCGCTCCCCCGGAGAGCAGCGGTCGAGGGCGGCTCGCGTGGGGCGCCGCGGTTCTCCGCGGTTACGTCCGGATCGGCTTCGTGCGCAAGAGCCAGTTCAGGTGGGAGTTCGTGAACCAGGTCCTCATGGACGTCTGCTTCTACGTCTCCTTCGTGCTGACCTTCGACATCCTCTACGGCCTCGGTGGCGATGGGGCGCGACTGTCTCTGGCCGGCTGGGATCACGCCTCCATGCGCGTCTACCTCGGCTTCGCCTTCGTGGCCGACGCCCTGGCGATGACCTTCCTCGGGCAGCAGTGGCACTTCGGAGTCGATCTGAAGAACGGCAACCTGGATCCGTTCCGCGTGAAGCCAGGGCCGACTTCGTTCCTCTACTTCTTCCAGCGCTTCAGCCCCGAAGGGCTCACCAACCTCGCGATCGCGTCGAGCTGGCTGGCCTACGCGCTCTTCGCGATGGGGCCGGCGGGCCCCTCGGGAGCCCGGTGGCTCCTCTTGCCGGCCGCGCTCGTGGTCGTCGCCTTCAGCCAGGTCTTCCTGACGATGGCCTACAACTCGGTGGAGCTGTGGGTGTTGAACTCGGACCTCGGTCACATCGCCTCGATGCTCCTCTCGAACCTCGGCGAGCGCCCGCTCGAGGTCTACCCACGCACTCTGACGCGCGTGCTGCTGTTCGTGGCTCCGGTCGGCGCGCTGGCCTGGTATCCCGCCTCGCTCCTGCTCGGAAGGCTCGACCTCTCCATGGCGGCGGGCTATCCGCTCGTCATGGTGGCCTTCGCCTGGGCAGTGGCGCGGGTCTTCAGGCGCGGGCTGCGGAACTACGAGTCCGCCATGGGCTGACGGCGTCTCAGCGCGCGCTGGCGAGGACCGGGTCCCCGGTCGTCGGCATGGCAGCCAGCACCGCCTCGCGCACGAAGGGCAGATCGTGGAGGCTCACGCGGGCGCCGCCCTGTGCGAGGCGGACGCTGACCTCGAGGTCCGCGAGAGCCTCACGAGGACTCAGGCCCGCAGCGCCGGTGCTGAGGTATCCGTCGATCGCCTGGACGAGGAAGTCCGGGTACATGCGCACCAGCTCGACGATCTCCTCACGGCCCATGGCCTGGGCCGCGGCGCGGCTCCATTGGGCCGGCTCGGTGCCGAGGCGCGCCGCCAGCAGCACGTCCTCGACGGCCACCTCGCCGTCACCGCGCCGCGCTGCTTGTTCGCAGAGGGCGTGCAGCCGCTCGTATCCGCCGCGCTCGGCGATGCGGCTCACGACGAGGTAGGCGAGCCCGTAGAAGCCGCGCTTGGCGCCGATGTCGAGGCGCGTGCTCGAGAGCCCGGCTGCGAGACGGAAGACGTCGAGGGGGTCGGCCTCGGGCGTGTCTCCCTTCAGCCGGATCCGGGTGGACCATCCACGGGGAGTCGGCGCGCCTCGACGGGACTGCCTGGCTCCGGGGAGGATGTCGATGTCGAGGGCGAGGCCGCCGGTGGCGAGGCAGGCGCTGGAGAGGCGGCCTGCGCGCAGTCGCGCCGCGCCGTCCTCGCAGAGGCTGGCCGAGACGTGATCGGCGAGCCCCTCCTCGAGGGAGCCGGGGAGCATGCGCCAGGATTCGCCCAGCGCCGCGTGGGTCAGCTCGTGCACCAGGGTTCGCTCGAGGTGGTCCGCGTGGCGGGAGAGCATGATCCGCCGGTGGGACGGCGACCAGAGGCCCTCGGCGTCGGCCGTTCCCTCCGAGTTGAACCGGTAGAGCCCGGGCCGCTCCTGGACCCAGATCTCGAGGGCGGCGAAGGAGGTGTCGGGGAGAACCTCGAGGAGCTCCGGCCGGAGCCTCGCCACGAGGTCCTCGACGCGCGCCGCCTCGAGCTGGCTCGCGGCGCGGATACGGCCCCCCTCGAACGTGCGCGTCGACGACGGCGGCGCCGCCATGCAGGAGAGCAGGAGGACGCCTGCGACGCCTGCGAGGGAGAAGAGGCCGATCGGTGTGTGCTTGGGGGCGAGGATCACACGAAACCGTACCCCGCTGTGCGCGGCCGTGAACGAGCGCGCGCGCCGTGTCCCGGGGCGGGACACGGCGCGCGCATCACGAATCGCTCCTCGGTGGAGGAGCTCCGTCGCGGGTCACTCCGAGACGAACTCGATCCAGGGGCGCTCCTCGGCCAGGGCTTCTGAGGCATCCGCCTCGACCCGCGCCTGCGGAGTCGTGGCGTCCGCGTTCTCGCTGGCACCGTCGAGGCCCGAGCGGCGGCCGAAGTACGGGTACCCGAGGAGCTCGAGATCCCAGTTGGACGCGGCGCCGAAGGCGGTGATGACGAACTGGAAGGGGCGACCGGCCTCGTGGATCACGAGGGTCCCGGACTCGCCGCCCGCGAACGCGTACGTGTTGAGGATGACGCCGGAGATCGGGTCGTAGATCGAGACGTCGACGTCGCCGAAGGCCGTCACGGGCTCCAGGTAGAAGTCCAGCTCCATGGGCTCGGCGGCCTGGAACTCGATGTGGTCGACGATGTCGAAGCCGAACGCCTCGACCGAGCCCAGGACGGCCAGGTGGCTCCGGCGATCGAGGACGCTGACGAAGTCCGCGAAGGCCGGGAAGTCGTTGGGCTCCAGCTCTGCGTAGATCACGGGCCCGGTCGGGGGGGGCGGCGGCACGTGAACGTCGGTCGAGCTGCCGCAGCCCGAGACGAAGGCCACCGCGAGCGCGGCGCCGAGGACCAGTGCGCTTCGTCGGAGCGAGCGGGGGGTGGATCGCATGGGGGACCTCATGGGTGGTTGACCGGGATCGGGACCGTCCTGGTGACGGGCCCACGGCTCCTCATGGGCAACGGCTGTGCCAACGGCCCTCGGTGGCGCCCGGGGCGCCTCCAGGGGGGGCTCGAGGGCCGGCAGGACAGCGAAGGAGGACACGTGTGGCCCTGGGAGGACACCGACCAGGAGCACCCTGCCGCGACCCGGATCGGGCATCATCTCGCGCCGCACCATGAGCACCACGAGACATCAGTCCCAGGCGGACCCGGGCGCCGACCAGTCCGCGCCCAAGCTCCACGTCGTCACCTTCGGGTGCCAGATGAACAAGTACGACTCGGAGCTCGTCGAAGGCCGCTTCAAGCGGGAGGGCTACGTCACCACCCCCGAGATGGGCGAGGCGGACGTGGTGCTCTTCAACACCTGCTCCGTGCGTGACCACGCCGAGGAGCGGACCTGGTCGTGGGTCGGCGAGCTGAAGCGCGTCAAGGAGCAGCGGCCCGACCTCGTCGTGGGGGTCATGGGATGCATGGCTCAGCGCGTCGAGGAGGAGATCTTCAAGCGCGCCGGCCACGTGGACCTCGTCGCCGGGACGCGGCAGTTCCATCTCCTGCCGAAGCTGGTGGCGGAGCTCCACGAGCGGCGGGGCGCGCCCGACCGCTTCTCGCGGCGTGAGCGCCAGCTCCTCGCGACCGACATGGCCGAGGACGTCGTGGTGGACCGCGAGGGCGAGCAGTTCGCCGGCGGCCGCCACGCGTACCTCGCGGTCATGCGCGGCTGCGACCTGAACTGCACCTACTGCATCGTCCCGACCACGCGCGGTCGCGTGCGCTCGCGTCCGATCGAGGAGCTCGTCCGGGAGGCGCGCTGGTACGCGGAGCAGGGAGTCCAGGTTCTCACGCTGCTCGGCCAGACGATCAACAGCTACGGCGAGGACATGCCGGCTCCCGGGCCGGGCGAGGCGATGCACCGTGGCCGCAAGGGGCGACCGAGCCTCGCGGACCTGCTGTACGCCCTCGAAGAGGTCGAGGGGCTGGAGCGGATCCGGCTCATCACGCTCCATCCCTCCTACGTCAACCAGGCGTTTGCGGAGGCGATCCGCGACTGCTCCAAGGTGGAGAAGTTCCTGCCGCTTCCGGCCCAGGCCGGCAGCGACGACGTGCTGCGGCGCATGAAGCGGGGCTACACCCTCGATCTGTATCGGCGCCGCGCCGACCTGCTCCGCGAGGTGGTGCCGGACATCGAGCTCGGGAGCGATTGGATCGTGGGCTTCTCGGGCGAGACCGAGGAGGACTTCGTCGGGTCCGAGCGTTTCCTCGAGGAGCAGGGCTTCCTCGTGAACTACGTCTTCAAGTACGACCCGCGGCCCAGCACGAAGGCCGACGAGCGGCTCGAGGACGACGTGCCCGAAGCGGTGAAGAAGGAGCGCAACCAGCGCCTGCTACGCGCCGCCGAGCGGACGCAGCGGGCGCGCTTCCAGGCCTACCGGGGGCGACAGGTCCGCGTGTTCGCCGAGTCGCTCTCCGAGCGGGACGACCGGATCGTTCTCGGGCGCACGATGCACGGGATGCCGGTGAGCTTCGAGGGGGGCGAGGACCTGCTCGGGTCGAACGTCCCGGTCGAGATCGACGAGTCGACGGCCTACGGGATGGCGGGGCGCCGGATCGCCACGCCGGATCAAGCCGGCTGACAGGCTGTCGGGGGCGCGCCCGGCGTGAGGGGGGGCGACCCGCGGCTCAGGCGCCCACGATCTCGTCGATCTTCCCGCGGAAGCCGTCGAGCAGCATTGCTCGGTCGACGGGCTCCAGCTCGGTTGCGTCCTTCAGCTTCTCGTCGACCCCCGCCGACTTGCGCAAGGCGCGCCCCAGGAGCGCCCGCAGGGCGGCGTCGTCGAGCTGCGCCGGCGCTCCGCTCTCCGGGACCTCGCGCATCGGCCCGAGCGCGTCGCTCGCCTGAGCACGGTCCACGAGCTTCGCGTGGACGAGGCTCATGAGCTCTCCCAGCGCCGCGGCTCCCGCGGCCTTCTCCTCATCGGAGAGGCCGGACCCGGGCAGCAGGGTCCGGCGGACCTCCTCCAGGAGCAGGAGCTCGATCAGCGGGTCCTTGAGGAGACCGTCGACGCCGCCGACTGCAGACTGCGCGTCGAGGGCTCCGCTGTCGACGCCTGCGGCGAGGCGCTCGATCTGGAGCGTGAGCGCGGCGCGATCCTCGGCCGGCAGCCCGGAGTCGGCGATCCCCCGCTGTGCCGCCTGGATGGCCCAGGGGCCCGTGGAGGACTCGATCGCCTTGATCCCGAAGTAGGCGAGCGCCATCAGCACCACCCCGATCCCGAAGGGCACGAAGAAGGACGGCGAGCGGGGATCGAGGCTCGCAGGGCCGGGGTCGCCGGGGGGGATCCCGGCGCCCCGGGGGGACGGGTCTGCGCTGGCGGGCATCGGCTCAGCCAAGGAGGTCGGCGACGGTGTCGCGCTCGGACTGGAGCTCTGCGACGCTGGCGGCGAGCTTGTCCTCGAGGAACCCGCTGAGCCCGAGGCCCTGGACGATCTCGTAGCCGCCGCTCCCGTCGCTCTTCACGGGGAAGGACGAGATGAGACCCTCGGGGACGCCGTAGCTCCCGTCGGACGGCACGCAGACCGAGCGCCAGCCTCCTTCCTCGGTCGCCACGGAGAGGTCGCGGACGTGGTCGACGAGTCCGTTGGCGGCGGACGCGGCGCTCGACAGGCCGCGGGCGGCGATGATGGCGGCGCCGCGCTTCTGCACGGTCGTGAAGAAGTCACCCTTGAGCCAGTCGTGATCCGTGATCACCTCGGCGGCGCTGTTGTCGCCGATCCGACTGTTCTCGAAGTCGGGGACCTGGGTCGCCGAGTGGTTGCCCCAGATGAGCACGTGGCTCACGTCGGCGGTGGCGACGCCGGCCTTGGCCGCGAGCTGCGCCTGGGCGCGGTTCTGGTCGAGGCGCGTCATCGCGGTGAAGCGTTCGTTCGGCACGTCCTTCGCGGCGTGCATGGCGATCAGCGCGTTGGTGTTGCAAGGGTTCCCCACGACCGCGACGCGCACGTCGGACGCGGCGTGGTCGTTGATGGCCTTGCCCTGACCCACGAAGATCGGTCCGTTCTCCTTGATGAGGTCGCCACGCTCCATTCCCGGGCCGCGGGGCTTGGCGCCCACGAGGAGCGCCCAGTTGGCGTCCTTGAAGCCCTCGTTCAGGTCGCTCGTCAGGACCATGTCGTGGAGCAGCGGGAACGCGCAGTCCTCGAGCTCCATGGCGACGCCCCCGAGTGCCGCCATCGCCTTCTCGTGCGGGATCTCGATCATGCGGAGGACAACGGGCTGGTCGGGGCCGAACATCTGGCCGCTGGCGATGCGCGGTAGGAGGGCGTAGCCGATCTGACCGGCGGCGCCGGTCACGGCCACGTGGATGGGCTTCTTGGACATGGCTGGGTGGGGATCGCGGGAGGAGTGGAGCGCGGGGTGTGGCTGAGGCGGATCCGCCGGATCGGAGCGGTCGGGTCCGCCTTCCGGGGCGACGATTCTGCCGATCGGGATCGCACCGAGACACCACCGACCGCCGCAATCGAAGCGGATCGGGCGCTCCGCCGCAGGCGTCTCGTTCGGGGCCCAAGACAGTTCATGGCGGGGGCGGCGTGGCCTAGGATGCTCCGGGGCGATCGCTCGCCCACGAACCGATGAACGGCCTGACCGAGACCCTCGACCCCGCGCTCGCGCGTCACATCTTGCGGGAGCTGGGTGAAGAGGCCAGGGAGCACCGCTTCGAGGTCGCTCCCAATCCCTGCGTTGGCGCCGCGGTGCTCGCGGGAAGTCAGGTGGTGGCGCGCGGGTTCCACAGGGTCTGGGGAGGCGCCCACGCTGAGGTCGAGGCCCTCCGCAGGGCGGCGGAGTCCTCCGTGCCCGCGGCGGATTGGGACACGATGCTCGTCACCCTCGAGCCCTGCAGCTCGACCGGCAAGACGCCGCCCTGCGTCGAGGCGATCACGGCGGCCGGCATCCGGCGCGTCATCGTGGCCGCGCAGGACCCCGATCCTCGCCATCGCGGCGCAGGGCTCGAGGCGCTGCGCGCGGCGGGGATCGAGGTCCTGATCGATCCCGTTGCGGCGCCGCTCGAGGTGGTCTCTCCGCACTTCCTCGCCTGGAACGACTACGAGCGCCGGCGCCGACCCAGACCGTGGACGATCGCGAAGTGGGCTCAGACTCTCTCCGGGCACCTCTCGCCGCCGGAGAACGTGGGCGACGGGCGCTGGATCTCCGGCTCCGTCTCGCTCCACGAGGTGCACCAGCTGCGCTCTCGCGTCGACGCGATCGTGACCGGCGTCGGGACGGTGCTGCACGACGACCCGCGCCTGACGGTGCGGCTACCGAACGAGGCGGACGCGGCTCCGATCACGGGGCCCGAACGCGTCGTCCTCGACAGCTGGCTCCGCACGCCGCCCGGGGCCCGGCTCTTCGAGCTGCCCGACGAGGGCGAGCGCGGTGGGCAGGTGCACATCATGGCTCACCCCGGGCCGGACCCGATCAGGCGCCGAGCCCTCGAGGGCGCTGGCGCCCGGGTGCACGGCGGGCGCGGCATGGACCGTCACACGCTGGACCTTCGTGACCTGTGGACCTGGCTCGACAACCAAGGCTACGAGCGCGTCATGCTCGAGGCCGGTCCCACGCTTCTTCGGAACGCGCTCGAGAAGGGGTTCGTCGATCAGGTGCGGGTGTACACGGGCAACGTCCGTGGCGGAGAGGGCGAGTCCCTCGCGTCCTGGCTCGCATCGGCCGATCTCTCCGAGCGGCTCCACCGGGAGTCCGGCGCGGACGGCGTCCTCGAGGCGTTCCTCGGTTGATCTCACCGGGCCTCGACCGGGTCTCGTGGAGAGCCGCCCTCGGGCTTCTCCTCCTCGCTGGCTGCGCAAGTGCCCCGGCCGGCTCGAGGACGCCCGTGCCCGAAGAGGCCTCGGCGGCCATGCACCGCGCCTGGGCGGCGTCCCGCGCGCCGGGCTTCGAGGACGATCAGGCCTCTCTGGATGGGGCGATCGCCGACGCGCTCATCGCCTCGGAGCTCGACCCGACCTGGGCCGTGCCTAGGCGCTTCGTCGACGACTGGGTGCATCGCCGGGGCCTGACTCTTCCCGGGGCCTACGGCGATCATCTGCGCGCCGCGCGATCGGGGAGCGCGGTCGACGCGTACCTCGCCGGCCGCCTGTCCGGCGAAGGCGGGGATGTGCTCCTCGATCAGGCGCGCAGGCTCGACCCGATCCTCGGCTGGGCCTGGCACGGCGAGGCCTGGCGCGCCTTCGCCGCGGGCCGTATCCACCGGGCAACCGTGGCAGGCTCCCGGGCGGTCAGATACGCGTCCGACCCGCTCGAGCTGGCGCACTTCTCCTGGGCGCTCTCGCGCTACCTGCGCGCTGACGAGAGGGCGGAGGCCGCGCGGGGCGTGCTGGAGGCGGCGCTGCTGGGAACCGATCACCTTGCCCTCAGGCCCGCCGAGCGGGCGATGGTGGGGGCCGAACTGGCCCTCGCCGAGCTCCAGTCCATCGAGGAGAGGGCCCGCCGGCGCGGGGCGGCGCGGGCCCTGGGGCTCGTGGCTGATCCTCACCTGACCAGAGCTGAGCGAGCCGCGCTCGCCCTGGCCCTCTCGACACTCGATGGCGACATGGTCCCCGTCGAGGCGCTGGAGCTCGCCCTCTTCGAAGCGGCCGACGAGTCCCTCCTGGAACCGTCGCCGATGGGGTCTCGTCGCGGTCGGCTCGTGCAGGGGTTCGCGGCAGGGTTCGACGGGGCTGCGATCGCCCGCGCGTTCGAGCGCTGGCGCGCGACGCTCCCCGCGTGGCTCCTCGATGATCAGGGGGCGCCTCGGCGGCCTGTGCTCGCGCGCGTGGCTCGCGCGGTCGAGGCGCACGCGACGGGCCACACGCTGGACTCCGGCCTGGAGCTGAGCGTCGCTTTGATCGAGGCCGGCTGGTTCGCGGAAGCTCGTGCGTTGACCGAAGCGCTCACGCGGGAGGCGCTCGGGGAGGAAGCCGTCGGGCGCGTTCGCGAGGCGCGTGGACGTGCCCTCCGCGGCGTCGCGCTGATGGCCGAGGTCGCGGCGCTGGCGCGCCGAGTGGACGCACGTGAGGCCTACCTCCGCGCGGGCGCGACCGACGCGGACGGGGTGACGTCCAACGAGGCCGGGCTCGTCGATTCGCTCGGGGAGCTGACGGCGGAGCTTGCGCGTATGGTCGGAGACGACGCCCTCGCCGAGGTCTCGCCCCGGATCCAGTACGGCCCGCTCGGAGAGATCCTGCACCCCGGGCCCGTGCTGTCCGCCGAGGACGAGGACCTCGGCCGCGGCGCCCGAGGGGACGTGGTCGGCGGCGTCGCAGGTCTCTTCCTCCGGCTCGGACGCTTCGCGCTCGTCGGGCAGGGGGTCGGTCAGGGAGGGCCGGACGCCACGGTCCTGCGCCTCGTTCACGTGGAGGAGCGCTCGGGAGAGCATCTGGGCCGACCGTTCCGCGGGACGGTCTTCTGGTGCGACGGGGCCGACGTCCCGGGCCGCTTCGGCCGCCTCGGCGCAGCGATCTCGGGGGCCGCGCTGCACGAGGGGTACTACGTGGACCTGTCGATGGTGGCGGTGGATCTCGCTCGCTGGGACGCCGTCCGGGAGCGCTTCGTCGGGGACGGAGCGGCGATCGCGCGAGCGCTCGGCGCGGCGCCGGCGGCCGCGGCTAGGGGGCTGCGCACCATGACCTCGCCGCCGCTCGGGGCCGCGAACCGGATGCGGCTCTCCGTGATGGCGGACCGTGCCCGCGCTGCGGGGGCGTCGGCTGGGGATCTGGAGCCGATGACGCTGAGCGAGCTCGCAGCCGTCGTGGCGGTCCACGAGGAGGGCCACCTCTGCGACCGGGGATCCTGGTATCCGCTGGGAGTCACGCAGGTCCTGAGGCTCATCTCCTTCGCCGCGGCCCATGGCTTCGACGGGAGGCGACTGGCGCGGGCCCTGGAGGCGCGCGCACAGCTCGTGGCGCTCTGCGAGGCCGAGGACGTCCGGCTCCCGTGGGTCGACATCCTGGACGCTGCCGGGGGCGGAGGTGCCGGGGTGACGCCCCATGGTCGCGCCTATCGCCAGCTCCTGCAGGACTTGATCGACCGGCTCGAGGCCGAGTTCGACGCGGGGGGCTGGCGGGACGCTGGCCTCGATCCGGGCGGGCGATGGGTCGATCAGCTGCACCGCCTCGACGGGGAAGCGCTCCGGGGGCTCGCGCTGCGCGAGGCCCGGTCACGTGGGCTCACCCGTCGGTGAATGCCGACCGTCAAGCGCGCATCGCCGCGCGCACCAGGGCCTCGAGGTCGTCGGTCCCCACGTCGGTCGCGGCGCTCTCGACCTTCTTGGTGGCCTCCTTGTCCGAGTAGCCGATCGACACGAGGGCCGTGATCGCATCGGCGAGGTTCGGGGGGGCCGAGCCCTCGCCGGGCTCGAGCGGCTCCGGTGCCGCCGGCGCCGCGCCGGCGACGGACGCGAGGAGGGCGCTCTTGTCCCGGAGGTCGAGCAGGATCTGTTCCGCGGTCTTCTTGCCCACGCCCTTGATGGCGGTGAAGGCCTTCAGGTCGTCACGCGCGACGGCGCCGGCGATCTCCGCCGCGCTCATCCCGGAGAGGACTCCCAGCGCCATGCTCGGCCCGACGCCGCGGACGCGGAGCAAGATGCGGAAGAGGTCGCGGTCGTCCCGGCTGGGGAACCCGTAGAGGGTCTGAGCGTCCTCGCGGACGACGAGGTGAACGGACACCTTCGCCGTCTCGCCGGGCGCGGGGAAAGGCGCGCCGAGGGGCGCGAGGAGCTCGTAGCCGACTCCGGCCGCCGCGATCACGACGGAGGTCGCGCTACGGGCCTCGATGGTTCCTGCGATGAACTCGTACACCCTCCCAGGTTCGCTGAGCAGGACGCGCGGTTCAAGGCTGGAACGTGCGCGGGGCGCGCGCCCGGTCCCGGACGCGCGCCCCGCGCTGTCGGCGGCCTGGCCGCCTGGTCAGTCGTCGCCCTTGAGGCTCAGGCTGTACTCGGCGAGGCGGTTGCGCAGCTCGAGCAGGGAGGTGACGCCGAAGTTAGGCATGCCGAGCAGCTCCTCCTCGGAGTGCTGGGTGATGTCGCCGAGCGTCAGGCAGCCGAGGTTCTCGACAGTGCGTCGCGCGCGGATCGAGAGCTTGAGCTCGGAGATCGACTTGTTGCGCGGATCGTTCGGGTCGAGGTCGCGGCCCTCCTGGGCGGTGCGTGCCTTGGCGATGCTCGCCACCGCCTCCTCGCGCGCCATGCCGAGGCGCAGTCCCTTGCTGCCCAGGATCTCCTTGATCTCCGTCAGGGAGGTCTCGCCGAAGTTCTTGTAGGAGAGCAGCTCGGACTCGGTCTTCTTGACCAGGTCGCCGAGGGTCATGATGTCCATCTTGTTCAGGCAGTTGCGGGCCCGGACGGACAGCTCGAAGTCGGTGATCGGGATCCGGAGGATCTGGTTGAGGCGATCCTCCTTCTTCTCGAGATCCTCGTCGTAGTACATCGACATCCCGGCCTTCGCGTCCTCGAGATAGAGGCGCGCGAAGCGGTCGGTCGGCGCGGTGCGGACGATGGTGTCGTAGCAGGCGGCGGCGTCCTGGTCTCGGCCGAAGTCCTCGTAGAGCACGCCGAGGTTGATCATCACGGCGCGGTCGACCGGGAGGAGCGACGCGAGGGTCTCATAGGCGTCGAGGGCGAGGGCCTCCTGGCCGCAGCGCTCCGAGAGGTATGCGAGCCGGAAGAGGTTGCGTCGGTGAGTCGGATCCGCGGCGCGCGCGCCCTGGAAGCACTCGAGCGCCTCCTGGTAGTCGCCGGAGAGCTCGGCGACGCGGCCGCGGAGGTGGCGGCCCTCGACGCTCTCCCCGAAGGCCTCAGGGAGACCGGCGAGAGCGGCCTCGAGGGAGCTCACGGCTGCCTCCACGTCGCCCTTGGTGAGCGCGAGGTCGAGCTCGGCATCGAGCATGTCGCCGCGGGGGCGCGGCTCGGTCGGGTACTTCTCGCTCAGCTTGCGGAAGATCGCGGCGGCCTCGTCGAGGCGCTGCAGCGAGACGAGCGACCGCGCGGCGGTGTAAGCCGCGACGTCGTCATCACCGTGCGAGGAGAGCGCCTCTGCGGCCTCGGCGTAGCGACCGAGCATCCACATGCCCAGGCCCCGGCGACGGCCCTCCTCGCCGGAGGAGGCGAGGTTCTCGACGTGACGCAGAAAGGTGTCGTGCGTCTTCTGACTGGAGAAGACGCTCGGACGCGCTTGCATCAGAGCCCCGAAGCTCGGGATCTCGCCGTGGGCGATGTCGAAGAGGTCGGTGGGCTCCGGCTCCTCGAATTCGACGTCGTGGCCACCGGCGGAGTACGAACCCATGGCGGGCGTGAGGGTTTCCTCGGCCTCGGGGGCCTGTTCGGATTGATCCATCGCGGCTGTTTGGCTGCGCGTTGCGCGGCGAGTGCTGTGGACGGGCGTGGGAGGGCGTGATTCGGCGTCCGATGGGCCCTCTGCGGAGCTTCCCGCGCCCGATCGAAGCCGAAGAGGATACGGACCGCCGGGCCGGAGCGTCAACCGAGCGGGCCCCGGAGACGGTGGAACCCCGCGGGCGGTCTCCCCGGCGCTGGAG
>CBFIJG010000014.1:0-10628 GCA_965662915.1 Planctomycetota bacterium | reverse complement strand
CGTGCGGGCCCGCGGGCCGGTGAGGGGCCGGCTCGACAACCGAACAGCGCCGATGGGGCCCCACGCGGGGGTCCTGCGCACCCCCCGTCGCGGCGCGCGACGGGCCTCCCTGGAGGGGGAGGGAGACACGATGGACAAGCTCATCATCGAGGGCGGCCGCCCGCTCGAGGGGACGATCCGCACCTGCGGGTCCAAGAACGCCGTTCTTCCCATCCTCGCGGCGTCGCTGCTCACCGGAGAGACGCTCCGGATCACCGGCGCGCCGCGGCTCGCCGACGTGTCGACGATGCTCGACATCCTGCGGGACCTCGGCGCCGAGGCGGACCAGGCCGAGGACGGGACGATCGAGATCTCCGCGGAGGGCGACATCAGGGGCGAGGCTCCCTGGGAGCGCGTCCGGCGGATGCGGGGCTCGGTCTGCGTCATGGGGCCGCTCCTCACGCGGCTCGGCCGGGCCAAGGTCAGCCTCCCGGGCGGCTGCGCGTTCGGCGTCCGTCCGATCGACATCCACCTCAAGGGCCTGCGCGCCCTCGGGGCGAAGGTGCGCATCGAGCACGGCTACGTCGTCTGCGAAGCGCCCCCGGGTGGGCTGCGCGGCGGGCGCGTCTTCCTGGGCTCGGCCAACGGTCCGAGCGTCCTCGGCACAGCGAACGTGGTGATGGCGGCGACCCTCGCGAGGGGGATCACGACCATCGAACAGGCGGCCTGCGAGCCGGAGATCGTCGACCTCTGCGACTGCCTCGTCAGCATGGGCGCGAAGATCAGCGGGCAAGGTTCGCCGATGATCACGGTCGAGGGCGTGGACGAGCTCCACGGCGTCGAGCACCCGGTGATCCCCGACCGGATCGAGGCGGGGACCTACGTCCTCGCGGGGGCGCTCGCAGGCGGTCAGGTCCGCGTCGAGAACTGCGTCCCGACCCACCTGGGCGCGCTCCTGGACCGGATGACCGAGGCGCGGGTGCCTTTCGCCACGGGGGAGGACTGGATCGAGACCGAGGCGTACGACCTCGGGGAGCGGCCGCCCCGGAGCACCGACGTCACGACGCACGCCTATCCGGGGTTCCCCACGGACCTGCAGGCCCAGTGGATGGCGCTCATGACGCGCGCCGAGGGGCTCTCGATCATCACGGAGCGGATCTTCTCCGACCGCTGGATGCACGTCCCGGAGCTCGAGCGCCTCGGTGCGCAGCTGCGCCGCCAGAACACGGCCGTCGTGGTTCGCGGTACTCGTGAGCTCTCCGGGGCTCCGGTGATGGCGTCCGACCTGCGCGCCTCGGCTGCGCTCGTCATGGCGGGGCTGGTGGCCCGGGGGACGACGGAGGTCCACCGCGTCTACCACATCGATCGCGGCTACGAGGCGATCGAGGAGCGGCTCCAGGGAATCGGCGCCGCCATCCGCCGCGAGGCGGAATGATCCGGTAGGTGGCCCTTCCAGGAGGGCCACGGCCGAGGCTGCGGGGGCGCCTGAGAGGCCCCAGGCCGCTTCGGGGAGATTTCGGTGGTTGCCTGTCCGGTGGCTGCGCCGGTGGTCAGTTCGGGTCGAACGGGACGAGGAACGCTCGTCCCCCGACCAAGACCCAACCATGCGACCGACCTCCATCCTCATTGCTGCTGCTGGCCTGGCCGGCGCCGACGCGGCCCAGGCCCAGAGCCGCTTCCTCTTCTCCGTCGACTGGCAGGGGCCCACTGTGGGCACGCCGGATCCCTCGGGCACCCCGATCACCGAAGGCGACATCATGACCCCGACGACGGGGTCCTCGCTGCCTGCCCTCGGCCCGCTCTCGACCCCGTCCATCGTCATCCCGGCGACCGCCCTCGGTCTTCCGGGCTTCTGCGTCGGTCACCCCGGCGGCACCCCTTGCGTCGTCGACGTCGACGCGTTCTCGCGGGGCGGCGACGCCTACTTCCAGCCGAACCTGCCGCTCCGCGAAGGCCAGGTCGTGTACTCCGTCGACGAGTTCGCCTACGGCACCGGTGCGAGCAGCTACTTCTCGGTGGACACCGAGTTCCCGGTCGGGAACGGGGGCGCCGACACCTTCACCAACCAGCTGCCGCTTCCGCCGGCGCCGGTGGCTCCGATGCCCGGCACGAACACGTTCATGAGCGACGGCGACGGGATGGTCTCGGCCAGCGGCGCCATGTATCCCGGGGTGGGCCTGATCGAGCCCAACGGCCCGCTCTCCGGTCTCCCGGACACGGGTGACAACCTGGACGCCCTCGACATCGTCCAGCCGATCGGCTCGTTCACGGGCGGCCGCTACTTCAGCCTCGATGGGGGCTGGGTCGACCCGCTCGAGGGCTTCCCGAACTCCGGTTCGGCCCTGGCGAACGGGTTCTCCGCGGCCGACGTCCTGACCCCCGGCCCGGCCGGCCCCCCGATCGTCTACGCCCCCGCGATGGCGCTCGGCCTCGACATCGCCCTCGGTGAGGACGATCTCGACGCCCTCATCCTCCGCGAGAACGGCGTCCCGGGATTCCAGGCCTCGAACGCGCTCTACGACTGGATGGGCGGCGGCACGGACATGCTCGTCTTCTCGGTGCGCCGTGGCTCCGCCGTGATCGGCATGCCGGACTCGATCTTCGGCCTCCCGATCGAGGAGGGCGACCTGCTCGTTCCCCCGATCGCTGGCGGACTCTCTCCCTTCCCCGGGATCTTCATCGCGGCCGAGAGCCTCGGCCTGGCGACGCTGCGCTCCGGCACCGGCAACTACGGCGCCGACCTCAACGCCGCCGACTCGATCATCCGGCCGATGCTCGACTGCGACATGGACGGTGTCGAGGACTCCGTCGCCATCGCGAACGGCATGGTGCCGGACGCCGACTCGAACGGCATCCCGGACGGCTGCGGCGGTCCGGTGATGGGCGCCATCGGCACCGTGGGCTGCGTCTGCACCGCGGCGGCGGCTCCCTGCGGGAACGCTTACCCGACCGGCTGCATCAACGGCTCGGGGATCGGTGCGACGCTCTCGGGATTCGGCACGATCGTCGGGGGCGGGGCGGCGTCCTACCCGGCCGACGACCTCGTCCTGACCACGGCCGGGATGCCTGGTGGGTCCTTCGCCATGAGCTTCATGGGGTCCGCCCTCGGTGGCCCCTTCCCGCTGCAGAACGGCCTCCTCTGCGCCACCGGGGGCATCGTGCGCCTCGGCGTCGCTCCGGTCCCCGCGTCCGGGACCACCACCTACGGGCCCGGGATCATCGCAGCCTCCGGCGGGGCGATCCTCCCCGGCAGCACCTGGCACTTCCAGACCTGGTACCGCGACATCGCCGGCCCCTGCGGCGCCTTCTCGAACCTGTCGAACGCGCTCAGCGTGACCTTCCTGTGAACCGGCCGGGCTGGGCCCAGCCGGGGTCTTCGAGCTGAGCCAGGCCCGCGCCATCGTGGCCCGCACCCTCTCTCCAAGGCGTGCGGGCCCGTCTCGTTCCGCCGACTGTGGGTGAAGGCGAGGGGCGGCCCGGATACCCTCGTCCCCATGTTCGAGACCCTGACCGAGCGCCTGACCGGCTCGTTCTCCTTCTTCCGAGGCAAGAAGGAGCTCACCGAGAGCAACATCGACGAGGGCCTGGGCGCCGTGCGCCAGGCTCTCCTTGAGGCCGACGTCAACTTCCGCCTCGCGCGCGACTTCACCGAGCGCGTGAAGGCTCGAGCCCTCGGCGATTCCAGGCTCCAGGGGGTCGAGGCCTCCGACCAGTTCGTCCACGCGGTCCACGCCGAGCTCGTCCAGCTGATGGGGCCCGAGGACGCGGCGCTGGAGGTCGCGAAGACCGGGCCCACGATCATCCTGATGGCCGGCCTGCAGGGCGCGGGCAAGACGACGACCTGCGCCAAGCTGGCCAAGCACTTGCGGGACAAGCACGGGCGCCGGCCCATGCTCGTCGCGGCCGACGTCAAGCGACCCGCAGCGGTCGAGCAGCTCAGGGTCCTGGGGCGCAGCCTCGACGTCCCGGTCTCCCACAAGGAGGGCGCGAGCCCGCCCGACGTGTGCGCGGCCGGCGTCGAGGAGGCCAAGGCCAAGGGCTGCGACGTGGTGATCCTCGACACCGCGGGCCGACTGCACGTCGACGACGCCCTGATGGAGGAGGTCGCCGAGATCGCGCGGGTGACCCGGCCCCACAACCAGGTCCTCGTCGTCGACGCGATGACCGGCCAGGACGCCGTGGAGTCCGCCAAGGCGTTCCACGAGCGTCTCGAGCTGACTGGCGTGATCCTCACGAAGATGGACGGCGACGCCCGGGGCGGCGCCGCGGTGAGCCTCAAGGAGATCACCGGCGCGCCGATCCTCTTCCTGGGGGCGGGGGAGAAGGTCGACGACCTCGACCCGTTCGTGGCCGAGCGGATGGCGGGCCGGATCCTCGGGATGGGGGACGTGGTCGGCCTCGTCGAGACCGCCCAGGAGCGCATCGACGAGGACGAGGCTCAGGCCGCCTACGAGAAGATGGTCATGGGCTCGTTCACCCTGGAGGACATGCTGGGCATGCTCCGGATGGTGAGGAAGATGGGCCCCATGAAGAAGGTCCTGTCGATGATGCCCGGGATGGGCAACGCGGCCCAGGGCCTCGACGTCGACGACAAGCAGATGAACCGGATCGAGGCTCTGTTCACCTCGATGACGCCGCGTGAGCGGCTGGAGCCGGACATCCTCGACATGAGCCGCCGCCGGCGGATCGCGCGCGGCTCGGGTCAGGAGCTGGGCGCCGTCAACGAGCTGCTGAAGCGCTTCAAGGACATGAAGAAGCTCATGAAGCAGCTCAACAAGATGGGGCTGGGCTCCATGCTCGGCGGGAAGGGCAAGCGCGAGGCCCTCGCGGGCCTGTCTCAGACCGGGGAGATGATCGATCCCAAGGCCGGCAAGGGCTCCGGCATGCTCGGCGGCCTCGGCGGCCTTCTGGGCGGCGGCGGCGGCATGCCGGAGATGCCGCCCGGGCTGGAGGGCCTCGCAGGGGGCGCCGGGGGGCTGGGCGGCCCCCGACCGATGGGGAGCTCCTCCACCCGGGGGGCCCCGAAGGCCCGGGACCGGAAGAAGGAGAAGGCCAAGGCGAAGCAGAAGCGCAAGAACCGCAAGAAGCGCTGAGCCGGGAGGGCCCCTTCCCGGGGAGAGCCTGGGGCTCCATCGGCCCTGGATCCAGAGTCCGCGCCGTGCTGCCGCTCAGGCTGGGAGCGGCCCTGGGGCCCAAAAAAAAGGGTGCCCGCGCTGGACAGCGCCGGGGCGGTTCGGTGTCCTCTTCGGCCTGGATTCCGGGAGGAGCGCCATCCGCTGGTCGATCGGCACACCCGCCCCCGCCGATCCCGGCGACTCCCGCCCTCCTTTGGCGCTTCTCCCGGTCCTTTTCTCCACTCCGCCCGCCCCGGTTGCGACCTGCTGGTCGGACGCCGGGAACCGGCCCACCGGCCGGCCGCTCCCCAGGGGCGTCAGGACACGGAGCCGAACACTCAGCAATCCCCAATGGCAGTCGTCATCCGCATGAAGCGCACCGGGCGCAGGAACCGCCCGTGCTACCGCATCTCCGTCGCCGACTCACGCTCCCCGCGTGACGGTCGCGTCCTCGAGACCCTGGGTCTTTACGACCCGGTGTCGCCGGACGAGGAGAAGCAGGTGACGCTCAAGGTCGAGCGCGCCCAGGAGTGGCTGCGCAACGGTGCCAAGCCGTCCGAGACAGTCCATTCGATCTTCAAGCGCCAGGGTGTCTACGCCGAGGACCTCGATCGCTCGAAGCTCGCAGGCAAGATTCGCCGCCGCCCGGGCCGGAAGAAGGCCACCGAGACGTCGAAGCGCCGTGCCGCCGACAAGGCTGGCCGCGCCGAGCGGAAGACCGCTCGCCGCAACGAGCGCGTCGCCGCGGCCCGAGCCGCCAAGGCGGCCGAGGCCTCGTCCGACGACGAGTGATCCTGCGGGGCTCCAGCTCCGAGACCACGGGGCGGCGCTGACGCCGTCCTGACCTTCCACTCGACGGACCGCCCCGCAGCAGCAGGTGCGGTCCTTCGCGTATCCAGCGGCCTCGGCTGCCCATCGTCCGCGCTCCTCCTCCCGCACCTCCGTCGCCGCGCCGGCGGAATCAAGTTGAGCAAGAAGAACGACCTGATCGCGCGCCTCATCGCCGAGGTGAAGCTCCGTCACCCCGTCCCCAAGTCAGGGATGGATGGAGTCAACCTGTTGGAGCAGGGCGCCGTGCTGGTGCTCATGCGCCACATGACCCAGAACCAGGCCGAGCAGTCCGTGAAGTCGCTCAAGGCGGCGTACGAGGACTGGAACGAGATCCGAGTGGCCCAGTCCCAGGAGATCGCCAAGGCGCTGCGCACGAGCTCGCGCAAGAAGGGTGTTGCGCTCCTCCGCGACCGGCGCGAAGTCGCGATGGCCCTGAAGGAGTACCTGCAGGACGTCTTCCAGCAGACCCATCATCTCGATCTCGAGGAGCTCCGGGAGGACGAGCAGACCGCCGGTAAGGCCGCCGCGAGCCTCAAGGTACTCGGGTTCCCCGGCGCAGCTTTCCTGATGTTCGTCGCCGCGGACGGACAGGTTCCGGTCCACCTGCCCCTCGTGCGGCTGATGGATCGACTCGATCTGATCGGGCGGACGACCTCGCTCAAGAAGGCGCGTGCCTCCATCGAGCCGCTGATCCCCAAGGGACAGGAGCTCGCCTTCACGCTGGCGTTCCACGAGATCCTGGAGCGCTGGGAGGACGAAGACGAGCCCATTTACATGACGGTCAAGTCCCTCCGCGAGACTCCCTACGGCATGAAGACGGCGAAGGAGCGGGAGACCGCCATCGCCCGGGCCGAGGCTGCCGCGCGCCGCGAGGAGGAGCGGATCCGTAAGGAGGAGGAACGCGAGCGCAAGAAGCAGGAGGCCGAGGCCAAGAAGCGCGCCCGCGAGCTCGAGCGCAAGCGCAAGGCGGAAGAGAGGAAGCTGGCCGAGGCGAAGGCCAAGGCTGCCGCCGCGGAGAAGAAGAAGCAGGAGGCGGCCAAGAAGAAGGAGGAGGCCGCCAGGAACAAGGCCGCTGCCGCGAAGAAGAAGGCGGACGAGCGGGCCGCCGCGGCCAAGAAGAAGGCCATGGAGAAGGCTGCTGCTGCCAAGAAGAAGGCCGCGGAGAAGGCCGTCTGCTTCCAAGAAGAAGGCCGCGGAGAAGGCCGCAGCGGCCAAGAAGAAGGCCGCTGCGAAGAAGAAGGCTGCCTCCAAGAAGAAGGCCTCCAAGAAGCCCGCGGCGAAGAAAGCACCGGCCAAGAGGAAGACCGCGCCCAGGAAGAAGGCCGCGACCAAGAAGGCTGCCACCAAGAAGGCGGCGCCGAAGAAGAAGGCTGCGACCAAGAAGAAAGCCGCGGCCAAGAAGAAGGCCGTGACCAAGAAGACCGCGACCAAGAAGAAACCGGCGGCGAAGACGGCCGCCGCCAAGAAGCCGGCGGCGCGGAAGAAGGCTGCCAAGAAGCCTGCGCGCAAGCGCTGAGAGCCCCGCCGTGCGGACGAGCCGACAGGAGCGCGCGGTGGTTCTCGCCTCGGCGTCGCCGCGTCGTCATCGGCTGCTGGCGGAGGCAGGGATCCGCTTCGAGATCGAGCCAGCGGACGTTGACGAGTCGATCGACGCGTCTCTCGCGGCAGCGGACGTCGCCGAGGACCTCGCCCGGCGCAAGGCGCTCGAGGTGGCCAATCGCAGACTCGAGGCCGGGCTGACCGCGCCTCTTGCGATCGTCGGCTCCGACACCATCGTCGTCCTCGGGCCCGACGGGGCGGCGGAGCGGCGGTTCCTCGAGAAGGCGGAGGACGCCGCCGAGGCGCGCCGCATGCTCGAGGCTCTCTCGGGGACGCGCCATCGCGTCATCACGGGCGTCGCCGTCGCCCGGATCGGCCCCGGTGACTTCGAGATGGATGTGGTGGCCGGTCACGAGACGACGTTCGTGACCATGCGCGAGCTGTCTCCAGCCGAGATCTCCGCCTACATCGCCAGCGGTGAGTGGGAGGGCAAGGCCGGCTCCTACGCCATCCAGGAGACCGCGGACCGGTTCGTGTCCGGCTTGGAGGGGGGAGGTTTCGACAACGTGGTGGGACTCCCCGTCGCGCTGACGCTCGATCTGCTCGGCGAGGCCCCGCGGGGCGCTGGCTGACGCTCCCCGGCCGGATCCGGCTTTCCTGGACTTCCAGGTGCGGGTCCGGATGGCTCGGGGCTATCCTCTTCGCCCTTCATCGCCGTCCGGGCGGCTCCGCCACCATGGAGCACGCCACCGCCGGAGCGAACATCATGAAAGCTGACATCCACCCCAAGTACGTCGAGTGCAGCGTCCGCTGCGGTTGCGGCAACACCTTCACCACGATGGCTGCCGTTCCCGAGCTCAAGGTCGAGATCTGCAACGTCTGCCACCCCTTCTACACGGGCAATCAGAAGTTCGTGGACGCC
Source organism: Planctomycetota bacterium (assembly GCA_965662915.1). Taxonomy (GTDB): domain Bacteria; phylum Planctomycetota; class UBA1135; order UBA1135; genus Saltatorellus. The sequence goes on along the minus strand of CBFIJG010000014.1, from coordinate 2,243 downwards.
GCCGGTCGGGTGGACCGCTTCAAGCGCAAGTTCGCCAAGAAGTCGGCGAAGAGCTGACCCTGTCGTCACCGGGACCGACCTGGTCCTGGTCGGGCATGACCTTTCGGTCCTCGCCCAGCGGATCCCAGTCCCCGAGCCCCCGAGTTCGCCGTGCCCGCGTTCGAAGACGCTCTGGTGGCGGCCCTCGCGGAGCGCGCGGCCCGCTACGACGCGATCACCGAGGAGATCTCGAAGCCCGAGGTCGCCGGTGACGCGAAGAGGTTGCCCGTGCTCCTGCGCGAGCGCGGCAGTCTCGAGCAGGCCAATCGAATGCACGGGGAGCTCGCGGCGCTCGTCGCAAGGCGCGCCGATGCCGAGGAGCTGATCGCGGGCGGCGATGAGGAATACCTCGAGCTCGCGCGGGAGGAACTCTCCGCCGTCGAGGAAGCCGAGGGGCGCCTCGAGGAGCAGATCAAGCTGGCGCTGATCGCGGACCCCGAGGACGATCGATCGCGCGTGATCGTCGAGATCCGCGCCGGCACCGGTGGGGACGAGGCCACACTCTTCGCTGCCGACCTGTTCCGCATGTACGGCCGCTTCTGCGACGCCACCAAGCTGAAGCTCGAGCGGATGAGCGAGAGCCAGAGCGACGTGGGGGGCTTCAAGGAGATCGCCTTCGGCGTCAGCGGCGCAGGCGCTTGGCGCCTGCTTCGCTTCGAGTCCGGCGGCCACCGCGTGCAGCGCGTACCGCAGACCGAGACCCAGGGGCGGATCCACACCTCGGCCGCCACCGTGGCGGTCTTGCCCGAGGCCGAGGACGCGGAGATCGAGATCCGCGACGTCGACCTCAAGATCGACACAATGCGCGCGGGCGGCGCCGGGGGGCAACACGTCAACAAGGTCGAATCCGCGGTCAGGATCACCCACGAGCCCACGGGCATCGTGGTCGTTTGCCAGGACGAGCGCAGCCAGGGCAAGAACAAGGCTCGCGCCATGCGGATCCTCCGCTCCCGCATCCTGGAGCAGGAGCAGGCGAGGATCGCCGCTGAACGGTCCGAAACCCGCCGATCGCTGGTCGGTACCGGAGATCGCAACGCCCGGGTGCGGACCTACAACTTCCCCCAGAACCGGGTCACCGATCATCGTCTCGAGGAGGGTGACCGGAAGAACTTCAACCTGGAGGGGGTCATCGAGGGGCGCCTCGAGCCTCTCCTCGATGCCCTCCAAGAGATGGAGAAGCGCCAGCGGCTGGCGAATCTCTGAACCGCTCCGCATCCTTTCCGTCCACCAGCTCAGCGCGCGCCCCCGGCGCAGCCCACTCCGGCGCCCTCTCCCGGGCGCTGGCCCCCTGATTCCCCGCCCCGGCCCAGATCCACACCGGCCCCCATGTCCGACGAGTCCCCCCGCCGATCCGCCGTCCCCGCCGCCCCTCAGAAGCGTGAGCTCGAGCAGGCGCCCCAGCTGGTCCGCAAGGCCGCCACGGTGCTGATGATCGGCGCTCTCTTCCCTTGGCTGTCCTCGATCTCCACGGGCGGCGAGCTGCCGTGGGGGAACTGGGCTGGCGCGCTCGTGCTGACGCTCCTCGCGGGCGGGATCCTCATGGAGTCCGCGAAGCACCGCGCGGGGCTCAAGGCCAACGGGCTCGTCAAGGGCATCGCCGGGGCGCACCCCATGGCGGGCAGCATCGCAGGGCTCGCGGTCTTCATCGCGGCGGTCGTCGTTTGCTTCATGGGCGAGTCGGTCTGGGCTGGCGGCAACCCCTACGGCGAGATGGCGCGCTACATCGAGCCCGGGACCGACCCCGCTGCGATTCCCGACAACGCGAAGAACACGTTCCCGTTCCGGGCGGTGATGGAGATGGGGACCCTGTTCCTCGCGCTTGCCACCCTCGCTCACGTTCTCGCCTACGAGTACGGCGGCAAGTTCAACCCGATCTTCCCGCTCATGTTCCTCGGCCCGGCGATCGCGGGCGTGCTCCAGGCTCTCGGCGCCTTCGGCCTGATGGGCAAGCACCCGCTCGTGCCCCTCGGTATCCTCGGCTCGCTCATCGTCGCCGGCGGCGGCTTCATGGCGATGTACACGATGTTCGTGTCCATGAAGGAGGCGAAGGTACAGGGTGAGATCAAGGCTGCTGCGATGCGCGAGGAGCGCAAGCGTCAGCGCGCGGCGCGTCGCGATCAGGGCAAAGGCTGAGGGTGACGGGTACGAGCCCCACAGGAAGCGACAGCCGCGGCGGCCCCGCGGGCGCGGCTCCCGGGCCCGCC
>CBFIJG010000013.1:7141-57702 GCA_965662915.1 Planctomycetota bacterium | reverse complement strand
GGTGAGCGGGTGGTCGGGCGAGGTGAGCCAGTTCGCGAGGGCCAGTCGGTCGGGAAGGTCACCGGGCGGCGCGAGCGACGCCGGAGCCCGCCGCGGGACCCGATTGGCCTCCGTCCGCGGAGCGTCGTACTCCCCTCTCTCGAGCACGTGAGCGAACGGCTCGGCCCACGGAGCCTCGGCCATCACGGGAACCTCCAGGACCGGCAAGGTCGCCTGGAGGAGCGCCCTGCGAGACTCCGCGAGCGCACGCCGAGGACCGGTCAATCGGTCGGAGCGGTGCGCGAGATGCGCGGCGGCCGCCGCCCGCGCATCGTCCCGGATCAGCCCTCCTTCACCGAGTCCGAAGCCAGCGTCCAGCCCGCGGCCCACGTCGAAGGCGTCGAGACAGCGGTCCCAGCGACGCACCCGGTGCACGACGCCCCCGGCGATCCCGACGCCACGGAACCTCGCCCCGATCGAGAGCCCCTTGCCACCGATCCCCGGAGGCTTGGTCAGCGCGTCCACGAGCTCTTCCTGCCCGGGCTCGCCGTCGACCCAGAGCTTCATCCCGTCCGCCCACGCGCTCCCGTCCTGCGCGAAGACGAGCCGGACGGGACGCCCGGTGGGGACGCGCTCCTCCGACACCACCGCGGCGGCGTTCCCGGGCCAGAAGCGCACCTGGCGCGCGCGCAGGTAGCCGTCGACGAGGCAGAGGTCGAACCCGAAGTAGCCGACGTCCGTTCCACCCGTCCGGTGGACGAGGACACCGTCACGCAGCCCCTCGGGGAGCGTCAAGGTCAGCTCGAGCGTGAACGGATCGGTGGGCCCCCACGGGCCGATCTCGTCCACCTGAAGCGCCGTGTCGCCGTCGAGCCGGACGCCACCGCCCGCGCCATCCACGGGAGCGACGATCTCGAGGCTCCCGCCCACCAGAGCATGCGGCCCGTCCGCGGCGCCGAAGCGGGTGCGACCATCACCGAGCAGCTCGCCCCCATGGAAGTGGACGTCGGCAGCCGGTCCGAAGGGACCAGGGTCGGAAGGGTCAGGACCGAGCTGGCTCGCTGGCGCGCCCGGAGCGAGATCCGGGACCGGTTCGTCGAGGGCGACCCGTAGCGCTTCGTCGGCTGCGTGGACAGCCTCGCGAAGGGACGCGAGGCTGGACGCCTGCTCCATCGTCTCGAGCAGGAGCGAGGGAGTCGGGACCCGCGACGAGTCGTGGTACATCCCCCACTCGTCGATGCCCGAGAAGTAGGCGTACAGACCGAAGAAGTCGGCCTGGCTGATCGGGTCGTACTTGTGGTCGTGGCACCGCGCGCATCCCAGGGTCAGCCCCATGAAGGCCGTCCCGAGCGTCTCGACGCGGTCGACGATCGACTCGTGACGGCGCTCCTCCTCGACGCTGCCCCCCTCGTTCGTCATCCGATGGAGACGATTGAAGGCGGTCGCGAGCCGCTCCTCGGTGCCGGCGTCGTCGAGCAGATCACCGGCGAGCTGCTCGATCAGGAAGCGATCGAAGGGCTTGTTCTCGTTGAACGCGGCGACGACCCAGTCGCGATAGGGCCAGGTCGGGCTGAGCAGATCCGCCTGGTACCCGTAGGAGTCCGCGTAGCGCGCGACGTCGAGCCAGGGGGTCGCCATCCTCTCTCCGAAGGACGGCGAGGACAGGAGCCGGTCCACGACCTGCACCCGCGCCTCGGGCGACGGGTCCACGAGGAACGCGTCCACCTCCTCGGGCGTCGGTGGGAGCCCAGTGAGATCGAAGGTCACGCGACGGAGCCAGCGCGCCGGCGCGGCCGCGGATGCAGCCGCGAGCCCGGCCGCGTCGCGGCGCGCGGCCACGAAGCGGTCGATGTCCGACAGCGCCCAGGGTCCGCCCGCATCCGGCACGGGGACCGCGGCCGGAAGCGGTTGGAAGGCCCGGTGTCTCCCGTAGGGCGCCCCTGACGCCACCCATCGCAGGAGGAGCTCGCGCTCCTCCGCCTCCAGCTCGTGCTTCGTCTCCGGAGGCGGCATCTGGAGGAGCGGGTCCTCGTCGAGGATCCGATCGCCGAGCTCGGACGAGCCGTCCGGTGCTCGATCGAGCACTCCGCTCTCACGCGCCTCCCCCTCCAGATCGAGTCGAAGCCCGCCGCGCCTCGACGAAGCATCCGGACCGTGGCAGGTGAAGCACTTGTCCGAGAGGATCGGCAGGACCTCGCGCGCGAAGTCCGGCTCCGAAGCGGCCGGCTCCGCGTCCGGCCCCGGCCAGGCGGCCGCGGGAACCGCCGCGAGATACAGGAGAAGCGCGAGAGTCGAGCTGGGTGCGTGGGAGCGTCCGAACACACGTCACAGGGTAGCGGAGCCGGGTTGAAGTCGCGCGGGTCGCGCCTCCATCGAGGTCCAGCCCTCGCCGCCCCGTGTCCGCCGGTGCGCGATTCATGCCGGCGGGAACGCGAGCGGGCGGCGCAGGGATCACCCCGCGTCGCCCGCGTCCGTTCGTCCGGTCTCCGATCTACGCGTCGGCGGTCGGAACGTCCTCGCCGCGCTCGCGAGCGATCTCGGCCTCGCGCGCGATCCGATCACGCTCCTTGGCGGCCGCTTTGCGTTGGGCGAGCGGGAGCGGGCTCAAGAGCATCGTCATGCGGCGGCCTTGCAGGCGAGCCTGCATCTCGACCTTGGAGATGTCCTTGAGATCCTCGGCCACCTGCTTCATCACGGTGTAGCCGTGCTCGGGGTGCGCCATCTGGCGCCCCTTGAAGAGGCAGACCACGAGGACCTTGTGACCCTCGTCGAGGAACTTGCGCCCGTCCTCCAGTCGATACGAGAGGTCGTGCGTGGAGATCGCGGGCCTGACCCGGAGCTCCTTCATGCCCGACTTGGACTTGGCGCTTCCCTTGTCCCGCTTGTTCTTCTTCGACTGCTCGTAGTTGAACTTGCCCCAGTCGAGGATCTTGCAGACCGGAGGACGAGCGGTCGGAGCGACCTCGACGAGATCGAGTCCCGCGCTCTGTGCCCTCTGGAGGGCGTCCTTGGTGGCGACGACGCCGGCCTGATCGCCGTTCTCGTCGATGAGCCTGACCTCGGGGACGCGAATGCGTCGGTTGCGTCGGAAGTTCTGGGTGGCCAAGTAGGTGCCTCTACGGGTTCTGGGTGGCGGTGGCGCGCGACGGTCGCGCGTCGACTCCGCCGAAGCGAAAGCCTGACCATAGGCCCCACCGGGCGAACGGGCCAGACATCCTCGAAGGGTTCGGATTCAGGTTCGGATCAAGCGCCGTCCCCGTCCTTGGGGGCCGGAAGGTCCGAATGGGCGATGAAGAGCTCGTCCATCTGGTGGCCCGAGACGGTCGACGGGGCGTCGCACATGAGGTCGGACGCGGTCGAGGTCTTGGGGAAAGCCACCACGTCCCGGATGGACTCCATCCCCAGGGTCAAGGCGACGATGCGGTCGAGGCCGACGGCGAATCCGCCGTGGGGCGGCGCGCCGAAGGACAGGGCTTCGAGGAGGAAGCCGAACTTCTGGCTCTGCTCCTCCGGGCCGAGCCCGAGAAGCTCGAAGACCCTGGTCTGGGTGTCCTCACGGTGGATCCGGATCGACCCGGAGCCGAGCTCCCAGCCGTTCATCACGAGGTCGTAGGCCCTCGACTCCATGTCACCGGGATCGCCCGCCATGTCCCAGTCCGCCGGGGCGGTGAAGGGATGGTGCAGGGAGACCCAGCGCGGGTCCGAGCCGTCGTTCGGCTCGGCGTCCCACTCGAACATCGGGAAGCGAGTGACCCAGAGGAAGTTCCAGGGCCCCGTGCCCCCATCGGCAGCGCCGTCGGTCCCGGGCGTCATCCCGAGCTCCTTGCCGACGTGAAGACGAAGCGCGCCGAGCGCCTTCCAGACGACGTCCTGGCCGCCGGCCACGAAGGCGCACATGTCGCCCTCGCCAGCGCCCATGACCTCGCAGAGCTTCTCGCCGCTCTCGCCCTGGCAGAACTTGACGATCGAGCCGCCGGCGCCGCCTTCGACACCTGGCTTCCACCAGGCCAGGCCCCCGGCTCCGTAGGTCTTCACGACCTCCTCGAGCTTCTTGACGTTGCCTCGGCTGATCGCCTCGCCGCCTCCGGGAATGGTGATCCCCATGACGCGGCCACCGCCGTCGATGATCTTCTCGAACACGCCGAAACCCGAGTGCGGCACCCAGGGAGCGGCGTCGATCAGCTCCATGCCGAAGCGCGTGTCGGGCTTGTCGGAGCCATAGCGCTCCATCGCTTCGTGCCAGGTCAAGCGCGGGAACGGGACGGGGATCTCGACGCCCATCGCCTCGCGGAAGGTGTCCTGCAGGATCCCCTCCCAGGCCGCGAAGACGTCCTCCTCCTCGACGAAGGACATCTCCATGTCGAGCTGAGTGAACTCCGGCTGCCGGTCCGCTCGAAGGTCCTCGTCGCGGAAGCAGCGGGCCACCTGGAAGTAGCGGTCCATGCCCGCGACCATCAGGATCTGCTTGAAGATCTGCGGGCTCTGCGGGAGCGCGTAGAACTCGCCGGGGTGGACACGGCTCGGAACGAGGTAGTCCCGCGCGCCCTCTGGCGTCGCCTTGGTCAGGATCGGGGTCTCGACCTCGGCGAAGTCGCGCGCGAGGAAGGCGCTGCGCATCGCGCCGATGAAGCGGCTGCGATGCATCAGGCCGCGCTGCATGTCAGGACGGCGGATGTCGAGGTAGCGGTAGCGCAAGCGCAGCTCGACCGCGGTGTCCGAGCCCTCCTCGATCTCGAAGGGCGGGGTCTTCGAGGAGCTGAGCTTCTCCACCGACGCCGCGCGGACCTCGATCAGGCCCGTGGGCATCTTCTCGTTCGGGGCCTCGCGACGCGCGACCTCGCCGACGATCGACACGCAGTCCTCGCGGGAGAGACGCGCCGAGGCGTCCAGGTCCTCCGGAAGGATCACCTGGGTGAGGCCGTAGCGGTCTCGCAGGTCCACGAAGTAGATCCCGCCGAGGTTGCGCCGTGACGCGACCCACCCGTTCAGGACCACCTTCTGGCCAGCGTGCTCCTCACGGAGCTCGCCGCACGTGTGGGTCCGACGCCAGTCGCCGCCGGACCCGCTCCCCTCGCGGCCCGCCATCAGCGGCGTTTCTCGGCGGCGCGGATGCGCATCATGGCCCTCATCAGAGAGCCTCGAGCACGCAGCACGTCGAGCTTCTCGCCGTCGACCGACTCGAACTCCTCGAGACGCTTGCGGGCACGCTCGGCCGCGCGCTGCGCGCGCTCGACGTCGATCTCCGAGAGGGGCTCGGACACGTCGGTGACGACGCGGACGGTGTTCCCTCGCACCTCGGCGAAGCCGCCGGCGACGAACATGTCCTCCTCGCCGCCCGCGAAGCTGAGCTCGCCCACCCCGATGGCCGCGACCATCGGGGCGTGGTCTTTCAGGATCCCGACGCTGCCGTCGAGCGTCGGGAAGGTGACCGAGTCCGCGGTCGTGTCCAGCAGGACACGATCAGGGGTGATCACTCGCAGGGTCAGGGCGCCGGCCATGGGTCGTTACCTCGATGGAGAGGGCGCTCAGCCCTCGGACTTCATCTGGGCGGCCTTCTCGACCGCGGCCTCGATGCTCGCGACCATGTAGAAGGCGTCCTCGGGAAGCTCGTCGTGCTTGCCGTCGAGGATCTCGCGGAACGAGCGGACGGTGTCCTCGCGCGGGACGAAGACGCCGGGCATGCCCGTGAACTGCTCCGCGACGAAGAAGGGCTGGGCGAGGAACTTCTGGATACGCCGCGCGCGGCTCACGACCAGCTTGTCCTCGTCGGAGAGCTCCTCGACGCCGAGGATCGCGATGATGTCGCGGAGGTCAGCGTACCGCTGCAGGGTCTGCTGAACCTCACGGGCCGTGCCGTAGTGTTCCTCACCGACCACCTGCGGGTCGAGCATCCGGGAGGTCGACTTGAGGGGGTCGACCGCGGGGTAGATGCCGAGCTCGGAGATGGCTCGGTCCAGGATGATCGTCGAGTCGAGGTGGGCGAAGGTGGCCACCGGGGCGGGGTCCGTGATGTCGTCCGCAGGAACGTAGACGGCCTGCATCGAGGTGACGGAGCCGTCCTTGGTCGTGGTGATGCGCTCCTGCAGGGCACCCATCTCGGACGCCATCGTGGGCTGATAACCCACCGCGGAGGGCATGCGGCCCAGGAGCGCCGAGACCTCGGAGCCCGCCTGGACGAAGCGGAAGATGTTGTCCACGAAGAGGAGCACGTCCTGCCCCTTCTCCTCGCGGAAGTACTCCGCCATGGTCAGCCCGGTCAGCGCGACGCGCAGGCGCGCGCCCGGCGGCTCGTTCATCTGACCGAAGACGAGCACCGCGTTGTCGATCACGGACGCCTCGCCGCCGTCGGGGAGGCTGTACTTCGCCTCGGACATCTCCAGCCAAAGGTCGTTGCCCTCACGCGTGCGCTCGCCGACGCCGGCGAACACGCTGAATCCGCCCTTCTCGACCGCGGTGATCCGGATGAGCTCCTGGATGAGGACCGTCTTCCCGACGCCCGCCCCGCCGAAGAGGCCGATCTTGCCGCCCTTCGCGAAGGGGCAGAGGAGGTCGACGACCTTGATGCCGGTCTCGAAGATCTCGGAGACCGCCTCCTGTTCGTCGAACTTCGGCGCCTCGCGGTGGATCGGCCACTCGGTCCCGGACTCGAGGCCGCCGCGCGCGACGGTGTCGAGGGGCGTTCCGAGGAGGTTGAAGATCCGCCCCTTGGTGCGCTCTCCGACGGGCACCGAGATCGGCGCGCCGGTGTCGATCGCGTCCATGCCCCGGCGGCAGCCGTCGGTGGACGCCATCGCGACGCAGCGAACCACGTCGTCACCGAGGTGCTGGGCCACCTCGAGGGTCAGGTCGATGCCAGCGGCGTCGTCCTTGACCTCGATCGAGTTGTAGATCGCGGGGAGATGGCCGGCGGGGAACCGGACGTCGACGACCGGGCCGAAGATCTGGGAGATCGCGCCCTTGACGCCGGTGGTGGGAGCTGCGCTGCTCATGGAAGTCGGTGAGACGGAGGGTGGAGGGGTGATCGGTGGGGTGTTGCGCTGGGGTCGATCGTCAGCGCGGCGTCACTTGACGGCTTCGGAGCCACCGACGATGTCGAGGAGCTCCTTGGTGATGCCTTCCTGGCGCTTGCGGTTGTAGATGCCCTTGAGCTCCTTCTGCATGTCGGAGGCGGCATCGGTCGCGTTCTTCATCGCGAACCGGCGGCTCGCGTATTCGCTGGTCAATGCCTCGAGCAGCCCGTTGTAGATTCGGGTCTCGAGGTAGCGCGGGACGAGAGCCTCGAAGATGGACTCGGCGTCCGGCTCCATGATCGCGTCGGAGTTGCCGTCGTCCTCGGAGCCCCCGAGGGACTCGGGAGTCAGGGGCAGGAACGCAGCGATCTGCGGGACGTACTTCACCATCGACTCGAAGGCCGTGAAGGCGATGTGCACGTCGCAGTACTCGCCGGAGGTGAAGGCGTCCACCAGCATCCGACCCGTCAGGGCGGCATTGCGGTAGTCGATCTCCTCCATCGGAGGATCGGTGATGAACTGCTTGACGCTGTAGCCGCGCTTCGTGAGGTACTGGGCCCCCTTGCGACCGTAGACGAAGAAGTCCGTCTTGTCCGCGCCGCCGTGCCCGGCGATCCACTCCTCGACACAGCGGAAGAGGTTCGTGTTGTACGCGCCGCAGAGACCGCGGTCGGACGAGATCAGCAGCACGAGGGTCCGCTCGCCGGCCCCAGCGTTGAAGAGCGGCTCGTCCGCGACGGTGTCGCCGAGCATGGACGAGAGGCGCGCCACCAGACCGGCGATCTCCTGGCTGTACGGGCGCGAGGCGACCGCACGATCCTGGAAGCGACGGAGCTTGGTCGAGGCGACCATCTCCATCGCGCGCGTGATCTGCTTGATGTTGCCGACGGATTTGATCCGAAGGCGCAGTTCCTTGATGCCGGCCATGGTGGTTCAGGCGAGAGCGGAGCCCCGTCCTCAGGCGATCTGAGCCTTGACGGCCGTGGCGGCCGCGTCGAGGAGCGCCTTGACCTCGGCCGGGATGTCCTTCTTCGCCTCGCGGATCTGCTGCGCGGCATCCGGGTGGGTGTCGTGCATGTAGGCGATGAACTGCTGTTCGAACTCCGCGACCTTGGAGACCGGAAGGTCGTCCAGCGCGCCCGAGGTGCCCGCGTAGATGATCATGACCTGGTCGGCCACCTCGACGGGCTGGTACTGGCCCTGCTTGAGGATCTCGACCAGACGCTCACCCCGGGTCAGCTTGCGCTGTGTGGCGGCATCGAGGTCCGAGCCGAACTGGGCGAAGGCCTGCAGCTCGCGGTACTGCGCGAGATCGAGGCGGAGCGAGCCCGCGGTTTTCTTCATCGGCGGGATCTGCGCCGAGCCGCCCACGCGCGACACCGAGATTCCCGCGTTCACCGCCGGTCGGATGCCTGCGTTGAACAGGTTGCCCTCGAGGAAGATCTGACCGTCCGTGATGGAGATCACGTTGGTCGGGATGTACGCCGAGACGTCGCCTTCCTGGGTCTCGACCACCGGGAGGGCCGTCAGCGACCCGCCGCCCGCGACGTAGCGCGGGTTGATCTTCGGCGCCTCGTCGGAGAGCTTCGCCGCGCGCTCGAGGAGGCGGCTGTGAAGGTTGAACACGTCGCCGGGGAACGCCTCGCGGCCGGGCGGACGGCGCAGGAGCAGCATGACCTGGCGGTAAGCGAGGGCCTGCTTGTAGAGGTCGTCGTAGAAGATGACGACGTGGCGACCCTCGTCGCGGAAGCGCTCGCCCATGGCGCAGCCCGCGTAGCACGCGAGATACTGCATGGACGCCTCGTCGATCGCGGAGGCGCTGACCACGATCGTGTACTTCATCGCGTCCTCTTGCTCGAGGCGGCGCACGATGTCGACGACGGTCGACTGCTTCTGGCCGACCGCGACGTAGATGCAGATGACCTGGTCGGGGTTGTCCGGATCACCGCCACCGGTCGTCTTCTGCGACAGGATGGTGTCCGTGAGCAGGGCGGTCTTGCCGGTCTGGCGGTCGCCGATGATCAGTTCACGCTGGCCGCGGCCGATCGGAATCATGGCGTCGATCGCCTTGATGCCGGTCTGCATCGGCTCGTCGACGGGCTGACGCTCGACGACCGAGGGGGCCGGCTGCTCGATCGGACGGAGGTCCGACTCGGCGGTACCGAGGGGGCCCTTACCGTCCACGGGGTCGCCGAGGGCGTTCACGACGCGCCCGAGGAGCTGCTTACCGGTGGGTACCGAGATGATCCGGCCGGTGCCACGCACCTGCTGCCCCTCCTTGACCTCCGTGGCGGAGCCGAGGAGCACGCAACCGACGTTGTCCTCCTCGAGGTTCAGCGCGACGCCGCGGACGCCGCCCTCGAACTCGAGCAGCTCGTTCATGACACAGTCGTCGAGGCCGTACACGCGCGCAACGCCGTCGCCGACGCTGAGGACGGTGCCGACGCTCTGCATGCCGCTGTCCTGGCTGAACCCCTCGATTTCCTTCTCGAGGAGGGAGGTCACTTCTGCGGGGCGGAGATCCATGGTCTTGGGGCGGCGGTGCCGCCGCGGCGCGGAGCCGGGAGGGCTCCTGGTGGTTGGGATCGGGTGGCGCGGTGCGCCGGGGTGGTTGGGGTCGGACGCTGTGCGTCCGTCGAATCAGGGGGGCTCAGCTGGGCAGCGCGGCCCCGAGGAGCCTCTCGCGCATGGCCTGCATGCGGCCCTGGACGGTGGCGTCGAACAGACGGGCGCCGACGATGATGCGGACCCCGCCGATGAGCTCGGGCTTCGACTCCTGGGTCAGCACGACGGTCTTCCCGATGCGCTGGCCGACGGCGGACTCGAGCGAGCGGAGGGTCTCGTCGTCGAGCGTACGCGGGGTCTCGACGACGCCCTCGATACGGCCCGTCTCGGCGTACACCTTTCGCTTGAAGGCCTCGCCGATGTCCCGCAGCACCTCCTGGCGACGACGCGCGAACAGCAGCTTGACGAACTTCCGGGTCGTCTCGTGCAGCTCCCCCATCAGGGGCGCCATCTTCGCCTCGCGATCAGCCTGGGAGACGCCGCTGCCGAACAGGAAGGCGGAGACCTTCGCGGGCGCGACCTCCATGGAAAGACGCTCGGTGTCCTTCTGGATCGCGTCGACGGCGTCGGCCTTCTTCGCGATCTCGTAGAGCGCCTCGGCCCAGCGAGTGGTGACCGGGTCGAGAATCACTGGCCGGCTCCGGAGGCGTTGATGATGGACTCCGCGAGGCGCTTGTCGTCCTCACCGTCCACCTTGCGGCCGAGCACCTCGGTGGCGGCCTTTAGGGACAGGTCGACGACCTCGCCGCGAATCGTGGCCACGGCCTTGTCGCGCTCGGCCTCGATGGAGGCGCGGGCGCTGGTGATCATCGCCTCCGCTTCCTTCTTGGCGTTGTCGACGATGTCTCGCTCGCGGGTCTCCGCGCGGGCCGTTGCCGCGGCGACGATCTTCTTCGCCTCCGCGTTGGCGTTGCCGAGGGCGACCTCGACCTCAGCGCGGCTGCGCTCGGCCTGCTCGCTCGCTTTCTGGGCGGCATGCACCGCCTCGTTGGCCTTCGCATCGCGCTCGAGAAGCGCCGCGGAGATCGGCCCGAAGACCATCTTCCACATGAACGGAAGCGCCAGCAGGAAGATCAGGAGCGTCCAGATCAGGTTGCCCGCCCCGTTGGGGTCGAGCGGGTTGAACTTGCCGTCCGCTGCGGCGAGCAGCGCGACGTTGTTGAGGAGCGCGTGGGGCATGACCGGTGTTCGGTTCGAGGCGGCGAAGGACGGCCGCCGGGCCGAAGGGGGTAGGTCCTTCGAGAGATGGAGGTGTGGCGCTGTGCGATGACCGGGCGCGCGAGGCGTCGAGGTCAGCGACGACGGGCCGCCGGAAGATCCGAGGGGTGCGCCTGGTGCCGGAGGGCTCCACGGAGCGCCCGTGCACGAAGCACGGACGCTCCCGGGAAACTCGCCAGCGCGCCCGGACGAGGCTGACGGCGACCTCGAGGCCGCCGCTCACCCGTCACGGGGTCAGGCTCAGGCGGTCGCGATGAGCAGCGTGAGGACGACAGCGAAGAGGGCAACACCCTCGATGAACGCCGCGAGGATGATCGCGATGCCGCGGATCTTGCCGTCGGCCTCGGGCTGACGGGCGATGCCCTCCGCCGCGGAGGCGCCGATGCGACCGATGCCCATGCCCGCGCCGATGGCGGCGAGGCCCGCGCCGATACCGGCTCCGGCCTTGGCGATGTCGAGAGCGGCTTCTTGAACGACAGGGTTGATCATGGTTCTGGCTTTCGGAACTCGTTCTGTGACGAGTCTCGTGATGGCCCGACGAGCGGGCCGGCGGTTTCGGATGATCGCGAGGCTCGTCGAGGTTCGAGGAGCGCCGCGGTCGGTTGGGGTTGGGAATGAGGCCGAAGCCCCGGGTTGGTCGGTCGTGCGACGAGCGAGGAGAGCCTCATCGTCGCCGCAGAACGGCTCTCTCGCCGATCAGTGCTCCGGGTGGACCGAGGCGCTGATGAACAGCGAGGAGAGGAGGGTGAAGATGTACGCCTGGATCATCGCCACGAAGGCTTCGATGATCATGATGAAGACCGCGAACCCCACCCAGAGCGGGCTGAGGGTCTTCCCGAGCGTGGGGTTGAAGGCGTAGCCGAAGAAGAAGATCAGCCCGAGGAACGAGAGCACCACGAGGTGACCCCCGGTCATCGTCGCGAAGAGTCGAATCATCAGCGCGACCGGCTTGATCAGGAGTCCCAGCAGCTCGATGACGAACAGCATCGGCCAGAGGAACAGCGGAACGTCGGGCACGAGGTGCTTGAGGAAGTTCACCGGGCCCTGGGCGATGATGCCCCCGGCGATCATCAGCACGAACGTGATGAGCGCCAACGCGCCGGTCACGAAGATGCACGTCGTCGGCGTCACGGACATGGGCGTCAGGCCCATGACGTTCATGAACAGGATGAAGAAGAAGACGTACATCATGAGCGGCAGGAGCTTCGCGGAGAGCTCCTTGCCCATGGCCGGCTCCACGAGATCGTCCCGCACCCACTGGCAGAAGCCGCCCATGAGCCGCGTCACGACGTCGCCCTTGCCGGTGCGCAGGTACGACGGAACGCCGCTCATCGCCACGAGGATCATCAGCAGCGCCGCCAGCTGGAAGATCTGCAGGTTGTAGAGGACCAGCTGGGTCCCCTCCTTCGACTCGTCCCCGTCGAAGATCGCGGGCAGCGGCAGTGGGATCGCCACGAGGGGCGGCTCCGCGTGGTGGCCGTCATGCCCCGTGTCGTCGCTATGTGCCCCACCATCGTGACCGTGATCTCCGTGACCATGGGACGCGATGACCGGGGCCGGAACCACGTGGTAGTACAGCGTGGTGAAGATGTCCGAGGTCTTGACCGGCGCCTCGACGCCGTCCTCGCCCACCTCCATCGGCACCTTGTGGTGCTCCGAGAAGTTGTAGGCCAGGAAGCAGGAGCCGGCGACGATGGCCAGCATCACGAGCGGACGGAAGAAGCTCACGACGCGCTCTCCAGCGGGTGGCTGGAGCCGGGGGTGGTTTCAGACGCGCCCGCGGCGTCGGCGCCGGATGCGGCGGCGACCTCGGCGGAGAGGCGCAGGTGGTCGAAGAGGCCGCCCCCGAGCACCAGCAGCGCCGCCGCGGCGTAGGCCACGAGGTACGCGATCGGGTCGGCGAGGGGCTGCGCCTGGGGAAGGAACGTCAGCGCGAGCCAGGGCAGGACCGCCCCGGCGAACTTCGCGGCGAACCCGATCACCAGCGACTGGAAGGCCGCCTCGGTGTCGTGCCGCAGCGCGGTCCCGACCAAAGTGTGTGCCAGCAGCCCCACGCAGCCTCCCAGGAACGCCCCGGCGAGCGCGCCCGCCGCGAGCCGGTCGAACCCGTGGGGTCGCGTGCTCGCGAACACCGCCGCGCCGATGACGGCGAGGAGGGCGAAGATCGAGGCGCGCTGCAAGGGAGACTGCCTGTGGTCGGCGCTGACGGAGCGCCGTCCGCGGTGGGGGTCGAGGAGAGGTCGGGGAAGCGACCGCGGGGGCCGGTCACTTGAAGGTCTTCAGCAACGAGATCGTCCCGCCGGCGAATCCGATGAGGACCCCGAACACAAGCATCAGTGGCTTGGTGTCGAGGACGCCGTCGAGTTTCAGGCCGGCGAACGCGAAGAGGCAGATCACTGCACCGAACTGGAGTCCGGCGCCCATGGCGTTCGCACCCTCCTTCTGGCTCGCGACCCACTCGCCGTCCGGCAGGCGGTCACCGTCGGCATCGACGGGGACGCGTCCATCGGCTCCGGCGCGCTGGGGTCCGGACCCGTGCGGGGAGTCGCTACCCATGGAGACCGTTTCGTTGCTTCCGTTGGAAAGGGATCACCGCGCGGGCGAGCACCGCTCGCCGGCCCGGTTTTGTGCAGGAGAGGATAGGTCTGCGGACTGCCGGGTCAACAACCCCGGGTCGAAAGAGACCGGGTTCTTCAGATGCGGCGAAAGGCCCCTTCTGGAGCCCCTTTGGCGGCGATCCCCGGCTGGCTCGAATCCCCACTCCATGGGCCCCTCGGGGCCCCGAATCCTGGAGCAGAAGCGGCTAGGCGCCGCCCGCGAGCCCCCGCTATGCTCTCCCCCCGCTTCTCCGGCCCCGGCCCCTCTCCGCGAACGCGGGCAGGATCCGGAGTCCCCGCGAAAGCGCCCATCGGCCTGCCTCCACGGGCCGAGGATCCCCGCCGCGTCCTGCGGCAACACCCCACCCCACGGGCAGGTCGGCCTCCGGCCCCTCGCCTCGCCCATCGACAACGACTCTCGAGACCAACGGAGAGCCCACCGTGGAGCGCACGCTCGTCCTCCTCAAGCCCGACGCCGTCCAACGCGGCCTCGTCGGCACCATCCTCGCCCGCTTCGAGTCCAAGGGGCTCAAGCTCGTCGGCCTCAAGATGCGGACCTTCGACCGCTCCGTGCTCGAGCAGCACTACGAGGTCCACAAGGAGCGCCCGTTCTACGGCAACCTCGTCGACTTCATGTCCTCGGGCCCGGTGGTCGCGCTTTGCCTCGAGGGCAAGGACGCCATCGCCGTCGTCCGGACGCTGGTCGGCAAGACCAACGCGCGCGAGGCCGCCCCGGGCACCATCCGCGGCGACTTCGGAATGAGCTTCTCGAACAACCTCGTGCATGCCTCCGACGGCGAGGACACCGCGAAGTTCGAGCTCGGCCTCTGGTTCGCCGACAGCGCCGAGCTGTCCGACTGGAACCCGGCCGACCTCGAGTGGCGCTACAGCGTCAAGGAGGAGCTCGCCTGACCGGCGACGCTCCCCGCAAGGCGGCCGCGCTCACGGCGCGGCACGTCGCCCAGCTGTGCGAGGAGCTCGACGCGCTCGTCGCCGGCTGGCAGGTCAAGGACGTCCAGGGGCTTCCGCCCCGGGACGTCCTGCTCGTTCTGGAGCCGCCGGGCGATCCCGGGGTCGGACCCCCGGTGCTCCGGCTGCGCCTCGCGGCCGACCCCAACGCGCCCCGCCTCCATCTCCAGCAAGGACGTGTGCACAAGCACGACGGCCCGATCGGCCCCTTCTTCCAGCGACTCACCGACGAACTCGTGGGCGCCACCCTGCAGAGGATCTGTCCGGTCCGCGGGGATCGCATGGCCCTCGCCGAGTTCAAGGGTACGGAGGGGAAGCGCGCGCTGATGGCAGAGCTCTTCGGTCGGCGGGCCAACCTGGTCCTGCTCGGGTCGGGGGACCGGGTCCTCGCCATGGCAGCGGCTCCACCCGCACGCGCCGGCGAGGCCCCCCGACTCCAGGAGGGTCACGCCTGGCAGCCGCCGGGCGCGGGGCGCCCTCCCACCGACCCTGGGCCCTCCATCGCCGAGTCCTTCCCCGCGCCCTCGGAGGATCCGCCAGGCAAGGTGAAGGACCGGGCGCCGCTCTCGTGGAGAGTCGAGGCCGCGCTTGGCGGTGACGCCGACGAGGCGCGCGGCGAGGACGCGCGCCGCAAGCTCAAGAGCCGTCTCAAGCGGCGGATTGGCCGGGCCCGCGGACTCCTGAGAGGTCTCGAGACGAAGGCCGAGGCCGCCGCAGGCGCTGAACGCGTCATGCAGGACGGCGACCTGCTGAAGGCCTCCCTGGGCACCTTCGCCCGCGGAGACGCCTCGGTGACGCTCCAGGACTGGTACGCGGAGGGGACTCCGCAGCGAACCATCGAGCTCGACCCGCGCCTCGGGCCCAAGGAGAACGTCGAGCGCATCTTCACGCGCTACCACAAGCTCGTTCGCGCGCGGGAGAACGTCGCCGAGGAGCTCGCCCGCGCCGCCGCGCGCCTTCAGGAGCTCGAGGAGCTCCGTGAGCGCGCCGAGGACCCCGAGGAGGACGCGGAGGCGCTCGACCGGGACGCCGTCGCCCGCGGACTCCTCGACCCGCAGCAGGTCGCCGACCAGCGCAAGCGCAAGGCGCCCGAACCGCGCAAGCCCTACCTCCGGTTCGTCGGCTCGCGCGGCTCCGAGATCCTCGTGGGACGCAGCGCCAGGGACAACGACACCCTCTCCGTCCGGATCGCCCGCGGCTCGGACACCTGGCTCCACACGGCCGACGTCCCCGGCAGCCACGTGGTCCTGAGGACCCCCAGGGGCCAGGAGCCCGACGGCGAGGAGGTCCTCGACGCCGCGCACCTCGCGATTCACTTCTCACCGGTCCGGGGCACCGATCGCGCTCCAGTCCACGTCGTGGCCGCCAAGCACGTCCACAAGTCGAAGGGGGCCAAACCGGGCCTCGTCAACCTCTCCGGCGGCCGGATCTTGGAGGTTCGGATGCAACAAGATCGCCTCGAAGCTCTACTGCGCGGGAACCAGCGCGGCTGATCCCGGTCCGTGCCCCACCACGCTCCACCCATGAAGCGCCCCTCCCCCCTCTCCATCGCTCTGCTCCTCGCAGGCGCCGCCCTGAGCTCATGTTCCTCGCCCAGCAAGGCCGAGGAGCTCTACGGGCTCACCGACGAGGAGCTGCTCGGCGTCTACCTCGAGAACGCCCTCTACTACGTCGAGCTCAACGACTGGGACCGGGTGCTCGATCAGGCCACGCGCGGCCTCGAGCTCGACCCCACGAACCAGCGCTTCCAGCTCATGTTCGGGCGTGCCCACCTGATGCGTGGCGACCGCGACTCGATCCAGATGGCGATCGACATGTTCGAGCAGATGGACAACCGGGACGACTTCCGCGTCCAGATGACCTGGGGCGCCGCCATCGAGCGCAAGGGCGTCTTCTACGACGAGGCCGCCGACGCCGTGCGGATGGGCCGGCGCAAGACGGAGTTCAGCGACCCCATCGCGCGCGCCGACGAGCTCTCGGCCACCGCGCGCGCGCACTGGATGGACGCCCAGTCCAAGTACGAGCGTTCACTCGAGCTACGGACCGGCGAGCCCGAACCGATGGGCGGCATGGTCCGCACCTCCGCGTTCCTCGAGGACTACGAGGGCAGCGTGAAGTGGGCGCGCGACCTCATCGACGCGGTGCGCGCGTCCCAGCGCCTCGTCGACATGCAGATGGAGGAGAACGACCTGACGGCTGCGCGGGAAGCGAAGCTCTTCAAGGACCAGCGGACGAACCGCGACCTGGAGGTGAAGGCGCGCCTTCACATCGCGACTCTCGAGCGCCAGCTCGGGCACCTCGGCTCGGCCTCCGACCAGTTCGACGCCATCATCGCGCTCGATCCCGGCCTCGTGGTGGCCCACAGCCTCCAGGCGCAGATCCTGTTCGAGCTGGGCGAGTACCGACGGGCGAAGGACGCGATCAACCGCTTCATCGAGCTCAAGGCGCGCACGGGCGAGTCCTCCGTCAGCGACCCCGAGATCGTCCGCGCCTACGACATGGTCGACCGCTGCGACGAAGCGCTCGAGCGCGAACGCCGTCGCCGCGGCTGACCGGGACGCTCCTGGAGCGAGAGCGGGGGGCGGGAGTCGCTCGACTCCCGCCCCCCGCGTGCCATCACTCTCCGACGACCGTTCAGCGACGGCCGCTGGTCAACTGGAGCCCCTCGTCCCCGGGGATGGCTCGCCACGCGCTGGGGATCGTCTGGCGGCCAGGGAGCGGGATGGCCCGCTCCACTAGGTGCTCGGCGTCTCCTCCGGTCGGGCGCAGTTGCATGCCCTCGGCCGCGGGCTCGGCTGGCGCCTGGGTCCGGGCGTTCGCGAAGCGCACCGCGGCGGGCCGCCCCTCGGTCCCGGTGAAGGTCACGCCGCCAACGTCGCTCGGGCCGTCGCTCGGCTCGGAGCCGCTGCCGAGAGCGAGGAGCCCCGCGAGCCCGCCGCACAGCAGCAGCGCCGCGGCCGCTGCGAGAGCCCGACCCGCGTACCAAGGGCGAGCGGCCTCGAGGATCGGCGTCGGCGCCGTGTCCACGAGCCGCTCCGCGCGAAGCTGCGTCCGGAGCGCGGGCCAGAGATCCGGGCCATCGAGCTGGCGGACATTCTCGGCATGAGCCTCGAGGAGCCCGTGGGCCGCCTGGGCCGCCACCAGCGCACCCTCGTCCTCGGGATGCTCCTCAGCCCACAGCTCCACGCGCCGCGCCTCTTCGGGGGCCAGATCGCCCCCCACGTAGAGCGGCAGCGCTGCCTCGAAGTCGACCCGGGAGAGCAAGCGCCCGGCGATCGGATCCTGGTGGTCGTCGTTCATCACTGGTTCCCTCCATCTCCTCTACGACGGCCGCCGCCGGGAGTGAGTGTGTCCTCGGATTCCTCGTGCTCACCAAGCAGGTTGGCGGCGCCCGACTCCCGCATGCGCGCCCTGCGCTCCCACTCCTCCTGGAAGAGCTTGCGCCCGCGATGCAGTCGCCAGCGGACCGTCACGTGGGTCGCGCCGACGATCTCCGCGATCTCGGGACAGGACAGACCCTCGAGCTCGCGCAGCGTCAGCACCGACTGGAAGTGCGGCGCGAGAGTCTGCAGCACCTCCTTCACCTCGCCGGCCGTCTCCATGGCCTCGGCGTGATCGCTCGGCGCAGCCTGGTTCTCGTCCTCGAGCTCCATCGGGCCATCGTCCTCGTCGATCCCTCGGGAGACCGAGTAGGCGGAGCGGCGCTTGCGCAGGAAGTCGATGCAGAGGTTGGTGACGATCCGGTAGAGCCACGTCGTGAAGTCGTGGCCGAAGTCGAATCGGTCGAGGCTCCTGAACACCCGCAGGAAGGCCTCCTGTGCGAGGTCCTGCGCGTCCTCGTCGGTGGGCACCAGGTTCCTGGCCACGCGGTACGCCCGGCGCTGATGGCGCTCGACCAGACGCGCGAAGGCGTCTTCCTCACCCGCCTGCGCCCGCTTGACGAGCGCGTGATCGATGGCGGCCTCTTCCTTGCGCGCGGCCACCTGCTCCGGTGTCTCATCCCGGGACTTCGTCACGCGGCGCCTCCGACGCGCACCGCGCGCTGCTCCGTCGCCCTCGGCGTCGGGTCGGGTCTGGAGGTGGCTGACTGCACGGCTGGGCATGACTCCGCGCCCTACGAGCGGGAGCCTCGGGCTGTTGGCGGGGAGCCCCTCGAAGGATCGGAGCGGGCGCGAACGG
This sequence comes from Planctomycetota bacterium, assembly GCA_965662915.1. Classification (GTDB taxonomy): domain Bacteria; phylum Planctomycetota; class UBA1135; order UBA1135; genus Saltatorellus. The sequence goes on along the minus strand of CBFIJG010000013.1, from coordinate 39,185 downwards.
CCCTGGAGAGCCTATCCCGGGACCGCTGCCGATGAGACAGATCGAGAACCGGAGGCCGCAGCTGCGGCCGATCCGAACGGCCTCTCGGGCCTCAGCCGAGCACCGGGAAGCGGCCCTCGATCGCGCCGAGGTGGCGGAACTTCTCGCGGCGCCGCGCCACGAGTTCGTCGCGGGGCACGGTCTCCAGCGCGGCGAGCTGGTCCTCGATGGACGCGCGCATGTCCGCGATCATCCGCTCGGTGTCGCGGTGGGCACCGCCGAGCGGCTCACTGACCACGCCGTCGATCACGCCGAGCTCGGCGAGCTTTGTCGCCGTCAACCCGAGGGCCTCGGCGGCCTCCGGCGAACGCGCGCCGTCCTTCCAGAGGATGGCCGCGCATCCCTCCGGGGAGATCACCGAGTAGTAGGAGTACTCGAGCATCTGCACGCTGTCGGCGATGCCGATGCCGAGCGCTCCGCCCGAGCCGCCCTCGCCGATGACGTAGGCCACGATCGGAACCCGCAGCTCGAACATGCGAATGATGTTCTCCGCGATGGCCGCGGCCTGACCGCGCTCCTCGGCGCCGATCCCGGGATAGGCACCCGGGGTGTTGATCATCGTGACGATCGGCAGGCCGAGGCGCTCGGCGAGCTGCATCTTGCGCAGCGCCTTGCGGTAGCCCTCGGGGTGCGCGCAACCGAAGTTGCAGCGCAGTCGAGCCTTGGTCGACTTGCCCTTGCGGTGCCCGACGAGGAGGAATCGGCGATCACCGATCCTGCCGAAGCCCGTGACGATCGCGGGATCGTCACCGAAGACCTTGTCGCCGTGCAGCTCGACGAACTCGTCGAAGGCTCCGTTGATGTAGTCCGTCGTGACCGGGCGGTCGGGGTGGCGCGCCACGGTCACCTGGTCCCAGGCCGACAGGCCTGAGTAGGTCTCGGCCAGCTTCTCGCGCAGCTTTCCGCGGAGCGCGTCGACCTCGGCGGAGATGTCGAGGTCGTCGCCGGCCTGCAGCTCGAGGTCGGCGAGCTTGCGCTCCATCTCCTGGATGTCCCGCTCGAAGGGCAGCCCGGCGGGCTCGCGGCTCTGTGTCTCGGACGACATTGCGCCCTGATCGTCCGCCCCGGAGGGGGTCGAGGCAAGTGCGAGGCGTCCTTACTTGCGGGGGTCCCCTTCACCGAGGGGGGCACGCGGGCGGGCCCGGGCCACGACGATTCACTCCCCGCCGGAGGATCGGGGTCAGCCCGACGCGGTCGAGGCATGGGTCTTGAGCCTCACGCGGCTAACATGCTGGCCCTCCGGCCGCCCCCGGAGCCCCCCCACCGCCCATGTCCACCATCGACACCGCCCCCGAGAGTGGCGCCCAGAGCGCCGCCGTCTCCGCCCCCTCCCTGCCCCGAGCCTGGCGCGTCGAGGTCTTCCGCCGCCCCGACGTGGACGATCCGGAAGGGACGCACGCGCGCGCCGCGCTCGAGGAGCTCGGCGTCGAGGGCCGGCTGAACGTCCGCCTCGGCCGCGGCTACCTGCTCCCGCCGGAACTCACCCGCGAACAGGTGGAGCGCGTGATGGCGGAATTGCTCGTCGATCCCGTAGTGGACGAAGCCCGGCTCACGGCCCCCTGCGAGCCGCCGGCGACGGCCGACGGCGCGAAGCGCATCCTCGTGGCCCGCAAGCCGGGCGTGATGGACCCCGTGGCGCAGACGCTCCAGGGCGCGCTCGCGAGCCTCGAGCTCGGCGGCGCGGACGCGCTGGTGGGATCGTTCCACGCATGGGAGATCCGCGGCGCCGACGGCGCGTCCGCCAGCACACTCGACGAGGCCGTTCGCGCGGCGATGGCCAACGAGGTCATCGAGGACATCGAGAGCGCTGGCGAGGGGCTGCATTACGGCGCGCCGCCGGCGCGTCCTCGCCACGGCCGGATCGAGGTCCCGCTGCTCGCGTCCGACGACGACGAGTTGATGCGCATCTCGAGCGAGGGCGCGCTCTCCTTGAACCTCACGGAGATGCGCGCGATCCAGGAGCACTACGCGGCCGAGGCGCGTGAGCCCAGCCTCGCCGAGCTCGAGACGATCGCGCAGACCTGGAGCGAGCACTGCCAGCACAAGACCTTCCGCGGGCTGATCGAGATGGACGGGGAGACCATCGACAACCTTTTGAAGTCCACGATCGCGAAGGCGACCTTCGAGCTGGACCGCGATTGGTGCGTGAGCGTCTTCCACGACAACGCCGGCATCGTCGAGTTCGAGCCCGACGTCGACGCCGACCGCGGCGGCTGGTGCCTCGCCATCAAGGTGGAGACCCACAACCACCCCAGCGCGATCGACCCCTACGGCGGGGCCGGCACCGGGATCGGAGGCGTCATCCGCGACATCCTCGGGGTCGGCATGGGCGCGAAGCCGATCGCCAACACCGACGCGTTCTTCGTGGGCCCTGCCGACCTCGCGGAGGAGGACGTGCCCCGCGGCACCATGCATCCGCGCCGCATCCTGCGCGGCGTGGTCGAGGGCGTGCGGGACTACGGGAACCGCATGGGGATCCCGACGGTCAGCGGCGGGGTGTGGTTCCACGAGGGCTACACCGCCAACCCTCTCGTCTACGCGGGCACGGTCGGCCTCATCCCCCGTGACTGCTCGACCAAGGAGGTTCGCCCCGGAGACGTCGTCGTGGTCGTGGGCGGGCGCACCGGCCGCGACGGGATCCACGGCGCGACCTTCTCCTCCGCCGAACTCAGCGAGGAGAGCGAGATGGTCTCCGCCGCCGCCGTTCAGATCGGCGACCCGATCACCGAGAAGCGGGTGCTCGACGGCCTGCTCCGCGCACGCGACGCCGGTCTCTACCGCGCCGTGACCGACTGCGGCGCCGGCGGGCTGTCCTCGGCGGTGGGCGAGATGGGCGCCGAGTGCGGCGCTGAGGTGGACCTCGAGACCGTCCCGCTCAAGTACCCCGGGCTCACCCCCGAGGAGATCTGGATCAGTGAGGCCCAGGAGCGGATGGTCCTCGCCGTCCAGCCCGAGAACCTCGAGGAGCTCGTCCGCTGCTTCGCCGCCGAGGAGGTCGAGGCCACCGCCATCGGGCACTACACGGACACCGGCCGCCTCCTCCTGCGCTACGAGGGCGAGGTCGTGGGCGACATGTCGATGGAGTTCCTCCACGACGGCACCCCGCGCCCCACCCGCAAGGCCGAGTGGAACGCGCCCGGCTTCGCCGACCCCGGCGCGCCCAGCCCGAGCCGCACCTCCCTCTTCCAGGACGCGGAGAGCCCCTTCACCGCGACGCTGCTCGCCCTGATGGGACGGCCGAACGTCGCGAGCAAGGAGTGGATCGTTCGCCAGTACGACCACGAGGTGCAGGGCATGAGCGTGATCAAGCCCATGTGCGGGATCGAGCGGGACGCGCCCTCGGACGGCGTCGTGCTGAAGCCGCTCGCGGAGTCCAGGAAGGGCGTCGCACTCGGCTGCGGCGCGAACCCGCGCTACGGCGCCCTCGATCCGCGCGCCATGGCAGAGGCCGTCATCGACGAGGCCCTGCGCAACGTGGTGGCCGCCGGAGGCGACCCGAACCACACAGCGATCCTCGACAACTTCTCCTGGGGCAACTGCGACAAGCCCGACCGCCTCGGCGCGCTCGTGCACGCGAGCAAGGGCTGCTATGCGGCCGCCATGGCTTACGGAACGCCGTTCGTGTCGGGCAAGGACTCGCTCAACAACGAATACCGCGTGGGCGACGAGACCCTCGCGATCCCGCCGACCCTCTACGTGACCGCGATGTCGCGGGTCCCGAACGTCGCGAACGCCGTCACAATGGACGCGAAGAAGGAGGGCAACCTCCTGCTCCTCGTCGGCGTCACCAACACCGAGCTCGGCGGCTCCGAGTACCTCGACCTCATCGGCGAGCAGGGCGGCGACGTCCCGCGCCCCGATCTCGAGCGCGCTCCGAAGGTCCTCGAGAAACTCCACGCGGCCATGAAGCTCAAGCAGGTCCGCTCCTGCCACGACCTCTCCGAGGGTGGATTGGCGGTCGCTGTCGCCGAGATGTGCATGGCCGGTGGCATCGGCGCGGAGATCGACCTCGGCGCCATCGACCACGAGCCGTTCCCGCACGAGTACGACGAGGACGCCACCCTGCTGTTCTCTGAGTCCTGCACCCGCTTCCTCGTGGAGATCGAGCCGGGCAAGAAGTTCAACTTCCAGACGAAGATGATGGGCGTCGCCGTCACCCCTGTCGGGCGCCTCTCCAAGCGCGACCGTTTGAGCGTCAAGGGCGTCGGCGGCCGACAGATCATCGATGTGACCGTGGACGAACTCCGCGAGGCCTTCCACTCCGGCTTCCAGGGCTGAGCCTTTCGCGCACGGCGATGTGCGAGCCCCGCTGACCGCCCTCTCCGCGGCGGGGCGGCGCGCGGGCGGCCCTCTGCGGCGGGCCTCCGGGCACATGAGGCGTCTCCGGTCCCGGCGGAGTCCGGGCGACTTCGTTGGAAATCGAGGTGTTCGATTTGGTGTCCTGAGCCCCATGTCGACCGCAACACGCTCCACCGGACTCGTCTACTGGCTGCCCCTCGAGGAGGCGGTCCGGCGCTTCGCCGTCAGCCGCGAGGAGCTCACCGCCGCTGCCCGGAGCGGGGAACTCGACGTCCGTGCGAAGGTCATCGGTGGCGAGGTCGTGGCCTCGGTCAGCTCCCGCGACCTCACGGCCCGCTACGGACCGCCCAGCACGGACCCCGGCGCTCCGCCGAAGCGCCCTGAAGCCCCGGCGGCGCCGGAGACCGAGGCCGAGCTCGCGCGGGTCCACGGCCAGCTGGTCGCAGCGCAGGATCGAGCCCGCATCCTGGACCTCGACAGAGCTCGCCTGCAGGGAGCGCTGCAGGCGGCCGAGAGGATCGAGCGCGGCCTGCAGCGCTACGCCGACCGCCTCGAGGACCGCATCGAGGACACGCGCGACCGCTACGAGCAACGGCTCCAGCAGGCCGAGTTGGTTCGCCTGCAGCTCGCCCGCGTGGTCGGCCGGATGGAGACCGAGATGGGCCGGATGCAGCAGCGGATCGACGAGCTGGAGACCGAGCGCCTCGCCGCCCTCCCCGCGGCCGAGCCCGCCCCCAGGCGCAGGCGCTTCTGGCCGTTCGGCTGAGCTCCGAGGCTCGCGCGGCCAGGGTCAGAAGCGTTCGCCCGCGAGCACGAACTGATCGACTCGCGCGCGCTCCCGCGAGCTGAACCCGTCGCGTGCGCAGCAGGTCCTTCGGGCGTCGCGAGCAGCTGCGCGCGAGGTGAGCGGCTGACGCCGCCCGTGCCCCGCGCGACCACGGAGGTGGGTCACTGGAAGGTGATCTCGATCCCGTCGGTGAAGTTCGAACCGAGACCGACCGACTCGCGGTGCCAGGCCTGGAAGGACCACGTGTCACCGGCCACCGCCGCAGCGGTCCCCTGGCCCTGGGGAATCGCACCCAGGTCGATCTGGAGCGAGTACTCCCCGCTCGGGCCCGTGCTGAGGATCTGCGCCGGGCCGTCGAACATGCCGATGGTCCCGGCCAGGCAGAGATTGCCGTTGCTGGTCCCGCCGGCGCCCGGCGAGAAGCCCTGGTCCCGCGACGCGATGAAGATGCCGAAGCGATCGAGAGGAAGTGCGGCCGCGGTGAGCGTCAGGTCGTTGACGGCGACGGCGTCCGAGCCGGAGGCGCTGATCACGCCGGTCGCGCCGGTGCTGTTCGGCGCCGCAGAGCAGAAGTTGCTCCCGATCCCGGGCCCCGCCGTCGACACGGCGAAGCTCAGCGCGTTGGCGATGAGCAGGTCCCCATCGGTCGCGGGATCCCAGAAGGCCCCCGAGCAGGTGCTCGGCGGCGGATAGAGACCGAGATCCACGCGCCCGGGCGTGTCCCCGACGATCGCCAGCGGTGCGCCATCGTCCCACTCGGAGATGACGGTCCCCTGGAGGACCGGCGTGGACACCAGCGGGCGGAACGCCGACGCGGCCGAGAGCGCGGTCACACCGGCCATGATCGGATGGCCGGGGACGAGGGTCGATCCGAGCGAAGCTGCGTCGGAGGTGTTCCCCTGGGCAGCCTGGATGATCTCGTAGCCGCCGGTCACCCAGCGCCCTTGCAGGTAGCGAAGCGAGCCCGTCGTCGTGTTCGCGAAGACGGTCACGACCACCGCGCCACCCGCGTCCGAGTAGTCGGCGAGCAGATCCCCGAGAGCGACGGGGTCGAAGTAGTTGGTGTTGCTCCAGGTGAGCACCGCCTCGTACGGCGCGAGATCCGCGAGCGCCGGCGTCGTCGTCACGCAGTCGATGACGTCCACCGACGCGAACTGCCCGGAGGCCTGGAGGAAGGCCTGCACGTCCGTGTAGCGGCAGTCGGTCAAGGAGCTCGTCGCAGCGGCGACGATGGCGACGTCGGGGAGCTGCGCCGCAGCCGGCGACGCGAGGGCGATGAGGGAGAGCAGTGCGGGGCTGAAGGGACGGCAGAGTCGCATGAGGAGCAGGCAGGAAGGGGGATCGGCAACGGAAGGCGACGCGGCGCCCCATGACACGGCGTCACCCTCCCACGGCGCATCCTGCACCGCAAGGCGGCTTCCTTCAGCCCTGATCTCCGACCGTGGCGCCGTCGGCGTCGAGCTCCAGGATCTCGCAACCGCGCCCCTCGCCGAACGCGCCGACGACGATCCAGCGTGCTCCGCCCGCGAGGATCTCGTCCCGCGGCTCGTGCGCATGACCGCACACGACGAGGCTGGCTTCGGTCGCGCGCACGAGGGCGTCCACGGCTTCGGGCCGGATGGAGCGCTCCTCGGCCAGCTTCAAGGGCTTCGCGCGTTCGGAGCGCCGGCGAAGCCGTCGCGCCACGGCCCGCGCGACGAAGAGCGGCACCAGGCGCGAGGCCGCTCGCACGGCGCCCATGCGCCACACCCTCCGGAGGCGTTGGTAGCCACGGTCGAGGATGCACAGACCATCCCCGTGCACGAAGGCCGCGCGGCCGCCGTCGGCGAGCAGGCCGACGAAGCCCTCGAGATGGACCGACGCGCCGGACGCCTCCTCGACGTCGGCGCCCATGAGGGCGTCCCGGTTGCCAGGCACGAGATGCACCGCCACGCCCTGCGCCGCGAGGCCCGCGAAGAAGGCGAGGACCTTCGCCGAGCCGGGGAGCCGGCCCTGCTTCGGCCCGACCCACGTATCGAACAGATCCCCGAGCACGATCAGCATCGGCGGACGAGGGCCGCGCGCGTTCCACCAGGCGATGAACGCACCGGTGCGCGTGTCCCCCTCGGGCGAGAGGTGCAGATCGGTCACGACCACGGCGCCTGCTGGCACCGCGACCTCGTCCACCGGGACGGAACCCGCCGGGAGGCGGACAGCGCTCACGTCTCCCCGCCCGCGCCCTCCTCGGGCGCGTCGGCGTCGATCCCGAGGTCCCGGAGCTTCTCCCAGAGGACCTTCCGGGAGATCCCGAGGAGCTCGGCGGTCTGCGAGCGATGGCCACCCGTCGCCACGAGAGCGGCGCGAAGGTGAGCGACCTCGGCCTCGCGAAGGACGTCGCGGAGCGGTCGGACCTCCACCTGCACCTCCGCGGTCCGCTGCCAGCGCCCGTCCTGGGGCAGGAGATCGTCGGCGGCGAGGGACGCGGAGTCACCTGCCAGCGCGACGGCGCGCTGCACCGCGTTCTCCAGCTCCCGGACGTTCCCGGGCCAGGCGTAGCGCTCCAGCATCTGCATGGTCGAGCGCGCCACCTCGAAGCCACGACCGCCGCCGTAGCGGTCGATCATCGCGTTCACCAGGAGCGGAACGTCGCCGCGTCTCTCCCGAAGCGGCGGGAGCGCGATCGGAACGACGTGGATTCGATAGAAGAGATCCTCGCGGAACGACCCTCCCTTCACGAGCTCGCGAAGGGGAACCTTGGTCGCCACGACGACCCGGAAGTCCGACGTTCGCGTCGTCTCGCCGCCGACCCGTTCGAAGGCGCGCTCCTGCAGGACACGCAGGAGCTTGACCTGGAGGGACAGGGGCATGTCGTCGATGTCGTCGAGGAACAGGGTGCCCCCGTCAGCGAGCTCGACCCGGCCCTTGCGAGCTGCCTTCGCGTCGGTGAATGCGCCCTTCTCGTGGCCGAACAGTTCGGCCTCAAGCAGGTTCTCGGGCAGCGCACCGCATCCGAGGGCGATGAAGGGCCCGTCCTTGCGCTGACTGAGTGCGTGCACCGCCTGCGCGATGCGCTCCTTGCCGGTGCCCGACTCCCCCTCGATCTCAACGGTCGCCTCCGTCGCGGCGACGGTGCGCACTCGCTCGAAGACCTTCTTCATCGCGTCGGAGGAGCCGACGATTCCCTCGAAGGCCCCTGGCTCGCGCGCGTCGAGCTGCTCGCGCAGCCCGCGGTTCTCCTCGGCGAGGTCCGCGATCCGACCGATGGTCTCGAGCCGCCGGACGATCGCCTCGTTCCGGAACGGCTTCTGGATGTAATCAACGGCGCCCTTCCGCATGGCGCCCACGGCGTCGTCCACCGACGCGTAGCCGGTCATCAGCAGCACGGGCCGCTCGGGGTCCCGGCGAAGCGCCTCCTCCAGCACCGTCATGCCCCCCTTGCCCGGCATGCGAACGTCCGTGACGACGACCTCCGGGGCCGGCTCGGCGTCGAGCGCCTTCAGCGCGCTGGTCGTATCGGTCGCGCCGAGCACCGTGTGCCCTGCGTCCTCCAGCGCGTCGCGCAGCGTGACGAGGATCGTGACCTCGTCGTCGGCGACGAGCACCCGCATCAGCTGCCGCCGCCCGCGCCGCCCAGCTCGGCGGGCGTGAGGAAGACGACGCGATCCCCACCCGCAGCGACCGCATCCTCGAGCGCCTCCTCCGACGCCTGGAGCAGCGCGTCGAAGAACATGGTCCGCTGGTCCGCCGGCTCGCCCCCCTCATCGGACCCGTCGTGGCTGCCGCCGATCGCCACCGTGATGGGGATGCGGCGACCGTCGCTGTCGAACTCGAGCTGGTGGACCTGCTCCACCAGCCGCGTGGCCAGGGACCGGATCCCCGTGGGCCCCGTGTGAGGCACCACCGCGAGCAGGCGATCGTCCGCCATCCGTCCGAGGAAATCGGAGTTGCGCGTCGCGTGCTTCAAGAGGCCCACGAGGGAGTCGATGATCTCCTCCTTCGCCTCGTACCCGTACATGTCTCTGAGGTGACCGAGGCGATCCACGGCGATCATCAGGCACGAGATCGGGTAGCCGTAGCGCTGCGCACGGCTGAACTCCACGCGCATCAGGTGCTGGATCTGCGCGAGGGAGAAGAGACTCTTGTCTGCGGAGCGATCGGTCATCGTGGCGCTTCGTGTGGGGCCGCCCGGGGGGGGGAAGGGGCACACCAGGAGGGGTTCGGCCCTCAGTCTCCGGCCGAACCGGGGAGGACCGCCGCCATTCTGTCGATGATCCCGTCCAGGCTCCAGTCGTAGCCCACTCGAGCCACGATCAGGAGGGCCATGATGATGGCGCTGTAGACCAGGATCGCGATGACGTTGGCCACGAAGAACGCCGTCGTGTTCCTCGCCGCGCCCCGGACGCGGCGCGAAGCGCCCCGGATCCCTCGCTGAAGGGACGCCATGAGGAAGTCCCGCTCGAGGCGGTCAGCGCGGTTCAACATCTTCGGGTCGCTGAGCGCAGCTCGGGCCCCGGGATGCGACAGGATCTCCTCGGCGCACGCGTCGGCGTCCCAGCGCTGCTCGAGGACCGCTGTCTGCCAGCGCTTGGCGGTCTTCTTGTCGGCGAGCCCGGTCTCGACGAGCAGACCCGCGGCGACGCGCTTGAAGAGGATCGCGTCCGTGCCCTCGAAGCCGGCCGCGGGCATCGCCGCCCCGCCCCCCGGCGCCCCGCTCTCGGACACGGCGATCTCCTCGAGCACGGCCTCCCCGCGAAAGCGGAACCTGGCGCCGCACCACGCGAACCCGATCCCGTCCGCCAGGTCGAGCTCCTCGACCATCGCCCCGCTGGCCACGAGCGCGTCCTCTCCACGAACCCGGACGACTTTCGGGGGGCTGTCCCAGAGGTGAAGCTCACCCGCGGCCCCGTCGATCTCGACGTCGACGCCGCGCGCCCCTGTTCCCGCGATACGAGTCAGACCTGCCTGGAGCGGGACGGTCCTGGTTCGTCCGCCGGCCTTGATCTCGAGGTTGGGTCCGCTCATGACGGGACTTCATACCCCAATGGCGCCCGCGGGGGACAGCGCGCCGTCGATCTTCGTGGATGCGCTCGTCACCGTGACCGATCCGGCACGAGAAGGTAGTTCAGGAGTCGCTAACCTCTGAAGGCGCCCCCACTCCCACCCTTGAAGCTCGGCCTCCATCAATCCGCCCGCCTGGAGCAGCGACTGATCCAGTCGCCGCAGATGATCCAGGCCATGCAGATCCTGCAGCTCCCGCTGCTCGATCTGTCCGAGCGCATCGAGCAGGAGCTCATGGAGAATCCGTTCCTGGAGATCGCCGAGCCCGAGTCGGGCGGCGCCTCGGAGGAAGCAGACCGCGGCGGCCCCGAGGGAGACGGCGGCGCCGAGTCGATGCTCGAGATGTTCGAGCGCATCGAGCGCGACCACGGAGACGGCTCACGGGCCCACGTCGCGTCCTCCGAAGAGGGGGATCGCAAGTACGAGGCGATGCTCAACGCCCCAGAGGGGGCCATGACCTTCGCCGAGGCCGTGCTCGAACAGCTCGGCCCGCTCGAGCTCTCCGAGCGCGAACGCACGGTCCTGGAGTACGTCATCTGGTCGCTGGACGAGCGGGGCTATCTCACCGAGACGCCGGCGACGCTCGCAGCGGAGCTCACGCTCGAGGTCCAGCGCACCCTCGGGGGAGAGAGCGAGGAGGGTGTCGCAGCGGCCGTCATCGAGGACGACTCGCCGGAGGCCGCCCCTGCGGTCGCGCCTGCCGCGTCGGAGACCCCGACCGGCGAGGATCTGGTGGTCACCGAGGACGAGGTTCGAGACGCCCTCGAACGTCTGCGCGAGACGGTTCATCCAGGCCTCGGTGCGCTCGACCTCGCCGAGTGTCTCCTGCTCCAGCTGCCGGGAGCCGGGCTGTGGAACCCGTTCATGCGCAAGCTCGTCCAGCGCCACCTCGGGGACATCCGCGCAAACCGTATACCGCAGATCGTGAAGTCGACCGGTCACGACATCGAGGACGTGAAGGCCGCGATCGAGCTCCTGCAGCGCCTCGACCCGTCCCCCGGCGCGGGCTTCGGCGAGGCCACCGCCGAGGTCATCCATCCCGAGGTCATGGTCGAGCTCGACGACGAGGACGTGATCGTGCGCCTCGACCGCGAGCGGACCCCCACCCTGCGTCTGAACCCGATGTATCAGACGGCGGAGTTCCGCCGGATGCTCAAGGAGGGCTCCAAGGACGAGCGGGAGTGGGCGAAGAAGCGGCTCGAGAACGCCTCCTGGTTCATCGACGCCATCCTCCAGCGAGAGTCGACACTGAAGCGGATCTCGGTCGCCCTCTTCAACCGACAGAAGGCCTTCCTGGTGCGCGGGAAGGAAGCGCTCATGCCGCTGCGCATGCAGGAGATCGCTGACGAGGTCGGCGTCCACATCTCGACGGTGTCGCGGGGCGTGGCGGGCAAGTACGCGCAGACCCCGCGGGGAATCTTCCCGCTGAAGTTCTTCTTCACGGGCGGAACGACGAAGTCGTCCGGCGAGGAGGCGAGCCAGATCACGATCAAGGAGCGCATCAAGAAGATCGTCGGCGCGGAGGATCCACGGAAGCCGCTCTCCGACGACTCGATCGCCAAGGCGCTCGAGGACGAGGACGGCATCAAGATCGCACGCCGCACGGTCACGAAGTACCGCAAGGCGCTGGAGCTCCCGTCCTCCACCCAGCGCAAGCAGTACTGAGCTGCCTCCGGCCGACCGGGCGGATGGACGGCTGATCTCGGCCCCGACCTGCCGCTCGCCCCCGAATCTGGCGTCCGAATGGAGGCCTCGCGCGGGCATCCCCGCTAACCTCGTCGCCACGATGAACCTCAAGGCCACCGAACTGCGCAAGGGACAGGTCCTCGTCAAGGACGGCAACCTGCTCCTGATCACCGAGTACAGCCACAGCACCCCGGGCAACTGGCGGGCGATCATCCAGGTCAAGACCCGCAATCTGGTGACGGGCCAGAACGGCTCCTTCCGGCCCGCCGCCGGCGACCAGTTCGAGGTCGCTTTCCTCGACAAGAAGAAGTCGCAGTACCTCTACCAGGAGGCCAACGGCGACTACGTCTTCATGGACGCCGAGTCCTACGAGCAGTTCACGCTCTCCAAGGAGATGGCCGAGGATCGGATGGGGTACGTGAAGGAGTCCGAGGAGGTCGAGGTCACCTTCCACGAGACGACCCCGGTCTCCATCGACCTCCCCGCGCAGGTCGTCCTCGAGATCACCGAAGCGGAGCTGGCGGTCAAGGGCAACTCGGCGACCAACGTGAAGAAGGACGCGGTGCTGGAGACGGGCAAAAAGATCCGAGTCCCCCTGCACATCAAGGCCGGTGAGAAGGTGAAGGTGAGCACCGACACCGGAGACTTCATGGGGCGCGCCTCCGAGTGAGCGCTCCGGGGCATCAGCCCCCCATCCGCCAGACGTCGATCGAGAGGTCGCGGCCGAGAGCCGGGACCGGCAAGCGCCTGATGAGGGAGCAGCCCTCTTCGAGGAGCCGTCGCACGCGGGCACGCTGCTCCCCGCCCAGCCGCATGAGGTAGTCGTTACGAACGATGATCCACCCGTTGCGACCTGACCTGAGCCACGGCTCCAGCCGCCCTGGGCCCCACCGGGTACCGAAATTCAGGACAGCTTCGCTTGGGCGCACATCGGGGTCCATTCCACCGGTGATGTAGAAATACGGCATCATCGAGCCGGTCGACGCGATCAGATCCGTTGGGGCCCGCAGCTCCTCGACGAGGGCCACGGCCTCACGCCAGCGGCCGCGCTGGCCGTGCTCCGCCGCGAGATAGAGGAAGAGTCCCGCCAGCGGCGGGAGAACGGCCAGGGCTGACCATGCGAGCGCAGGGCCATTTCGCGAACGGGAGAGACTGCCCCCGATGGGCCACGAGCCAAGCAGGGCCACCCATGGGAAGAGCGTGAACGCGTACTGAGCCGTCACGACCGCGCGGGTGGCCAAGATCGCGAGCAGCGCCACGTTCAGCAGACACACGAGACTCAGGAATCCGGCTCGACGGTCGCGTTCGACCAACCCGACGCACGTCCCACCAAGAGCCAGCAGAAGGACGCCGGGAGTCATGGACGCACCTATGGCCAGCACGAAGTGCTCGAGGCCTGCCAGGGCGTCCCCGACGCCCTTGGAGCCCGAGTACTTCTGCCAGACGCGCAGCCACACCACCGGAGCTGCCGCAAGCCCAGCGAGCACGAGAAAGAGGGTCGCCCTTCTGACCGCTCTCCGATCCTCGGGGAGCTCCCCCGGAGGCAGTGCGAGCGCGGCGAGGCCGAGGCTCGCGCAGAGAGGCAGCACCAGCGGATGGAAGAGGGCTCCGGCGGCCGCGATCACGAGCCCGGCGGCCCACCGAATCCCGTGGCCCGCGAGTGCACCGCGTAGCGCAAGGCCCGAGCCCCAAAGCGCGACCAGCTGGGCCATCGTGTAGAAGCGAGCGGTGTGTGCCCACTGGACCTGCCACGCGCTCGAGGCCACGACCAACGCAGCCAGCCAGGCACGACGTCGGCCCGCCACGGGAGCGAACGCCCAGGCGGTGAGCGGCACGCACAGGAACCCCGCCACGGCAGGGGCCAGCCGCAGCGCAGTCTCGGTCGGACCTTCACCGAGGGCTTCGACCACAGTCCTGATGATCCAGTAGCCAGCTGGATTCTGCATGCCCGGCCCGTGGGCGTCGCCCCACGTGAAGACCTCGTCGATCCAGAGGCTCCAGTCGCCCAGCCGCAAGAAGCGCACGAGCCCGATGAGAAGCGCGGACGCGCAGAACCAGTCGGCCAGCGCGTCCCGCGCCGCGCTCCGGGGCGCGGGCGATGGTCGATACGACGCTCTCTCCATCCTTCGGCATCTTCGGCCCTGGCGCCGTGGATATCCAGCAGCATGCGCCGGTACGCGTCCGTCAGCGCCTGAGGCGGAACGCTTGCCGCCACATCTGCTACAGGCGAGGTCTCGATCTGGCCGATCGCGACGGGAGTGTGCCTGGGTGGCCACGAAGGCGGCCTTCCCGCGATAAACTCATGCCGAGCCGCTCCTCCCCTTCGACCATGTCCCGACGCAGCCATCTCCTCGGTGCGGCCCTCGCCGCGCTCGCCCTCTCGAGCTGCATCAGGACCCGGCGCCCGATCGTGCTCGACTCCACGCCCCCCGGCGCGGTCGTCATCGTCAACGGAGAGGACTCGGGCCATTCGACCCCGTGCGCGATCCAGCTGCGCGACACCACGCAGGTCGTCGAGTTCCGCCTCGACGGCTACGCGCCTGAGGTCCGGGTGCTGCGGATCGGACACCGCCAGTACACGGTCTACTGGAGCGACGCCGCCTCGTCGCCCGGCACGTGGACCTTCCCGGCCTTCCTGACCCTCCCGGACGCGATGTTCCCGGTGAAGCTGGAGGGCGGTGAGATGCCCCATCGGATCCACGTCCGGATGGTGCGGGAGGGGGAGACCAACGCGAGCGCAGACCCCGCCCGGGCGGTCCGTTGACCGGCCGACCGGCTGTCTTCCTGGACCGGGACGGGACCCTCAACGTCGAGGTCGACTACCTCGCCGACCCCGCGCGATTCGAGCTCATCCCTGGAGCCGCGGAGGGCCTCGCCCGCCTCGCCGCCGCGGGTTTCGCCCTCGTCGTGGTGACGAACCAGAGCGGGGTCGCGCGCGGCCTCCTCGACGAGGACGGCCTCGCGCGGATCCACGAACGCATGGGCGCGGAGCTCGCCGCGCACGGGGTGACGCTCGACCTCGTCCTCCACTGCCCCCACCACCCGACCGAGGGCTCGGGAGCCCATCGCGCGGACTGCTCCTGCCGCAAGCCGCGGCCCGGCATGCTCCTGGAAGCAGCAGGACGGCTGGAGCTCGACCTCGACGCATCCTGGTGCATCGGCGACAGCCTGCGGGACCTGGAGGCAGCGGCGGTCGTCGGGGCGCGCGGGATCCTGGTGCGGACGGGCAAGGGCGCGCGCGAGGAGGCCGCTCTCGCGCGTCGACTCGGCGCCGGACCGGCGGTCGTGGACGGCATCGGCGAAGCCGCGTCGCTGATCCTCGACGCCCGGTGACGCGCCCGCGGCGAGGGATGCTGCCACGCCGCTTCCAACCGGGCCCTCGACGGCGCAGAATCGGGGCATGGAACCGTCGACCGCCACCCGGCCCAAGGCCCTCGTCCTGCGCGGACCGGGCACGAACTGCGAGGACGAGACCCTGCGGGCGCTCCGCATCGGCGGCGCGGACGCCGATCTGCTCCGGAGCGACGTCGCGGCCAGCGAGCCCGGCCGCCTCGAGGGCTACGGCGTCCTGGTCTTCGCCGGCGGCTTCAGCTACGGCGACGACCTGGCCGCCGGGCGCGTCTGGGGTGCCGGCCTGCGCCAGCACCTCGGCGCCGCGTTGCGGGCCCATGTGGACCGCGGCGGCCTCGTCCTGGGCGTCTGCAACGGCTTCCAGGTCCTCGTCGAGTCCGGACTCTTCGAGCCGGAGGCCGCGCCTCACGAGCGCACCGTGGCCCTCTTCGCCAACGCCAGCAGCCACTACGAGTGCCGCTGGGTGGACCTCGAGGTCCAGGAGAGCCGCTGCCAGTGGCTCACCGGAGCCTTCGGAGCCGGCCACCGCATGCCCTGCCCAGTGGCCCACGGAGAGGGGCGCTTCGCCTTGAGGGACGAGGCCGCGCTCGAGCGCCTGCGCGCCTCGGGACAGATCGCCCTGACCTACGTCGGAGAGGGTGACGGCTCCCCCGGGTACCCCGCCAACCCCAACGGCGCCGTGGGTGACGTGGCCGGCATCTGCGACCCCACGGGCCGGGTGCTCGGACTGATGCCGCACCCCGAGCGGAATCTCGACCCCTGGAACCACCCCGAATGGACTCGCCACGGGGCGGGCCGCGCCGAGGGCGAGGGCGCGGCTTTCTATCGGGCCCTGGTGGAATCGGCCATGGCGGCTTCCTAGCCTCGCGGTACCGAGGTCGCGAGCGTGGGAGGGGGCCGCATCCCCTACTTCGTCCGCGGCACCACCGCACGGGCCCGGCCCGTATCGAATTATGAGGCGCACCCCCATCCTGAGCGCGGCCATCGCCGCTCTCCCCGTTCTCCTCGCCGGCGCATCCTGCGCGCCGGTGGCCGCATTCGGCACCGCGATCGTCATCAACGAGGAGTTCACGGATAAGTCCCACTCCAAGGTCGTCGCCGACGACGTCGAGATCGTCTGGGCCTCGGCCAAGAGCTCGATGTCGCACATGACCGACGACCTGCTCGACGTGGACGAGGAGCTCAAGACGATCCGGACGTTCGTGGACGGCGCCGAGGTGATGTTGAAGGTCACGAGCTTCGACGTTGGACAGACGCAGATCAGCGTCTACGCCCGCCGTTACCTCGTCTTCTCGGACGAAGTCGCCGGCAACGTGCTCCAAAGCATCGTTCGGGACCTCGGCTGAGGTGTCCGGGGCGTCCCGGACGCGCCGGCTGAGAGGCACGTCCGCCGGCGAGCGGGCCGCTCACTCACGCTCGGCCGGACGAGAGGGCTCTCACTCCGCGAAGTCGTCCGCGAGCCCGATCGGGCCACCGAGCTCCCGGAGCCTCTCCTCCAGCGTGCCCTCCGCCTGGAGCTCCTTGACGCAGTTCGGGCAGATCCCCGACAGGCGCAGGAGGTGTCCGGTCATGACGAAGCCCAGACG
This sequence comes from Planctomycetota bacterium, assembly GCA_965662915.1. GTDB lineage: Bacteria > Planctomycetota > UBA1135 > UBA1135 > Saltatorellus. The sequence continues at coordinate 22,400 of CBFIJG010000013.1, read as the reverse complement.
GTAGGCGTTCTTCCGCTGGAGCGCCTCGATCTCGTCGTCCTGGAACTCCTCGATCCGAGCGCAGACCTCACAGACCATGTGGTCATGGTGCGCGTGGCCGAGGACGTGCTCGTAGACGACCTCTCCGCGGCGGGTCTCGACCGCCTCGATGAAGCCACCCCGCTCGAGGACCTCGAGGGTGCGGTAGACCGTGGCGCGCGACACGGCGGGGCCGTCCTCCTCCTTCAGCCACTCGTACATCTGTTCGACGCTGAAGTGCTCGTGCACCTCGAACGCTTTCTCGAAGATCCGGCGCCGCTGGGGCGTCATCTTCAGGGATTGGCGCTTGAGGTAGACCTCGAAGCGACGCTCGATAGCGGGTTCGTTGATGGACACGGCTCGCGGGCGCGTTCGCGCACGGAGGAGCATCCTCCATCACCCGTCGCGTTGCAAGCACCGGCCACGCCGACCGGAGAAGACGCCGTACCAGCGAGCCAGCCGCGCAGGCGGGACCCCGCACTCGAAAGCCGCGCGCAGGACGAGATTACGGACGGTGCAGCGCAGCACGCCCTCCTCCTCCCAGCGGCGCGCGGAGACCGCCAGGGCCGCGGTCTCGACGAGCTCCACTGGCGCGAGCCGCCTGATGGCCTTCGACAGCGCCACGTCCTCGAAGAGCGGCCACGCGGGATATCCGCCGGACTCACGGTAGAGATCACGGGTCACAGCGAGCCCCGAGTCCCCGTAGATCATCCCCCTGCGAGCGCGCGCGTTCGCCGCCCGCTCGATCCAGCGCCAAACGCGCCCCTCGGACACGATCGTCTGGCGGAGAGCCGCCGCGTGGCGCGACCCGCGACCGGCGAAGGCCCGGCGCAGCTCTGCGAGCGAGCCTGGTCGCGGGACGCAGTCGGCGTGCAGGAAGAGCAGCACCTCCGGGCCGGTCTCCAGAGACAGCAGCGCCTCGGCGGCCGCGGCGAGCTGGACCCCGCGCCCGCGGCCGGCGGAGACCACGCGCGCCCCCATCCGCTCCGCGAATTCCACGGTGCGATCCTCGGAGCCACCGTCTGCGACGACCACCTCGACCGGCCGATCCTGACCGTCCGCGGTCTGGAGCAGGCGCGACAGGAGTCGCGGCAGAGCGCGCTCCTCGTTCAGCGTGCAGATGCCGACGCCGAGGCTCGGAAGCGGCGGCTCCGCCACTCGGCCCGGCCCCGGATCCGCGCTCACGCCTCGGCCTTCTCGCGTCGCGCCTCGCGGCGCCGACCGATGTCGCGGCGGCAGAACTTGCCGGCGTAGCGGATCTTGTCGTACGCCTCGTAGGCGATCCTGCGCGCCCCTTCGGAGTCCTTTGCGAGGCCGGTCACCGTCAGCACGCGACCGCCCGCGGTCACGACCTCCTCGTCACCGTCCAGGGTGCGCACGCGCCGCGTCCCGGCGTGGAAGACCACCGCGTCGTCGACGCCGGCGGCCTCCTCGAGCCCGTCGATCCGATCGCCCTTCCGAGGCCCCTGGGGGTAGCCCTCGGCGGCCGCGACGACGCCGACGACGGTGCGGGGATCCCAGGTCGGAGTGTCGATGCCGCCGAGCTCGCCGCGAGCCGTGGCCTGGAGGATCGGCACGAGGTCGCTCTGGAGCCTCCGCACGAGCGCCTGGCACTCGGGATCGCCGAAGCGAACGTTGTACTCGATCACCCGGGGCCCACCTTCCGTGAGCATCAGCCCGATGAACAGCACGCCGCGGAACTCGATGCCCTCGCGGCGCAGCATGTGGATCGAGGGCAGGAGCACGCGCTGCTCGATCTGCTTGTAGATACGCTTCGAGAGCTCGGGGACCGGTGAGTAGACCCCCATGCCGCCCGTGTTCGGGCCGACGTCGCCCTCACCGACCTGCTTGTGGTCCTGGACGGGCTCGAGGACGAGGACCGCGTCGCCGTCCGTGATCGCGAAGATGCTGGCTTCCTCACCGACGAGGAACTCCTCGACGACGATCTTGACGCCGGCCTTGCCGTGACGGCCCTCCTCCATGATCGCGTCGACCGCGGCCTTCGCTTCCTGCAGATCGGCGCAGATGTACACGCCCTTGCCCGCGGCGAGGCCGTCCGCCTTGATGACCTGAGGCCACGCGGTGCAGCCCTCCAGATACCCCTTCGCGATGCCGGAGCGCTCGAACGTCCGCGACGCCGCGGTCGGGATGCGGTGCCGCTCCATGAGCTCCTTCGCCTCCGACTTGGAGGCCTCGAGCAGCGCCCCCGCCGCACCGGGGCCGAAGACGTCGAACCCCTCCTCACGGAGGCGGTCGGCGAGGCCCGCGGCCAGCGGGTCCTCGGGGCCCACCACCACGAATCCGGGCTCCTCCTTCTTCGCCAGCGCGATCTGCGCCTCCACGTCGCTCGCGGCGACCGGCGCGATTCGGGCCACCTCGCCGATCCCGGCGTTCCCGGGCGCGCAGATCACCTCGGAGACGAGGTCGGACTGGGCGATCTTCCAGCAGAGCGCGTGCTCACGGCCTCCCGAGCCGATGACGAGGACCTTGAAGGGGCTGGTGGATTCGGACGACATGGAGAGAGCGGTGGTGGTCGGGGCGCGGGAGCGCCACCTGCGGGACGCAGCGGCCGCAGAGGATAGCCGCAGCCGCCCGCTGCGTCGGGTCCAAACGGCCGGCCCCGTGGACGCCGCGCTCGCCGTCCCGGCTCCCCCGTCATGATCCGGCCCTGGGCCAGCAACCTCGGAGGCCCCTCGGTGCCGTGGGAGCGGCCGAGCGGGGCTCGCGGCGGTCCAGGGCCGGTGCTACCCTCCCCGCGGCCGGGGTGTACCTCAGTTGGTAGAGGCGTAGCTTTGGGTGCTATGAGTCGTGGGTTCGAGTCCCATCACCCCGACCACCCGCCGCCCTGCCCGGGCCGCACGCGCCCGTAGCTCAGCTGGATAGAGCACCGGACTTCTAATCCGACGGTCGCAGGTTCAAGTCCTGCCGGGCGTGCCACTCCCTCGCCCGCGTGCGGTCAGCGCTCAGGCCCCCGCGGTCTCCGCCGCGAGCTCCTCCGCGGCCCGCTTCAGCGCGGCGTGGTCCCGCGCCATGGCCCGCCTCATCGCTCCGCCCATGAGCAGTCCCATCAGTGGTCCTATCACCTTCGCGAAGAGTGTCGAGTTGTGCGTCGACATGGTCATCGTGACCCTGGTCCCCGACCCGTCCTCGTCGAACCGGTAGTCCGTGAGGAACCGCGCTCCGCAGGACTCTCCCTCCACCGTGTAGCGGACGGGAGCGTCGAAGCTCGTGACCTCCATCTCCTCGACCGCCTCTTTCCCGAACATGATCCGCGTCTCGCGGAACCGCGTTCCCGCTCCGACAGCGCCACACCCGAGTACCTCCAGGCTGGCGATGCTCTCGATCCGCTCCGGCGCTCTCGCGAGGTCGGTGAAGACGCCGAACACGATCGGACGCGGCGCGAGGATGGTCTCTTCGAGGACGAGGCGCATGCTGGAAGCGGAAGGTCGAATGGGGACGGAATCGAAGCGAGAACGTGGGGCAGTGGTGGCGGGCGGCGCGGCGAACTCAACGAGTCCCCCAGGCCTCCGGCAGTTCGTCCACGCGAAGACACGGGTGAACGGGTCGAAAGCCCGGGCGCGGCTCGCTCTCGACACCGAGCTCCTCGTCGAAGAGGTTCCAGGTCGTGAACGAGTCGTCGCTGAGGGGATGCAGGAGCTGAGCCGCGAGGACCGAGGATGGAACGACAGCAGCACCCACGGGGAGTTCGAGCTCGAGCCGCTCGAAGGCGCCCGCGACCGAGACGGCCCGGTGCCCCTGGAAAGGCCGCTCCGCGCGCGTGACCTCCTCCACGAGGAACGCAGCCACGGGGGCGCGGACCGCCTCGGTGAGCCGGCGCGGCGCGGCGCCGAGGTGAAGCTCCAGGAGCTCGAGCTGCTCGTCCGTCGGGCTGCGCAGGATCCAGGCTTCCCCGATGGACTCGGCGCCGAGAGCGTGGAAACCGCGCGCCACGTCCATCTCGACGAGGCGCGCCTCCGCGCGCGGTGAAGCGAGGCGGCGGCGGCCCTCCTGCCTGCCCTCCGCGACCGGATCCAGATCGACGAGGACGCTCTCGATCTCTCCCACCCTGACGGGCAGCCGCTCGATCGGACCGAGCTCGACCTCCACTCCGAACGCCGCCTCCGGCGCTCCGGTCGCGATGGCCTCGACGAGCGCATCCCGCTCCCTCGCGAGCTCGCGGAGGCACTCCAGGGTGAACGCGTGGGTCACCTCGACGCGCCTCTCATAGGGCAGGTAACTGTACGCCTCGCTGAGGATCGAGACGATCCCGCGCACCCCCATCAGGTTCGTGCCGAAGCGCGGACGGGCGTCGTACGTCTCCCAGGCGATGGGGTCCCCACGTCGGCCGCGAGAGCCGCTCTCCCGCGGCGCGTAACGGAAGTTGCCGTAGTCGAAGGTGAACACACCGTCGCGCTCCTCCAGGGTGCCGCGGACGCGGCGGAGGAGCGCCTTCGTCGCGTCGAGCACGTCCGGCCTCGCGTTCGGGGACAGGCTCGGAGCGTAGGTCAGATCGTAGCCGTGCGCGGACCCGTTCGTCGTGTGCAGGTCCATGAACGCGATGGGGCGCAGCTCGTTCACGAGCCCCAGGAGAGCCCTCGTCTCCGGAGCCTCGCACTTCACGAAGTCCCGGTTCAGATCCAGCCCCATCCCGTTCGGGCGCCGGCCGACCCCGCCGTCCGGGCCGTTCTGCGTGACGCGTTCGCGGCGGGAGATCGCGTCGTTCCCGTCGACGTTGTAGACGGGTACGAAGGTCACGTCGAGGCGCTCCAGCACGTCGACGTGACGGCCCATGGCGATCCCGCGGAGGAGCAGCTGGCACGCCACCTTCCCCTCGATCTCCCCGCCGTGGATATTGGCGTTGACCACGACGTTCGCGCGACCGGACCGGTCGCCGGGCAGGGAGGCCGTCACCGCCACGATCGGGCGTCCCTCGACCGATCGCCCGATGGTCCGCGTGCTGAGCCGGTCGCCGTGGGGCAGCCCCTCCAGTTCGTGCACGAAGGCCAGCACCTCGTCCAGCCGCGAACTGCGACGGAATCCGCTCGCCTCCGCCGCCGTCAGGGGCCGCTCCCGCGGTGGAAGCAGGGACGGGCTGTCTTGAGCCGGAAGCGGACCGGCGGCCAGGAGGAGCGCGAGGAGCATGACGGACGATAGCCGCTCCAGCCGCCGGTCGCCTCCCTCGCCGCCCCCGCGCAGCGGACCGTCCCCGCTCAGCCCTGGGTCGCCAATCGCCGCGCGTCGCGTCGCGCGATGGACAGGAGTGCGACCGCGAGCCCGAAGGAGACGGCCGCTCCCGCGAGCAGCTGCCACGGCGTGGCGTCGCTGATCATGTGGACGAAGTACGCCCGCTCAGCGTCGACGGCCGAGAGGATCGCCGGAGGCGTGAGCGCGATCCCCATCACGGCCGCGCCGAGGCCCAGCCCGATGAGGAGGCGCCTGCGAAGGTCGGTGATCCGATCGAGCTCGCGGTCGTTCGCGGCGGTGTGGGCCGCGAGCGCTGCACGGACATCACCCGCGAGCTGCGCGGTCTCCCTTCGGGCCTGGTCGGTCTCGTCCCCGAGCCGGGCGAGCGCCTTCACCAGCTCTGCGCGGCTCGCCTCCCGCTCCGTCCAAGCGCGGTCCTGCAGGTCGGAGAGCGCCTGGGTGTGGCGCTCCTCCTGATCCCCGACGAGCTTCTCCAGAGCGCCGAGCCGCTCCCGGAGGACGTCTCGCTCCGCGCACGCTGCGCCGGCCTCGCGGGCCTCCTCGCGGCTCCGCTCGATCGCCGCCGCGCGCTCCTGCTCCATCTCCTCGAGCCGGCGCTCGCTCCTGCGTTCGCTGGCGATGGAAGCCGCGAGGACCCGGCGGTACTCGTCGCGCTCCTCCCGGGCCTTGCTCGCCTCGGCGACGGCGCGCTGCGCCGCGCCAGCCTGAGCCTCGAAGCGGTCGACGAGACTGGCGACGTGATCGTTCCTCTCGGCCAGCTCGGAGAGCCGCGCATGCATCCCCGAGAGGGCCCCGGAGGCGTCGGATCGCGACGCCCCGGAACGAGTCTCCTTTGGTTGGTCGCGCTGAGCGCGGCGGCGGCCGAACATGTCCCCTCCCTGTTCGTGGGTGGCCGTGATCGCGCCCCGGGCAGGGACGCGGCCCTGGCAGGGTGCCAACGGCCCTCGGGACGATTCAAGGACCGCCTGGAGGTCCTGCTGCAGGCGCCCCGGCTCAGGCCGAGCGCCGCGGCGCGCGGGACGAGGCGCGCTCGCGGGTGGCGATGAAGGCCGCCAGGGCGTCGAACGCCGCCCCATCAGCGCCCGGACCCATCGCGAACTCGAGCCCGTAGGCGACCAGGCCTCTCCCGAGGGAGCGGCCGCGGATGTTGGCCATGAATCGCTGCCCCGCGGCCTGCCCCGGAAGGCGGAGACCGATCTCCAGGGTCGAGTGCTCGGCGAGGCGGGACTCGAGCTCCCAGGCGATCTCGATCCCGAGGCCACCTGCGGAGACGTCGCGCACCTGCGCCGTGACGAAGGGCTCCGACTCCCCCGGGATCGTCAAGGTCGCTTCCACGGATTCGTCATCCTCCACAGGGAAGCGAGGGCTCCTCCGGGGATCCAGGAGGTCCGCGAGAGCTTCTCGCGTGCGCTCCCCCAGGAGGAACTGGTAGGTCCGCAGCCCGGTCGCGTCCCGGCGGTGGATCACCTTCCCGAGCGCACGGGCCGCTTCGGACGAGCCCAGGCGGGCGAGCTCGAGGTCCACGGTGCGGCCGACGGCCAGCAGGGGCGCTCCCTCGGCGGGGAAGCAGGCCTGGAGGCGCACCCCCTTCTCGAGAAGCACCACGGCCTCGACATCCGCATCGGGGGCGTCAGGATCGCGGGGAATGGACAGGCGGAGCTCTTCGGGAGGGGACATCGCATTTGGGTGATCGGACGATGGGCGGGCACGATTGAGCAAAGACCCCGAGACCTGCCCCCTTGCGCGAGGACGCCCCGTGGAAGATTCTTCCCGCCCTGACCCGGGGTACGGGCTGCGCCCGGCCCCCCGGTCGCCCACTGCCCCCTCGCGCCCACGGAATTTTCTTCCAACACGTCACGGAACCCGTCGTAGCGCGGCACCTCAGCGGTGCCGAGGCGCCCCCGCCTGCGCACCAACGGCCTCCCCACGACATCCCATGATCGAGATTCGGAACCTCACGAAGCGTTTCGGGACCTTCACGGCGGTCGACGACCTCAGCTTCCGGGTGAGCCCCGGCGAGGTCCTTGGCTTCCTCGGGCCCAACGGCGCGGGCAAGTCCACGACGATGAAGATGGTCACCGGCTTCCTGCCTCCGACCTCCGGAACCGCCACGGTCTGTGGCCACGACATCCTCGCGGCTCCGGCCGACGCCAAGGCCACCATCGGCTACCTGCCAGAGGGGGCTCCGCTCTACCCCGACATGACGCCCCGCCAGATGCTGCGTTTCGTGGGCGATGCCCGCGGGATGGGCGGCGCGCACCTCGCGGAGCGCATGAAGACGGTCACCGAGCTCGTGGATCTCGGCGAGGTGATGAACCAGCGCATCGAGACCCTCTCCAAGGGATTCAAGCGCCGGGTGGGGCTCGCGCTCGCGATCCTGCACGACCCGGAGGTCCTCGTCCTCGACGAGCCGACGGACGGGCTCGACCCCAACCAGAAGCGCCAGGTGCGCGATCTGATCCGCTCCATGGCGGCCGGCAAGGTCATCGTCCTCTCCACCCACATCCTCGAGGAGGTCGAGGCCGTGTGCACCCGCGCGATCATCGTCTCCGAGGGCAAGCTCCGGTTCGACGGCACGCCGCGTGAGCTGCGCGAGCGCTCGCGTTTCGCCGGGGCGGTCGAGGTCACAGTGGCGCCGGAGCACGCCGAGAGCGCCAGCACCACGCTCGCCGGCATGAGCGCCGCCGCGAGCGTCGAGCTCACCGAGACCACCGAGGAGGGAGCGCGGATCACCGTCTTCCCCCACGAGACCTCCAAGAGTGCTCTCCTCGTCGCCGTCCAGCAGGCGGCAGCCGACTCCCCCTGGGAGCTCGTCAGCGTCAGCGTGGATCGCGGTCGCATGGACGACGTCTTCCGGACGGTCACGACCGCGAGCGCAGGAGCCTGACATGCGTGGAATCATCACCATCTTCAAGCGAGAGCTCGTCGGGTACTTCTCGACCCCGGTGGCCTACGTCTTCCTGGTCATCTTCCTGCTGGTGGCCGGCGGCTTCACCTGGAAACTCGGCGGCTACTACGACACGAACCAGGCCGACCTCGCCCCCTTCTTCACCTGGCACCCCTGGGTCTACCTCGCGCTCATCCCGGCGCTGAGCATGCGCCTGTGGGCGGAGGAGCGGCGCTCGGGCACGGTCGAGCTCCTGATGACCTTGCCGATCAGCGCTGCTCAGGCGGTCGTGGGTAAGTTCCTGGCGGCCTGGGCGTTCACCGGCGTCGCGCTCGCGCTCACGGCGACCCACTGGTTGACCGTCAACTACCTGGGCGAGCCGGACAACGGCGTCATCGCTGCCAGCTACATCGGGAGCCTGCTCATGGCGGGCGCGTTCCTCGCCGTCGGCTCGGCCCTCTCGGCGATCACCAAGAACCAGGTGATCGCCTTCGTCCTGACCTTCGTGGTCTCGCTCCTCTTCGTGCTCGCGGGCTTTCCGGCGGTGACCGACTTCTTCCAGGGCTTCGCTCCCGCCTGGCTGGTCGACGCGATCCGCAACATGAGCTTCCTCGAGCGCTTCGGCGCCATCACGAGGGGCGTCATCGAGGCACGGGACGCCGTCTTCTTCCTGTCCGTGATCGCGCTCTTCCTCTTCTTCACGACCACCACCATCGAGCTCAAGAAGGCCGACTGATCCATGCAGAAGCAGCGACTCACCATCGTCGGCGTGGTCCTCGGGATCGCGCTCTTCCTGGCGGTCAACCTCCTGGCCGGACCGACCCTGCGCGGGGTCCGCGCGGACCTCACCGAGCAGAAGCTCTACACCATCTCCCAGGGCACCCGGAACATCGTCGGCGGGCTCGAGGAGGACATCACGCTGCGCTACTTCTTCACCCGGAAGCTGGCGCAGGAGGAGGCGGAGAGCCTGCTGCCCTACGCCGACCGGGTGCTCGAGATGCTCGAGCAGTACGAGGCGGCGTCGGGCGGCAAGATCACCCTCGAGGTCATCGACCCGGTCGCCTTCTCGGAGGAGGAGGAGGCCGCGGTGCGGTTCGGGATCCCCGGCCGCCGCGTCTCCATGCAGGGCGACAAGCTCTACATCGGGCTCGTGGGCACCAACTCGGTGGACGGCCAGGAGGTGATCCCGGTCCTCGAGCCGAGCGGGGAGAGTTCGCTCGAGTACGACCTCACCGAGCTCATCGACAAGCTGGAGCGGGACCTCCCCGTCCTCGGCCTCGTCAGCGGCGTGCAGTTGCGCGGCGGCACGCTGCCGCCGGCGAACCAGTTCTCCCAGCCCCAGCAGCTGCCGGCCTGGCCGATCCTCCAGCTGGTGGAGCAGCGCTACGAGGTCCGCGACCTCGACCCCACCACCCTCGCGGAGATCCCCGAGGACGTCGACCTCCTCCTGCTGATCCAGCCAAAGGGACTCACCGACGCCGGCCTCTACGCGATCGACCAGTTCGCCCTCGCCGGCGGCAAGATCTGCGCCTTCGTCGACCCGGTCGTCCTCTTCGATCCCGCCGCTGATCCCGAGCCCCCCATGCCCGGGGCCGAGGTCACCGGCATGGATTCCCTGCTGGCCGCCTGGGGCGTTCCCTTGAAGGCCGACAAGGTGGCGGGCGACGAGTCCACGGGGACCCAGATTCGCTCCCGGTCCGACAAGATCGTCACCCTCCCGATGTTCTTCGACGTGGCTGAAGAGGGTCTCGACGACGACGACGTCCTCACGGGCTCTCTCACGAACATGCGAATGCTCATGGCCGGCGCCTTCGACGTCGCCGCGCCCGAGGGCCTCACGGCCACGACCCTCGCCGCCACCAGCGCCGAGGGTGGCGGGACCGTCGGGCGCTCGCTCGTCACCCAGCGCATGGACGAGGAGACCCTGGCTGCGTCGTTCGTCAACCAGGGGGAGGCGCAGACCCTCGGCGTCCGCCTGCGGGGCGAGATCTCCTCGGCCTTCCCGGACGGTGCACCGGCGCCGGCGGACGGCGAGGAGGCGCCTGCGGCCCCGGCCGAGGCGCACCTCAACGCCTCGACGGCACCGTTCAACGCCATCGTCATGGCCGACGTGGACATGCTCCACGAGAACCTCTGGGCGCAGCGAGTCCAGTCGCTCTTCGGGGGTGCCAGCTACCGCTCGGCGAACGGGAACGCGCCGTTCCTCGTGGGCGCGCTGGAGAACCTCTCCGGCAGCGACGATCTCATCAGCCTCCGCAGCCGCGAGGCCTACCGGCGGCCGTTCCTCCGCAAGGAAGAGCTCGCCCGCGAGGCACAGGAGGCCTTCTCCGCGAAGGAGCAAGCGCTCGAACAGAAGCTCGCGGAGGCGGAGCGGAAGATCAACGAGCTCCAGTCCGAGAAGGATCCTCAGAGCGCCTATCTGCTCTCCTCCGAGCAGCAGGCCGAGATCGACCGCTTCCGCGCCCAGGAGGTCGAGACACGCCGTGAGCTCCGGAAGGTGAAGCGTGATCTGAAGGCGGACATCGAGGCCCTCGGGACGCGGCTCGAGCTCCTGAACATCGCCCTGATCCCCGCGCTCATCATCGCCTTCGGCGCCGCGACATGGCTGCTCCGCCGTCGCTCCGCGCGGGCCTGATCCCCCCCCGACGACCATGAAGACCGGAACCATCACCACCCTCGGCGTCGCAACGTTCCTCGTCGCGGCGGGCGCCTGGTACGCGAGCTCCAGCCGGGCCGCCGACAACACGGCGATCCCGCGCGACACGCCGCTCCTCCCGGCTCTCCAGGACGCGATCAACGACGTGGCCTCACTCGCCGTCACCACGGCGGACGGCACCGTCACCCTGGAGCGCGGCGAAGCCGGCTGGACCCTCGCGGAGAAGGCCGGCTATCCGGCCCGCGCCGACCGCGTCCGCACGCTGCTCTTCGAGCTCCGTGATGCCCGCATCCTCGAGCAGAAGACCGCGACCCCCGCGCGCTTCACCAGACTCGGCCTCGACGCGCCCGACGCCGAGGATTCCACCGCCCGCCGCATCGTGATCCTCTCGACCTCCGGCGACACCCTCTGCGACCTGCTCGTCGGGGACCGCCCCGCCTCCCAGGGCGGCTTCGCTCCTGGACAGTCCGCTCCCGACGCGCAGACCTACGTGCATCCGGCCGGCGACGGACCCGCCCTGCTCGTGAGCGGCGGGTTCCAGGCCGACGCCCGCGCGAACGGCTGGCTCGATCAGGAGCTGGTCGACGTCTCCGCTTCGCGCGTCAAGGCCGCCCGCGTCACCCACGCGGACGGTGAGGCGGTCGAGCTCGCCCGCGCCGACATGACGGACACCAGCCTCGACGTCCTCGGCGTACCGGACGGGATGGAGCCGAAGGTGCCGGACGCGACCCGCGTGTTCACCTCCGCCCTCTCCCGACTGCGCTTCGACGACGTCGCGCGAGTCGACGACATCGACTGGTCGGCCGGCACCATGGCCACCGCGCAGTTCTTCACCGAGAAGGGCCTGCGCATCGTCGCGGAGACCGTCGAGCTCCCCAAAGCCGGCGAGGAGGTGGCCGAAGGCGCCGAGCCGACCCTGGTGACCTGGGCACGAATCCGCGCGGACGTCGTCGACGCCTCGGACATGCCGGCGGCGCCGGGAGCCGACTCCATGGGCCCCGAGGCGCGACCGGCGGACGAGGGTCAGGAGACCGCCGAGGCGACCGGGACCGATGGCGGAGCGCTCGAGGCCGAGGCTGCCTCCCTCAACGAAGGCCTCGAGGGCTGGGCGTTCGCGCTCCCGAGCTGGAAGTCAGGGCCCTTCCGCATGCGCATGGACGGTCTCGTCCAGCCGCTCGAGGAGCCCGACCCCGCACCGCAGCCCGAGACGACGCCGGAGCCGTCGGCCGAGGCCGCGCCGCCCGGGGACGACGGCGGCCTATGAGCCAGCTTCTCCCGGGGGCGTCGCGGCCCCTCTCCCGGGCCCGCCGTGGCCGCGATCGCGCGGCCACGGCGGGCCCGTCCCGTCCGTCGCCGACGCGCCCGGGACGTCCGCCGTGGAGAACGGGACGAATGCACGGGCGTCCGGCCCGCCGCGTCGTCACCCTCTCCGCCCCTTGTCCCCCCGAAGAGCCACCCCGAACCCCGCCGAGACCGAGGTGGATCTCCGGCGCGTCGCGGCGCTCTGGTGGCCGCTCGCCGCGAGCTGGGTTCTCATGGCGATGGAGCCCAACATCGTCATCGCGGCGGTGTCGCGGCTCGCCGAGAGCAAGACCCACCTGGGCGCATGGAGCTCGGTGGTCTTCCCCGTGAGCCTCGTCGTCGAGGGCCCGATCATCATGATGCTCGCGGCCTCCACCCGTCTGTCCAGCGACTGGGACCGCTACAGGCGCGTGATGCGCTACGGGAGCGTGCTCGGGCTCGGGTTGACCGCCCTGCACGCTCTGATCGCCTTCACCCCGCTGTACTGGTGGGTCGCGGAGGACGTCATGGGCTCCAAGGCCGAGGTCGCAGCCGCGGGGCGGCTCGGCCTTCAGCTGATGCTCCCGTGGACCTTCGCGATCGGGTACCGCCGCACGTGCCAGGGGACCCTCATCCGCTTCGAGCGCAGCAAGACCGTCAGCCAGGGCACCGCGCTGCGGCTCCTCGTCACGGGGAGCGTTCTCGTCCTGCTCGTCAAGACGAGGTGGCTCTCGGGCACGGCCACCGCCGCCCTCGGCGTCTCCTCCGGCGTGACGGCCGAGGCCTTCTACGCCGGGTGGAAGGTGCGCGAGGTCCACCCCCTTCTCAAGCGAGCGGAGCGCGACGAGCAGCTCACCCTCGGCGCCTTCGCGCGCTTCTACGGCCCCCTCGCGGTGACGCCGCTCATCACCCTGCTCATCCAGCCCATCGGAGCAGCCGCCATGAACCGGATGCCTCGCAGCCTCGACTCCGTGGCCGCCTGGGGTCCCGTTCACGGACTCACGTTCATCGCGAGGAGCGTCGGGATGGCCTTCAACGAGGTCGTCGTGACCCTCGTCGCCCTCGGCGGGGGCGCGGCCGCGCTGAAGCGCTTCGGCCTGCTCCTGGGCGCGGGCACCAGCGCGGTCGTCGGGCTCATGTGGGCCACGCCGCTCGCGGAGGTCTGGTTCGGCACCGCACAGAGAATCCCCTCCGACATCGTGCCGCTCGCCCGCCTCGGCGTCGGCCTCTCGGTGATCATGCCGGCATATCAGGTTGCGCAGAGCTGGTACCAGGGCCTGCTCGTTCACGCCAAGTCGACCCGGCCGATCACCGAGGCGGTCCTCCTCTACTTCACCGTCGCGGGCCTCCTCCTGCACCTCGGCACCTCCCAGGCCGCGACCTGGTCCATGCCCGGGATCGTCTGGGCGCTGCTCTCCTTCGTCACCGCCGGAATCTGCCAGACGACGTGGCTCTGGCTGCGAAGCCGCGCCGCCGCGGCGGACGTGGAGACGAACTGATCAGCCCGCCTTGCGGGCGAAGAACTTCATCACCCCGGACTGGCCCGCGAGCTTGAAGACGAGGTTCACCGGCGCGGTCGCCAGCAGCAGGTGGTTGTAGTACCAGGTGCGGCCGTGGGTGATCCGGGGGTTCGCCGCGAGGTCCGGCTCATTGCGCTGGAGCCAGTTCTGGATCGACAGCGTCAGGTGGTTGCTCGAGAGCTCCTGGTTCGTCCGCACGTCCTGGAAGCCAGCCCGCGCGAGCAGCGCCGTGAGGCTCCCGGGCTCGAACTGGAAGGTGTGGCGCGGGACGTGATTGCCGCCCCAGTAGCGGCCGAAGACCTTGCGGTCGACCGAACGGAAGTTCGGCACCTCCCCGATCAGCGCGCCGCCAGGCTTGAGGAGCCGAAGCGCCTTCTCCACCTCGACGCCCGGATCCAGCGTGTGTTCGAGGTAGTTGTTCATGAACACCGCGTCGTAGGTGTCCGGCTCGGCGGGATAGTCCGGGAAGATGCCCTGGAAGCAGCTCACTCCCTTGGAGCGAGCCAGCTCGACGGCCGTCTCGTTGAAGTCGATCCCGTCGATGCGGGAAGGTTCCAGGAAGGACATGCGCCGCAGGTACTCCCCGCTCCCGCAGCCGACGTCCAGGAGCGCCGCCCCACGCGGGACGACCTTCGCGATCTTCTTCTTGAAGAGCCCGTCCTTGACGTCGAACAGCAGCTTGTAGAGGCGGCCCTTCTCCGCGGTGGTGCGGTACCCGTGGTAGTCCACGTCGTAGGCCTCGACGAGGTCCTCCACCGTCGGGAACGGCTCGAGCTGCAGGAGCTGGCAGGAAGAGCACCTGCGGTAGGCCCATTCCCCGTCCACCCCGTACTCCCAGTCCCTCACGCCCTCCACGGCGTGCGAGTGCTCGGTCGCGCCGCAGACGCGGCACGTGGAGCCGCCCGCGCTCATGCGCGCGTGGCGGCCTCGGGCGCCGCGCTCCAGGGGAGCTCGCGGAACCAGTGCGCGAGCAGGCCCAAGTAGCCGCCCTCGAAGAGTTCGTAGACGCCCTGGTGGGTCTCGGCGTCCTCGATGAGTTCAGGCCCGAGCCGCTCGTGCAGCGCGCCGAGCCGTGCGTAGGGCACCCAGGGGTAGAGATGGTGCTCGGCGTGGTAGTGGAACCCGTACATCCCGAGCGTCCCCGTCTGCCAGGGCTTGCCGGTGATCGTCCGCAGCACGTAGTCCCGATCGGGGGAGCCGTGTTCGCAGAAGGAGCGCGTCGCCTTGATGAACTTCGCGACCGTGCCGAGGGGCAGGATGTAGAAGCCCACGTAGAACGCAAGGCCGGACGGCCATCCGAAGATCCCGAGGTACGCCGCCACGATGGCGATCTGCACCAGCGCCAGCCCCGCGAGGTCGCGCAGCGGCGCGCGCTGCTTCTCCTTCACGCGCCCCGACGCCTCGTCACCGGAGCGGAGGTTCTTCGTCAGGAGCTGCTGCGCGGCGGCGAGGCCGGAGGCCATCAGCACGAGACGTCCGACGAGCTCCCAGCGAGTACGCGGGAACCGGCCGTAGGTCTTGAAGTCCGGATCCGTGGCCGGATCGCCGCCCTTCAGGTGATGCTGCAGGTGCACCTTGCGGTACTGCATCGTGAAGAAGGTCGGGTAGCCGAGCAGCACCAGCGAGAGCACGTCGCTGTGCCGCGACCCGAAGTTCTGATGAACCGCCTCGTGGAAGCCGTTGCTCAGCGAG
>CBFIJG010000013.1:0-7132 GCA_965662915.1 Planctomycetota bacterium | reverse complement strand
AGCACCAGCGAGAGCACGTCGCTGTGCCGCGACCCGAAGTTCTGATGAACCGCCTCGTGGAAGCCGTTGCTCAGCGAGGCCTGGCACCAACCGACGAGCACGAAGACTCCCGCAGCCGCGGCGGCGATGACCCACGCGTTCCCGGAGGCGACCGCCGCGTCGAGGCCGAAGAGACCGCCCACCAGGAAGCCCCACAGCACCGCTGTGAGCATCAGGGCGCGGTCCTGCCCGCCCTGGTAGGCGGGGTACTCGGCTTTGGTGAGAGAGGTCATCGGGTCTTTCCCGTCGGCTGGGCGCGCGAACGATATCACGCTCTTCTCGGAGAAGAGTGCCAGCCCATGCGACCCTTCGACGCGCGCGGCCGATCGACTTGGGCAGAGGCGACCGAACGCCCCGCACCGCGGCTCCTATCGGGACACGGATTCGAAAGGCATGATCGCCTCGCGGACCGCCACCATCGCGTCGTTGGGGACGGCGAGGGTCATGCTGTAGTGCGAGAGCTTCCAGCTGTCACCGATCCGGCGGAGCACCCCGGTCCCCCGCACGCTGCCGTACTTCTTGCTCGACAGCCTCTCGTCGAACCAGGCGATCTGCGAGTCGGGCCCGACCACGACGTTCCGATCCGACGGTTCGAAGGTCCAGCCCTTGTTGGGCGCGGTGAAGTACGTGTCGACGTAGGCCGTGAAGCTACCGAGATCCCAGCGCTCCTCGGGGTCCGTCCCGAGGAACACCGCGTCCTGTGCGAAGTGGCCCAGGTACCGATCGCGATCGGCAACGGACGCGGCCTGATGCCAGTCGTCCATGACGCGGTGCGCCTCATCGCGGAGCTGGCTCTGCGGCGCGGGCGCCGGCGCCTCTTCCTCGGTCTCCGCAGCCTGTTCCTCGGGATCGGCCGGAGCACCGTCGGCCGGGTCCGCACCGTCCGCGGACACGGTCGTCTCGCCGACCGGATCGCTCGACGCCTCGGCAGGAGCCGGATCGATCGGCGCCGTCCGATCCGGCGCGCCCCCCGAGACGCATCCGAGGGCCAGCAGCGGGAGCAGCGGGAGAAGGGCGCGGCGCGGGGCCGCTGATAGGGCGCGGGTGGTCATGACTTCCGGATCGTAGCCAGCAGGGCCTCGCGACGGATGCTGGCAGGCTTACTCTCTCCCCATGGATCCCGCCGCCGCGAAGCGCCAGACCGCCCCGCCGCGCCCCGTCGCGATGCCCCTGCCCCACCTCGCGCTGGCGGCCCTCGCAGCGGCCTGCGGAGGCGAGGTCCCCTCCCCCGCAGCGGAGCCGGTCACCCGTCCCGTCATCGACGTGGAGACGAGCGAGGCCGCGGCGGTGCGGCTCGAACAGGACCTTGCCGGCCTCGTCCTCGAGCCCCTCGTACGGGGCCAGCTCGAGCGCGCTGCGCGCGGCCTCGTTCCAGCCGGGAAGTTCGCCGCCCGGCTTCCCGAGCTCGGCACCCCCGGCTCGGCCGGTCCGGTCACCTGGACCCCCCTCATCGCGCGCTCCGAGTCCATCGTCCGCGAGCCTGCCGAGTTCCTCGCGGCTCTTCTCGCCCTCGCGCCACTCGACGGGACCCCAGCGCGCGTCGAGTGCGAGCTCGAGCGCTTCCGGCTGGACGCCGACGCCGGAGCCCGACGCGCCACGGGGCGCGTACGCATCCGCTGGGCCGGCGACTCCGCGCCCGATGACGCGCCACCGCGCGTGGACCTCACGCTGCGGGCCGAAATCGAAGCCGTGCGCACGAGCGTCGACGCGGACTGGCTCCTGAGCCACTTCACCCCGCTCGAGGAGCGACCCGGAGAGCGCCTCGCGGCCTCCGACGCGCGTTTCCACGATCGGACGGCCGAGGTCGGCCTCACCTTCGCGCGCTCCCCGGAGAACAAGGAGCTCTTCCAGGCCTTCGTGGACCGCCAGCTGACCCTGACGCTGGGCGGGCTCTCGGTCGTCGACTGGAACCGTGACGATCGACCGGACCTGATCGCCACCCGGACCGGCGAGAGCACCCTCCTCTTCCTCAACGACGGGGCCGGCGGCTTCGTCCCCGCGCCGCTCCCCATCGAGGATCCGGCCGAGCTTCCAGCGTTCGTGCTCGCCTTCGACCTCGACGGGGACGGCCTCGACGAGCTGGTGGCCGGCGAGGCGAGTCTCTACGAGGGGAACCGGGCGTACGCCGGACTCTGGACCCGCACCGGCGCCGCGCCGGGCACCTGGCGGCACCTCCCCAGGGCCTTCGCGATGCCGAACGACGTCGGACTGCGGCGCCTCGCCGTTCAGACCGTGGCCCCGATCGACGTCGAGGGAGACGGGGATCTCGATCTCTTCTTCGCCGTCTACGGGAGCGCTCGCTCGCACGGCCCTCGGTTCAACATGGTCGACGCGAACGACGGCGCCGACAATCACCTCTTCATCAACCAGGGCGGCCTCCAGTTCACCGAGGAGAGCGACGCGCGCGGCATCGGCGGGACGCGCTACAGCTACATCGCCATGGTCTTCGACGCGGACCACGACGGCGACGACGACCTCTTCGAGGGGAACGACTTCGGCCTGAACGTGCTTTGGCGCAACGAGGGCGGCCGCTTCGAGTCGGACGAATCGCTGGGCTTCGACGGCGTGAGCGCCAACACGATGGGCGCCACCCTCGCCGATCTCGACGCCGACGACCGATGGGACCTCTACGTCTCCAACATGTCGTCCGAGGAGGGCATGCGGATGGGCCCGGTGGCCGCGGGCCTCGACGAACGGGCTCGGGAGGTCGTGGACGTCATCGCCCACGGCAACGTGCTCTACAGCCAGGGAGCCCCGGGAGCGAGGTGGGACGAACGCGCGCGCCGCCTGGGCATCCACGAGGGCGAGTGGGCCTGGGGCTGTCAGTTCTTCGAACCCTTCGCTGACGGAACACTCGGCCTCGTGGTCACGAACGGCTTCACCTCCCACCGCGACCGCTCCAAGCGCGACTGGGAGTCCTACAACTGGAGACAGGTCATCGAGGATGCCCGCGCCCTCCAGGAGGGCCGACCGTCCGCGGACGCGAACGCCGACGCGCCGCGCTTCCAGGGATCCTTCAACGGCTACGAGCGCGACCGGCTCTTCGTCCCGACGGAAGGCGCCGCGCCCGACCGGCCCTGGATCGACGCGGGCTGGCTCATGGGCCTCGACGACGATCACGACGGGCGCGCCGTGGTCCCCATCGACGCGGACGGTGACGGCGACCAGGACCTCGCCCTGTGGACCCTCGGCGGTCTCGTCTATCGGGAGAACACCGCCCCCGCCGCGGCGTGGACGCGCGTACGCCTGCTCGAGGAGGACGGAACGCCCGCGCTCGGCGCGCGGGTCACCGTGACTCATGCGGGCCGGCGGCTCGCGCGGCGCGTCGCCCTCGTCGAGGGCTTCCAGTCCCAGGTCTCCACGGACATCCACGTCGGCCTCGGAGTGTCACCGGCCGAGCGCATCGACGCCATCGAGGTTCGCTGGAAGGACGGCAGTCAGCAGCGCGTGGAGGCGGTCGAGGCCCAGCGCCTCGTCACCATCCGGCGCGGACAGGAGGAGCCCGAGGTGCGCGACCTGCCGCGCTGGACAGCCCCGCCCGCTCCAGGCGGCCGTCCCGCGTCGGCCTGGGTGAGCGACCTCGTCCGCGTCACCCGCACGCCATCCGCGCTCTCCCTCCCCCCCGGCACGCCGATGGTCGTCCGGGTGCACTCCGACCCGCCGCCGGCGCCGGAGCTGGGTGCGACCGTCGACGGGAGCCCCGGAGTCGGCTTCGGCGGTGTTCGCGTCGTCGACGCGTTCCTGCGCACCGGCGACCCCACGGAGACGGACATCGACGGCCGCTCGGCGGTGCTCCTCGAACCGGAGCTCTTCTCGGAGGCCCTGGGCGCCGGCCCGACGGCGACCATCGTGACGGGGGACGACGGGACCCCCCTGCGGATCTTCCGGGGCCCCACGCGTCCCGCCGACGTGAAGATGTTCTGCGAGCTCGCGCGACACGAACCAGCGCACCGGCACCTCCTCCTGGAGCACGGACGCCTCGCCGTCGACGAGGCTCGCTACCGGGACGGCGCCGCACTCTTCGAGCGCGCGACCCGCGATGGCAGGACCCTGCGCGCCCAGCACGCCTACGCGTTCGAGGGCCTCGGGCGCGCCCACGTGCTGCTCGGCCGCATCGACCTCGCCGAGGCCGCCTACCGCCGCGCCGTCACCCTCGATCCCGACTACGCGGCCGGCTGGTTCAACCTCGCCGCCACGTTCTCGCAGCAGGGCCGCTTCGCGGAGGCCCTCCCCGCGCTCGCCGAGGTCCGGCGGATCGAGGGCGACACGCGCCGGGTCCTGGGCTCGCTCGCGGAGGCTCGCAGCGGCGACGGCGACCTGGAAGGGGCGTCCGCCGCCGCAGAAAAGTGGCTCCGAAGTGCACCCGCGGACGTGGCGATGCTCGTGCTGGCAGGCAAGCTGCGCGCGCGCCAGAGCGACTGGGAGGCCGCGATCGCGCATCTCGAACAGGCCGTCCAGATCGCCCCCGGCGACGCGGAGGCGCGCGCCGCCCTCACCGAAGCGCGTCGCAGGCGCTGACCTGAACGAGCGGGAGGCACCGACGTCGCCGACGCCTCCCGCCGATCGGCCTCGAGTCAGGCGACCTCGCCCCTTCCAGGAGAGCGGGACGGATAGAGCGCCAGCAGCACCGCGAGACAGGCGAGACTCGCGTACATGGGCACACCGAAGAGCTTGGCGTAGTCCATGACGCCGTCGTCTCCCGTGGCCCACGCCCCGATCACCGCCGTCGACAGATAGCTGCCCACGATGATCCCGATGCCGACGATCACGAGGTTGAAGAGGTTCTGCGCGCTGGCCCGTACGTCGGACGTCGTCTCCTCGTCCACGACCATGAAGGCCACGAAGATGAAGCAGCCGAAGCAGAAGCCGTGGAGGGCGACCCCGGCGAGGACAGGCGCCAGGGAGTCCGAATAGGCGAAGAGCGCCATGCGTCCTGCGTAGGCCAGGAGCCCCACCGCGAGGAGCGCCTTGCGCGACACCGACTTGGCCACGAGGGGGATCAGGCCGAGCACGAAGAGCTCGCTCATCTGCCCGATGGTCATGAGCCCGCCCCCACCGACGCCGAAGATCTTGTTGATCGAGTTCGCCGCCTCGCGCCCGTAGCGACTGAGGAAATCCGATCCGTAGACGAAGTAGAACTGGTGGATGCAGCTCACGGGGACCGCGATCAGGAAGAGGGTCAGAAGCGGCTGGTAGCGGACCTCTTTCAGAGCCTCGAGTGTCGCGTTCTTGTCGTTGGCCTCGGCCGAAGGCGGCGTGTGCGGAAGCGTGAAGCAGTAGAAGCCCATGATCACGCCGAGGATCGCGCTGAGGCGGAACGCGTCGGCCCGGCCGGCGTCCTGCGCCTGCTGCACCAGCTTCTCCGCTTCCTCCGCCGGAATCCCCTCGAAGACCGGCGTGTGCTTGAAGAGGAGCCACTGCCCGACCGCGATGCCGGCGACGATCCATCCGATCGTCCCCCACAGGCGGACGCGCCCGAAGTCCCGATCCCGGTCGGGGAGATGCGCGAAGCTCAGGGAGTTCGTCAGCGCGAGCGTCGGCGCGTAGACCAGACCGTAGACGAGGCTCAGCACCAGGAAGCCCTGGAAGTCGTCAGCGGCGCTCAGCTGCCAGACGAGCAGAGCACCAACCAGGTGACTGATTCCGAGGAACCGCTCGGTCGCGAACTTGCGGTCGGCGATCTGTCCCGCGAGGAACGGCCCCAGGATGGCCCCGACCGCTCCGGCCGACAGACACAGGCCAACCTGTTCGAGCGTGAAGGCCCGATGACCGAGCAGGAACGGATAGAGGATCGGCAGCCAGGCCCCCCAGATCGCGTACTGCAGGAACATCATCAGGGACAGCCGTGCGTTCAGCGCGCCGGACAGCGGGGGGGCGTGGCTGCTGCTCATGGGGAGATTCCGACCCGCGGGCCGGCCTGGTTCTGGGAAGGGAGCGGTTTGTGGAGGAGGTCGAAGCGCGACGCGCGCGCGACCGTCACTCCTCGCTGAAGGCGGAGTCGAAGGCGCGGCCGGCGGGCTCGAAGTCGAGGCGCTTGAGGAACGCGGCGGACTCGGCGGCGCCGTGCTCGCGGTCCATCCCCGAGTCCTCCCACTCGACGGAGAGAGGGCCGCGGTACTCGAGGCGGTTGAGGCGGCGGATGATCTCCTCGAAGTCGACGCTGCCGCGTCCGACGCTGCGGAAGTCCCAGTAGCGCCCGGCCGCACCGAAGTTCGTGTGGCCGCCGAAGACGCCCGCCTCGGCGAGCTCGTCGGACCACCAAACGTCCTTCATGTGGCAGTTGTGCACCCGCTCGCCGAACTCGTCGAGGAAGGCGAGGTAGTCCACGCCCTGGTAGCCGAAGTGGCTAGGGTCGTAGTTGAAGCCGAAGGCCGGATGGCCGTCGATCGCGGCGAGGGCGCGCCGGGTCGAGGCGATGTCGAAGGCGATCTCCGTGGGATGCACCTCCAGGGCGAAGAGGACGTCCTCCTGCTCGAAGACGTCGAGGATCGGCTTCCACGCCGCGGCGAACTCCTCGAAGCCCGCGTCGATCGTCTCGGGGGGCACGGGCGGGAACGAATAGAGCAGGTGCCAGATGGGCGATCCGGTGAATCCGTTGACGACCGCCTTACCGGGACGCGCGAGGCGGGACTTGATCCGCTCGGGGGCGGCGTCGAAGAAGCGGCGCGCCGCGCGAGCGGTGTCCTTCAGTTCCTGCGCGGCGCGAGCGCGCACGCCGTCGGGATCCCCGTCTCCCCAGACCTCGGGCGGAAGGATGGACTGGTGACGCTCGTCGATGCGATCGCAAACCGCCTGGCCCACGAGGTGAGTCGAGATCGCGAAGCAGTCCATGCCGTGCGTCTCCAGCAGGGACCAGAGCTTGGCGCAGTAGTCGTCCTCGCGGAGGGCGCGGCCCACCTCGAAGTGATCGCCCCAGCAGGCGAGTTCCACTCCGTCGAAGCCCATGGCCTTCACCTTGGGGAGGAGGGACTCGAGCGGGAGGTCGGCCCACTGGCCGGTGAACAGGCAGATGGAACGGGTCATGATGTCGGTCTCGCCGGGGCTCGGTCCTGCGCTGTCTGGCGTCGCCGGGGTGCGACGGATCGAGAAGAGC
>CBFIJG010000012.1:0-58812 GCA_965662915.1 Planctomycetota bacterium | reverse complement strand
CCAGAGCCTGTCCCGTTCGAGCGACGGGCGCCGCGCGGCATCCGCCGCGTCGGCGAGGCCGTCTCCGCACGGAGGTATCCTCTCCCCCGCGCCATGCTCTCCGCGTCCGAACTCCTCCCCTTCCTGCGGCTCAACGCAGCCCTCGACGTCGTCTCCAGCGACCCGGACCGCCGCGCCGCGCTCGACCGTGTGTTCGAGGGCGCGGCCGCGCTCGCGGAGCAAGGGGCCGCTCCGATCGTCGCCGGCCTGCCGTCGGTGATCGGAGAGGCGATGGCGCCCTTCGGGTGGGCCTGGAACGGTTTCTACGCCCCTCTGCCCGGGGACGAGGAGCCTTCGGCCCTGCACGTCTCCGCCGCCTTCGGCCCGCCGGTCTGCTCGCCCCTCGAGCGCGGCGGCGGAGCTTTGAGCTCGGGCATGTGCTTCGACGGGTTCCTGCTCAACCAGACGCTCTGCGCCTTCGACGCGGGCGCGTGGCCCGGCTACGTCTCCTGCGACGCCGCCAGCGGCCTCGGCACGGTCGCGGGCGTCGTCGTCCCCGTGCGCGGAGCGAACGGCGCGCCCGTGGCCGTCTGGGACCTCGACTCCACGGAGAGGATCGAGCCCGGCGACGTGCGCGCGATGGACGTTCTGTTCGCCTCCCTCGCGCGGACCGTCGCGTTCGATCGCGCGCACTTCCAGCGCTGAGGGGGCGAGGGTGGTCAGCGTCCCTCGATGAGCTCGAGGAGCTGCGGCGGAAGCTCCGCGCGCAGCTCTTCACTCGGAGTCCACTCCGGGCCGGTGGTGAGGGTCTCGCCGATGCTCTCGGTCCGAGGAGCCCCCTCTGCCACGCCGATGATCCCCGCCTCGACCTCCTGAGGTGTGGGCTGACGACCCTCTGCGAACTCGACCTTGAAGGTGTGCTTCAGCAGCCCGCCGCGACCGTCGTAGCCATAGAACTCGTGGGTCGTGTGGACGTAGAGCAGCCAGGGCGCGCTCGGGTCCGCCGCGAAGGTGCCCCCACCGCCATGCTCGGCGCTCTCGCCGTCCCCCTCGAACAGCACGCGGTAGGCCATGAAGCCGACCTGTCCGCCCTCCTTCTCCTCGACGACGACTCGGAGCGGCCCGCACCGCGTCTCACCCATCGAGCGGATGGCCAGACCGATCGGAGCGGGCGTGAGGGTCCGCTCCCTGCTCGTCCCCACGCGCTTCACCGGAGCGACCTCGACGGCAGGCAGGCCTGGCTCCTCCGTGTTGCCCTCGACGGGCGGCGAGCCGCTCGACCGATGCTCCTGGTCCGGGGTCGAGGAGCCCGAGCATGCGAGCGAGAGGCTCGCCGCAGACAGCAGAAGGACGGGAACACGCATCACGTCAGGGTAACAGCGCGGCGACGGAGGCTTGACGGCCCGACGTGGCAGGCCGTCCACGGAGCCCGACGATCTCACGATCACCGCTCCATCCACTCCGAAGTCACTCGGGCTCCAATCGCCCCGGCCGCCCACCTGCGGCGAGGGCTTCGAGCACGGCCTTGGATCCGACGCGGGTCCTGTCCACGGTCACCGCGATCCGCGCATCGTTCGGCGTGGCGTCGAGGGACACGAAGCCCTCGAGCCCGCCGAGGATCCGGTTCAGGTCCTTGATGCAGCTCTGGCAGTGCGGCGCCGCGTCGAGCAGCAAGGCCACTCGCAGAGCGTTCGACGGCTCCACGGCGTCGGCCGGTGCGGTCTCGGAGGTGCGAGGCGCGCTCGGCCGAACGACAGGCGTGGCGGCCGCGCGCGGCGCGTCACCGCGCACCGGAAGCGCGAGCAGGCGCTTCGCCTCGTCGAGCAGGAACTCGACGTCCATGAACGGGAGGTGACTGATGTCGATCCAGCGAACCCTGCCGTTGCCGTCGACGAGGTAGGTGCCGTGGAGGGCGATGCCCTCGAAGCCGTCGAAGGCGCGCCACTCCTTGAACTGCGCGAGGGACGGATCCGCGAGGACGCGGAAGGGGAAGCCCGTGTCGCCCGGGTCGTCACCCAGGGACTCGCGCAGGTCCTCCACCGGGTTGAGGCCCACCGCGAGGATCTCGATGCCCGCCTCGCTGAAGCGGTCCGCCACCGGCACGAGTGCCTGGAGCTGCTCGACGCAGTGCACGCAGCCGAAGCCGAGGAAGTTGACCACGAGCACCGGCCGGCCGCGGAGTTCCGAGAGGGTCACCTCGTCGCCGTAGGCGTCCGGCAGGGTGAAGTCAGGCGCCATGGGCGGGATCCAGTGCGCGGGGCCCAGCTCGTCGAGGTCGGCGCGCGCGGCGACGTCGCTCGCGGGCGCGAACTCGGGGCGCCAGTCGGCGCCGAGACCGAGGTCGGCAGCGATCGGCGCGAGGCGTCGCAGCGGAGGCAGATCGAGGTCCGCCAGCGCTGCCCCCTCGCGAAGCTCCTCGAAGACCTCGATGGCCTCGTCCCGCTCCCCCGCCTCCCACAGGACGTACGCGAGGGTCGCTTGCTCCACCAGCTGGCCCTTGCGGTTCCGGGCTGCGTCCCGGGCACTCTCGATCGCTTTCTTCCGGAGCTCCGGCTCCTCGCTCTCCACCAGCATCCGGGCCAGGTGGATCCGGTCGTAGCGCGCGTCCTGGAGAGCGGCGAGCGCGGCACCACGGTCACCGCCAGCGGCGAGGTCCGCGAGGGCGCGCAGCGCATCGACGTTGTCCCGCAGGGTCCGCAGGCGTCCCTCGAAGGACCGCAGCGCCTCGTCCATGGCCTTGCGGACGTCCTCGGTCTTCCCGTCGGCGTCGAGCGCCTCGGCCTCCGCCGCGTCCACGGCCTCGGCGCGCTCCCTCTGGAGATCGGTGATCATCGACTCGAGCTCGACGGTCGCGGCCGCGAGCCCCTCCGGGTCGTCGAGGTGAGCGGCCGCTCGGCCCATGGCGTAGGCGCGGACTGCGCCCCCGGCGTCCTCGACGTGGGGCTCGAGGTACATGCTCGAGCCGAGTTCCTTCAGCGTCTCCCACTGTTCGAAGGCGCTCAGCGTCTCGATCAGCCGCCGCCGACCGTAGGCCGAGCTCGTGCGCGGCTTGTCGACCGTGTTGAAGCGCGGGTGGCGCGGGAGCTCGACCATGTTCTTGGCCAGCTCGACGGCCTCGTCGACTCGCCCCTGATGGCGGAGGCTGCGCGTCAGCCACTCGTTGTTGTGCGCGAAGTTGTGGATCTCGTCGGGGAGGATCCAGAAGCGCGTCATGTGCGCGTGATCCACGCGGGCCGACGCCTCCTGCTGCCACGAGGCGTCGTAGTGCCGACCGAGGTGCGCGAAGACGTGACCGCCCATGTGCCAGTTGTGGGCGATGCTCGGCATCGACGGCCCACACGCTGCCGCGGTGTCGACGATGTGCTTCACCTCGTCCGAGCGGTCCCAAAGATGAATGCGGTAGTGGTGCGCCGGGTGCATCGGCTCGACCGCGAAGACCTGGTCGAGCAGGGCCTCGACCGCCATGCGGCTGGTGGTCTTGATGCCCCCGGCCCGCCGGTTCAGCCAGATCCGGTTGACGAGGAACGCCTTGGCCTCGATGTCCTCGGGGTGCTCCCAGACGAGCGCCTCGTAGTCCCGCACGAGGCGCTCGCAGGCGGCCTTGCTCGGCGCCTCCCGGCTCGGGAGCGTGCCCGCGTCGCGCTCCTCGCCCGGCGCGGGGTTGCGCGCCTCGACCAGCCCCTCGGGCTCGTCCGGTCCATCGACCGAGTAGAAGCGCGCGATCATGTCGATGTACATGCGCTCGCGTTTCGTCACGAGACCCCGCTTGAGCCACGCCGCGCGCGCGAACCAGGCGGCCCGCTCGGGATGGTCGACGTTGGCCATCGCGAGGCCCCACTGCGCCATGGCGCAGTCGGGGTCCTCCGACAAGATCTGCCGGAAGGTCCGCTCGGCCTCGAGGTACCAGAAGCCATGGAGCTGGGCGATGCCCTGCTCGACGAAGGCCGCGAGGTGTTCCTGGTCCGGCGCGAGGGTGACGGGGAAGTCGACACGGTCCGGGCCCGGCATGAGCACGGCCGCCTGCCGCGGACCCGTGTCGAAGGCCGCGCCGTGGTCGGAGTGCGCGTCGATCGGATCGAGGACGGGCTCCGACTGGAGCGCGAGCGTGAGGGCGAGAAGCGCGTCGAGCATGTTCAGCGGGGAAGGGCGTCCGCGGTCCGCGGGAAGATGGCGATACCGCCCGCCTGGAGGCCGACGTCGAGGGTCGCGCGGCGCTCCAGCGACTCGAGGTCGATGGCGTCCACGGAGCCCGGCGCGCCCCCCTTGTCCTCGCAGGTCACGAAGGCGTAGCGGCCGTCGGCCGAGAGCGCGACGCCGTGGGGGATCCGGCGACTCGTGGGAATCCGCGCGAGCTCCTCACCCGACTTCAGGTCGATGACGCCCACGGCCTGGGCGCCCTTGTAGGTCACCACCAAGCGCTTGCCGTCGGGCGTGATGTCGAGGTTGTAGGGCGCGCGCCCCGTGGGAAAGCGGCGAACGATCCTCCACTTCTCGAGGTCCACCTCGACGACCTGGTGGGCGCCGTTGAGCGCGACGTAGGCGAGGTTCTTGCGCGGGTGGGGCTGCACCCAGGTGGGCTTGGTGATCGCCACGTGGGGTGCTGCGTCCTCGCCGTCCCCGCCGTGCTCCTCGTCGCCGCCGTGACCGGCTGCTGCACGGCGGCCGGTGCCGTCGGTGAGCGCCATGCGCCGGACCACCTCGAGGTCCACCGCGTCGAGCTCGATGAGCTCGTCGCTCATCATCGCGCAGGAGAAGTGCCGCGTCCCGTCGGGCGAGAGGCGCGACCCGTGGGGCATCGAACCGGTCACGATCTGCTCGACCTCGACCATGCCCTCCACGTCCACCACCGACACGGTGCTCGGGGTCATGTCTCCGTGCAGGTCGAAGTTCACGCAGTACAGGAGGCCGGTGTCGCGCGAGATCTGCATCGTCGCGGGGAAGAGGCCCAGCTCGGCCTCGCCGACCACGCGGTTCGTCCCCGCCTCGTACTTGTAGAGCAGCCCGTTGGGCTTGCCGTGGGCCATCGACACGTACCAGTGGCGCCCATCGGGCGCCACCGTGAGACCGTGCGGCCCCTCGATCTCGGTGGCCTGGTAGCCCACCGCCACGACGTCGATCACCGAAAGCGTCGTCCCGTCGAAGCCGAGCTCGTAGACCTCGTCCGCGGACTCCGCCGCCACGAGGATCCGCTCCTGGACCTGCGCCGCGGGAAGCGGCGCCAGGGTGAGGGCCAGCGCCGCGATCATCGGTTGAGCTTCACGGCCCACAGGCCGGAGTTCCAGTCGGAGAAGAAGATGTGGCCCTTGTGGGGCTGAGGGCCCCAGGCCATCGGCGCGTTGGTCACGAAGCCCTCGGGATCGTCGGGGAGGAACCACGCGATCTCGCGGCCCTGGCGATAGAGATCGCCCATCAGCTCACCGGTGACGTCGACCGCGCGCAGGCCGGCGTTGTAGTAGGCGACGTACATGACGCCGTCCTCGATCCAGAGGTTGTGGGTGCCCGCCTCGGGGACCTGGTAGCGCGCGGACTCCACCGGGCTGTCGAGGTCGGTGAAGTCGACGAAGTGGATCCAGCCGCGCGGACGCGTCGGCTTGCCGGTCACGTTGAGACCGTAGGGGAAGGCCTCGTCGCCGGCGGCCACGTAGAAGCGGCCCGTCTCGGACTGGCGGTAGGGGAAGGCCGCGTGATTCCAGCCGCTCGGGTAGGCGTAGCTCGAGACCTTCACGGGGTTCCGGGGGGAGCCGCCGCGCATGCCGTTGCCGACGTCGACGATGTGGACCCCGTCCGACCAGTTGGACGAGTAGGCGAGGCCGTCCTCGACCCACACGTCGTGGATCGACGGCTTCGCGCGATCGGCGACCTTGTAGGTGCCGACCTTGCGGGGGGAGCCCGGGTCGGACACGTCGATCGCGTCGTAGCGCGCGCCGGCGGAGAGCGCGTAGACCTGGTTGCCGTCGATGAAGACGTTGTGGACGCCGCCCGTCAGCTCGTCGTCGAAGCCCGAGAGGATCTTCGGATCGCGCGGGTCGGTCACGTCCACGAGGACGATGCCGTTCTTGCGGTTGGACGCGCCCTCCCGCGAGAGCACGCAGATCCGGCCGTCCGCGGAGACCTTCACGTCGTTGACGGTGCGCGCGTCGATGGTGACCGTCGCGATGCGCTCCATGTTCGCCGGGTCGGTGACGTCCCAGAAGTGCGCGTCACCGTTCGCTCCCCAGGTGCCGGTCACGCAGTAGTCGCGACCGTCGAGACCCTCCCAGACCCACAGGTCGGAGGTGTGCGTGTCGCGAACGGGAGCGTGCCCGACGAACTCGAACTCGCCCGCGACGTCTCGTGAGTTCGCTCGCACCGTCCTGCGGCCCACCGCGCCGCCGGAGCTCGCGACGAAGGTGTACCTGCCGGGCTGTTCGGCCACGAAACGCCACGCGCGGGCCGTGCCGGGGACGGGCTCGATCTGGCCGCTGGCGCCGGGCCCGAGGGTGTCGTCGGGGCGCGCCATGAAGGTCATGTCGACGGGCACGTCGAGCACCAGCTCGCCACCCGCGTCGTAGGCGTCGACCCGCAGGCGGAGCACGTCGCCCGTCCGCGGCGTCTCGAGATCGCCCTCGATCACAACGCGCGCGATCGGGTTGGCGCGGGCGTCCAGCGCCGCCGCGGCCTCCTTCCCGTCCAGCGTCGCCGTCACCCGGAAGGCGCCGGTGCCGTGGACGGTGAGCTCACCGTGGGCGTCGAAGCTGGCGATCTCCGGGGCGGAGGACGTCCAGTCGGCGCGGGGCTCCTCACGCTCATCCCCGTTGACGTCGACCGCGCGCAGCCCGAGCGTCACCGCGGTGCCCTGGAACACGCCGGCGGCCGGCGTGATCAGCTCGAGCCGCTCGAGCGCGGGCGGGCGCACCGTGACCTCGACCGTCTCGCTGAGCCGCGCGCCGACGTTGGCGCGGCCCTCCTGATTCTCACCGGCCTTCTCCTGCCGCTCGCGCACGATGATCTCCACGGTGCCCGGCTTGATCCCCTGCACCACGCCTTCACGCGTGACCGACACCGTGCGGCGTCCGCGGGAGAGGAAGAGCAGCTTGGCCTCGACCTCTTCACCGCTGGCGTCGACGACGCGGGCGTCGATGCGAGCGGTCTCACCGACGTCGAGGACGATCTCGCGGGGCTCGATGCGCAGCTCGCGCGCGGCGGCGCTCTCCTGCGCCTCCTGGGGCAGCGGGTGCGCGACGGCGGCCGCGGGGAGGAGAAGTCCGGCGAGGAGGGCGAGGCCGAGCGGGCGACGCGAGATCGAGGATTGCCGCATGTTGGATCGAGGGGAGCCTGGGGGGACCTCACGATCCTAGGCGAGGAGAGCGCATCGCAGGCGACAGAGCCCGGCCGCTCCTCGCCCGGCTACGAAGTTCCGGGACGCTCGCGAGCGTCCCGCGCGCCGCGAGGTCCTCGCGACCCGGGTCCAGCGCCCCCGCCGAAGGTCAGCCGTCGCCGAGCAGCCTCTCCCGGACCGAGAGGAGCTCCGCCACTCGATCCGGCCGCTCGCTCCAGAGGTTCTCCGTCTCACCGGGATCGGACCCGAGGTCGTAGAGCTGCCCTCCCTCACCCTTCACCCTCCGCGGCCGCGAGAAGCCCCCCGAGCCGAGGTGGTCGATGAGCTTCCACTTGCCTGCGCGTACCACGCTCCCGTTCGCCTTGAGGACGACGGCCCCTCGCGCGCTCGGCGCGTCGGGATCGAGGAGCGAAGGCAGGAAGCTGACGCTGTCCGGGGCCGCGCCGGCCGGGAGGTCGGCGTCGAGGGCGGCGGCGAAGGTCGCGAAGAGGTCGGTGAACGAGAGGAGCTGGCCAGAGCTTGCGCCCGCTGGGGCCCGCCCGCGCCAGCGCGCGATGAAGGGCATGCGATGCCCGCCCTCGAAGGAGTCGCTCTTCATCCCGCGGTACGGACCCGTGGAGGCGTGGCCGGTCCGCGCGACGTCGTCCGGGTACCAGACCGGACCGTTGTCGGAGGTGAACACGATGAGCGTCTCCTCCCCGCGCGCGTCCGCCGCAGCGACGATCGCGCCCACCGTGTCGTCCACGTCCGCGACGAAGTCCCCGTAGAGCTCGGCGCCGCCGCGGCCGCGCCGGCTGGGGAGCCAGGGGGTGTGGGGGGAGGCGAGCGCGACGTACAGGAAGAGCGGCGCGCTCCCGTCGTGCTCCTGGAGAACGCGAACGGCCTCCTCCTCGAACCGCGTCCTGACGGCCGCGTGGACGAAGTCCGGCGCGCTCTTGCCGGCGCGCCAGAAGGCTCCCTGGATCTCCGTCCAGCCTTCCGTGCTGCTGGCAGCGACGTCGCTCGACGCCGGGGTCACCGGCGCACGATCACGGATGAAGAAGTAGGGCGGGATGTCCAGAGACGCGTGGATCCCGAAGAAGCTGTCGAAGCCGCGGTCGAGCGGTCCGCCCCGCAGGGGCACGGGGGAGAGCGGCCCTCCCTCGAAGCCGAGGTGCCACTTGCCGACCATCGCCGTGCGATAGCCCTCGCCCTTCAGGAACGCGGGAAGAGTCACGCGCCCGGGGTCGATCACGGCGGACTCGCCCGGGTGGAACGCTCCCTTGCGGCACGGGAAGCGTCCGGTGAGCAGGCCGTAGCGCGAGGGGACGCACCAGGCGCCCGGAGCATGGGCGTCGGTGAAGCGCGTCCCCTCCGCGGCGAGCCGGTCGATGTGAGGCGTGGGGATGCGCGAGTCCGCGTTGAAGCACGCGGGGTCGCCGTAGCCCATGTCGTCGGCGAGGATCACGACGATGTTCGGCCGCCGCGCTGGGCCGGGCTCCGCCTCGGCGACGCGGGGTCGCTGGCAGCTAGAGGCGGCGGACGTCGCGACGAGAGCGAACACGGTGAGAGCAGCCGGCGACTTCATGGCTCGAGGATAGGCCCTCGAGCGAGCCCGCCGCGCGCGCCGGCGAGGAACGCCTTCAGGGTCGATCAGCCCGGTCGAGCACGGCGATCGAGGACGATCGCGCGAGATCGGAGGAGACCCGCCGTAACGTGGCCCCATGGAGTTCTCGAACCGCCTCCCGAGCCGCCGCGGCGTCCTGCGTGCCTTCCTGGTCTCCATCTCCGTCAGCGCGCTGCTGGGGATCGGCGCCCTCCTGATCGGCGAGTTCTCCTCCTTCGAAGCGAAGGTGCTCCTGACGAGCTTCTCCGTCTCGGCCGGGACCCTGGGTGTGCTCTGCGGGGCGGCGCTCCTCGAGGCGAGGGGATTCACCTTCCCCTCGGTCCCCACGATGGCCCTCAGCGCCCTCGCGACGGGCCTCGCGGTCATGGGCCTCTGGGCCGATTGGCTCTACCTGGACGGCTACTGGAAGCTCGCCGCGATCAGCGCGATCTTCGCGGCGACCGGTGCGCAGTGCTCGCTGCTCGGGCTGGCCGATCTCGCGAGCGCACACGGAGGCGCCCGGGTCGCCGCCGCGGGAGGGGCCTTCCTCCTCGCGGTCCTCGTGAGCGCGATGATCCTCGCGGAGTCCGACGACGAGGGCGCCGTGCGCCTGCTCGCGGCCCTCTCCATCTTCACCGCGGCGGCGACGCTCTCCGTACCGATCCTGCACAGGATGAACGCGAGCGAACCCGCGCCGCGCCCGAGCGGTCCCCCGGTCGCGATGCTCTGCCCCGCCTGCGGCGCCCGACAGGAGGCGCCGCCGGGCGACGTCCAGTGCGTCTCGTGCGGCCAGCGCTTCCGCCTCGAACTCCTCCCGGGCGGAGCAGTGCCTCCCGGCCGGTCCGGAGGAACGGCGCGGGGCTGAGGCGGACCGGCCCACCTGCCAACGATGGAGCGAAGCACCGGACAAGACGGACGCCAGCGCGGACGGCTCGGCACCGCGGTGCTCCTCGCGCTCACGATCGCCCTGGGCCTCGCGTCGCGCGGCGGGGATCCCGTTCCGGCGCTCCTCGCCGCCCACGCCGGCGACGCCCTGTGGACGGTGGCCGTGCATCTCTCGCTCGCGCTCGTCGTGCCCCGGGCCCGCCCCGCCGCCCTCGCTGCGGCCGCGCTCGGGATCAGCTGGGCGGTCGAGCTCTCCCAGCTCTGCGAAGCGGGCTGGCTGGTCGAGCTGCGGTCCCAGCGAATCGGACGCCTCCTCCTCGGCACCGGCTGGCAGTGGCTCGATCTTCCGCGCTACGCGGTCGGCGCGGCCCTCGCCTGGGCCCTGGACCGCTCGCTCCTCGAGCGACCCCGGCGAAGCTGACGATCGACGCGGAACGCCGAAGGATCCCCCACGGCGCCGCAGCCCGCGGCACCCTTGGGGCATGAGCGCGGACGTGGACGATCTCGGAGAGCTGGAGCGACGGGTCGAGTCCCTGCGCTCGAAGCTGGAGACCGGGCGCGTGAGCAGCCGGCGGGAGACGCTCCTCCTCGCGGCGTGGGGCGGTCTCGCCGTGTTCCTGTGCTGGGACGACGTCACCTGGTGGCGCGGCGAGCTGCCCGCGACCGCGTGGGGCTGGGTCACGACGCTCGCGTGGCCGCTCGTGATCTACGGCTACCTCGCGCTGGTCGCGCTGTCGGCGGTCCAGCTCCTCACGGGGCGGGACGTGGCCATCGCGCGGGGCCAGCTCGAGGAGGCCCTCGCAGACCTCGAGTCGGCGCGCGAGCGTCCTTGATCGCGCGATCGGTCCCCGCGCCGGGACGCGGAGCGGGGCGGCGAAACGGCCCGTCCACCGCGCCGACGGAGCAGCGCTAGACTCGGCTCCGCGATGTCAGCCCCCAGCGCGCACGACGCCCGTCCCACGGACGCGGGCACGTACGACGTCATCGTCATCGGCGGCGGAGCGTCGGGCATGGTCGCCGGCATCCGGGCGGCGCGCCTCGGACGGAGCGCTCTCATCGTCGAGAAGTCCCCGAGCCTCGGGCGCAAGCTGCTCGCCTCGGGCGGGCAGCGCTGCAACCTCTCGAACACCCTGAACAAGGACGGGTTCATGGAGCGGGTCGGACGCGACGGCCGCTTCATGGGTCCCGCGCTCGACGAGCTCGGCGGCCCGAAGCTGCGAGAGTTCTTCCACGGGATCGGCGTGCAGACGGTCGTCCTCGACGGGTTCCGCGTCTGGCCGGAGACGCGCAAGTCGGCGACCGTCCTGAAGGGCCTGCTCGACGAGCTCGAGCGGCTGGGCGTGCCGACGATGTCGGGCTGCGAGGTGCTCTCCACCGACCACGACGGCGAGTCCTTCGGCGTGCACCACGCGGGCGGTGTCCTGCGGTCCCACGAGCTCGTCCTCGCCACCGGCGGCCTCGCGCTCCCGAAGTCCGGCGCCTCCGGGGGCGGCTACGGCTTCGCCGAGAGCTTCGGCCACCGCATCACCGCGCGGCACCCCGCGGGCGTCCCCGTGGTCACGCGCGAGGACTGGCCCGCGCGCCTGACCGCCCACACGATCGGCAAGGCGCAGGTGTCCGTGGCGATGAAGAAGCACGCGAAGGTCGCGCGCACCGGCGATCTGATCTTCACGAAGAAGGGGCTGCGCGGGCCGGTCATCCTCGACATCTCCCGCGACCTCTCCCCGCTCCTCGAGCGCTACGACGAGATCCCGCTGCACCTCAACCTCTGCCGCGGCAAGACCCAGGAGGACTGGCAGTCCATCTTCGCGGCGTGGCGCCAGGGCCCCCAGCGCCCCGCTCTCGACTGCTTCGAGGAGCACCTCCCCCGCGACGTGGCCGAGGTTCTGTTCGAGCTGGCGGGCGTCCCGTCCACCGGCACGATCCAGGGGATCAAGGGCGGCCCCAAGGACGCCCTCGTCCAGACCCTCGTGCGGACGCCCATCACCGTGACCGACCACACCGGGTACGACGGCGCCTTCGTCACCCGCGGCGGCGCGCGCCTCAAGGACGTGGATCCGCACACGCTGATGAGCAAGATCCAGCCGGGCCTCTACCTCTGCGGCGAGGTCCTCGACCTCGACGGCCCATGCGGCGGCTTCAATCTCCAGTGGGCCTTCGCGAGCGGCTACCTCGCGGGGTCCGGAACGGGGCAGACGGTGGAGTGACCCCGTCGGGCGCTCGCGCGCGCCGTGGGAGGTCCTCGTTTAGGGTGGCGGCA
Source organism: Planctomycetota bacterium (assembly GCA_965662915.1). Lineage (GTDB taxonomy): Bacteria > Planctomycetota > UBA1135 > UBA1135 > Saltatorellus. The sequence continues at coordinate 46,785 of CBFIJG010000012.1, read as the reverse complement.
TGCGCCACCTCGCCCTCGTCCCCCTCGTGCTCGCCCTCGGCGCCGCGGCGGCGGCCGGCTCCGCGGAGCAGCGCCCGCCCAACGTCGTGTTCATCCTCACCGACGACCAGGGCTATGCGGACGTCGGGTGCTACGGCGCGGAGGGCTTCGAGACGCCGCACCTGGACCGGCTCGCCGCGGAGGGCGTGCGCTTCACGGACTTCCACGTGGCGCAGGCGATCTGCAGCGCGTCGCGAGCCGCGTTCCTGACGGGGTGTTACTCGGAGAGGGTCGGCATCCTCGGCGCGCTGGGCCCCTCCGCGCGCCACGGGCTCGACCCGGAGGAGGAGACCCTGGCGGAGCTCCTGAAGGAGCAGGGCTACGCGACCTGCATGGTCGGCAAGTGGCACCTCGGCCACCGCGCGCCGTTCCTGCCCACCGAGCAGGGCTTCGACGAGGTCTTCGGGCTGCCCTACTCCAACGACATGTGGCCCCTCGACGACCTCGGGGTGCCGACTCGCGGCTACCCCGAGCTGCAGATGCTCGACGGCGACGGCTTCGGCGAGTCCGTCACGACGCTGGCGCAGCAGGCCCAGCTGACGGAGCGCTACACCCTCCGGGCCCTCGACTTCATCGAGCGCAGCCGCGAGAAGCCGTTCTTCCTCTACCTCGCCCACTCGATGCCCCACGTCCCGCTCGGCACGCCCCTGCGCATGGCGGGCGTGAGCGAGCAGGGGGCCTACGGCGACGTGATCAGCGAGATCGACGCGTCCACGGGCCGGATCATGGCGGCGCTGGAGGAGCACGGACTCACCGACGACACCCTCGTCGTCTTCACCAGCGACAACGGTCCGTGGCAGCGCTACGGGGACCACGCCGGGAGCGCCGGCGAGCTGCGCGAGGGCAAGATGAGCATCTTCGAGGGCGGCACTCGCGTTCCGTTCATCGCGCGCTTGCCCCGCCTCACACCCGCCGGCGCGGAGTGCGGCGGGCTGGTCGCAGCCATGGACGTGCTACCCACGGTGGCGGCTCTGTGCGGCGCCCGCGCGCCCGCGCGGAGGATCGACGGCGTGAGCGTGGAGGGACTGCTGCGCGATCCAGCCGCGACGTCCCCGCGCGAGGTCCTCTACCACTACTACGGCGCGCGCCTGAACGCGCTGCGCCGCGGCCGCTGGAAGCTGGTGCTGCCCCACACCTACGTGTCCTCGGCAGGCGTCCGCCCGGGGAGCGGCGGGTACCGCGGACCCGAGGGGAAGGGCCGCGCCGGGCTCGAGCTCTACGACCTCGAGACCGACCCCGGCGAGCGGCGAGATCTCGCGGGCCTCCGGCCTGACGTGGTCGCGGAGCTCCAGGAGCTCGTCTCCGGCGCGCGCGCCTCCCTCGGTGACCGCAACCTGAGCATGAAGGGCTCCGAGGTCCGTGGTCCCGGCCGGTTGCCCGCCGAGCGCGCGCACCCCGGCGGCCATCGGGCGCGGGGCCGCATCGTCTTCGTCGATCGCGAACCCGCGCCGCGCTACGCCGGCCGCGGCGGCGCGACTCTCACCGACGGCCGGATCGGCACCGAGGCCTTCGACGACGGCGCATGGCTCGGATGGCGCGGCGGCTCGATCGAGGCGAAGGTGGATCTCGGGCGCGTTCAGGACGTGCGGAAGGTGGCAGCGAGCTTCCTGCGCTCCCAGTCGTCCTGGATCTTCCTGCCCCGGGAGGTGGAGGTCGCGGTCTCGCGAGACGGTGGGGAGTACGAGGTCGTCGGCCGCTTCACCCACGAACCCGTCCCCGCCGCCGGAGAGGAGGCCCGCGAGTTCGCGATCACCTTCGGCGTCCGCAAGGCCCGCATGATTCGGGTCCGCGCCCGCTCGGTCGGCGACTGCCCCGGATGGCACGCCGGCGCGGGCGAGACCGGCTGGATCTTCATGGACGAGATCGTCGTGGACTGACGCGCCGCCGCCGCGCTGCCCGACCTGCCTTGGGGAGCGAGCTTTCCTCGCATGGGGGAAGCTCCGCGCGCGATGATGATTCGAGCACCTTCCTCGCACGGATCGCACCGATGCGTCTAGCGTGCAGTTCCCGCCCGGCGCCGCGCTCACCCTGCGGCCCATAGGACGAACCGCGATTCCCTCCCAGCGCCAAGCAAACGCTCCATGATCCGATCCATCCTCGCCCTCGCCGTCCTCGCGCCCGCCGGCGCCGTGGCCCTCGCGACCACCGATGCGTCCGTCACCGCGGGATCCCCGCTCGCCCAGGACGGCGACTGGATCCAGATCTTCGACGGCAAGACCCTCGACGGATGGACCCAGCGGAACGGCACGGCGACCTACGAGGTGGTCGACGGCGCCATCGTCGGCACGACCTCCAAGGGCAGCCCCAACTCGTTCCTCTGCTCGAACGAGTTCTACGGTGACTTCGAGCTGGAGCTCGACGTGAAGCTCTTCGACACGCAGCTCAACAGCGGCGTGCAGATCCGCAGCCACTCGATCCCGACCCACAAGAACGGCCGGGTCCACGGCTACCAGGTCGAGGTCGCCTCCAACGGCACCGCCGGCTTCGTGTACGACGAGGCCCGACGCGGCTGGCTCAGCAAGGACCGCGACGATCCCGCGAAGCGCGCCGCCTGGAAGAAGGGCGAGTGGAACCGCTACCGGATCATCTGCCTCGGCTCGACGATCCGCACCTTCGTCAACGGCGTCCCGGTCGCGCACGTCGAGGACGACTGGTCGCCCACGGGCTTCATCGGCCTCCAGGTGCACTCCGTGGGCGGCGATCCGAAGTGGCGCGTGGGCTGGCGCAACCTGCGCCTGCGTCACCTGGGCGACGGCGGCGGCTTCGCCGACCTCTTCAACGGCCGCGACCTCTCGGGCTGGAAGATCAACGAGAACCCCGGCTCCGCGCGCGTCGAGGGCGGGAAGCTCATCGTGAAGGGCGATCGCGCCCACGTGTTCTACGACGGCCCCGTCTACCAGCACGCCTTCGACAACTTCGAGCTGCGCGCGCTGGTGCAGACCAAGCCCGGCGCCAACAGCGGCATCTACTTCCACACCGCCTTCCAGGACTCCGGCTGGCCCGAGAAGGGCTACGAGGTCCAGGTCAACAACACCCAGAGCGACAACAAGCGAACGGGCGGCCTCTACGCCATCGACGACGTCTTCGAGGCGCCCGCGCCGGACGACCGCTGGTTCTCGATGCACGTCCGCGTCGTCGGCCAGCGCATCACCGTCTCGGTCGACGGCAAGCAGCTCGTGGACTACACCGAGCCCGCGGGCGTCGAGCGTTCCCAGGGCTTCGCCGGTCGCCTCCTCGACCGCGGGACCTTCGCGCTCCAGGTTCACGATCCGGGTTCGGAGGTCTGGTACAAGGCCATCCAGGTGAAGCCCCTTCCGGAGTGAGTCCGGACCGGCCACCGAGCCGCTGGCGGGCGCCCGGGCCACCCTCCAAGGGGTCGGCGCGGGCGCCCTCTGCGTCCGGGGCGAGGCCGCCGCGTCACGCGACGACGCAGATCGAACCTCGCGACCGTGCTCGCGGGCGTACCGTGTGCTCACAGGCCCCCATGAATCACCGCACCTCGATCATCGGCCGCGCGTTCGCCGTCGCGGGCGCCCTCGTTCTCGGCGCCTGCGCCGGCGCGCCTCTGGCCCCGCAGGCTCCCGCGCTCGGCTCCCTCGACGGCGCGCGGGTCGCCACTCCAACCGCGAGCGGCACCGCCGAGCTTCTGTACCTCTCGGGCCCCATGGACCCGGCGAAGCTCGAGCGCATGAACGCCGCCGCGCCGAACGTGCGCTGCGTGACCGCCGCCACGCCCGAGGAAGCGCTGCGGCTCGCCCCGACGGTGCACGGCGCCGACGGCCGCCTGTGCACGCCGGAGTTCCTCGCCGCGGCCGACCAGCTCGTATGGGCCCAGTCCCCCTCGGCGGGGGTCGCATGGCTGCTCGCGCGGGAGGGCATCAAGGAGCGCGAGGAGATCGTCGTGACGAACATGCAGGGCGTGCACGGGCCGGCCATCGCGGAGCACGTGTTCGGCATGCTCCTGACCCTCACGCGCGACCTCGGCTTCCACCAGCACCCGGACCAGCGCGGGAAGTGGACCCGCGAGGGGAGCGGCCGCGGGGCCATCGCCCTCAGCGGGAGGACGATGCTCGTCGTGGGTCTCGGCGGCATCGGCCGCGAGGTCGCGCGCCGCGCGAAGGGCTTCGACATGGAGGTCCACGCGACGCGGCGAAGCCGCCGGGAGCCGCCGGCCTACGTCGACCGCCAGGGGACCGCGGCCGACCTCGACGAGCTCTTGCCGCTCGCGGACGTCGTCGTCCTGGCGGTTCCGCTGACCGAGGAGACCGAGGGGATGATCGACGGGCGGACCCTCGCGCTGATGAAGCCCGGCGCGTACCTCGTGAACATCGCCCGCGGCCGCGTGGTGGACACGGACGACCTGGTGGACGCTCTCCGGTCCGGCCACCTCGCGGGCGCCGCCCTGGACGTGACCGACCCCGAGCCCCTGCCCCCTGGCCATCCGCTCTGGGAGATGCCGGACGTCGTCATCACTCCCCACGTCGCGAGCCGCGCGTCGCTGACCAGCGACCGGCGCGACGCGCTCCTCGAGGCCAACCTTCGCCGCTTCGGCGCGGGCGAGCCCCTGCTCAACGTGGTCGACAAGGCCGCGGGCTACTGAACGAAGCGAAGAGCCTCACCGTGACCCGACCCGACGCAGCCGGCACGAGCACCCTCTCGCTCTTCAACCTCCGCCGAGGGGAGCTCGGACCCGTCCTGCTGGCAGGAGCGATGTTCTTCTGCATCCTCTGCGGCTACTTCTTCATCCGGCCCGTCCGTGACGCCTTCGGGGTCGAGCGCGGGATGTCGTCCCTGTACTCGCTCTTCGTCGCGACGATGGTCGCGTCCCTGGCCCTGAACCCGGTCTTCTCGTGGCTCGTGGGGCGCTTCGACCGAGGGATCTTCCTGCCGGTCGCCTACGGCTCGATCGTCCTGATGCTGCTCGGTTTCGCAGCGTGGCGGAGCAGCGCCGGGGGCGCGGAGGCCGGGATCTGGGCCGGCCGGCTCTTCTTCGTCTGGCTCAGCGTCGTGAACCTCTTCATGACGGGCCTGTTCTGGTCGCTGATGGCTGACTGCTTCGACGCCGAGGAGTCACGTCGCCTCTTCCCCGCGATCGCAGTCGGCGGGACCCTGGGCGCTCTGCTCGGCTCCGCCGCCGCCTGGGCCGTGTCCGGCTACCCCTTCGAGCTCTTCGGCCGCGACCTCTTCGACCTGGGGATCGAGCTCTCGGCGCCGCAGATGATGCTGGTCGCTGCGGCGTTCGTGGGTCTCGCCGGACTCGCCGCCACGGTCATGAGCAAGCTGCGCCCGCGTACGGCCAGCGCCGGCGGCGCCAGTTCGGCGCGGAGCGCCATGAGCGAGGCGATGGACGGGATGCGCCTGGCCCTGCGCTCGCGCTATCTCCTCTTCATCGCCTCATACATCGCGCTGCTTGCGGTCCTCGCGACGTTCCTCTACTTCACCCAGAACGCCGTCGTCCTCGCGGCCGAGGAGTCCGAGTCCGGCCGCGTCGGCGCCTTCGCGAGCATCGACTTCTGGACCCAGTTCGCAACACTCACCGTCCAGCTCCTCGTCACCGCGCGCCTCATGCGATGGCTCGGCGTCGGATGGACCCTCGCGCTCCTGCCGGTCGTCGTCCTCGCAGGCTATGGACTGCTCGCGGTCGGCGAAGCGCAGGCCTGGTCCGCCGCCGCGATGGTCGGCGCGATCACGATCATCCAGGCGGTCTTCCGCGCGGGGAAGTACGCGATCCTGCGGCCCGCGCGCGAGACGCTCTTCACGGTCCTCGACCGCGATGAGAAGTACAAGGCCAAGAGCCTGATCGACACCTTCGTCTACCGGGCCGGCGATACCGCCGGCGCGGGCGTGAGCGCCGCGCTCTCCGCCGCGGCGGTCGGGACGATGACCGCGCTCTCGCTCACCGTCGCGCCCATCGCCATCGTCATGGCCGGGCTCGCCCTGAGCCTGGGCGCCCAGCGAACCCGGCGCTCGGACTGACGCGCCGCTCAGCCGGACGGCACGGAGCGAGCAGAGTCCACGCTCAACCTCGAACCTGCCCGAAGACGGCGCACTCCAACGCCCGCAAGGGCTCAGGGACGCAGATCCGGGAAGAGATCGTGCATCACCGGCTTGGTCCGCCGGTCCTCGGTGAACAGGCCCCAGTGCTTCTCCGGCTCGTCGGGGTCCGGGGAGCCCTTCCAGGGCTCGTCGAAGGCCTCGAAGACGTACACGCGCAGCCCATGCTCCTCGCCCCAGGTGGTCAGCTGGTCGTAGTAGCGCGTCTGGAGGTGGCCGCCGGCGTTGTCCTGTTCGATGCCGCGGCCGTTGCTGCGGGTCGTCCAGCCGGCCTCGGTGATGGCGACGGGGACGTTCGGGAAGCGCGCGCAGATCCGCTCGACGTCGGCCCGGTTCACCTCGAGCGCCTCCTCGATCGTGCGGTACTCCCACACGGGATAGGTGTGCACGGAGATGAAGTCGAGCTCGGTTACGAGCTCGTCGAGCTTGCCCATCCACGGAACGTGGTTCTCGCAGAAGGTGACCGGCAGCCCGGTGTCGGACCGCGCGCGACGGACGAGCTCGATGACGCGCTCCACCGGGACGAGGTGCGCCGTCCAGTCGACGGTCGCCTCGTTGCCGACGGCGATCGAGGTGACGATGCCGGGGAATCGCCGCGCCAGCTCGCCGAGGCGTGCGACCTCGGCGTCGTTGATCGCGACGTTCTCCGCGAGCTGCTCGTCCGAGACGTGGGCGTCCCAGGGGCAGTCGGGGTTGTTGACCTCCGCCGCGAGCCACGCCCCGAGCAGGACCTCGAGGTCGAGGCCCATGCGCTCGATCGCCGCCATGACCAGCTCGGCGTGGGGGCCGGTGTCGTAGAGGCGGATGTAGCGCCAGCGCTGGACTAGGATCTCGAGGTCCTCCTCGATCTGCTCGGCCGTGGGGTAGACCCCGGTGTCGGGGCTCTGACCCGCGCGGTAGCCCGAGTAGCAGATGCCCTGGTGCTCGAGGCGAATCGACTGCTGCGCCCTCATACCTTCAGGTCCCCCTTGGCGTCCCAGAGGCCCCAGTAGGCGCCGCAGTCGCCCTCGGGCCCGATCTTCCAGTCCTCGTCGTAGGCCGAGAACCAGAACAGCGGCAGCTCCTCCTCGTCCGTCCACGCGAGCACGTTGAGGAAGTAGAGGGCCATGTTCCGCAGCGAAGGCTCGGCCGGACCGACCGGCGCGCCGGCGGTGGGCCAGCCCGTCTCCGCGATGACCACCGGCCGCTCCACGGCGATCTCCTGGACGCGCCGCACCATCTCGCGCGCGTAGCCGACCGACTGCTCGAGCGGCTTCTTCTCCCAGAAGGGGTAGCAGTTGATCGGGACGTAGTCGCAGGCCTCAGTGATCGCGGGGTGCGCCGCGAACAGGAAGTACGCGTCGACGTAGCCGACGGGGACGTCCGGAACCGCCGTGCGGACCTCCTGGATGAGTTCGATGAGCTCGCCCTCCTCCATCTCTCCGCGCAGGATGACCTCGTTGCCCACAGCGAGCAGGTCGGCGTGCCCGGCGCGGCCCACGTCGATCAGCGCGTCGAGCTCCTGGCGGTTCTTCGCCGCGTCCTCGCCGATCCAGGCGCCCACCATCGTCTTGATCCCGAGTTCCTTGGCCACGCGCGGCGCGATCTCGTTGCCGTCGCGGCAGGAGAAGGTGCGGATCCAGCGGGAGTGCGGCGCGATGCGCTCGAGGCGCGCGCGGATCTGGGCCTCGGAGAGCTGGCTCTCCACGGCAGGGTCCTGACCAGCCTCGTAGGCGCTGAAGCTGAGGCCGTCGATTCCTTTGCCGAGCGCCTTGCGCACGCGGCGCAAGAGCTCCTCGGTCGAGAGCTCGGTGAAGCGCAGGCCGCGCTCGGGCTCGAAGCCCGCGAGCAGGTCGGCGCCCTTGATGTGGAGCTCACTCATGGGGGGTCCGGTTGACGTGAGGAACGAAGTGATGGGGATCCGTGACCCGGCTCATCCGAGGTCGACGGTCATGAGAGCTTCGGAGGGGCAGCGGAGCGGAATGCTCTGGTCCGCCCACGCCACGGAGAGATCGACGGGCGCGTCGGTCTCGTTGAACAGGTGCAGGACACGCTCACCTCCGGGCCCCCGGAGCGCGGCGGACCAGAGCCCGCCGGGGCGCGTGGTGTTCGTGCCGAGCACGACCGCGCCGGGCCGCGTGTGGCGGGAGACCTGCGCGAGGACGTGGAAGAGCGGTGTGACGTGGAGCTCCTCCCCGTCCACGAGAAGAGGCGCGAGGCAGAAGTTCTCGACGTGGTTCGGCCCGCCGTGACGGGTCAGCGCGAGGTTCCAGTCGACCCACGCGGAGACGCGGTGCGCGAGGCACCCCACGATGTCGCGGGCGTAGCGGAAGGCGGCCGCGTAGGGCGGGTGATCGATCTCGGGGTTCGGCGCCCAGTCCCAGCCCCAGTCGGTCGCGACCCTCTCCCAGTACCACGCGTCGTTCTTCCACCACGGCGTCGCGGCCCCTGGACCCTTGAACTCGCCGTGGGAGAAGACGTTGTCGATGCAGCCCTCCGTCTGGACGATCGGCCGATCGGGCCAGGCGGCGTGCAGCGCCTCGAGCTCCTCCTCGAACACGCGGAAGGTCGAGTCGTACCAGTGGATCGCCGTGCCGAAGGCGTGCGCTCCCGCCTGGTCATGACCGAAGATCGGCTCCACGAAGGCGCCCATCTCCCCGCGGTTCTGGTCGTACACGAGGAGCTTCGTATCGAGGCCTCGCTCGGCCAGCACGCGGCCCAGCACCGCGACGTACTCGGCCTGCTCCTCGGGGCTCATCTCCATGGACTCCCAGTTCCCTCGATTGCCGTGGGGCTCGTTCACCGGCGTCAGCCCCCAGACGTCCACGCCCTCCGCCGCCATCGCCTCGACGTACGCGGCCGTGTAGCGCGCGAAGGTCTCCCGGTGCTCCGGCAGGAGCCGCCCGCCGCGGTGGCCCTCGGGGTCGTGGTAGCGCCCGTTGTCCTTCATCCAGGGCGGCGCGGTCCACGGTGACGCGATCGTCCGGAAGCTCGCACCTTCCACGGCGTGGGCGTCGCGCAGGAGATCGAGATGGCCGTTCTCGCGGTCCACGTCGAGGGAGAATCCCGCGAGCGCCGGATCGGGATCGGGCGTGTAGCAGTAGCTACTCGTGCTGAAGTCACAGCTGCCGATGTGCGTACGGATCATCGAGAACCCGGCGCCGCTGGGCCCGAACGCCAGCTCGAGCACCTCGCGCCGCCTCTCCGCGGTGAGCGACGAGAGCGCCACCGCCGACGCCTGGGTGAGCGACGTGCCGATCCCGAGCACGGTCTGCCGCTCCTGGTGGGGATCCACGCACAGCGCGGCCGCGGGCCGGGCGCCACGCGGCGCGACCTCGTCGAGCGTGACGACGCGCTGTGCGTCGCCGCGAGCGGACGTCAGGACCGCATGCATGGGCGGGAGACTAACGAAGCGAGGTCGTGGCGACCGGCGCGTGGCTCGGCACGGGAAATCCCCCCCCGCACAGCGCGACGCGAGGGCCATCTCTCACCCGGGCCTCACGGAGAAGTCGGCGGCGACATCCTGTCGCGTTCTCCCCCTCCACCCGCGCGGACCCGAGCGCCCATCGCGATCATGGATCGATGAAGAAGATCGCCTACACGATCGACCTCGTCGACGACGCGGATCTCGCGGACGAGTACTGCAGGCTCCACGCCGACGTCTGGCCCGAGGTCCGCGACGGGCTGCGCTCGGTCGGCGTGCGCGAGCTGCACATCTTCCGGCACGTGCGCCGGCTCTTCATGCTCATGGAGGTCGCCGACGACTTCGACCCCGACGTCGACTTCCCCGCCTACCTCGACACCCACCCGCGCTGCCGCGAGTGGGAGACGTTGATGGACCGCTTCCAGGCCCCGCTCCCGGAGGCGCGCGAGGGCGAGAAGTGGTGCTCGATGGAGAGCATCTGCGAGCTCGCCTGAGCCCGCTCGCCGTCAGTCGCCGATGAGCGCGTCGAACACCTCGACGCGCTCGAAGTTCGCGCGGTAACGGGCGAGCAGCTCCTGGTGCATCGGGTGAGGTCCGTAGCCGTCGTAGGCGGCGACGTCCGCGAACTCCACGTGGAGGGCGAGCTGGAACCAGTCCATGTTGACCGAGCGCGATTGGGTCTCGTCGCGGCGGGAGACGACCAGGCGGACGACGCCGGGGATCTCGCGCAGGCGCTCACAGGCCGCCGCGAGCCCGTCGATCTCCGCCGGATCCTTCATGCGGAAGAAGACGTCGTGGGTGTAGGTGGCCGGCGCCACGACGGGCGCGGTCGCTGCGTCGGTCGAGGCGCAGCCGGCGCCGAGGGTCGGGGCAAGAGCCGCCGCGAGGAGGAGGAGCTGTGTTCGCATGGTGAGGCGATCATCGCCGCGCCACGCCACGCCGTCGACCCCTCGGGCTCCATCTCGTCGCACCTCTCCGCGCGGCGGTCACGCGAGGTCTCCCTGGGCCGCACGGCCGCCATCCGCGCGACCCCAGCCGAACGACGCACCCGCGACGTCGGCGCGTCAGCGAGCGCGAATCAGCGGTCGGAACAGCAGGCCGACTCCAGCGCCGCGAGCACGCAGCGCTGGAGTACAGCCCCCACGGGACGCATGATCGCAGGGGACATGCGCGCCTCGCTCGCCCTCCTCGCCGCCGCCGCGACGGCCACCGGCGCCCTCGCGGCGCCCCAGGCCTCCGGTCCCCGCAACCTCGCCATGGGCGGCACGGGCGTCGCATCCTCCGACCCCTGGACCGCGCCCTTCGCCAACCCCGCGCTGACCCGCTTCCGCGACGAGCGGACAGGCCTCTCCGTGGCGCTGCCGTTCCTGACCGCGACCGTGCGCGACGACGACGAGCTCTTCGACGCCGTCGACGAATTCCAGGACACCCTCGACACGCTCCAGGCCCAGGTCGACGCGATGGATCCCGCGGCGCTCGTGCAGCGCTCCGTGGCGCTCACCCGGCTCGAGGGCCTCGAGGGCCGGGCCCTGAATGGAGACGCGGAGATCGGCTTCGCCGCGCTCGCGCCCATGGAGGACTACAGCACCTCCCTGTGGGTCCGCGTTCAGGGCGAGGGCCGGGCTTTCGCGGACATCGCCGCGTCAGACGTCGCCACGATCAGCGACCCGAATACCTCGTCCGCCGACCTCGAGGACCTCGACTCGGAAGGCGTGGTCATCGCAGCGCAGCGGACGGAGATCGGCGCGACGTTCGCCGTCGAGGGCGCACTCGGTTCGGGAGACGACGCGCGCCGGCTGTCCTTCGGCATCACGCCGAAGGTCCAGTGGATCGAGACCTACAACTACGCGGCCCGCTTGAACGCGTTCGAGGACGGGAGCGCGCTCGGTGATCTCCGCGACGCGCAGTACGAGCGCTCGAGCAGCGCCATCAACCTCGACCTGGGCGTGGCCGCGGAGCTGGAGAAGGGAGCGGTCGTCGGCCTCGCGGTCCGCGACGTGTTCCGCCAGGACCACCCCATGGCCCCCACGGGCGGGCGCGAGTTCAGCTACCGCGTCCAGCCGCGAACGACGCTGGGCGTGGCGATCGAGCGCGCGGGGCTGAGCTTCGCGGCCGACGTGGATCTCACGCGCACGCGCAGCTTCCGCGGCGCGCCCGCCAGCCAGTTCTTCCGCATGGGCGTCGAGGCGAACGTCTTCGGCCAGGCGCAGCTCCGCGCTGGCTTCGCCCACGACTTCGAGGATGGACAGTCGGACCTGCTCTCCTTCGGCCTCGGCCTGTCCCCCGCGGAGACCGTCCGCGTGGACGTGCTCGGGCAGTTCGGGGACAACGCGATCGGCGCCGGGCTCCAGATCGCGCTGACGCTCTGACGCGGCGAGGGAGCGGAGCGTGGACGCGCTCCGGCTCCCCTCACTTGCCGGCCGCCTCGACCACGTAGGTCGCGACGTCGGACATCTCCTGATCGGTCAGGATCCCGACCTGGGCCGGCATGGCGCCGATTCCCTGCTTGAGGGCGCGCAGGACCTTCGCGTGGTCGAGCGGGTGCGTGTCGAGGTTGGGGCCGATCATCTTGCTGGCCCCCGCATCGCGCAGCATGTGACACGTGCTGCAGCGCGGGGTCGACTTGTTGAGGAACAGGTCACGACCGCGGGCCGCTGCAGGACTCAGGTCGAGCTTCGACTCGCCCGGACCGCTGCCGCAGGACGCGACGGAGGCCGCGGCCCCGAGGAGGAGCGCGGCGCGGATGAAGTGACGGACCATGGACTCAGGCGATCTCGACGGTCACCGCGGGGTCGCGCCAGCCGTTGTGGCCGTAGCCGCGCTCGTTCTGCGGGGGGATCTCCGGCTGCACGCTGCCGTTCCTGTCGGTGGCGCGGCTCGCGAGCATGTGGGTGCCGGCGGCGGCGTCCCAGGGGTAGGCGAAGGTCCGCCAGGCGTAGGGGCCGAGATCGGGGCCCACGAGCTCGGCGCGGGACCAGGTCGCGCCGCCGTCGGTGGTGACCTCCACCGAATCGACCGGCGACTCACCCGAGAAGGCGACGCCCGTGACCTGGAGCGGACCGGCCGCGGCCGTGCCCAGGGGCCCGGTGATCCACGACTTCACGTTCATCTCGTACATCGACGGCTGGTCGGGGCTGCTGCCCTCGCCGACCGGGCGCACGCGGTAGCTCTTCTGCTGCATGCGGACCGTGGACTGTTCCGCGGTCAGCGCGAGCGCGCGCACGAACTTCACGTTGTTCACGCCGTAGAACCCCGGCATCACGAGGCGAACGGGGCCGCCGTGGGCGAGGGTCAGGGGCTCGCCATTCATCTGCAGCGCGAGGATGCCCTCGGCGAGGGCCCGCTCCATGGGAACGGAGCGCTCCGCCCGCGCCGCGTCGTCGAAGCCCTCGGGGAGGATCTCCCCGCCGGAGCCTGTGAGGTACTTCAGCCCCTCGCCCTTCGGCCCGCCCAGGGCGTCGATGACGTCCGCCACCCGAACGCCGGACCAGATCACGTTGGCGGCCGCCCCGACGCCCCAGGGGGAGCCGGACGCTCCGTGCGGGAAGTACTTGCGGCCGTTCCCCGAGCACTGGAGCACGGCGGCGACCGTGATCGGACGCATGCGCTGCAGCTCGCCCACGGTCACCGCGCGGGGGTTGGCGACGCCGCCGACCTCGATGCTCCAGGCGGCGCGATCCTCGAGGATCGAGGCCGGCGGCAGCGGGAGGTTGCCGCGCACGAAGACCTTGTCCGTCGGCGTCACGAGGCCGCGCTGGTGCTCGCGCTTACCCTCGAGGACGAGGGGGTTGGCCTGGTGGACCTGGAAGTCCGCGGCGTCGAGGCCGTCGGGGAGGCCGGGCGCCTCGGCGGCGGCCTCATCGGTCGTGGAGCCGTCGCCGCAGGAGGTCATCCAGGCGCCGGCCGCAGCCGCGCCGATCGTGCCGCGGAGGAATCCGCGGCGGTCGGGTCGTTCAGAGGACATGGTCGAAGGCGGGATGGGGATCTGAGGCCGGAGCGGCGTGATGGGGCGTCCGCTCGCCGGACCTCGAGGGACGCTCTGGCGAGTGTGTCGAACGGCAGGCCGTGATCCGTGGATCGCTCCTGCGCGCCGGAGTGAGGAGTGGATGTCTGGTGCGATCGATTCCTCCCCCACAGGATCGCCCGGGGGAGCGGAGCCGTGAACCTCCGCCCGCTAATTCCTCGCTCACCTGGGACCACCGTCCGCTCGCGACTCGATCCGCGAGGCGAGGGATCTGCGCCGTTCCGCGCGCGACGTCGTGGATCAGCGCTCGGCAGGAGCGCGGAGCGCGACCCGTCGGGGCGCGCCCGGGTCGCGGGAGCACAGCGGCGCCCGACCGACGAGGCGGTCCGCCGCTGCAGCCCGACGCCGACGCTGAACCCGTGCGGCGGGCGCTGCTGATCGCCCTGGAACGGCGCGGGGGGCGCGGCGGGGCGATCCCGCCGCGCCCCCCGCGCGCTCCTGACCCCGGGGATCAGCCCTTCTCGGCCAGCGCCTGCTCGAGGACCTTCAGCGCTTCCGCGTCCTCGGTGCCGAGCTCCTTGCAGACCTGCGCGTGGGCGCGGGCGACCTCGGGGTCCCGCAGCGGGCCCATGCCCCAGCGGACGATCTGGAAATTGAGGTCGAAGGCGAGCTCCTTGTCCTTGAAGCCGAACTCGTTGACCTTCTGGACCATTGCGACCGCGGCGCGGGCGCTCGCGTCGTCGCGCACGCGGCTGATGCGCGCCACGGCGACCATCTCGAGGTAGCCCTGTTCGTTGCGCGGGTCGTTGGCCTCGACGAACTCGATGTGCTCGTCCTCCTGGAGGCCGACCGCGAGCAGCGCCGCGGCGGAGCGCAGGCGAGCGCCGCGCTCGTTCTTCGCGTCGGTCTCGAAGCCCCAGCGAACGATGTTCGCCATGCCGTCCGCGAAGGGAGAGCCGGCGCTCAGGCCCTCGAGGAGCTCGACCGCGGATCCCCAGACCTTCCACTTGGCCGCATCGTCCGCCGCGCCCTCGAAGGCGCCCTGGATGCGTTTGGACATCTTCAGAGCCTTGCGGCCCTCGGCCCTGAGCTCGGCCATGTGCTCGAGGTACGCAGCAGGCCCGCCAGCCTGGTAGCCGGTGCGGCCGTAGAGCTCGCCCTCACCCGTCATCAGCATGATCGTCGGGAAGCCCGTGACGCCGTAGGTCTGCTGCAGCTCCCGGTTCCGCTCGGGGTTCGGCACCTTCGCCTTCGCCTCCTCACCGCGGGGGTAGTCGAGGGCGACGAGGACGTAGTCGGCCGCCACGCCGTCCTGCCACTCGGCGTGAGCGAAGACCTCCTCGTCGAGCTTGATGCACCAGCCGCACCAGTCGGAACCGGTGAAGTCGACGAGCAGGTCCTTGCCCTCCGCGACGGCCACCTTCTGGGCCTCGTCGAAGTCGGCGTACCACTTCGCCTCGGCGGCGAAGGCGGGGGAGGTGATCGCGGTCAGAGCGGCGATTCCGATGAGTCGTTGGATCATGACTGGAGCTTAGATCGAGACGAGTGGCGTGCGGCGCTCGGGCGCCGATCCTTGGCCTGCGGTGACGAAGACCGAACGTGACGTGAGGGCGACGCCGTAGGCCGTGCAATCGGGCCCGCGGGCGCTCTCTGCGGCTTCCGGCCCCTGCAAGGGCCGTCGGGCGCCGGGCGAACCTTCAGCCTTCGCAGCGCGGCGTCTCGATCAGAGGCACGCCGAAGGCGAGCGTCGCGGCGCTCGCGATCTCGAGATCCGGCGCCGCGCCAAGGTCCGGCGGCATGGGGTGGCGCGCACCGAACGTGTGGTCCGCCCCGTCGATCACGAGGAGCTCGGAGCGCGGGCCCGCGGCCGCGAGCCGTCGCCCGCAGCTCACTCCCACGGTCGCGTCGCCCTCGCCGTGGACCACGAGCCAGGGCGCGCCGAGCCGCGCGGCAGCGGCCACGAGATCCAGGCGTTCGCGATTCCGCTCCGCGTCCTCGAGAGCCGCCAGTGATATGCGGTGGACCTGCCCCGTGCGCCCGTTCGGAACGTGGAGCACACCGTCGCGACGCCAGGCCGCCTTGGCCTCTTCGTCGATCCGGTCGACATCGCTGAACGCGGCCCAGGTCACCAGCCGCGCCGGGGGATCCTCGGACGCCGAGATGATCGCCATGGCCCCCCCACGGCTGTGACCGAAGAGCAGTTCGCGGCGCGGGTCAACGCCGTCGAGGGCGCGGGCGAGACCGCGCGCCTGGGCGAAGTCGGTGAGCTGCCGCGAGAAGGTGTCGTGGAAGAAAGCTTCCTCGTCGTCCATGACCTCGGGGTCCTCGCCGATACCCGCCCCCGAGGCGTTGAACGAGACGGCCACGAAACCCGCTTCGGCGAGAGCGCGACTGAGCGCGGGGAGGAAGCCCCAGTCCATGAACCCCTTGAAGCCGTGGGCGACGACGGCGACCGGCCGGCCGCTGACCGGAGCAGGCCCCGCTGGCCGTTCGATCCGGACGCGCAGGGAGCGGGCGGGGTCGCAGTCGGCGGTGAGGACTAGGCGCTCCTCGAGGACGTCAGGTCGCTGATTCATCGGGGAGGACGAGGGGAGCGAGATGTGGGTGGGCGGCGACGAGCTCCGGCCATGCGGGGACGGGGCGCTCACCGGCGAGGACGAAGCGGAGTTCGAGGGCGGACGCGAGCCTCATGCTCGCAGCGGCGGGATCGATCGGTCCGGCGGTCACGACGAACACCTCGCGGACGTGGCCCTGAAGGCCGCGGGCGCGGCGAGCGAGAGCGCCGATCACGGGCGGCGGCGCCTGCCCCGGCGCCAGGAGCCGCAGCATTCCGATGGGGCCCGTGGGCCGGTGGCGCCGCGGAGGCGCGTCCCAGCGGTCCGGCGGCTCCACGTGGGCCAGGGACCAGCCAGCGCCCCCCACCGCGTCGAGGGCACGGGACTCGTACCAGGAAGGATGCGAGGCCTCGAGCACCAGCGGAGCGCCGCTGAAGGCGCGGGCGACGCCAGCGATCCACCGGGTCTCGGCCGCGCCATGGAGCACGCCGTCCCCCAGCGTCAGGACCAGCGCGCCGAGCCGATCACGGCCGAGGAGCGGTCGCAGCGCGGCCGCGGTGGCCTCGAGGGTCTGGCGGCGCTCCTCCGCCGACCGGGCGAGCTCTCCGAGCGCCGCCGGGAGCTTGACGAGGAGCCGCGTCCGCTCGGGCGCGTCGGCAAGCGCCGCCTTCCAGCGGGTGACGTGCTGGGGCCGCGGAACCGCGTGGAAGGTGATGTCGACCTCCACGCAGCCGAAGTGTCCGGCGAGGAACGCGAGCGGATCGAAGTTCGGGCCACGCCGGATCGGCCAGACGTCGGCGAGGCGCGGGTGGGTCCAGCCGCTGGGTCCAACGCGGATCACCAGTCCACCTCCACACCGAGGGACTCGTGGGCGCGCGTCTCGGCCTCGATCAGCCGCTCGGCGACGGTCCGCCCGGCGGTGACCAGAGCGCGCGGACCCTCCTCGTCGACCCGCAGCGGCTCCGCGAAGGTCACGTGAACGCGCGCGAAGGGCGCCGGAATGGTGAAGCGGTCCCAGGACCGCAGCCGCAGCGCCCTGCTGGCGGCGAAGCCGATGGGCAGGATCGGGGTCCCGGTCGCGCGGGCGAGGAACGCGGCGCCGCGATTCACCCGGTGCCGTGGGCCGCGCGGACCGTCGGGCGTGATCGCGATGGCCCGGCCGGACTCGAGGGTCACGCGGAGATGGGTCAGCGCGCTCGCCTCCACCTTCCCGGTGGAGCCGCGCAAGGTCTCGTAGCCCAGCCGCTCGAGGAACAGACGCGCCAGCTCTCCGTCTCCCGAGGCGCTCACGAGGATGGCCGCGTCGACCCCGCTGAACACGGGAGCAGCCGCTGCCATCCGCCCGTGCCAGAGGACGGCCACGCACCCGTCGGGCGACTCGAGTATCTCCGCGCGGCGCGCGCCGTCCGTCGTGCTGACCCGCCACGTGCGGGAGAGCAGACGCAGTAGCGGCGGGACGAGGGCCGGGACGAGCGGCTCCAGGAGGCGACGACGCAGCGTCCGGAACCGGCGGCGCACCGGTCCGTTCCGCCGGGACCGGTCACCGCGCGAGTAGCGCCAGGCCTCGGCGGCCTTCGCCTGTCCCGCCGCGTCGGGGCCGGGATCCTCCACCTCGACGGGCGCGTCCATGGGTGCCCATGATGACCGAACCCGGGATCCGGCGCGCGCGGCCTCCGGCCAACACGAGGGCGGGCCCGGTCGCGACCGGGCCCGCCCTGCAGCACCGACGCCGCGGCTCAGCCGCCGATCATGTCGTCGCCCTCACCGCCCTCATCGACGCCGTTCGCGCCGGTCGAATAGAGGGAGAAGGTCTTGCCGTCGGGCTTGTAGAGCAGCGCGTTGCCCCAGGTGTCCTTCGGGACCGCGCCTTCGAGGTAGCCCTTGGGGTAGTTCGGCGCCGGCTTGGTCAGCTCTTCGAGGGTCTGGGGAACCACGTCGTCGTGATCGAGCTGGTAGAGAGTCAGCGCCACGCTGACCTGGACCAGGGCGTCCATCGTGCCCTCCTCGGCCGCGTCGAACTCGATCTCATGCACGTGCCCCGTCTCGAAGTCAGACGGGGCCTCGGCAGATGCAATGACGACCTGCTCGTCCGGAATCACGACCTGCTCGTCCGGAATCCGAGCCGTCATCGAGAAGAGCCCGGCCGACAACAGGGCGGGCAGGCCGTTCACCTCGGGCCCGAAAGACGATCGGGTCGAGTGGTGCACCATCCCGTCCTTGATGCGCACGCGGCGCTCCGAGGGTTGGAAGTGGCGCGTGAGCACCTCGGCGCTCGGCAGAGCCGCAACGTCCATCGGCAGGCCGGCGCCGGCGAGCATCGGGCCGAATGCCTTGAGCTGCGAGTAGACGCCTCCGACGAAGCCGGCCCAGTCCGCGTAGCTCACCGTGGCGGCCCCGGCGAGGTCACCGAGGCCGGTGATCCCCTCGTGGATCGAGGGCGCGGCATCGGGTCCAGCCTCGAGGAGCTTGCGCACGCGGCGCACCTCCTTCTTCGCGTGGGACTTGTTGGTCGTGATCACGACGCGGTCGCCGAGGACCGCGATCGTCGGCTTGATGAGCTCCGCCGGGTTGACGGGTAGCGCACCGCCACCGAGATCGCCGAACATCCCCGGGAGCGACATCGTGTAGAGCGTCGAGATCTTCTTGTACTCGTCGCGCGCGACCTGAACCTCGTCGGTGGTCGCGGTGATCATCTTGAAGAGCCCGTCCATGCCCCGCAGGAACGCGTCCTTGTCATCGAGCTCCATGGCAATCATCAGGTTCGGCGCGGCGACCAGCGAACCGAGCTTCGGCAGGCTGTAGGCGACGGCACTGCCGAGCGGTGCGGCGAGGTCGCGGTCGGGGCGGAATCCGAAGACCTGGTCGAGCTGCGCCAGGGCCTCCGGGCCCTGGTCGGCAGCGATCCCGGAGATCATGTTGACCAGGACGTCCTTGTCGAGGCTGGTCACGGTGGTCACCAGGGCGTCGGGGTGGGCCAGGGACAGGGCGCCCGCGGTGAGCGGCTTGCCGCCCAGGAGCCCGGCCATCGGACCCGCCGCGGAGGGCGGGTGAACGCCCTCGAGGAGGAAACTCCCGTCCTCGTCGATGTCGAAGCGCCAGTGGCCACCGCGGATCGCTGCGGACGCAGTCGAACCCATGAGGCCCTCGGCGAGATCGAGCATGGGCACGAACTCGGGCGCCTCCTGCATGAGCAACCGCTCGACGAAGGGGGTCATGTGAACCTCCATCACGGTCATGCCCTTCGGACCGCCGATCGCCTCGCGACCCGCAGCGAAGAGCTTTGCCGCGCTCTCGTCCTGCTGGCCCGACGCGAGGATCTCGACGAACTCAGCCGCCTCGACGTTCCCGAGGGCCATCGCCATGCGAGTCCCGCCGGACATCAGCTTCGTGGAGCGCTCCATCCCCCACTCGTACTGCTCCTCGTCGGTCGGCTCGTAGGTCCAGACCGTGATCGCGTCGGCGCCCCACGCGCCGCCATTCTCGAGGGTCATCGCGAGGGGCTGGAGCTCGTTGTTGCGCGGCGCCTCGTCCGAGAGCATCTCCGAGAACAACCCGGTTGCGCGTGCGCAGGACTCCGCGTCGACGAAGTCGACGACGATGCGAAGGCCCATGTTCTCGACCACGTAGTTCGTCGAGTCGAGCCCGTCGGCCGCTTCGATGAACCCGAACATGTCCCCGCCGGGGACGTCGACGGACATCGAGATCGCCTTGATGCCGGAGCCCATCTCGAGGAGGGGAGGCAGCTGGCCGCTTGCAACACCGTCGTCGTACTGGGCGAGGAGCATCTCCAGCGGATCGACAGGAGCGGCGCCCTCGCCGGCCATCATCTGGCCGATGGAGTCGTGGAGCTCGGGATCGGCGAGCATGCGCGCGACCGCGGTCTTGGGGTAGGCGGCGAACAGGGCCTGCACGTCCGGGACCTCGGCGACGATGGCCGAGGTCGCAGGGTGGAGCGATGCGTGCTCCTGAGGGGCCGCGATCGAAAGGGCGGCGAGGGCGATGAGCATGGCGAAGTCGAGGAGGTTCGAGGGCGAGTGAGCGGCGTGCGGCGCCGGTACCGTGACCGCAGGCCTGACTGGGGCCGGTGGGTCGCTACGCAGCGGGCGGAGGATCATCGCGCGGAACCATGGCAAATCAACGATCGCGCGCTCGTCCGGCCTTCCCGAGCGCATCCTCTGGAGCCGTTCTATACTTCGCGCCCCGATCTCGACGATCAGTGCCCTGTCACACGGCGTCGAGCTCCGGCCAGCAAACGGACGGGACCATGCCCGCTCCGACCACCGAACACCTCTTCCGTGACCGGCAGAGGCTACCCCCTAAACGCTCCGCATAACGGGCAACTCCCATCGCCCTTCCCCACCATGGCGAAACACAAGGCGGCCACCGAGATCACGATCATCCAGGAAGAGCGCTCTGCGTTCGCGGAGACCGTCGACCGCTACAAGTGGCACGGCCTCGGCCTCTTGGTGATTCTCTCGGCCTTCATCGTCTGGCGCCAGCGCGCTGGCGAGGCGGCGATCCTGGACGAGCGCGCTGACTGGGCCGAGTTCTACGGCGCCCAGAACGGCCAGGACGACGTGAGCGAAGCGCTCGCGGAGGCGATCACGCGCATCAACGACCCGAGCGTGGCGTCCTGGGCGGGGATCGAGAAATCGATCCGCCAGGTCAGCGATCGCTCGTTCGAGGCCGCAGAGGAGGCGCTCTCCCAGGCGCGCAACAACGGCTCAGCGATCCTCACCGAGATGACCTTCCCGGTCGGCAGCGACGGAGCCGAGGAGACGCTCTTCCAGTCGATGGAGCGCCAGATCGTGACCGAGAAAGCGTTCCTCGCTGAGAACGACTTCATCTACTCGAACCCGCCCCTTCCGGACGACGCACCGGTCGTCGAGTTCCAGACGGACCAGGGCACGATCGCCGTGGGCCTCTACATGGACTTCGCTCCCCAGCACGTGAAGAACATGCTGAAGCTCGTGGGCGAAGGCTTCTACGACGGCATCCGCTTCCACCGCGTCGTGGACGGCCAGTTCATCCAGGGCGGCGATCCGAACTCCCGCGAAGAGGACGCCACCACCTGGGGCACCGGCGGCCCCGGCTACACCGTCCCGAAGGAGGACAGCGTCCTCAAGCACGTCGCGGGTGCGCTCGCGGCCGCCAAGCCAGGCGGCGCCCAGGACTCCTCGGGCAGCCAGTTCTACATCACGGCCCAACCCATGCACCGGCAGTTCGACGGCGGCTACGTGGTCTACGGCCAGGTGATCGAGGGTCTCGAGATCGTCGAGTCGATCTCCAACGGCGCCATCCGTGAGGACAAGGCCGAGACCCCTGTCGAGCCGGTGACCATCGTCACCGCGAAGGTCCGGGAGTGATCCCACCACCGGTGCCACGCGGAAGGTCGGCTCGGGATCAACCCGGGCCGGCCTTCCGTCGTTCCAGTCTGGATCATCGCCTCGATGTTCCACGTGGAACACGAGACGGAGCGCCGGCCAGGGCTCGACGTTCCACGTGGAACATCACGCCAGTGGAGCCGTCCTCGAGCCGGTCAAGGGCTGAGATGTTCCACGTGGAACATCCCCCTCAGCGGGATTCACCGTTCAGCGGTCGAGCCCTTCCACCAGGGGGCGCTTCAGCTCCAACGCCCTCCGTGGGTCAGTGTGGAGAACACGGAGCCAACGATCACGGGTCTCAGCCGCAACCGTGCGCCCACGGGAAAACCGCCCACACGAGCCTCTCAGCCAGCGAATCGGGCAACATCGTTGCCCGCAGCTACCCACACGTCCGCGGACAGCGGTGTGGAGAACCTGTGAGGAAGACAGGGTCAGCGGATGTTCCACGTGGAACATCCGCTGGGAAGAACCCTCAGCCCAGCGTTTCCTTGGGCGCCAGTTGATCGCAGAGGCGCTCCAGTTCCGCACGACTGGAGTAGTCGAGTTGGATCGAGCCCCTGTAGCCCTTCCCGTTCTTCAGCTGGACCCGGACTCCGAGCGCCTCCCGCAGTCGGGCCTCCATCTCGCCGACCCAGGGCTCGGCGGCGGTGCTGCTGCCGCTGCCCGCGACCCCGGTGGTCCCCTTCACGAGGGCCTCGGTGGCCCGGACCGAGAGGTCGCTGCGGACGACCTTGCCGAGGGCCGCCAGCACCGCCTTCTTGGGCTTGATGCCGAGAAGAGCCTTGGCGTGACCCATGGAGATCATCCCACCGGCCAGCGCTTCCTGCGCCTCCGACGGCAGATCCAGGAGCCTCAGGTGGTTCGTCACCGACGCCCGGGCGATACCGACACGCTCGGCCACCTGCTCCTGGGTCAGGCCGACGCGCTCCATGAGAGCCTGATAGCCCCGGGCCTTCTCGAGGGGATCGAGATCCTGACGCTGGACGTTCTCGACGATCGCCAGCTCGAGGCTGACCTCGTCCGACACGTCGTCACGGACGACCGCCGGGATCTTGTTGAGGCCGGCGCTCCGCGCTGCCCGCCAGCGGCGCTCCCCGGAGACGATCTCGTAGCCATCGCCGGCGCGGCGGACGCAGATCGGCTGGAGCACGCCGTGACGGCGAATCGAGTCCTGCAGCTCTTCGAGCGCCGCGCTATCGAAGGTCGTGCGCGGCTGGTCGGGATTCCGTCGCACAGCCGCGACCTCCACGAGCCGCGCGGCCACGTCAGCGTCGGTTCGCGACCCGATGGGGGCGGCGGGCGGGCGCTGGACGGACTCGGTGGCTTCGGGCTCCGGGGTCTGACCGAGAAGAGAACCGAGGCCGCGGCCTAGACGACGTTCCATGGAGCAGCAGGGTGAGCGTTGGAGCGTGGGATGAAGTGGCCGCGAGGCGGGACCCGCGAGCGGCGCGAGGGCCTACCGTATCCTCCTGAGACAGGACACGCACGCTGTCCCACGCCAGATGGCCGCCTTTCACCTCGCACTCCTCGTCCTCCGCGGCGTCGTGACCGGGCCTGCCTTCGCCCTGGTGGTGCTCATGTCCTGGGCGGGGTGGTGGGGGCTCGAGCATCTCCTCCCGCTCGGGCTCACCACGGGGACCACGCACCGCCTCGCCGCGCACTACGAAGTTGCATTTATGGCCGGAGGTATCGTGGCGGCCATCACGGCCGCGCGCCTCGCCCGACACGACGTGCTCCTCCGTCGCCTCGGAGGCTCGACCCGGGCCGCCACGGAGTGGGCGACTTGCCTCGGCGCCGGCGCCCTCGCAGCGAGTGCCCTGGTGATCCCGGCCCACCTGCTCCGCGAGTGGCAGCTCGAGGAGTTCCGCGCCGCGTCCTCGTTCCCGGCGCTGGCGGCCTCGCTGGGGCATCTGAGCGCCCTTCTGGTGATAGGCCTGCGCGGCCCTTCAGGAGACCGCGTGGCAGCGCTCGCGGCCGCCGCGGCCGCGGGCCTGGTGCTCCCCGGGCTCCTGATGGGGGGCGCTCCCGCCTCCGCCGGAGTCCTGATCCTGATCGACACGAGCGCGCCCCTACGCAGGTCGTTCGATTTCCCGGCCGATGGCGCTCATTGGCTCGGGGCCGCTCTGCCGACGCTGGGCTGGGGGCTGATCGCCGCGGCCCTCGCCAGCCCGCGCGCCGGGCGCTCGACCAGCGCCCAACCCGAGAAGTCCTCCCCATGAAGTACGCGATCCTCGGTGACGTCCACGCGAACCTCACGGCGCTCGACGCCGTGCTGGAGGCCGTGGATGCGACGAGGGTCCATCGGATCGTGCAGGTGGGGGACGTGGTCGGCTACGGATCCTCCCCGGCGGAGTGCATCGAGCGGATGCGAGAGCGTCAGGCCCTGGTGGTGAAGGGCAACCACGACGCGGCGTGCACGGGCGAACTGGACCCGCGCACGTTCAACGACGCGGCGCGAGCCGCGGTGGACTACACGCGCGCCCGGCTCGGCCGCGACGAGCTGCGATGGCTGTCGAGGCTTCCCTACACCGCCGAGACGGAGCACTGCAGCGTCACCCACGGCACCCTCGATGCGCCCGAGCTCTTCGAGTACATCCAGCGTCCCGAAGACGGACACGGCTCCTTCGAGGCTCTCCAGCACCCCGTGTGCTTTCTCGGGCACACCCACCGCCCCGTCACTCTGATGCGCCTCGAGGACGCGCCGCACAGGACCTCGTACACCTTCGCGGAGCGGATCGAGCTCGCCCGGACCGTCGGCGCCCTCGTCAACGTCGGCAGCGTGGGCCAACCGAGGGACGACGACCCGCGCGCGGCCTGGGCCCTCTACGACACGGAGGCGCGAACGGTGGAGCTCAGGCGCCTCGACTACGACATCGAGGAAGAAGCGGACCGGATCATCCGCGCGGGCCTCCCGAAGATCCTCGCGGACCGTCTCTTCCTCGGGATCTGAGCCGCCCGTCGGGGCGCCTCAGCCCCCCGTCTCCCGCAGGTACTGGAGCGCGTCCGGCAGGGACTCGAGGCCCCGCTCGCCGAGGTCGGCCGCGAACAGCGCCACGAGGTCCCGGAGCGGTCGCTCGCCCCCTCGGACCACGAAGCGCCGGGCCTCGGGGTGAGTGCCGACGGCGACCATCACCTCGAGGATCGAACCCGCGTTGCAGACGTGGTCCTCGACCTCCAGCTCCACCGGGGTCCCGTGGTGCTGGACGACGGCCACGATGAGCGAGGCGGGGCGCGCGTGCAGGAAGACCCCCTCCCGCAGCTCGAGGACGGCCTCGCTGGCGTTCGTGTACGAGGGGAGGAGCGCCTCCGCGATGGGCGCGCCCGCTGCCAGGAGCCGATCGGCCCAGACGAGCAGTCCGTTGAGGGTCACGTCTCGCACGTCGGACCGTGGCACCGCTCGCTGAAGAACCGAGTCGACGTGCTCCGACCGCAGCCCGCGATCCCTGCGTTCCACGAAGTGGGTCAGGAGCGTGACGGCCTCGAGGAGGTGCAGGGAAGCCGCCACGAAGCCGCGCAGGAGAGCGAGGCGCGGATCAGCCGTCTCGAGGAGCGTGTTCTTGACGTACGTGTCGTAGCTGGACTGAAGGTTGTGCACGCTGGCCTTCCAGACGCGCGCGGCCTCCTCGCTGCACACCCGGCGCAGGAAGGCCTCCCGCTCGTCGGGATCCTCGATGGACCGGATCTTCGCCTCGCGGAGGCTTCGGTGGACATCGAGATAGCGCGCCGCGACCGAGGCGATGCGCTGCTCCTCGTCGCGGATGTCCACGAGATCGATGTTGTGGGGGAGCCGCGGCCTTCGAACGGAGCGCTCCTCGGGAGCGGCGCCCTCGCCACGCTCGAGCTCGGTGACACAAACCCGTCGGCCTTCGTCGAGGAGCGCCCCCATGAGGTCCTGGAGGCGCGCCTCCGTGAACTGCGCCGCCCCGCTGATCCCATCGATCGCGCGCGCTTTGTCTTCGCCCAGCTCGCCGAGGATCCCGTATGTCGGGAGGCGCCGCACGAGGTGGCTCAGGCTCATCCCCGCCAGCGCGAAGCCGCGAACGGACGCGACGATCTCGGTGAAGGACGCGAAGGCGCGGTTCGTCCGCGCGCCGTGGTCGTCCAGGAACGACTCGAGCTCGTCGGCCTCGAGCGAGAGGTCGAAGAAGCGACGCCTGGTCCACGCCCCTTCCCCGGGAGCCGCGCAGGCTCCGAGGAAGGAGGCCGCGCGCTCCGCGAGCAGCACCCGGAAGTCCTGTTCCGAGACGAGCTCCTCGATGGGGGAATCGGGCATCAGTGGTCGGAACGTCGTGCGCGACGGGGAGAGCGCGAGGCGGGGAGTGGCCCCCCGGGCGCGTGACCGTCACATCACGGCGATCACGAGGACGGAAGATACCACGAAGCCCCATCCGAGACCCTCCGGTGAGAAGGGCGCGCGACCTCAAGGACGGCGCATCGAGAAACCGAACCGAGAGGCATGGGTGATCGCGAGCATCGCGCGCCCTTTCCTCCCCCCGCTTCTTCGATCCCACTCCCCGGAGCCAGCCATTTCTGCCGAACGCTGCCTCGAGACCTACCTCGTCGAGATCAACGAGGTTCCCCTCCTCACCGCTGACGAGGAGAAGGAACTTGGCGCCCGCGTACAGGCGGGTGACCTGGAAGCGCGCGAGCACCTCATCCGCGCCAACCTCCGGCTCGTCGTGTCCATCGCCAAGATGTACGCCGAGCGCGGGCTGAACCTCCAGGACCTCATCGCCGAGGGGAACATCGGCCTGATGAAGGCCGCGGAGAAGTTCGACCCCGAGGCCGGCTGCCGGTTCTCGACCTACGGCACGTGGTGGATCAAGCAGTCCATTCGCCGCGCCCTGACCAACACG
This sequence comes from Planctomycetota bacterium, assembly GCA_965662915.1. Classification (GTDB taxonomy): domain Bacteria; phylum Planctomycetota; class UBA1135; order UBA1135; genus Saltatorellus. The sequence continues at coordinate 20,530 of CBFIJG010000012.1, read as the reverse complement.
GTCAAGTCGGTGCGCGTGCCGGGCTACATGAACGAGATGATGTCCAAGTGGCGCAACGTGTCCAACGAGCTGCGCTACATGCTCGGCCGCATGCCGACCGTCGATGAGGTCGCCCTCGAGCTCGGCATCCCGAAGGAGTCGTGGCCGCTCCTCAAGCGCACGATCGAGAGCAACTCCGCCGGCCAGGTCTCCCTCGACGTGATGACCCAGACGCAGGACACTGTCGAGGACGAGAAGGCCACCGACCCCGAGGACAACTCGATCCAGCTGGACCTCCTCGCGCGTCTCGACCAGCTCCTCGACGTGATCGACGAGCGCGAGGCCACGATCCTGCGCCTGCGCTACGGCCTCGGCGACGACGACGCGGAGCCGATGACGCTCAAGGAGATCGGCAAGATCGTCGGGCTCACCCGGGAGCGCGTCCGCCAGATCGAACGGGACACGCTGAAGCGCCTCTACGAGGCGATGTCCGGCAGCTGATCCCGGTCCGCCGCCGCGGGAGCGTCCAGCCCGCACGCTCCCGCTGCAGAAACCAGCGACGACACCCTGCACCCCGCCCGGTCAGCGGCCGACAATCCCGGCGCTCATGCGCGCCATCCTCTTCGCCGCCGCCGCCCTCGCGCTCCTCGCGGGTCTCCTCGCGTTCCTGAACGCCGGCGGGCCGGACCTCCCCGCGGGGGAGGAGCCCGCGCGCCACGCGGCGCCCGCGGTCACCGCTCCCGGGCCCGCGGATCCGGCGGACGACTCGAACGCCGATCCCGGGCTCCTCGAGGAGCCCGAGCCGCCGGCCGCCACGATCGACGATCGAAGCGAAGAGGCCGCGGATCCGCTCCCGGGCCCGACGCGTCCGTTCCGGGGCATCGTGATGAGCCAGGCGGAGGGCGAACGGCCTGTCCAGGCGCGCTTCGGCCGCCTCGACCTCGAGCTGCTCGTCGGGGGGACGCGAACTCCGCTCACCCTCGACCTTCCCGGGGGACGCTTCGATGCACGGGTCCCGGCCCGGGCTCGTCTGGTGCTCCTGGGCGGCGACTTCGAGGGCACACGCGTGCGCTTCGACGCCCCGAAGGGCCCCTTCGACCCCTCGCCGGAGGAGTACGCGCTCGTGGCGATCCCGATCCCCGAGATCCGCCTCGACGTGGTCGAGGGGGGGCAGGACGTCCCCCTCACCGGCGTCAACGTCGCGCGCGCCCACGACCCCACCGGCTCCTGGCTCGGCGACGACGCCCCGGCCTTCGATCTCCTGATCGAGGGCGCCGACTCGCCGCTGACCCTCCCCGACCTCGACGCGAAGCGTCCGATCTGGCTGCGCGTCGCGGCCGACGGTTACGCGGCGACGCACGTCATGGTCGATCCGCGGAAGCCCGGACAGAAGGCCGTGCGCCTGCACCCCGCGGGCGAGCTCGACCTGCGCGTCTCCGGCCGGCGCATCGGCGACCTGCGCACGATCGTGATGGCCCGCGACGAGCCGGACGGGCGCAAACCCCACGTGGCGACCTTCAGCCTGACCGGGCCCGGGATCGAGCTGGACCAGGACGGCGCGCTCTTCCCGATCCGCGGTCTCGCCGCGCGACCGCACCACATCATCGCGAAGGGCGTCGATCGCTACGGCCGCGTCGTCGACCTGGGAGAGCTCGACGTCGTCCTCGAGCCGGGCCTCCGGCGCACCGCGACCCTGCGGGTCGACTGAGGGCGAGCATGAGCGAGCACGCCGCTCCCGCCGCGCCGCCGGCGCCCCTCGAGCGAGCCCCCGAGGGGACGCCGCTCTACGTGCACCTGCCCTTCTGCGCGGCCAAGTGCCACTACTGCGACTTCTTCTCGGTTCCCGACGAGGGCCAGGACGTCGACGGCATGGTGGCGGCGATCCTGCGCGAGGCAGCGGAGCGCGCGCCCCGCGCTCCTCGCACGGTCTTCATCGGCGGCGGCACGCCGTCGCTGCTCACCGCCGAGCAGCTCCGCGTGGTGCTGGACGGCCTGGACGACCTCACGGGCTGGCGCGCGAGCGCCGTCGAGGTCACGGCCGAGTGCAACCCCGAGTCCCTCGACCGGAGCAAGGCAGCGGCTCTCAAGGCCCTCGGCGTGCCGCGGCTCTCCATCGGCTTCCAGTCACTGGACGACGCGACGCTCGAACTCTTCGGCCGGGTGCACTCCGCCGAGGACTCCTTCCGCGCCTACGACGCCGCGCGCGCCGCGGGCATCGAGCACCTCAACGTGGACATGATCTACGCCGTGCCCGACCAGACCGCCGAGAGCTGGGAGCGCGACCTCGGCCGCGTGCTGGCCCTCGGACCCGAGCACCTCTCCGCCTACAACCTCACCTTCGAGGAGGACACGCGCTTCAAGCGCTGGCTCGACCGCGGCCGCCTCGAACGATCGCCGGAGGAGGTGGAGCTCGCCATGTTCGAGACCACACGCCGCCTGACCGCGGAGCACGAACTCGACGCCTACGAGATCTCGAACCACGCGCGCCCCGGCGAGGAGTGCGTCCACAACATCGGCTACTGGCGCAACGGCGCCTACGTGGGCATCGGGCCCGGCGCCGTCTCCAAGGTCGGCCACTCCCGCGCCGGCAACCCTCGCGGGATCGCCCCCTACCTTCGCCGCGTCGCCGCCGAGGGCCACGCCACCTATTGGCGCGAGGACCCGGGTCCCGCCGCGCGCCTCGCGGAGACCTGGTGGCTGGGCCTCCGCCTCGCCGCCGGCGTCGATCCGGAGGATGCTCGGAGCACCGCGGGCGCGGACGAGGAGTCCGCCGCGGCGGCCGCCCTCCTCGCCGAGGAACTGCGGGGCCACCACCTTCTCGAGCGCCTTCCCTCGGGCGCGTACAAGCTCACGCAGCGCGGTCTCCCCCTCGCCGACGCGGTCGCGAAGAGATTCCTCGAGCGCCTCGGCTGAAGGGCTCGCGACCGAGAGCGAGCGCCTGGCGGCATCGCCGGTGAACGACGACGTCGACGCGCGGCGCCCGCAGGCTTGCGCGACTCAGGGCCGCGTGGGGAGGTCTCGCGGCTCGACTCGATGCGCGCGGATCTCGCGGTAAGGCCCCGACTCGTACAGGCAGACGACCGTCCCGTCGGGCAGCCTCTGGAGGCACGAGTAGGCCGCCGGCCCCGCGTCCAGTAGGGCGCTCCAGGGCCAGGTGGCGCCGTCGTCGAAGGAAGCGCGCAGGGTCATGGCCTCGCGCGCGCCGCGGCTCGCGGGGTTGGAGAGGAGGAGCACCCCCGGCTCCTCCTCGGTCGCCCAGGAGAGCCGACGCAGGCTCGCCTGGCAGATGGGCTCGATGAGCTCGGGCACGTGGCGCTGATCGCGCCACGTGTGCCCGCCGTCGTCGCTGACCGTCTGCTGCCGCGTGCGCTGCGCGCGGTCGTAGTTGCGCATGTTGAGCAGCAGCGAGCCGTCCTCGAGCTCGGCGACCTCGCACTCGTTCACCTGGTCCAGCGGACTCGAGCCGCCGAGGAGCCACGTGCGGCCACCGTCGTCGCTGTGGATCACGTGGGAGAGATAGCGCCTGGTGCCGCGCTCGATGTGGTCGCAGGGGATCACGAGCCGGCCGGCGTGCGCGCCGCGCTCCATCCGGATGCCGGCGCCGGGGCCGGTCGCGTACCAGGTCCACCCGGGGTCCTTCACGTCGGCGGTGATCTCCTCCGGCGCGGACCAGGTGACGCCGTGGTCCTCGCTCCGCAGCACCCAGATCGTGCGTGTCCCCTCCGAGGTGCCCGCGATGATCTCGGACTCGTGGTCGTGGCCGAGGTTCCTGGTGGAGAGGAGCACGATCGCGCCGTCCTCCGTCACGACGGGGCAGGGGTTGCCGCAGGTGTTCGCGCCGTCGTCCCAGACCACCGTCTGTGCGCTCCACGTACGGCCGCCGTCCGCCGATCGCCTCGCGACGAGATCGATGTCCCCGGTGTCCCCGGAGCTTCCCTGGCGCGCCTCCGCGAAGGCGAGCAGCTCCCCGTTCGCGCACAGGACCATCGCCGGGATCCGGTAGGTGTGCACCCCGTCGTCCCCGGCGCGCCAGACGGGCACGGAGCGGCCCACGGGCCGCGGCGCCGCCTCGCAGCCGCGCGCGAGGATCGAGTGGACCGTCATGACGTCCCGCCGGGGCCGCAGCCTGACCTCGCCGAGAGAACCCCCGGGGTCGGCCGCCCGCCGCACCTGCTCTCCGTCCCAGCGCACGATCACATGGCCGTCCTCGCGCGCGACCCCGATACGGACGCGCTGGCCGGACGAGACGTCCGTCTCCACCAGCGCGCTGGCGCGGCCGCCGAAGAGCGGCCCCTCCACGAAGGGCATCCCGTCCCGGCCGCAGAGCCCGACGTGGTTGCCGCCGAAGGTCACCGACGCCGCCGTCGACGTCGCGTCCGCCAGGCTCACCTCGACCTCGAAGGAGGCGTCGGGTCCGGCGAGGATCCAGCCCGTGGAGAGGTGCGCCGACATGGGCTGGCCCACGAGCTCGACACCCGATGCGCGCCAGCCGTCGGGGAGCGCCAGCTCCGTGAGATGGACGGGCTCTCGGGGATCCTGCGCGGCGATGGAGCCACAGGCCAGGAGCAGGGGCAGGAGGGGGAGCGCGCGCAGGAGAGGTGCAGCCATGGGAGCACCGTACAGGCCCGCGACACGGGCTGCGGAGTCCCCCTCACGGCCGCATGAGATTCCGTCGGCCGAGGGCGCCTCTCGAACCTCGATCGTTCGAGCTCGCGGGCGACCGTCAGCGGGCTCGAGACCTTGGGGCAGGGCGGCCGGCGAGCAACTCTCTCAGCGATAGATGAGGTAGCGCTCGCGCCGCGCGAGGAACTGCGCGACGTCAGACGACCAGGACTCGGCGATCCCGCGCCAGTCGGGCGCTGCCAGGAGTCGGGCCCACGTGCGCTGGCTCATCAGCCGGGCGTCGAGGCGACCGAGCTCCAGATCGACGCCGTGGAGACGGTTCAAGAGCCAGGCGATCGCGAGCCCGGCCTCCACGGGGCAGAGCGCGTCGCGATCGGTCACGGTGATGTGCACGCCCTCGCAGCGCTCGCCCGCGAACCTGGACGCGTCAGGGGTGAACTCGATCGCGGAGAAGCGCAGGCCCGGGAGGTCCGCCGCCGAGAGCGCGGCGGCCAGAGCCGGCCCGTCGATGAAGGGCGCGCCGAAGCGCTCGAAAGGCTCGTCCGTGCCGCGTCCCACCGAGAGGTTGGCGCCCTCGAGCAGCCCGACGCACGGGTAGAGCACCGCCTGGGTCGGGTTGCGCATGTTGGGCGAGGGATCGATCCAGCGCACGCCGGTGTCCTCCCACCACATCGCGCGCGACCAGCCCTCCATCGGGACGACGGTCAGGTCGCACTCGATCCGGCCCCACTCGCCGCGGAACATGCGCGCGATCTCGCCCACGGTCATCCCGTGCGTGACGGGCATCGGACGCCACGCGATGAACGAGAGGCGCTCCGGGTCGCACGCCGGGCCCTCGACGCGGCCTCCGGTGATCGGGTTGGGCCGGTCGAGGACGACGACGCGCACGCCCCTGCGACCGCAGGCGCCCATCGCGAGCCCGAGGGTCGAGATGTAGGTGTAGTAGCGGACGCCGATGTCCTGGATGTCGAACACCACGGCGTCGAGGCCCTCGAGCATCTCGTCGGTGGGCTCGCGCGTGTCCCCGTAGAGGCTGTAGACCGGCAGGCCCGTGGCCTCGTCGGTGGCGTCGCCCACGTCTCCCTCGAGCTTCGAGAAGAGCCCGTGCTCGGGCGAGAAGATGCGCACGAGGTCGACGTCGGGGTCGCTCGCGAGCACGTCGATCGTCCGCCTTCCGCGCGCGTCGCGGCCCGTCGCGTTCGTGATGACGGCGACGCGCGCCCCCTTCCCGCCGAGGTCGTCCGCCGTGTAGCGATCGACGCCGAGGGTCACCGCGGAGCGCAGCGCCACCTCGTTGAGTCCGTGGTAGGCGCCCACGAGCGTGCCGATCCGCCGGCGCAGGCCCGTGACCTTGCCCTGACCGTCGGGGTGCACGCGGTTGGTGAGGAGGACGTAGTAGGCCTTGGCGGCGGGATCGAGCCAGAAGCACGTCCCGGTGAACCCGGTGTGCCCGAAGCTCGCGGCGCGCGGGAAGCCGCTCCCCCGCGGCGAGGAGTAAGCCGTGTCCACGTCGAAGCCGAGCGCGCGCCCGTCCTCGCCCCCCGGTAGCCAGCGAGTCCTCGTCATCTCCGAGACCGCGCCCTCGCTGAGCACGCGGACGGGTCTTCCGTCGACCTCCGCAGCGCCGCCGCCGAGGATCATGCGGCACCACCGCCCGAGGTCGGAGGCGGTGGAGAAGAGCCCGGCGTGGCCCGCCACGCCCCCGAGGAGGTGAGCACGCGGGTCGTGGACCTCGCCTCTCATCCAGGCACCGCCGCGCCGTTCGGTCGGCGCACAGCGCACGCGCAGCGACGCCGGCGGGTTGAAGCAGGTGTCGGCCATGCCGAGGGGGACGAAGATCTCCTCGGCGGCGAAGCGGTCGAGGGGCCTCCCGTCGACCCGCTCGACGAGCTCACCGAGGGCGATGAAGCCGACGTCGGTGTAGGTGAACGCGCTGCCCGGCTCCTCCCTCGTCGGCAGGGCGCAGATGCGCCGCCAGGCCTCCTCGGGGCCGTCCTCGTAGTCGGCGAGCGCGTTGTCGGGGATCAGGCCGCCGCGGTGGAGCAGGAGCTCTTCGACGGTGATGGACTCCTTGCCGTTCCGTCCGAACTCGGGCAGGTACGTCGCCACTGGCTCGTCTAGCTCCACGCGGCCCTCGTCGACGAGGACCATCACGCTCGTCGCCGTGGCGACGACCTTCGTGAGGGAGGCGAGGTCGAACACGGTCCGGGCCTCCATGTCCGGCGCCCCGCCGAAGCGGCCGGCCCGCCCGAAGGCTCGCGCGGCCGGCGCCTCCTCCCCGATCCGCTCGTGCAGCAGCACCGCGCCGGGCACGAGGCCCTGGTCGATCCAGGACTGGATCGCGCGGTCCGTCTCGCCGAGCAGTCGAGCGGGAGCGGCGTCGGGTTCCTGGGGAGCGGCGGCGACCGCAAGCAAGATGGTGGACAGCATGGCGCGATTGTCGACCACGGCCCGCGGCGCCGCCACCGCCCGACCGATCCGCGCTGCAGCGCAGCGCGACCGGCGCGCAGGCCGGGCTCTCCCTTCGATGGCCCGCCGCCCGCGGGCATCGGCTCAGAGGAAGGGGATGACCAGCGGGTAGCGCCAGAGCACTCCCTCGTCGGCCTTGATGGCGCCGATGATCGGGAAGGCGATGGAGGCGATGGCGAGCGCGAAGACCAAGGGGAACCCGATCAAGACGAAGCAGAGGATGATCGCGGTGATCCAGTAGCAGAAGAACGAGAGCATCGCGTTCACGATCATCCGGCCGTGCTCGTCGATCTCATCGCTCTCATCGGCGCGCGTCCGCCACATGACGATCGGCGCGATGATCCCCGCGAAGGGAATCACGTAGCCGGCGAACTGGCTCAGGTGCATGAACATGCACCACTGGCGTACGGCCTTCTCGTCCATGGGACAGGAGCCTACGGGCGGCGCTCGCCCGTATTCGTGGTGAATCCGGAGCGACCGCCGCGGTCAGCGGCCCAGCACGGGGAGCCGCTCGAGCAGGGATTCCCGGAACTTCGGGCGCGCGGCGACGGGCGCGTCAGGGCCGGGCGTGCTGCGGCCCTGCTCGACGGTGCGGGCGAGGCGAGCGGCCAGGGCCTCCACCAGCGCAGGGTGCTGCGCGGCGACGTTCACCGTCTCGCCGGGGTCCTCCACGAGGTCGAAGAGCTGGACCCGCGGGAGGGACTCGTCGGCCCAGGCCTTCTCGGGACGCGGCGCGCTCCAGCCACCGGAGCCCGGGCACAGGCAGAGCTTCCAGCGCCCCTTGCGGATCGCGAAGGAACCGTTGATCGAGTGGTGCACCGTGAAGGGCCGGGGCGCCTGCGCGCGGCCGAGCAGTGCCGGCGCGAAGCTGAAGGAGTCGACGCCGGCGCCCTCGCGGGGCGTCACGTCCAGCAGCTCGACGAGGGTCGCCAGGACGTCCGCGGTGCTCACGGTCCGCGCCTCGCTGGCACCCGCCGCCACCCGTCCGGGCCAGCGCACGAGGAAGGGGACGCGGTGTCCGCCCTCGTAGATGTCCGCCTTCGCGCCGCGCCATCCTGCGCTCGGCTGCTGCCCCGCAGCCTCGAGCTCGGGGATCTTGACGTAGGGCGCGAAGCCGTTGTCGCTGGTGAAGAGCACCAGCGTGTCGTCCGCGACGCCGGCCGCGTCGAGCGCGCCGAGGACCTGACCGAGGACGTGGTCGGTCTCGACGAGGAAGTCCGCGTAGTCGCCCAGCCCCGTCCGTCCGCGGAAGTCCGCCGAGGGCACGACCGGGGTGTGGGGGGAGGTGAGCGGGACGTAGACGAAGAAGGACTCGTCGGCGGCGGCGCTCTCCGCGATGAAGCCCGCGGCTTCGGCCCCGAGACGCGCGAGCACGTCCTCGGCCTCGAAGTCCTCGGCAGCCGCGCCCCATCGCACCCACCGCTTGTTGGTGGTCGGCAGCTCCTCCGCGCGGTCGTCCACGAGGAAGAGGTAGGGCGGCATGTCGAGGGAGGAGCAGACACCTACGAAGCGGTCGAAGCCGAGGGCGAGGGGCCCTCCCGCGAAGGGACGCTCGTAGTCCACCGTCCAGGATCCATGGGTGTTGGCTCCCTCGGGCGGCGCGGCGACGGGCTCCGCGTCGGCCCGCTCCCAGCCGAGACCGAGGTGCCACTTGCCGAAGACCGCGGTGCGCATGCCGGCGCGGCGACAGAGGCTCGCGAGGGTCTCCTCCTCCGGCGCGATCAGGGGCTTCGCCGCGACGTTCAGGAAGACCCCTGACTGGAGCCTGGTGCGCCAGGCGTAGCGGCCAGTGAGCAATGAGTAGCGAGAGGGGGTGCAGACCGACGAGGTGGTGTGGGCGTCGGTGAAGCGCATTCCTTCCTCCGCCAGCCGGTCGGCGTGGGGCGTGGCGACGACGCCGCCCGAGTGGGAGACCTCGCCGGGCCCGAGGTCGTCGGCGAAGACGACGACGACATTCCGAGGCGTCTCGGAGGCGGCCTCGGGGGGTGGAGCGACGAGGAACGGGAGCGCGACGGCGAGGATCATGGGCCTGTTCTAACCGCGCTTGGGCCGAGCGGCCCCGGGCTCCGTCGGCTACCCTCTCGAACCCCATGCCCGGCCCGGAAGAGAAGAAGCTGAAGAAGGCCGCAAAGCGCGAGCGGCGGCGTCAGAAGCGGGAGAAGAACAAGCAGAAGAACTTCTTCGTGCGCGGACTGGTCGTCCTGCTGCCCACCGTCCTGACGATCTTCATCTTCGCGACGGTGGTGCAGTTCGTGAACACCTACCTCACGAAGCCCATCAACGCGACCATCCTCACGGTCCTCGACAGCAACGCCGTCGGGTGGCAGGCGCTGGGGATGATGAACGTCGACCCTCGGGCGAAGACCTTCGTGGACCTCGAGAGTCTCCCGACGAGCCTCCAGGACAGGATCGGCGCCGGACGGGAGCTCGGGACCATCGACGCGCCCGAGGCCCTCGCGGCCATCGAGAACTACCGCGACGAGCGCTACACGTTCGTCCGCGACTTCGGCAGCCTCGCGATCGACCGCGCCAAGCTGCGGGACTCGATCCCCGTGCCCCGTTGGGTCGGGCTCGTCATCGCAGCGACCATCGTCTTGTTCCTGGGCTACCTCGCCAGCGGCTTCCTCGGCCGTTCGCTGATCACCGGATTCGACAAGGCGCTGACGCGGATCCCTCTGGTGCGGTCGGTGTACCCCTACACCAAGCAGCTGGTCGACTTCTTCCTGTCCGACAACGAGCTCGAGTTCGACACCGTCGTCGCGGCGCCGTATCCGAGCGAGGGCGTGTGGGCGATCGGCTTCGTGACCGGCGGCGGGCTCAAGACCGTCCACGAGGAGCTCGACGGCACCTACCTGTCGGTGTTCATCCCCACCTCGCCGATGCCGATGACCGGCTTCACGGTCTTCCTGCCTGCGCACAAGCTGATCCCGCTGGACATCAGCGTCGACGAGGCGCTGCGCGTCACCGTCTCGGCGGGCGTGCTCGTGCCCGAGTCCGAGCGCGTCACGGACTTCGACGAGGCCCACGAGCGCTGGCAGGCGCTGGGAATGGAGACGCCGACCGCGGACGGCGCAGAGGGCGACAAGGCGTGAGCGCCCCCTTCGCCGACCGCCTCCACGGGGCGGTGGAGGCCGCCGGGACGTCGATCGTCGTCGGGCTCGACCCGCACCTGACCCACCTGCCGGACGAGTACGCGGTCGCGCGGGACGCCGGCGCCCCGCGCGCCGAACGCGCCGCCGCGATGGAGCGCTTCCTGCTGGAGATCGTGGATCTCTGCGCGGGCACGGTTCCCGCGGTGAAGCCCCAGGCGGCGTTCTTCGAGGTCCTCGGCGCCGACGGCGTCGCGGCCTTCGAGCGGGTCGTCGCGGCGGCGAAGGACGCCGGCCTGCTCGTCATCGGTGACGTCAAGCGCGGTGACATCGGCAGCACCGCGGCCGCCTACGCGGAGGCGTGCCTGAGCGGCGCCGAGCGCAGCCACATGTGCGACGCGGCGACGGTCAACCCCTACCTGGGGAGCGACTCGATCACCCCCTTCGTGGACGCCTGCCGCGCGGCGGACGCGGGCATCTACGTCCTCGTCCGCACGTCGAACCCCGGCGGCGCCGACCTGCAGGCCCTCGAGCTCGCGGACGGCGGCAACGTCGCCGAGCACATGGCGCGCGCGGTGGCGGCCTGGGGCGCGGAGCTGGTGGGGGAGAGCGGATGGAGCTCGGTGGGCGCCGTCGTCGGCGCCACCCATCCGGCCGAGCTCGGTGCCCTGCGCCAGCTCATGCCGCGCACGCCCTTGCTCCTGCCCGGCTACGGGGCGCAGGGCGGGACTGCGGAGGGCCTGGCAGCGGCCTTCAGCGACGGCCCCCACGGCGCGCTGGTGAACAGCTCGCGCGGGATCCTCTTCGCCCACGCGAAGGATTCCTCGGGCGGTCACTGGAAGGACGCCTCGGCGCGGGCCATCGCGGCGATGCGCGAGGACCTCGCGCCGCTGCTCCGGTCATGAACGTCACCCAGGAGGCCCTGCCCGCGGACGTCCACGGGCTCTCCGACGCCGCGCGCGCGGCCCTCGCAGCGGGAGCCGCCTTCGGCCCCGTCCCGGCCCCGCGCAGCGCCGCGGAGATCCCCAGGCCCGCGGAGCGCCTCGGCGAGGAGGAGCGCGCGGCCCTCGTGGACTCGATCGCCAGCGGGACCGAACGCGCGGGCATCACCCTCCACCCCGCGGCCGCCGAGCGCCTGGAAGCGTTGCGGCGTGACGGTGTGCCGTGTGTCGTCACCGGCCAGCAGCCCGGCTTCCTCACCTCGCCGCTCTACAGCCTCTACAAGGCGATCCAGGCCTGCCGGCTCGCGGACGAGCTCGGCGAGCGCTGGGGCACGCGTGTGGCCGCGGTGTTCTGGAACCACGCCGACGACCACGACGTCGCCGAGGTCCATCACGCCTGGCAGCTCAACCGCAACCTCGACCTGCAGAAGGCGGCCCTCGCCGGCCTCTCCTCGGGCCGCATCCCCCTCGGCGACCTCCCCGTCTCCGCCGACGCCCAGCGCCTCGACGCCCTGCGCGCCCAGCTGCGCACGATGGTCGAGGAGCACGAGGGCGCCGACGCCGCGCTCGATCTGTTCATGCCGCGGGACGGCGAGACCCTCCCGCGCGCGCTGACCCGCGTCTTCTCCGAGCTCTGCGGCCGTCACGGACTGATCGTGGTCGAGCCCGACTGGATCAGGACCCAGCTCTCGAGCGAGCTGGGCCGTATCGTGTCCGGACCCATGGGGCGCGGCGGGCTCCTCGACGCCCTGCGGGCCGGCGAGGAGGAGCTGCGGGGCTGCGGCCTCGAGGCCGCGATCCCCGTCGGGGACGTCGGGACCGACGCGGGCAGCGCCGCGGCGCTCGTCTACCGGCACGTCGACGGCGAGCGCGTCGCGCTGCGCGCGGGCGGCGAGGGCTTCGTCCTCGACGGCGAACCCGGCTCGCGCACCCACGCCGAGCTCGGCGCCCTGCTCGTCGACGCGCCCGCGGAGTGGAGCGCCGGCGCGGTCCTGCGCCCCCTCGTTCAGGACGCCGTGCTGCCCACGTGCACCTACGTCGGCGGCTGGGGCGAGCTCGGCTACATCGCCCAGGGCGGCCCCGCCCGCGACGCCGCGGGACTGCCGCGAACGCCCTTCCTCCCCCGGGTCTCGGCGGTGCTGGTGGACGGCGACACCCGCTACGCCCTCGAGCGAGTCGAGGCCTCGCTCGTGGAGGTGCTGCGCGCCGGCGGCGAGTTCTCGCCGGCCGATGACGGCGCCGGCGAGCCCGAGGTCGTCGCCGCGCTGCGCGCACTGGGCGAGGACGCCGCCGCCCGTCTGCTGACCCACAAAGCGGCCCTCGCCGCGCTCGAGCCGGCCCTCGCGATCACGCTCAAGAAGACCGCCGGGCACGTGCAGCAGTCCATCGGCAAGGTGATCGACAAGGCCCTGCGCGTGCACCAGAACCGCGCGGGCAAGGGACAGCGCCAGGTGCGCCGCGTGAACCACACGCTGATGCCGCGGGGCGTCCCCCAGGAACGCGTCCTCGGGCCCTTCCAGTTCGCCGCGCGCTTCGGTGCCCACGCGTTCGTGGACATGCTGAGGCGTGAGCTCCCGAGCGCCTCCGCGGAGCCCATCGCCCTGCACATCGAGGAGCCCGAGAGCCACTGAACGGAACGCGCGCCTCCCGCCGGGTCCGGGAAGCGAAGCTCCCAGCAGTCCACCGGGCCCATCGCCCTCCACGCAGCCATGACCGAACGACAGCTCGACGTCCTCGTCGTCGCCGCCCACCCCGACGACGCCGAGATCTCCGCGGGGGGCACGATCCTCCGGCTCGTGGACGCGGGCGCGCGCGTCGGCGTCCTCGACATCACGCGCGGCGAGATGGGCACGCGGGGGAGCCGCGCGGACCGAGACGCCGAGGCGGCGCGCGCCACCGAGATCCTCGGCCTCGCCTGGCGGGGGAACCTCGACCAGCCGGACGGGCGCGTCCAGGTGACCACCGAGGCGCGCGAGGCCCTCGCGAGGCACCTGCGCGAGCTCGGCCCGGAGCTCGTGATCGGACACCACCTCGACGACCCGCACCCCGACCACGAGGCCTCCGCGCGACTCACGAAGGAGGCGTGGTACCTGTCCGGTCTCCGCCGCCTGGCCGAGGTCACCGGCGGCCCGGACGCGCGCCGTCCCGCCCAGCTCCTGCACTTCATGTCCCACACCCCCTTCGAGCCCACCTTCGTGGTGGACGTCGAGCCGGTCTGGGAGCGCAAGCGCGAGGCGGTCATGGCCTACGCGACCCAGCTCGAGTCGTCCGGTGAAGGGGACGCGGGCCAGCACTTCCTCTACGGCTCGGACATCTGGGAGCGCGTCGAGACGAAGGCCCGGACCTTCGGCGAGCGGATCCGCCGCCGCTACGGGGAGCCGCTCCTGGCCCGCGAGGCCGTCTCCTTCGACGATCCGATCGTGCGCTGGCTGGGACGGGGCTGAACGAGAGCCCATCTCTCCGCTTGGTCTCGCCGGGGGCCTATCCTATGGGTCGTGTCGCCGCGCTCCTTCCCGGGCGCGCTCCGCTCCAGAACGCCGCACAGCCCGACCCCATCATGAAATCCGGCAACCCCGTCCTTCGCGAGTCAGTCTTCCAGGGAGTCTCCTTCCGCCAGGGAGACTCCGGCTCCTCCGCCGTCGTGTCGGCGCCCATGACCGTGCAGGGCACGATGGCCAAGACGGCCCTCCTGCTCCTCGCGGCCACCGTCGCCGCGGCCTTCACCTACCAGAAGACCCTCGCGGGAGCGAACCCCATGCCCTGGGCCTTCGGCGGCGTGATCGGCGGCCTGATCCTGGCCATGGTCATCTCGTTCAAGCCGAAGCTCGCGCCGATGTTCGCGCTGCCCTACGCGCTGCTCGAGGGCCTCTTCCTCGGCGCGATCTCGGCCGTCTACGCCACCCAGTTCAGCGGCGAGAACGCGCTCTTCGGCGTGGGCGGGAGCATCGTGTTCTCCGCGGTCGTCCTGACCTTCGCCGTGTCCTTCGCGATGTTCGGCCTGTACGCGTTCCGCGTCATCAGGGTCACCGAGAAGCTGCGCTCGATCGTGATCGCCGCGACCGCGGGGATCATGTTCTTCTACCTGATCAACTTCGTCCTCGGCTTCTTCGGCCTCGACATCGGCTTCCACCGCAGCGGGGCCATCGGCATCGGCTTCTCGCTGTTCGTGGTGGGCCTCGCCGCGTTCAACCTGCTCATCGACTTCGACCTCATCGAGCGCGGCACGAGGAGCGGCGCTCCGAAGTACATGGAGTGGTTCGGCGCCTTCGCGCTGATCGTGACCCTCGTCTGGCTCTACATCGAGCTGCTCCGCCTGCTGGCGATCCTCGCCAACAACCGCGACTGACGGCGAGCGCGCTCTCGCTCCGCGGGCGGGCCCTCTTCCGAGATGGAAGGGAGCCCGCCCGCGTCTTGGGACGCCCCCGCTGACGCGCGCACCATCCCTCACCTCGCCCTGACATCGGGCGCACCGCCCCGCGCTGGAGTCGCTGCCATGATCGCCTGTGCCTTCCTCGTCTCGGCCGCGCCGCTGCTGGCGCCCCAGGACGACGTCCGTCCCCCCTCGTCCCGTGAGCTGAAAGCGCTCCTCGCCAAGCTGCAGGCCGTCGAACCCTACCGCGCCGACTCTCGCGCGCGGGTCGACGCGCTGCTCGAGCCCTACGCCGCGCTCGAGGCGCCGTCGGGCTCCAAGCGGAAGAAGCTCCTCAAGAGCATCGAGAAGGCCTGGGAGGACGGACGCGAGCTGCCGAGGAAGGGCGGCGAGCACTGGTACTGGGAGGACGAGCGCCGCGGCCGGTTCTTCCTCAGCGGGAAGACCAAGAAGCCGAAGGGCCTCTTCATCGGCCTGCACGGCGGGGGCGTCGGCAGCGCCGACGCGTCCGGCTGCTACCGCACCTACCGCAGCTCAGCCGACAAGCGCGGCTGGCTCTCGATCTACCCCCAGGCCCTCGAGGCCACCGAGCGCGGCTGGACCGACTCGGGCACCGAGGAATGGATCATGACCCTCATCGACGAGGCGCGTCGCACCTTCGACGTCCCCGCCGACCAGGTGTTCATCGGCGGTCACTCCATGGGTGGCTACGGATCCTGGGTCCTGAGCGCGCACCACGCGGACCTCTTCGCGGCGGCGGTCCCCTCCGCGGGTTCGATCACGCCCGTCTACGCCCTCGGGACGACGGACATCATCGACGTCCAGGAGGGCATCGTCCCGAACCTGCGGAACCTGCCCATGTGCGTGTTCCAGAGCACGGACGACCCGCGCGTGCCGCCGGAGCCGAACCAGGCGGCCGTCCTCAAGGTCGAGGAGTGCAAGGGCCGCTACGGCGGGTTCGAGGACTTCACGTACTGGGAGGTCGGGGATCGCGGGCACGGGTTCCCGGAGGGCGGCACCGAAGCGCTCCTCACGCGCATCGACGGCTTCACCCGCGATCCCCACCCCGAACGCGTGGTCTGGGAGCCGTCGCTCACCTGGCGCACGTCGTTCTACTGGCTCGATTGGCCGACGCCCGCCACGGGCGTGACCGTGGACGCGACGGTCGACCGTGAGGCGGGCACGATCGAGATCCGTACGAACGGCGAGGCCCCCGGGCTCGCGGTGCTGCTCTCGGACGCGGTCGTGGACATGAAGTCCGAGCTCACCATCACGCTCAACGACGCCGAGGTGTTCTCGGGCGTGCCCGGGACGTCGTGGAGCACCCTCGTGCGCACGGCGCTCACGAACGATCCGGGCCGGACCTTCACGGCCAGGATCCCTCTGGACTGAGCAGCCTCGACCGGGCCGCCTCAGCCCGGCTGCGTCGACGGAGACAGCTCGACCGGGCGCCCTGGACCGAGCACCCTGAATGCGGGGGCGCTCGGATCCGCCGGTGCGCAGGAGCCGCGCGCCCGGAGCGAGCCCCGCGCGCCGCGACGGATCAGCGGCTGCCCTCTTCCTTGCGGAAGACCTCGGCCTTCGGATCGCCGCCGGAGACGAGGTAGGCCACGAGGTCCGCGAGCTCCTCGGCGCTCATGGCGTCCACGAGGCCGGCGGGCATCTGCGAGACCTTCGACTCGCGCCGCGCCGTGATCGAGTCGCGGTCGAAGACGACGGGCTCCGCGCTGGCGTCGCCCTCGTAGACCCGCACCTCCTCCTCGTCCTCGACCAGGATGCCTTCAGCGATCCGGCCGTCGGAGTCGGCGACGACGTGCGACGCGTACTGGTCCGAGATCGCCGCGCTCGGCTCGAGGATGGCCAGGAGCACGTCCGCCACGGAGAACTTGTTGCCGACGGTGGTCAGGTCCGGGCCGATCGCGCCGCCCGCGCCGTCGAAGCGGTGACAGGCCGAGCAGGACGCCGCGTGGAAGAGGTTCTCCCCGGCGGCGTGGTCGCGGCCGAGGAGTCGCTCACCCAGGAGCTCGCTGGCCTCGGCGTGGGTCCAGGCGCGGCCCGGCCCCTTGGGCGGCGTGATGTTCTCCGGCAGCGCCGCGAGGAGCGACGTGCCCAGCAGGTCCGCGTAGTTGCGCTCCTCCTCGACCGTGAGGCCCAGCGCCGCGTCCTCGCGGATGTCCTCGAGGAAGCCCGAGTAGCTCGCGCCGCCGGGGTGCTCCGCCGCGCGCTGGAAGAAGGTGAAGTACTCGCGCCTGAGCTCGGGCGTCCAGCCGCTGTCGGCCCGGCGCAGAGCCAGCGCGTAGCCGATCCCGCGGGTGGGCGGCATGTCCGCGAGCATCTTGGCGATCGGACCGCCGTAGGTGTCGTTGCGCTTCGCGAGCTCGCCCCAGGGGGGCAGGGGCTCGTCGCCGCCGTCGCGGATGAGACCCATCGTGCGCCTGACGACCTCGTCGGACTGGAGGAAGACGAGCAGCCGCACGAGCTCGAGGTTCTCGGCGTCCGAACCCGACGGCAGGCGCGGCTCCAGCTCCGCGAGGACGCGCGCTTCGAGCTCGGGCGAGGGGGCGCCGTGCCGCGCGAAGGCGAGGCCCATGGCGCGCAGCGCGCCGAGGCGCGTGGACTCTTCGAGGCGACCCGGGTTGAGGGTGAGGAGGCGCGAGACGATGGGCTCGAGGTCCTCCGACGCGCCCTGACGCGCGAGGGCCACCATGGCGGCCACGGCCGCGCGCGGCCGCTCCTCGGCGAGGGCCCGCGCGCGCCACGTCTCCACGGGTTGGTTCTCCACCGCGATGCGCGCGGCGAAGCGGATGAAGCGATCCCCTGAGTCCATGTGCGGCCAGGCGGCCGCGACGGCGTCCGCGTCGACGCGGCCGTGGAACGCCTCGAGCTCGCGGCGCGTGCGGCGCGCCTCCTCGCCGCTCTTCGCCCGAACCTCCACGGGATCGGTGGACTCCGCCCCCGCGTAGCGAATGCGGTAGAGCGCCGACTGCGAGCCGCGACCGCCCACCGTCACGTACATGGCGCCGTCGGCCCCGATGACCGCGTCGTTGACGGCCCAGGGCTTCGACCACGCGAAGTCCTCCTTGGTCGCCTCGAAGCTCGCGCCGTCGGGCTCGAGGTGGACCGCGTAGATCGTCCCGAAGGTCCAGTCGAGGACGAAGAGCGCGCGCTGGTAACGGGCGGGGAATTGCGCGCCCGTTCCGAAGAGCACGCCGGTGGGGGAGCCGGGGCCGATCTCGAGCACCGGCGGCAGCGAGTCCTCGTAGTGCACGGGCCACTTGCCCGTGCCGCTGCGCCAGCCGAACTCGGAGCCGCTCGTCACGTGACACACGCGCGTCGGGCGGTACCACGGCGAGCCGAGGTCCCACTCCATGTCCGCGTCGTAGGTGAAGATCTCCCCCTCCGCGTCCATGGCGATGTCGTACTGGTTGCGGTATCCGCTGCTGACGATCTCGATGTTCGAGCCGTCGGGGTCGCAGCGGGCGATCCACCCGCCCGGCGCCACGCGGCCGCGGGCGTGGCCGCGAGCGTCCCAGAGCCGCGGGAGGAGCAGGTCCTCGTCCCAGTTCGACGGCGCGCGAGAGCCGTCGAACTCCGGGGGCAGCGTGTGGTTGCCGGCGATGAAGTAGAGCCCGGTCCCGTCGAGGGTCGGCATGACGGCGTGGGGCCCGTGCTCGCCGCCGTTGCCGAGGGGGATGATGTTCGCCGCGTCGTCGAACTCGCCGTCGCCGTCGGTGTCGCGGATGCGCCAGACCCCCTGACCGTTCACGTTGGCGTAGAGCGAGTCGAAGGCCCAGGTCATCCCCTGGGCGCCGCTCACGTCGACGGGGAGCCGCTCGACCGTCGTCACGGCCGCGGCGTCGCCGATGGCCGCGGGCTCGATCCTGAAGAGGCCCTTGCCGCCCTGGTCGCTGGCGAACAGCGTTCCGTCCGGGCCGTTGGCCAGGGAGACCCACGAGCCCTGCACCTCGTTGGGCACGCGGTAGAGCAGCTCGGCGACGAAACCCTCGGGGAGGGCGATGCGCTCCGCGGGGCGGGCGAGCTGCGGCTCGCGCGGGTCCGCGGCGGTCATCTCGCCGCCGCCGGCGTCGAAGGCCTCGACGGTGATGCGTCCGCTCCAGGGGAGGTCCTCCGACCCCACCGGTCCGAGGACCGTGGCGTCGTCGAAGCTGCCGCGGCGCGCGCGCTGCGCGAGGGCCGCGCGCCAGCTCCCGTCACTGACCACGTGACGGCCGTCGCCGAGGTCGAGCCGCAGGACGAGCCCCGCCGGGCCGCCCTCGTTGGTGCAGCGCACCTCGATGGTGTTCTCGCCCGCGCGCAGCGAGCCCGCAACGTCACGCGAGACCACCTGCTCCCAGGTGCTGTGCACGCCCAACCGATCGCCGTTGAGCGTGACGACCATCTGGTTGTCACAGGTCGCCGTGAGCCGGGCGCTCCCGGGCGCCGCGTCGAGCTCGAAGGTCCTGACCAGCACGACCTCCTGGTCGCCGGCGGCCTCCTCGATCCAGATCCAGTGCGGCTGCTGGTCGGGCGCGGTGTCCGCCGGCTGCTGCAGCGCGAAGGTCGCGGTGGAGAGGACGGCGGCGAGGAGGACGGCGGAACGGATCATGGTTCGACGGGCCGAGGAGGCGCTGCGCGGGTGAATCGCAGTCCGGGCATCGAGGCGCGGACCGCTCTGATCCGAGCGTAACCACAGCGCGCAGGTCGCGGAACGGACCGTTCTCCCTCAACATCGGGGCATGGCACGAACCCGACGTCGCGCGCCGCGTCGCGCTGCGCTCGCCGCCGCGGCGGCGATGTCCGCGATCACGCTCACCGCCTCGTCCGCGGGACAGAGCGCCGCGGCCGACGCACCCGAGTTCAACCGCGACGTGCGACCGATCCTCGCGGAGCACTGCTTCGCGTGCCACGGGCCCGACGCCGCCGACCGCGCCGCGGGCCTGCGACTCGACCAGGCCACGGGCGAGGAGGGCGCCTATCGAGAGCGGGGCGGCGGCGCCGCGATCGCGCCCGGCTCCCTCGAGGACAGCGAGGTGTGGTACCGGCTCGTCACCGAGTTCGAGGACGAGCGCATGCCGCCGCAGGAGGCCCACGACGACGGCCTCGACGAGGAGGAGCGCGAGATCGTTCGCCGCTGGATCGAGGCCGGCGCGCCCTACGAGGAGCACTGGGCCTTCGTCCCCCCGCGCCGCCGCCCGCTCCCGCCCACGGATGACGAGGCCTGGGGAACAGGCGCCATCGACCGACACGTCCTCGCGCGCCTCGAGGCCGAGGGGCTCGAGCCCTCCCCGCGGGCCGACCGGCGGACCCTCCTCCGCCGCCTCTCCCTGGACCTCACCGGCCTCCCGCCGACGCGGGCGGAGATCCGTGCGTTCCTCGAGGACGGGCGCGAGGACGCCTACGAGCGGCTCGTGGACGACCTCCTCGCGCGCCCCGCGCACGGCGAGCACGCGGCGAGGTACTGGCTGGACCTCGTTCGCTTCGCGGACACCAACGGCGTCCACCACGACCACTTCCGCGATCACTCGCCCTACCGCGACTGGGTCATCCGCGCGATGAACGAGGGGATGGGCTACGACGAGTTCGTCACCGCCCAGGTGGCCGGCGACCTGCTGCCCGGCGCCACCGTCGACGACCGCACCGCCTCGGGCTTCCTGCGCCTGCACATGATCATCGACCGCGGCACGATGCTCCCCGAGGAGAGCCTCTCGCGGAACGTCATCGATCGGGTCAGCGCGGTGGGCACCGCCTTCATGGGGCTGACGCTGCAGTGCGCGGTCTGCCACGACCACAAGTACGACCCCATCCGCCAGAAGGACTTCTTCCAGCTCTACGCCTTCCTCAACAACCTCGACGGCGCGCCCGAGACCGGAGGGCGGAGCGGGGCGGACTTCGCGCGCGGCGTGCAGCCGCCCTACATGCGATTCCCGACCGACGAGCAGACGGCCCGGCTCGCCGCGCTGGACCGCGAGCTCGACGCCGCCCGCGCGGCGCAGAAGGCGCTGGAGACGGCCGCAGCAGCGAAGGAGGAGATCGACGGCGCGCGCGCCGAGGTCCGGCGG
>CBFIJG010000011.1:0-61640 GCA_965662915.1 Planctomycetota bacterium | reverse complement strand
GTCGAGGGACGACCCGTCGACGATGGAGGTGCGCGGAGCAGCGGCCTCGGGGACCTCGAGGGGCTCGAGGACCGGTTCGTCGAGTGGGGGGGCCTCGACCTCGTCGAGGACCGGTACCGGGTCGGGGGCGAGGGCCCGGGCGGGCCGGGGCTCGATCCGCGCCTCGACGATCTGCTCGGGGGAACCGTGGAAATCGACCGTAATGTCCAGGGCGAGGACGAGGGTTGCGATCGCCGCGCCGTGGATCGCCAGGGAGACCGCGAGGCTCGATCCGCCCTGACCACCGCCAGCGGCGCCGGCAGCGGCGTCCGTGGGGGGGGCGGGGCGGAGGATCGGGCGGGGCATGGCTCGGCGACGGTCCAACGGAACGACTGCGGTTCGGTTCGGCCGACGGCCAAGATTCTGCTCGATTCGTGAACGGCCGGCGAGCCTCGCCGTTGGAATGCCCTTCGCAGGGCTCCAGCGACCGCCTCGTGGCGCCCGTGGCTCTCCAGGTCTCCCCGATCACGCTCATGCTCCCCGGACCGCTGTTCCCGCTCCTCGTCACCGCGATCGCTCCCCTGACGACCGTCGCCGCGCAGAAGCCCGCCAGCCAGAGGACCCAGGACGCGGAAGCGCCCGGTCCGCCGTCTCCGGAGGCCGCCCCTCGGGGCCCGAGCTTCGACCTCGAGACGACCGTCGTGACCGCCACGACCGAGGCCGACGCGGCCTTCGACGTGCCCTACGCCGTGCACACCATCCCGGAGGCCCGCATCGACCAGCTCCGGACCTTCCCCCAGGCGCTTCGCGACGTGCCGGGCGTCATGGTCCAGGAGACCTCCGCGGCCCAGGGCTCCCCGTTCATCCGCGGCTTCACCGGCTTCCGGACGCTGACGCTGATCGACGGCGTCCGGTTGAACAACTCGACCTTCCGCAGCGGGCCGAACCAGTACATGGGCACGATCGATCCGCTGGGGATCGAGCGCATCGAGGTGGTCAAGGGGCCCAGCTCGGTCCTCTACGGCTCCGACGCCATCGGGGGCACGGTGCAGGTGTTCACGAAGGACCCGGCGATCTGGGACCGGCCCCTCGGGGGAGAGATCTTCACCCGCTTCGCCACGGCCGAGAACTACAACATCCAGCGCGTCGAGCTGGGTGGAGCGGTCGGGGAGAGGACCGCGTGGCGCGCGGGCGGTAGCCGCAAGGACTTCGGTGACATCGTGCAGGGCGGCGGGACGACCCTGGAGAACACCGGGTACGACGAGTGGGACGCGGACGCGAAGGTGCAGCACCTCCTCGACGACCGCACGACCCTCACCTTCGCCTACCAGCGCGTCGACATCGACGACGCACCGCGCACGCACCGCACCATCTTCGCGGTCCCCTTTGCGGGGAGCAGCGTCGGCAGCGACCTGGTGCGCGACCTCGACCAGACGCGCGAGCTGGCCTACGTCCGCGTGAACGGCGACGCGGTGGAGCGGGACGGGCTGACGACCGAGACGACCGTGAGCTACCAGCGCCAGAAGGAGGCGCGCTATCGAGAGCGCACGGGAGACCGACTGGAGCTCCGCGGATTCGATGTTCAGACCCTCGGGCTGACCTCGCGCGCGGCCAAGGACGTCGGGTTCGGCCGCCTTCGCTTCGGCATGGAGTACTACCGCGACAGCGTCGACTCGTTCACGAACCGGTTCGACGACCAGACGGCCGCCGACGAGATCCAGGGCCCCCTCGCGGACGACGCGTCCTACGACCTCGGCGGGCTCTACGGAGAGCTCGAGTTCGACGTCACGGGGAACACGACGCTGACCACTGGCGTGCGGGCGACCTACGCGTCCGCGGACGCGAACGAGGTGCGAAACACCGACACGAACGAGCAGTTCAGCATCGAGGAGGATTTCTCCGCGGTCACGGGCTCTGTTCGCTTCGAGACCCGCATCGTCGACGAGCGCGACACGGCAGTGTCCGTCTTCGGCGGGATCTCCCAGGGCTTCCGGGCTCCGAGCCTGTCGGACCTGACGCGCCTGGACGGCGCGCGCAGCAACCAGTTCGAGGCGCCGTCCCCCGGCCTGGATCCCGAGGACTTCATCAGCTACGAGCTCGGCCTCAAGCACCGCACCGAGGATCTCTCGATGCAGCTCGCGGGCTTCGTGACCCAGGGCGATGACGTGATCGAGCGCGTCCTGACCGGCGCGCAGAACGCCGAGGGCGAGAACGAGGTCACGAAGGAGAACATCGGCGAGCAGCTCATCGGGGGCGTGGAGTTCGGCGCGGCCTACCGCCTCGCCCGCAGCGTGACGCTCTTCGGCAACCTGACCTGGCTCGACGGGAACCAGGAGTCGCGGGAGATCATCGGCGGCCCGGTCATCGAGTCGGTCCCCTCGCGGCTCATGCCCCTGACCTACCAGGCGGGCCTGCGCTTCGAGGCTCCGGGCCCGGGCTGGGTGATCGAGGCCCGCTGGATCCACGCCGACGACGCGGACAGGCTCGCGCCGAGCGACGAGCGGGACACCACCCGCATCCCCCCCGGCGGCACCCCCGGCTACGACGTCTTCGACGTCATGGGCAGCTTCCCGCTCGCCCCCGACGCGCGTCTTCTCCTCGGCGTCGAGAACATCACGGACGAGAACTACCGCGTCCACGGCTCCGGCCTGAACCGACCCGGACGCAACCTGGTGATCGGAGCCTCGTGGTCCTTCTGAGGCTCCCCGGATCCTCGCCTTCGGGATAATCTCCCGCGATGGACCACGTGGAGCTCCCGAGGATCGGCTGGCGCGAGTGGGTGGGGCTGCCCACCCTCGGCGTCGAGGCCGTGAAGGCCAAGATCGACACCGGCGCGAGGTCGAGTTCGATCCACGCGCTCGACGTGCACGAGGCACGCGGCCGCGTGCGCTTCCGAGTGGCTCCGCCGCGGGCCGGAGCGCCGCCCGGGCCCTCCGTGGAGTTCCCGCTGTTCGACACGCGGTCGGTCCGGAGCTCGAGCGGCTCGAAGGAGGTGCGCCACGTGGTGCGCGTGGAGCTCGAGCTCTTCGACCAGAGGTGGCCCATCGAGCTGACCCTCGCGGAGCGAGCCAGCATGCGCTTCCGGATGCTCCTCGGCCGTGAGGCGATTCGGGGCCGGTTCCTTGTCGACCCCGGGTGCTCCTTCGTGGATCCTTCGCGGATTCCGGAGGGAGTCCGACCGACGAGGTGGTCCGGCTCCGATGGCGACGGCACCCAACGATGACCAACCAACCCTCAGAGACCTCCAACGAAGCCGTCGGGCGCAGCCTCCGCATCGGGATCCTCTCGCGGAAGTCGTCGCTCTATTCGACGGACCGGCTCTGCGCAGCGGCCCGCGAGCGCGGGCATGAGGTCCGTGTCGTGGACTACCTGCGGTGCGTGATGAACATCACGTCTCACCGCCCGAGCGTGGTCTATCAGGGCGAAGCGCTGGAGCTGGACGTCATCATCCCGCGGATCGGCGCTTCGAACACCTTCTACGGGACCGCGGTCGTCCGGCAGTTCGAGATGATGGGAGTGCTGAGCGCGAACTCCTCGGTGTCCATCAGTCGCTCCCGGGACAAGCTCCGCTCCCTCCAGATCCTGAGCCGTGAGGGGATCGGTCTTCCGGTGAGTGGCTTCGCCCACAGTCCGAAGGACATCCAGGGCGTGATCGACATGGTCGGCGGCGCGCCGCTCGTCGTGAAGCTGCTCGAGGGGACCCAGGGCGTGGGGGTCGTGCTGGCCGAGACGGAGAAGGCCGCCGAGTCCGTGATCTCGGCCTTCCGGAACCTCGACGCGAACATCCTCGTGCAGGAGTTCATCAAGGAAGCCGGCGGTGCGGACGTCCGGGCGCTGGTCGTGGGAGACCGGGTCGTCGCCTCGATGCTCCGTCAGGGGCCGCCGGGGGAGTTCCGCTCCAACCTGCACCGTGGAGGCCACGCCAAGCGCGCGAAGCTGTCCCCGGAGGAGCGCGCGTGCGCCAAGCGCGCGGTCAAGGCCCTCGGCCTGCGTGTCGCAGGCGTCGACCTCCTGCGCTCCAACCACGGGCCGCTCGTCATGGAGGTCAACTCCTCGCCGGGCCTGGAGGGGGTCGAGACCTCCACCGGAGTCGACGTCGCGACCCGTGTGATCCAGCACCTCGAGAAGCGATTCGCCGAGGCCGAGGGTAAACGTCGTCGCGTCGAAGGATGACCGCCTGACGGGCCACGCAGGAGCGTTCCTTCGGGCCGGAAGGCGGGCGAACGGCGTGCCGCCGGAGACGAGGCCATCAGGCGCCGGTGCCGGGCGCCGCGAGCTCCTCGCGCGGGCTGGGGCCCCCCGAGAGGGTGTCTCGAATCAGGACCGTTGGCCTCGTCCCGGGGCGCGGCCTCGCGCTGGCGACTGATGCGAGTCGGACCCCGGACGTCGTCGGCCCGCATGTCCTGAGGGGGCGGGTCCGCCGCGCTGGTTCCTGCCCCGATCCACCCGCGGTCCCTGTGTGGGACAACCCCGGCGGGCCGGGCGTATTGGGCCAAAGAAGGGGTGCTGTCGGGCCCGATAGCCAGAGGGCGCCTTCGATCCGTCGGAGACGCTTCTCGCGCATGTCTTCCCCCCAGGCACCTCCGGCGGCCGCTCTCCGCGGCCGGAAGCGATCGGGCTTCACGATGGTGGAGGTGATGGTCGCGCTGCTCGTCCTGACGGTCGCGGTGCAGATCCTCTCGAGCACGGTCACGGCGTCGATCTCCTACACGCGCGTGAAGCGCGAGCGTGCGGCGGCGGTGGTCGCGGCGACGAACGTGATCGAGACCATGCACTCGCTCCCGTTCTACGACCTCTTCGCGACCTACAACGGGAGCCCCGACGACGATCCGGACGGGCCGGGTACGGCACCTGGCGCGCGCTTCGAGATCGATGGCCTGACGCCACTTCCGGGTGAGGTGTTCGTCGGGCGGATCGAATTCCCGGCACAGGGCGGGAGCCTCGTCGAGACCGTCGAGGATCGGCGCTTCGGCACGCCGAGGGATCTCAACGGTGACCTGCTGATCGACGGTGACGACCGCTCGGGCGACTACCTCGTCCTGCCGGTGGTCGTGACGGTGGAGTGGAAGAGCCAGCTCGGCGAGCGCCGCTTCGAGATCGCGACCATGTTCGTCGACCTCGAGAAGGAGGGGCGGCAGTGAGGCGCGCGTCGATCAAGGGAGCGCGCTCGGGCTTCACCCTGGTCGAGGTGATCGCGGCCCTCGCGATCGTCGGGCTCGTGCTCGCCAACATGGCCATCGTGACCAGGACCGGCTCCAGCGCCACGCGCTCCGGCGTGTTCCAGGCGAGTCTCAACGACGAGCTGGATCTGACCCTCGACCGGATCACGCTCGCGCTCATGGGCACCAGCGAGGACGAGATCGTTGGCCCGCCCATGGCCCCGGCGTGCTCGGACTACGTGCACTACACGCGACGCCTCGGCTACGAGGACGGCGCGCCCGTGACGAGCGACCCGGAGTCCATCGTCTGGGAGCCGTCGGCCGGAGTCAGCGGTCACGTCGTCTGGGCCGTCAACGGCGGCGAGATGACCGAGCGCGAGATCACCTGGTCCCGGGCAGTGCCCGACGCGTTCCTCGCCGAGATCGGCAGCAACGGGGAGGACGACAACGGCAACGGTCTCCTCGACGAGCACGGGCTGGCCTTCACCAAGGAGGGCGACCGCGTGGACATCTATCTCACCGTCGAGAAGCTCGACGAGAACGGGGAGCTGGCCCAGGAGGCCGAGACCTTCACCGTCACATGCCGCAACTGACCGACATGAAGCGACCTGATCCCAGAAAGCGCGGGACCGCGCTCACCGCGGCGCTCGTCGTCGTCGTCACCGTTGCGAGCCTCGGCGCGTACCTGATCCAGATGCAGGCCGCGATGGCGCGCCGCCAGGCCATGAGCATCGACACGCGGACCGCCCTCTACACGGCGGAGGCAGGCCTCGCCGAGGCCGCGTACCAGGTCAGCCAGGGCCGCAGCGGGACCATCGGCTCGAAGGAGTCCCCGGCCGAGTTCAACGGCAACAAGTACTGGGTCGAGTCCGAGGGCTTCGGCGGGAACGAGATCTCCCTGACGGCGACGGCGCTGGCCGGCAAGAGCCGCTTCAGCGTCAACCTGGCGATGCTGCCGAACCAGAACCCCGTCGCCGTCCTCGGCGTGTTCGGGGACGAAGGGGTCCACATCGGCGATCGGGTGCTCGTCGACGGCTACGACGCGCGAGACGGTGACTACGCGTCAGCGTGCGCTTCCGGCCTCGGGTTCACCACGACGGGGAGCGGCGCAGTGGTGGGGAGCAACGGGGACGTCGTGATCGACGACGGCCTCGGGGGGGCGGACCAGCTCGTCGCGCGCGTCGCCGCGACGCTTCGAGGCCCTTTCGCGGGGCGATCGCTCCCCTGGCTCTTCGAGTCGACGGATCCGATCCTCGAGAAGCGTCACGACCACGGCCGCGAGGGCGTGTTCCCGGGATCGACGATGATCCTCGGGACCGTGAGCGCGGGCCCGGGCGGCGTCGTGCTTCCCGGAGCGGGCACGCGGATCGATGCGATCGACGAGCGTGAGAACGAGGCCGTGCTCCCCGAGGTCGTCCTGCCAGGCGACCTCGCCTTCGAGGGCGCTGGAGTCCACGAGATCGTCAAGCGCGAGGAGTGGGGTGACGCTGCTCAACGGGTGGACGGATTCGTCGTCCGTCCGGGCGGGAGCCTGCATCTCGTCGGCCCCCTCGTGCTCGAGGCGGAGAGCTTCGCCGTCGAACCCGGCGCTCGCCTGGTCATCGACGACTCCGGCGGTCCCGTGACCCTCTACTGCACCGGGTCCTTCGACGCGCAGGAGGGCTCCCTCGTGAGCATGGCCCGGGGAAGCGAGCAACAGCACGGCTTCACCCTCCTGGTGCCGCGCCCCCTCGACGTGGAGGACGACGAGCGCGTCACGCTCGACGCGCTCGGGGATCTCCGTGGCGTGATCTACGCGCCCGGCGACCGCCTGACGATCCGCGCGGGGATGAAGATCTACGGGAGCGTCGTGGCCAAGCACGTGACCCTCGACGACGACGCCTGGGTCAGCGTCGACGCGGCGCTGGAGATCGGTGGCACCGGCCTCCCGTCGCTCTCGAAGAGCCGCCGCTGGCAGATCGTGACTCCGTCGGACGAAGACGTCGCCGTCGCGGCGAGGAGCGAGGCGAAGCCGCCGGCCGAGATCGCCGCCGAGAAGTTCCTCGAGGTCATCTACATGGACGCGAACGACGCCCGCGCCTCCTACTCGGGCCACGTGAACCGCTTCGACGCAACTCTCGCCGAGCGCATCATCGCCGTCCGCTGGCAGGACCCGGCCACGCGCGAGTTCTCCGACTGGATCAAGCCCGCGGGCGCGAGCTCGGAGAAGGTGATCACTCGCTGGCGCAAGAAGCTGCGAGAGAAGGTCGCGGCAGCCGAGAAGAAGGCGAAGCGCAAGGAACGCGGAGAGCGCGAATCGCGCAAGAACGGTCGGAAGCGCGGGAAGCGCAAGAGGCGCGCGTCCGCGAAGAGCAACGCGGGCGGCTCGTCCGCGCGCAGGTGACCGCTCGACGGCCGATCCTCTCTGCCCGATCCAGGACGTAAAGACCCATGAAGGCCCTGCTCACCAGTCTCGCGTTGCTCGTCGCAGTCGCGCCGGCCTCCGCGGAGGAGTCGGCCGCTCGCGTCCTCGAGCTCGTCCGTGGTGGCCAGCTGGTGGAAGCAGGCCGCCTCGACGACAGCGTTCCCGCCTGGTCCCGGGCCGAGCTCGACGAGCTGCTCGACGGACTCGACGCCTTGCTCGCCGGCGACGACCCTGCCGCTCGCACGGCGGCCATCCAGCTGGGCGAGGACCTCGTCGGCTTCGCCGCGCGCGTCTCCCCGTCCAGGGTCTCGCCCGAGGGCAGCGCAGACGCGGTCCAGGCTGCCATCGACGTCGCGGACGCGGCCGTGCATCTCGTCACGGAGCTCGGCGATGCCCGCGACATGGTCCACGGCGCGCGGCACGCGGCGAACCTCTTCTCGCTCCAGCGCGCGCGCCGGGAGTCGCGCGCTCTCGTGGTCAGGATGGTCGCCGAGACGATGGACGGGGATCCGCGCGCCGTCGCGGGTCTTCGAACGGCCTATCGCGCCGCCGAACCGGTCGTCGCGCGCGCGCTGATCGACGGGCTCGTCGGACGCGGGGCGCCCGGCGACGCCGGGATCGCGGCGCAGCTCCTCGGTGAACAGCCGCGGGCCGACGCGTATCTCCTCACCCGGCTCATGCTGGTGCTCCGCGAGGACGGTGAGATCCTCGACGACTTCGACCTCGGGCGGGTTCGGGCCTATCTGAACCACGACGAGCCCGGATGTCGGGCGGGCGCTGCGCGCGTCGCGGGTCGGACTGTCGACTTCGAGGCCGTCCGGCCGCTCCTCGGTCTGCTCGGGGACGACGCGATCATCGTCGCGAGCGCCGCGCACCAGGCGCTGCAGGACATCACCGACCTGCGATTCGGCCCATCGGCGCAGCGCTGGCGGGTGTGGTACCAGCGGGAGATCGACTGGTGGGAGCACCGGGGGGAGCTCCTGGTGGAGACGCTCCCGGAGCTGAGCCGGGCGCATCGCATCACCGCCCTCAACGAGCTCGCATCGCACCCTCTCCAGCGCCGTCATATCGCGCCGGCTGTCGAGCCCTACCTGGAGGACACGGACACGCCGACGGTGATGATGTCCCTGAGCGTGCTCGAGTCGGCCCGCGCGAGGACCTCGATCCCGCGCATCGAGCCGCTCCTCGCGCATCCGTCCGAGGACGTGAGGCTCCTGGCCTCCAAGGTGCTCTCGAGTCTCAATGGTCTGCAGCGGAGCGCGGCTCCGCGCCGGGCGCCGGTGGAGCGCTGACGCCCGCGCCGCGCGCCTCGAGCAGCACGAGGAGCGAGGCGATCACGACCCAGCCCTCGGTGGCGACCGTGGCGACGGCCGCCCCGTCCATGCCCCAGGTGGGCGCGAGGAGCGCGTTGCCGGCGAGGTTGATCGCGAGGCCCGCCGCGGCGATGCCGAGGACCTTCGGGCCGTCTCCGCGCGCGATGACCGCCGTGAGGAGCGGGGCGCCGACGTGGACGAGGAAGGCCGCTGCCATCAGCCAGCCCAGGGCAGGACTCGCCTCGAGGAAGCTCGCGCCGAAGGCGCCCAGCACGTGGCTCCGCAGGGGGGTGATCACGGCGACCACCAGGGCACCCAGGGCGCCGGTGGCGAGGGTCAGTCGCAGAGTGGCGGGCAGCAACTCGCCGCGGCCGTGGCAGCGCGAGAGCCAGGGCAGCGCTGCCCCAGCGGCGAACACGCCGGCCATGATCGACAGGCTCATCACGCGGACGGCGACTCCGTAGTGGCCCACGGCCTCGTCGCCCTGGAGGAAGCGGACGAAGACGTTGTCGACGTGGAAGTAGAGCTGCTGGCACACGGCCGCGGCGCCGATCGGGATGGAGGCCGCGAGGAACGGCCCCATGGGCGCCGGGCGCACGCCCGCGGTGGGGGGGAGCTCACGCCGGCCGGCCACGTGGAGCGTGACGTTGCCCAGGGTGCTGCCGCAGGCGATGGCGAGCAGGTAGGCAAGTGGTCTCGCTTCACCGGTCCAGAGGAGCAGCAGCACGAAGACGAGGCTCGCCGCCGAGGTCCCCGCGCGGACGAGCACCGGTGAGCGCCACGCGATCGCGTTGCGCCAGCCGATGGTGGATAGCTCGAGGACGTGGCTCAGCTGGTAGAGGGCCGCGACGGCGAGGAACCAGCCTCCGGAGCCCTCGAGGGTGAGCCCGCCCACGGCGACGACGACCACCACAGCCGAGGCCACGGCGAGCCGAGCTCTTCGCGCGGTCACGAGGACGCTCGCGAGGGTCTCCGGACGGCGGGACGAGCGCTGGACGGCCACCTGGCCGGCGCCGAAGTCGACGATCCCGTCGAGGACGAGGAAGGCCGCCAGCCAGAAGGTGAGGACGCCGAAGTCCCCGCCGTCGAGGTTCGCGCTCAGGACGAGCAGGGTGATCACCGTGCACGCCGATCCGAAGAGCCGGCCCGCGATCAGCCAGCCCGCTGACGACCAGACCCGTCGGGGGATCCCCGTGGTCTCGTGAGTCGCGGCGGCCGTCATGCCCGGACACTACGCCAAGGAGCGCTGGATCCTCCCGCGGGCCCCGCTAAGTCCGCGGTGGGCCGACATGGGGCCTTGGATCCGTCCCCGCGCGCTACAGTCGGGCCATGCCGGGTCACACCTCAAGCGCTCGTGGGCTCCTCGCCGCCCGCCGCCGCTCTCTGCTCCTGCGCCTCGGCGCCCTCGCCGCGGGGCTCGCCGCGCTGGCGCTCCTGGCGGCCCCCGCCGCCGGCGGGGAGACCGGCCGCGCCCCCTCGACGGAGGCACACCAGGACGGCTGCCGCCGCTGCAAGGGGCGCGGTGTGAAGGACTGTCCGGAGCACGACGCCACCGACCGGGAATTCGAGGGCCGCGTGCTCTTCTGCTCGGTGGCCGCCGGTTGCGAGGACTGCGGCGGGACCATGGTCATCGACTGCGACCGCTGCGACGGCGGGCCGGAGTCGGCGGCGGCCGAGGAGCGGCGAGCCGCGATCGCCGAGTGGATGGAGCGCAGCGAGGTGGCGAAGCACTTCGAGCGCAACGTCCCGCGCTGCGAGACCGATCACTTCGAGCTCGTCCTCGACGTCGCGGGCGAGTTCAAGATCGGCCGCAAGAAGATCGAAGGCCACCGCCTGATGCACCTCGTGGCCGACGACACGTCCTTCGTTGCGGACGGCGTGGCGGAGCACTTCGAGGTGAAGCCGGAGGAGGACTACTTCGCCAAGATGCGCATGTGGATGTGGCCGACCTCCAAGGATCACGTCGAGGCGGTGCGCGCCTTCATGGAAACGGGCGCGCGGGGCGACTTCAAGCTGCTGGGCCGCGACCCCGTGTTCTCGGTCTGGCAGGAGCCCGGCCTCTTCGCCACCGCCCAGGGGATCCGCACGGTCTTCACCCACAACGCCGGGCACATGCTGATCTCGAACATGTTCCGCGAGCTGGACATCAGCCCTCACGGAGGCGGCTGGCTCGACGCCGGGCTCGGGCACTGGCACGAGTACGCGCGCTTCGACCGGAGCGTCCAGTACTGCATCGAGGAGGCGACCGCGCTCGACAACTTCTCGAACGGCGTCTGGCGCGCGGCCATCCGGAAGATGTGCGAGCGGGCCGCGTCGAAGGGCGGGACGCTCCTGCCGCCGCTCTTCAACAAGACCACCACGTCGATGACCGCCCCCGAGCAGGCGATCTGCTGGTCCTTCTACGACTGGCTCGTCGCCGAGCACCCGTCCGTGCTCAGGCCGATCCTGATGGGGCTGAAGCAGAAGACGGACGCGCGGGAGCTGCTCAGGGAGCACCTCGGGATGAGCCTCCTCGCGGCGGAGGAGGCCTGGCGCGAGTGGGTCTCGAGCACCTATCCCAAGAAGGAGAAGACCCGGTGAGCGAGCCCGGGGGCTCCGCCGAGGACCTCGACGCCCCGCCCGATCTCGTCGACGGCGCCACGCGCCTGCGGGGCGTACGGCCGGCCGACGCAGAGGCCCTCTTCCCCTCCGTGCACGACGCGCCAGAGGTCACCCGCTGGCTCTGCTGGGAAGGGCCGGCCGATCTCGAGGAGATGGAGCGCAGGTACGCGTCGTGGCGCCTGGGCATGCCAGGAGAGCGCGTCTTCGTGCTCGCGATCGAGGAGGTCCCCGGGGGCGCGGTTCTCGGGGAGGTGACCCTGCGCTTCGACGGCCATCCCGGCGTGGGGGACCTCGGCTACTGGCTGGGTGCTGACCATCACGGCAAGGGCCACGGCGGTCGGGCCGTCGGTCTCGCTCTGCGACTCGCCTTCGAGTCGTGCGGCGCGCGCACCGTCACCGCAAGCGTGAAGGAGGGCAACGACGCGTCCCTGGCCGTGCTTGACCGCGCAGGCTTTGTGCGCAACCGCGCGCCCGGGGCCGCGCCGATGGCCCGCGGGGACGGTGTCGCGAGTGCAGCGGTCCGCGGAGAATCCGGACCTTCGATTGCATGGATCGCCTCGTTGACGCGTCGATCCTGGACGCGCGCCCGCAGCGGCGGAGCGGCCGCCCCTTGATGGACGCGGCGCCCGCGCGGGAGGGGAGCCCCTCCCGCACCTGGGCTAAGATCCCCACGTCACCATGGCAGCTCCCCGAAACGTCGCACTCCTCGGCCTCGCCGCAGGCATCGGCGCGGCGGCGTACCTCGCCCTCGAGGTGCTCCCCGGCCTCTCCACGCCTCCGATGGAGTCCGGCGAGATCCCCGTGGGCCGGACCACGGCCGCGCGCCCGGCGCCAGCCGCGCCTCCCGAGCAGGTGATTCTGGTGGATCCCGCGGCGGGGACCGGCGCGCGGGCCTCGAGTGAGCCCGGCACCACGGTCATCCACCCGCTGGAGGTGGAGTTCAGCCTCGCCCTCGACCGAGCCATCGACATGCCGGAGGGTGCCGAGCCGATCAAGAGCGGGGCCAACGCCTTCATCCAGGGCAGCATGCGCGGAAGCAGCGGTAAGCCCCTGCCCGCCACCGTCACGTTCACGCACGGCCCCAACGAGGGGCGGGTCCTTCTGTGCGACGCGGAGGGGCGTTTCGGCGCCGGCGATCTCTGGGAGGGGCTCTCGATCGTCCGTCTGGAAGCTCCGTCGGGCCTCACGGCCATTCGTGAGGTTCGCCTGGCTCAGCGACGGACGACGCCGGTCCACGTCTCCTTCGCCGGAGCGTCGTTCGTGTCCGGCACGATCACCGACGACCGCGGCGCGCCTCTCGAGGGGGCCGAGGTCACCCTCGACGGGAAGGTCGCCTACACGGACGAGGAAGGGCTCTTCTCCTTCGGGAAGGTCGCGCCCGGCCCGGTGTTCGCCACGGTGCGCAAGGCCGGGTTCGCCATCACGCGGCGCAAGGTCTCGCTCCCGCTGGGCCGGACCCTCGTGCCCGAGGACTTCGTGATCCGCATGCAGCCCGCCTCCACCCTCGAGCTCGTCGTCGGGAGGCGCGCGGGCGAGGACGGTCCGACCGTCGCCGTGCTGATGCCCGCGACCTCGGGCGCCATGAGCGGCGAGGCGTTCCCCTGGTACGAGGTGAACCCCGTCGTGATCCCGAGCTCCGGCCGCGTCGAGGTCCCGGGGCTGCCGCCCGAAGCGGTCATCGTCCGCGCCTTCCGGCGCGGCGCCGTCCAGTCCTCTCGATCGGTCCAGGCGCGGCTGCAGCGCGGCAGGAAGGGCGTGGCGAAGATCGACTTCGATCCTGCGCCTCTCATCCGCGGCGTCGTGCTGGACGGGGGGGCCCCCGTGCGCGGCGCGCGCGTTTCGATCGAGGCCGCGAACCAGTCCGTGGCCAACGCCCGCGGCCTCGGGATGAAGAGCCCGCGCTTCGCCATCGATCTCATCAGCCCGCGCGTCGCGACGGCCTTCGACGAGACGGTCTCGGACGCGAAGGGACGCTTCAACTTCACCCGCGACCCGGGGTTCGTCACGACCTACTACGCGAGGGCCAGCGCGGACGGCGGACGCCGCGTCGCGGCGGCGGTCGTCCCGGACAGCGGCGAGCTCTTCGTGCTCGAGCTCTTGGCCCTCGAGAGCGACACCGGGACCGTGGAGATCGACCTGCCTGGCCGCTTCCAGGGACTGCCGCTCGAGGTGCGCGTCCAGGGCACGCCCCGTGATCCACGTGTGCTGCCGGGCGGGGAGCCCCTCGAGGTCGAAGGCCTCGGTCCGGGAGCCTGGGTCGTGCGCGCCCGCTGGCGTGGGCAGGACGTCGTCACGCGTCAGGTGGTCGAGGTCCCCGCGGGAGGGCGCGCCGAGGTCGAGGGCGAGCTCCCCCGGGGTGCGATCGAGGGACAGAGCCCCGAGGAGCGCCGGATCCGCGAGATGCAGACCGGCGGAGGCTGACCCCGCGCGCGGGCGGGATAGGATCCGGACCGTGAAGACCCTGACCCTCGACGGCTCGTCCCTGTCCCTCGAAGACCTCGCGCCCCTGGTGGCCGGTGAGGATCTCCATCTCGCGATCGACCCCGCGGTGGAGGAGGGGATCCACGCCTCCCGCGCGATGGTCGACGCCCACGTGGCGGCCGGCGACGTGGTCTACGGGTTGACCACCGGCTTCGGGAAGCTCAAGAACGTCGCGGTCCCGCAGGAGGACCTCGCGGAGCTCCAGCGCAACCTCGTCCTCTCGCACTGCGTCGGCGTGGGGGATCCGATGCCGGAGCGTGAGGTGCGCATCGCCCAGATCCTGCGCCTGAACAGCCTGTTGCGGGGCGTCTCCGGCGTGCGCCTGGAGCTCGTGCATCACCTGCGCGACGTGTTCAACGCCGGCTTCGTCCCCGTCGTTCCCCAGCAGGGCTCGGTGGGGGCGAGCGGCGACCTTGCGCCGCTCTCGCACATGGTCGCGGCGATGATGGGGCACGGACGGGCGTCGGTGAAGGGCGCGGTGAAGGACGCGGCGGAAGCCCTCGAGGACGCCGGACTCGCGCCCCTCGAGCTCGAGGCCAAGGAGGGGCTCGCGCTCATCAACGGCACCGAGATCATGAAGGCGTCAGGGGTGGTGAGCGTGCTGCGCGCTTCCAACGCCTCGAGAGCCGCGGACGCCATCGCGGCCCTCTCCATCGAAGCCCTCAAGGGCAGCGTCCGCCCGTTCCAGGACCTGCTCGCCCAGCTGAAGAACAACGAGGGCCAGCGCCGTACCGCCGCCAACGTGCGCGCCTGTCTCGCGCACTCCGAGGTGCTCGCCTCCCACGAGGACTGTGATCGCGTCCAGGATCCCTACTCACTGCGCTGCGTCCCGCAGATCCACGGGGCGGTCAAGACCGCCCTCGCCCACGTCACCGACGTGCTCTCCGCGGAGCTCAACGCCGTCACGGACAACCCGCTGGTCGTGCCGAAGACCGGCGAGGTCTTCAGCGCGGGTCTGTTCCACGGCCAGCCGCTGTCGATGATCCTCGATTACCTGGGCCTGTCGCTCTGCACCCTCGCGAACGTCTCCGAGCGCCGGGTCGAGCAGCTCGTGAACCCCGACCTCTCGCGCCTGCCCGCGTTCCTCACGCCCAGGCCCGGCCTGCACTCCGGCCTGATGATCGCCCAGTACGCGGCGGCGGCCATCGCCAGCGAGAACAAGGTCTACGCGCACCCCGCCTCGGTGGACACCATCCCCACGAGCGCGAACCAGGAGGACCACGTCTCCATGGGCATCACCGCGGCCCGCAAGGCGCGCACGATCCTCGACAACGTCGAGGCCGGCCTCGGCATCGAGCTCGTCTGCGGCGCCCAGGCCCGCGAGTTCACCAAGGACCTCCGCGCCGGCCGCGGCGCCGAGGCGGCCCACGCCGAGCTCCGCAAGGTGGTCGAGCCCCTCGAGGGCGACCGCTACCTCGAGCCCGACCTGCGCGCCGCGAAGGAGTGCATCGCCTCCGGGCGCCTCGTCGCCGCGGTCGAGGCCGCTGTCGGACCGCTGCTGCCCTGAGAAGACTCCTGGGCGGACTCCGGAGCGGCGGGGCTCAGTCCGCCGCGACGGCGTCCCGCAGGAACCCCTCGGTCGCCTCGTCGAAGCAGACGAAGCGCACGCGCTCCACCGATGTGGTGGCCTCGCGCACGGTCTCGACGGCGACGCGCGCCGCCAGGTCGCCGGGATAGCCGTAGATGCCGGTCGAGATCGCGGGGAAGGCCACGCTGCGCGCGCTCTTCTCGTCGGCCTCACGCAGGGCCTCGCGGTAGCACGACGCCAGGAGCTCGGGCTCGCCCTCGCCTCCGCCCTGCCAGACCGGTCCGACGGTGTGGATGATCCAGCGAGCGGCGAGGTCGAAGCCTGGCGTGGTCTTCGCCTGGCCCGTCTTGCAGCCGCCGTGCAATCGACAGGCGTGGACCAGCTCGGGGCCGGCGGCCCTGTGGATCGCGCCGTCGACGCCGCCACCGCCCAGGAGGGACGAGTTGGCCGCGTTGACGATCGCGTCGACCGTCTCCTCGGTGATGTCGCCGCGGACGACCTCGAGCACCGGCGAGCTCATCGGTCGCCGGCTCCTGATTCGTCGATCCGACCTCGCAGGCGCGCGAGCAAAGCCGCCGGGTCCTTCTCCTGCAGCCAGGTCCCGCGCTCCTCCTCGTCCGGGATCATCCCGCCCGCGGTCCAGTAGTTGAGCAGCTGCTTCACGCGGCCGGCGGCGCCCTTGACGTTGGCGCCGAGGCTGGCGAGGACGTCGGCGTACTCCACCAGGAAGCCGGCGGCCTCCTGCGCGTCGACCTCGCGGCCGCTGAACATCCAGGGGTCGGCGAGCGCCCCGCGGCCGACCATGACGAAGGCGCAGCCGGTCTCGCGGCGCATGCGCTCGAGGTCGGCGTGGACGATAGCGCTGCCGTTGCCTGCGACGGGGATCGACACGGCGTTCACGGCGCGCTCGATGCGCGTCCAGTCCACCTCGTCGCAGTAGCCCTCGCGGCGTGTGCGGCAGTGGATGGTG
Organism: Planctomycetota bacterium; assembly: GCA_965662915.1. Taxonomy (GTDB): domain Bacteria; phylum Planctomycetota; class UBA1135; order UBA1135; genus Saltatorellus. Next base: position 45,205 of record CBFIJG010000011.1, on the reverse strand, counting down.
AGCAGGGCTGCTCCGCCGTCCTCGGCGGCGCGGGCCAGGGCCTCGACGTCGTTCGCGTGATCGAAGCCGGCGCGGATCTTCGCGGTCACGGGCACGCGGCCCTCCGCGCCGCGCACGGCGGCCCTCACCGTCTCGACCATGCCGATCGGGTCCTTCAGTGCCGCGGCGCCTGCGCAGCCCTTGAGGGCGCCGCGGGCGGGGCAGCCGAAGTTGAGGTCGACCACGGGGACGCCGATGTCGACGGCGTTGCGCACCGAGCCCTCGACGCCCTCGAGGTCACGGCCCATGAGCTGAACTCCGACGGGGATGGGGAAGCGCGCGGTCCCGAGGTGCTTGTGGAGCTCCTTGTGGGCGACGGGGCCCTGGATGACGCGCACGAACTCGGTGAAGGCGCCGCCGAGGTCGGTCGGGGCGTGGCGCGCGAGGACGAGGTCGCGGAAGGAGGGTGCGGTCACGCCCTCCATGGGCGCCAGCAGCCAGCGGGCCGTGAACGGCAGCCCGGGGACCACCGGCGCGGGGGGCGCGTCGGTGGCCGCGGCGGGAGCAGCGGCCTGGGCGGGGGCGTTCATCGCGCAGACATTAGACTCCGGCGCATGTGGCTCAACGAGACCCTCGCCGACCCTTCCGCGGCTCCCTGGGAGGCGTCCTTCTTCGGGATCGACAGCGCCGCGGCGCGGGAGCGCATCGCCGAGCACGTCCGGGCCACTCCTCTCGAGGCCCTGCCCTCCCCGGAGGGCCTGGAGATCCTCGGGAAGATGGAGAACGCGCAGGTGACCGGCTCCTTCAAGGCGCGGGGCGCTCTGAACAACGTCGCGCTCCTGACCTCCGACGAACGCGCGCGGGGCGTCGTCGCGTCGAGCTCGGGCAACCACGGCCGGGCCCTCGCCTGGGCGGCGGGGCGCGCCGGCGTCGCGGCGACCATCGTCATGCCCGAGTTCTCCTACCCGAACAAGATCGAGGCCTGCCGGGCGGAGGGGGCCGAGGTCGTCCTGACCCCGACCCGCGCGGACGCGGACCGCGTCGCCGGCGAGCTCGCCTCGCCGGAGGGCGGCGGCAAGACCTGGGTCCACCCCTACGACCGGCCGGGGACGATCGAGGGAGCCGGGACGGTGGGCGTCGAGATCGCCGAGCAGGCTCCGGAGATCGACGCGGTCGTGCTCTGCGTGGGCGGCGGCGGGCTGAGCGCGGGCTCGGCGCTCGCGCTGCGCCGCGCCCTCGGTGGCCGCGTCGCGATCCTCGGCGCCGAGCCCGTCGGCGCGGACAAGATGACCCGCGGCCTCGCGGCGGGTGAACCCGTGCACCTCGACGCGATCACCAGCGGGATCCAGGGCATCAACACCCTCTTCGCCGGGCAGCACAACATCACGGTCAACGCGGCCGCCCTCGACGCGGTCGTGCCCCTCGAGGACGAGGTCATCCTCGATGCCCAGCGCGTACTCGTGCGCGACGACGAGGAGCGTGGCTGGTCCGGGCAGGTCGTCGAACCGGCCGGCGCGGCGGCCTACGCCCTCGCGCGGGACATCGGCTTCGCGCCGCTCGTGCGCAGCATCCTCGCGAAGCGCGGCCACCGCGTCCCGCCGGACCGCGCGCTGCGCGTCGTCGTCACCGTCTCCGGGGGGAACCCCGACCCCGTGCAGCTGGAGGCGCAGCGCGCATGAGGGTGTCGCTCGCCGCGCTCGGCCTCGCGTTCCTCTCCGCTGCGTGTGGCGGGGACGAGGGCGGCGGCGCGCCTGCTCCGAGCGCCGAGCCGTTCGGTGGCGGCGCGATCACGGCGTCCGCAGCGGAGGTCGACACCTGCCTGATGATCCTGGTCGACGGCGTCCGCGCCGCCGAGCTCGCCGGCGCCGACCTCGCGGCCCGCTATCCGGCGCTCGCATCGCTCCGCGCGGCGTCGAAGGATCACGGCCCTGCGATCGCCGTCAGCACCGGGGGCAACGCGTCCCTCGCGTCGGCGCTGACCGGTCTGCATCCGCGCGACCACGGGGTCCTGTCGCTCCGGGACCCGGGGCGCGCTCGGCTGGACCAGCGGGTGCGCGCGATGCCGGAGATCCTCCAGCGGGCGGGATGGCGCACCATCGCGGCCCTCCCCTCGCCCCGTCACGCCCGCGGGCTCGGCGGCTTCTCGAGAGGTTTCGACGCGTTCGAAGCACCTCAGGTCGGTGCGCCGGAGCGGGCGGCGTCCGACGTCGTCGCCTCGATCCTCCCGACGCTCGAGACGTCCCTCGCGGGAACGGAGCGCCTCTTCGTGCTGCTCGCGTTCTCCGACGGACTCACCCGGCGTGCTCCGCTGGGCCACCCGGCGGCGCGCGAGATCGTAGAGCGCTGGATGGCGCCCCTCGCGGCCGAGAACTCGCGCGTGGCGGCTGCGCTGGAGGAACTCCGAGGCGACGAGGGGGGCGGCCTCGACGCCTTCGCGCAGCTCTTCGCGCGCGCCCGCGGCGGCCGCGTGGCGTCCGCCTGGGAGAACGCGCTGGCCGAGCTGCGCATCGCAGCGATCGACACCGCGATCGCCGAGGTGCTCCAGGCGCTCGAGCGCACCGGACGCGCCGGCAGGACGGCCGTGCTCCTCGGTGGGCTCCGCGGGCGAGCGGATCGGGAGGCCACGGCGGGGCCCGGCCTCGCGCCGCCGTCGATCGAGGTGCCGCTCTGGGTGCGCATGCCCGGAGGAGAGAGCAGAGCCCTCTTCGACCCGGGCTCCGATCACCCGGACCGGCGTCCGGCCTCGGTCGTGGACTACGCGATGGCCTGCTCCGAGCACCTCGTCGACGACTGGCCCGCGCAGGAGCCCTTCACAGCGGCGGGCGCGCGCTTCCCCGGAGCGAGGACGGCGGCCCTGACGGCCGCGCTGGACGGGAGCCTTCACGCGGCGCGCGAGCTCGATCTGCACGTCGAGCGCTACGCCGACGGAGAGCTCGTGGCGTTCCGCGACGGCGGGGTCGTCGAGCTCGACGAGGAGCAGCGGGAGGTCATCGCCCCGCTCCTGGCTCGCTTCTCCGCCCCCGCGGCCATGGAGGTCACCACGGTCCCCGAGGGGGTGGATCTGGGATGGCAGCTCGCGGAGGGCGCGCGCATGCCCCGTCCAGGTGCCCGGCGGGCTCCCGCCGCCCGTGGGGGACTGTCGGACATGGACGGGACCGCCGGAGGACCGCGCAGGCTGCCGTTCGCCAGGCGGACCACCGGGATCCGGATCGTGGTTCGCGGAGGCGGGGTCACGCCGGCCACGCTCGCCCTCGGCGTGCGCCGCGCGTCGGAGCTGCCCGTTCTCTACCTGCCGTCCGAGGACGCGCCCGCGTTCGCGGAGGCCGAGGGTGGCGCAGGGCCCCGGCTCGGGATCACGCGGGCGTCCGGGCTCGACTGGAACCTGACGCTCTCCGGCGAAGGCCTGCCCGAAGGCACGCGCGGCGAGGTCCTCCTGACCGTCTGGCCGCCCCGCGACCCCTCCGATCTCCTCGAGATCCCCGCCAGCAACGTGCAGGTGACCCACGTCGCCGGTCGTCGTGACCTCGTCCACCTCGCGGGTGTGCTGCCCTTCGACGTGCTCGTCAAGAAGACCGGGCGTGAGCGCTTCGCGGTGTCCTGCGCGATCGACGGGGCCTTCCTCGCGCCCCACGACCTCGTCGCGGACGGCGATCGCTACGCCGGTCCCGGCGCGTTCGACGTCTTCCTCCCTGCGTGGCAGCCCGCGGTCTCCGGCGTCATGACGGACCTCACCGAGGCCCTCTTCGACCAGGACGGCCGCGCCCCCGAAGGCACGCTCGGTCTGCGCCGCACGGGCTTCGGGCCCGTTCCCCGCGCGTCGAGCGCGCTCGAGTTCGACGCGCTCGAGTTCGTCCGCACGCTTCCCCCTCACGAGTGAGCCGCACCGGGTCATGAAGCGCATCGTCCTCTGCCGCCCCGGCGGCCCGCGGAACGTGGGCTCCGTCCTCCGCGCCGCGCTCAACTTCGGCGCGGCGGAGATCGTCATCACGAGCCCCGCGCGCCCGTCGCTGCTCATCCACCCCGACTTCGCGCTCATGAGCCACGGTGGGGAGGATGCGCGGGACATGATCCGGGTGGTGGACACCCTCGAGGAGGCCCTCGAGGGCACCCACCACGCGGTCGCCTTCACCGGGCGCACGCGCAAGAAGACGAAGCGCGTCGACTGGCGGGAGCGGGCGCCGGACCTGAGGGCGATCGGTGACTCCGAGGAGCAGACCCTCGCGCTGATCTTCGGCAACGAGGAGACCGGGCTGACGAAGGAGGAGTGCGACCTCGCCCAGGAGCTCGTCCACTTCCGGACGGCGGCGGAGCACACCTCGCTCAACCTCGCCCAAGCCGTCGTCGTCGCGCTCTACAGTCTGTTCACCGGGACGAAGGTGCACGAGCACGAGCCGCAGCCGAAGCGCGTCGATGGTCAGGGTCGCGCGTTCCTGAAGGCGCGCATGAAGGAGGTGCTCGCGGGAGAGGTGGCGCGCACCGAGTCCGCTGCGACGGACATCACGTCGATGATCGACCGGATGATGACGCGCACGCCCCTGGAGCCCCGGGATGCGCGGGCGTGGCACCTGATCCTGAACGCTCTCGGATCGAGCAGCGAGCCCGCTGACTTCGGCCTCGGCGGTCAGGAGAAGGGGGCGCGGCGTAGGGACGCGCTCGAGCGTCGCCGTGCCTTGGAGGGAGACGCGGGAGAGGAAGGCGGCGGCAGCGAGGAGCCCTGAGGGACCCGCGGCTCGCTCCGAGCCGCGGAAGCTCGCAGCCGGACACTGCCAGAGGCGCTGGAGCGGACTAGGATTCCGTCGAGATGGTCTATCTCAGCAAGATCTACACGAAGAGCGGGGACAACGGCACGACGCAGCTCGGCGACGGTTCGACGCTCCCGAAGCATCACCTGCGGGTGACCTCCTACGGGACCGTCGACGAGCTCTCCAGCTTCATCGGCCTCGCGCTCGTGGACGGGCTCGAGTCGCCGCAGGGAGAGGAGAGCGAGACGGGGCGCCGGCTGCGCGCGATCCAGAACGACCTCTTCGACGTGGGTTCGGACCTCTGCGTGCCCGGTGAGGCCGGCGAGAAGCTGCGTATCACCAAGGCCTACACCGAGCGTATCGAGCGCTGGATCGACGAGGTCAACGCGGACCTCGAGCCTCTCTCCTCGTTCGTGCTCCCCGGCGGGACCAAGGCCGCGGCCTACCTCCACGTGGCGCGGACGGTCTGCCGCCGGGCGGAGCGTGACGTGACCGCGCTCACGGAGTTCGAGGAGGAGGGCGCGGTGAACCCCGAGGTGCTGCGTTACCTCAACCGCCTGTCCGATCTGCTCTTCGTCCTCTCGCGCGCCGCCAACGACGGTGGCAAGCGCGACGTGCTCTGGGTTCCCGGCCAGAACGGCTGATGAGCTTCCCCCTCGACGTCGAGACGCCGGAGGACTGGGTCGCGGTCGCCGAGTCGGACGTCTGCCGGCTCCTCGACGATCACGCTCACTGCGAGCTGAAGGCGGCGTCCTCGGCCCACGCCCTGATCGCGAAGAACCCGGGCCACGGCGAGCTTGCGCGGGCTCTGTCGCGCGTCGTGATCGAGGAGATGGAGCACTTCGAGGTCGTGCTCGCCGAGCTCGAGGCGCGGGGCGGTGGGCTCAGCGACCAGGCCGAGAATCCCTACGCCGCGCAGCTCCACCGCCGGTCCGCGGCGACGCGCAAGAGCCTCGTGCTGGACCGCCTCGTGATCGCGCACCTGATCGAGGCGCGCAGTCTCGAGCGCTTCCACCTCCTCGCGCACCACGCGACCGACGAGCGGTTGCGCGCGCTCTTCGCGGAGCTCCTCCCGAGCGAGGCCGCACACCAGGGGATGTACGCGAAGTTCGCCCGGAGGATCTTCGGGCGCGAGCGCGCCGACGAGCGGATCGCGACCCTCCGGGCCGTGGAGGCCGAGGTGATGCGCGAGCTCCCCCCCGGGCCCACGGTTCACTCGGGCTTCCCGCGCGCCGCTGCGCCGGGTCCGGCCCGTGGGTGAGGTCCCCGGGGGGCGGGACGCGCGGCGCTGGCTGATCGACGGGCGGGTTCAGGGCGTCGGGTTCCGCTGGCACATGCGGCTCGAAGCCCGCGCGCTGGGCCTCGCGGGCTGGGTGCGCAACCTGGACGACGGTCGGGTCGAGGCCCACGCGGAGGGCAGCGCGCGAGCGCTCGAAGAGCTCGAGGGCTGGCTCGGCCACGGCCCGTCGGGAGCCGTCGTGGAGGACCTCGAGCGCCTCGATGCGTCGCCGGAGGGCGGACGGTCCTTCGAGATCCGATAGGGCGGAGCCCCCCTCGCGACGCGGAGCCGGCGCGTCCGTCCGCGTTCGTGCCATCGCTGCGTCGGGATTCCGTGAGGGGGTTGGGTCCGGCACGGCCCGTGCATACTGTCCCGGCCATGGGCTTCGCTCTCCTCTCCTCCGCCGCGCTCGTTGCGCTCGGCCAGGTCCCTCTCGCGCAGGGTGACGACCGCCCGGCGCTGACCGTCCCCGTTCCGGCGGCTGCGGCGTGGACGACGGTGGGGGAGCGCATCCCCGACCTCGAGCTTCCCCTCATCGACGGCAGCGGATGGTTCGATCTCGGCGCGCTGCGCGGCAAGCGGGCCCTCCTGATCCAGTTCGCCTCCTGGTGAGCGGGCTGCCGCTCGCACGTGCCGGTCTGGCACGGCCTCACGAAGGAACTGGTCGAGCGCGGTGAGCTGGTGGTGATCGGCATCACCCAGGAGCAGCACCCCGACCGATGCGCGCTCTTCGCTCGCTGGAAGGGGCTCGACTTCCCGATCCTCTGGGACCCGTTCAACCTGACGGGCGTCGACGCGGTCCCCGTCCTGACCGCCGTGGACGAGCACGGGATCGTGCGGCTGACGCGTCCGGATCCGCGGCGCTTCCAGGAGCAGATCGTCGAGGGCTTCCTGGGAGGCCGCTTCGAGGACGAACCGGGCAGGGCCTCGCCGGGGGCCTTCCGCATGTCGCGCGGCGGCGCGGCGGAGCTCGAGGGACTCCGGGGTCGGCTGGAGCTGCCCTACGGGCCGCGACCTGCTGAAGCCGCGGCAGCGCCGGATCGTCCGCCCTCGCCCGAGGAACTCTTCCGGTCCGGTGTGGCAGCGCGCATGGACCACGATGGCCCGGACCCCCGGCCGGCGGATTTCCAGCGCGCTGCGGACCTCTGGCAGCGGGCTCTTGCGGCGCGTCCCGACCAGTACGTCTGGCGGCGGCGTATCCAGCAGTGGGGACCGCGCCTCGACAAGCCCTACCCCTTCTACGGCTGGGTGGACACGGCGGCCCGGGAGATCGTCGCGCGGGGCGAGGAGGCGGTCGCGCTACGCGTACGGCTCTCCGGCGCCGAGATCGCCGGCAGGTCGCGGGCGGTGCCGCGGGGGACGGCGGGTGAGGTCGAGCCCGACCCGGACGGGCTGGTCTCCCGTGACGCGGGCGCTCTGGTCCGGGTGGAGACCGCCGTCGTCCGGCACACGGGCGCTGCGGGCCCGAACATCCGCGCGCCGCGCGGAGCATCGCGCGTTCACATCGCGCTCAGGCCGCTGGAGGGCGCGGGCTGGGCACCGGACGCCGATCCCGCCGAGCTCTGGCTCGAGGTTCCGGAGGGCTGGACCTCGGAGGCCCGTCGGGTGCGCTTCCCGGCGCCGTTCGGGGAAGGCGATCACGCGAAGAGGGCGCCTCTCGCCGTGGACTTCGAGGTCTCCACTCCGCCCGTTCCCCTGGTTCCGCCCGGCGGTGGCGGAGCGCCGCCAGCGAGCGCACGGCTCCGGGGATACGTCCTCTACTCGGTGTGTGAGACGGGCGGCACCTGCGTGTTCCGGCGACAGGACATGGAGATCGTGATCCAGCTCCCGGCGCCGCCGGGGGCCGGGGACTCCGACGACAGCCGTGGGGGGAGCGATGGGGATCGCTGAGTCCACGCTCCGCATCGCCGCGGGGTCCGCTCTCGCGCTGTCCGCGTCGTGCGTCTCGCCGAAGCCGCTCTCGGCCGCCGGCGCGGAGCGCGTCAGGGGCCCGATCCCGACGCGCATCATGCAGCCGGCGGGCCTGATCTTCCCGGCCAACAGGCCGCGCCGCGCGGCGCTGCTCGAGGAGGGGGAGGCGCGCGCCACCGCCGAGATCTTCTACGCCTCGATCTTCGAGCGCGTCGTCCGGCCCTTCGACGCGGCGGCCTTCGACGGGGAGATCGCGCGCGGGTCGTTGACACTGCAGTACGCTCCTGCCGACGGCGTTGAGGTCGTCCTCGAGCCGACGGTGCTGTTCGCGTCGAGCGGCTTCCTCGACAGCTTCGTCGATGGTTTCCACTCGATCACGGGCTTCGCGGGCGGCGGACGCGACGAGTTCCAGCGGGACCGGTACTCGATGTACCTCCAGCGGGACGGCGAGGTCGCGTGGGAGCTGGCGGAGGACGAGGTGCGCTTCGGCGACCTGCCGATCACGGTCGTGTCGCGAATCCGGGAGGAGGACCGCGACGGTCCGGCGGTGGCGGCGCGCTTCACGGTCGAGCTTCCCACCGGCGACGAGGAGCGCGGCACCGGAAGCGGCGGGATCGATGCAGCGGCCGGCGTGATCCTCGAGCGAAGCGTCGGGCGCTTCACCTTCTTCGGCGGGCTCGACGGGGTCCACGTCGACCAGCCGGAGTCCTTCCAGCGGGCCGGGATCGACGTGCGGTCGCTCTTCTCCGTCAGCGGAGGGGGTGAGTACCGCTGGTCGGACCGGCTCTCGCTGCTCGCGCAGGCGGTGCTGCAGATGCCCCTGACGCGCAGCCTCCCCTTCGAGGAGATCGATCGCGAGATCCTCGACCTCGGCTTCGGCTTCGCGTACGAGCTCTCCAGCGCCTCGACCCTGACGTTCTCCTTCCACGAGGACGCGGTCGCCGCGTCGGGCCCCGACCTCACGGTCTACACGGGGATCACCTGGCGCTTCTGACGCCGCTCCCCGGTTCAGCGCTCGATGGTGACGTCGAGGGCGCCCTGTCCAGGGACGGAGCGTACCTCGGTGACGCCGTAGGCCCGGCCCTCACCGCGGAGCCAGGAGTCGACCTCCGGCGCGAGTCGGGCCATCCCCCCGGGGCTGCCGAAGCCACTGCCGGTGATGACGCGGCCGCGGGTCACGCCGCCGGCGCGCCAGCGGGTGAGCTCCTGGGCCAGCCGGCGGCGGGCCTGCTCCAGCGTGCAGCCGTGGAGATCGACCCTCGGGAGCGACCCGTCGCCGCGGCGAGGGCGGTTCTCCTCGAGCTCCTCCGCCATGTGGCGGATGCTCCTCCTGTTGCGCTTGGAAGCCATGGCGTCGGCTCGGAGCGCTACGATGGCGGCGGCGTCTCGGCCGGCACCTCGCCGGCGCTCCGTCCTTGAATATCGGCCATCGACGGCCGATTCCTCTCCCGACCATGAAGAAGTCCATCCTGATCCTCGGCGCCCTGGCGCTCCCGCTCGTCGCCTGCAACGGTCCGGAGAAGGGGGCCGAGCGGCTCGACTCCGACGCCTCGGTGGCCACCGAGGAGGTCCAGGAGGAGCTCGACCCGAACGACCCCAACGTGCTCGTGTGCCCGGTCACCGGCGCCATGCAGCGCCTGGAGCCCGGCGACGACGGGTACCACGAGACGGGCGACCGCGACGACGGCTCCTACTGAGCGAGCACGGCGGGGACGTGGCGGAGCGGGCGGCTTCGGGAGGGTCCCCTCGTCGACGTTGATGGTCAGCGGCGAGGATCTCGCTGAGGCTGCAGGGCCCTTGCTGATTCGTCTCGACGATGCGGAGGGGCGTGCCCGCCTCGCGTCCTGGGCGCGCTCCTTCGAATGCGAGCCGGACGCCGTCTGGTGGTGGGCCTCCGCGATGGGCCGCGCGCGCGTGGTCGATCACGACCCCGAGAGCTGGGGAGACCTCTTCGCCGCAGAGCTACGTCAGCTCGGCGGGGACCGAGTGCACCTCGTCCTCACCGACGACGACGCGCCGCCGTGGCCGGTGTTCGAACTCCCGAAGGCGGCGGTGACCGGCCTCCTGGCCGAGCTGCCCTACTTCGAGTTCTTCCTCGTCTCCGGGGACGAGCGATCGATCCTCTTCGATACGCACCACGATCAGCTGGTGCGCCTCGAACGCTGACGCCGCGCGGGCCGGCTCAGCCGGCGCTGACCGCCGCGATGCAGGCGACGTCGACGATGTCGTCCGCCGTGCAGCCGCGCGAGAGGTCCATGAAGGGCCGCGCGAGGCCCTGGACCAGGGGGCCGAGGGCCGTGGCGCCAGCGAGGCGCTGGGTCAGCTTGTAGGCGATGTTGCCCGCGTCGAGGTCCGGGAAGATCAGGACGTTGGCCTGCCCCGCGAGGGGGGAACGAGGCGCCTTGCGCTCGGCGACCGACGGGACGATGGCGGCGTCCACCTGGAGTTCGCCGTCTGCGGTCAGGCCAGGGACGCGCTCCTTCAGCAGCTCGGTCGCGCGCCGCACCTTGGTGACGTCGTCGTGCTCGGCGCTGCCCTTGGTCGAGAAGGACAGCAGCGCGACCTTCGGGGTCTCGCCCACGAGTCTTCGGTGGTTCTCGGCCGTGGCGATGGCGATGTCCACGAGCTGCTCGGAGGTCGGGTTCGGGACCACGCCGCAGTCACCGTAGGTCAGGGCGCGGTCCTCGAGCACCATGAGGAAGCAAGAGGACAGGGTCTTCATGCCCTTCTGGAGGCCGATGACCTGGAGGCCGGCGCGCAGCACGTCCGCGGTGGCGGCCTCGGAGCCCGCGACGCCGCCGGCGACGTCGCCGCTGGCCACGAGGGCGGCGCCGAACATCAGCGGGTCCAGCATCCGCTCGCGCGCCTCGGCGGGCGTCATGCCCTTGGCCTTGCGGCGCTCGTGCAGGGCCTCGGCGAAGGACTCGGCGCGCGGATCGCGGCCAGGGTCCACGACCTCGACGGAGCTCGGCACGCTGCCCATGCCGCGGGCGCGGACGAGGACGGGCTGGACCAATCCCTCGTCGGCGAGCCGCGCGGCGGCGCGCACGACGCGCTCGTCGCCGGCCTCGGGAAGCACGATGCGCGCGTTCTTGCGGCGTGCGCGCTCCTGGAGCTCGAGGAGGACGTCCATCAGCGCGCGCCCTCGACGCTCGCGAGGACCTCGTCCGGAACGTCGAGGGTCATGCGCAGGAGCCCGAGCCCGTGGGTCTTGCCCTGGGCGTCGGTCTTCAGCGACGCGGAGCCGCCGCCGCCGAGGCTGTCCTCGAGGAGGAAGTTGAGCACGCGCATGTTGTCCGCGGCGTAGCGGGTCACGCCACCGTGGTTGATGCCGGCGAAGTGGGCGCGTACGACGTCCTCGGTCAGGGCCTCGCGCAGGAAGGCGTAGGCCGCCTCGGAGTGCGCGATGAGGCCGACGTTGGATCCCTCTCCCTTGTCGCCGGAGCGGGCGGAGGCGATGGCGCTGAGCTGGACCTGGGGCATGGCTCTGGTGGGGGGTCAGGAGTAGGTCTGGACGGAGGTCTTCACCTTGTCCTTCGAGAGGAGCGCCGGCCAGTAGCCGATGATCTCGGTGGCCTTGGGCCGGCCGCCGGCGAAGCCCGTGACGCCGGGGGGGCCGCTGGTCACGAGCGGGACGAGCTCGGAGCCGAAGCGCGCGACCCGTGCGCGGTCGGGGCCCTTCACGCCGAGGCGCAGGACGACCTCCGAGGGGTCGTCGGCGCCGGGCACGGGGATGCCTTCGTGGCACACGTTGGCGCCGACGAACTCGATGAGCTTCTCGTCGTCGGAGTACTCGAAGCCGTCATAGGCGAGGCGCGCCCAGACGATGTCGCTGGCGAGCCTCGCCTTGGCGAGCGCGTCGGGGCCCGAGATCGTGAGCTGGCCGACGGACTTCCACCCGTCCTGGTAGCTCATGGAGACCTTGTAGGTCGGCGTCGCGGGGTGGCCCTTGACGCCCTCGATGCGCACGCGGTCGTTCCCCTCGTCGGTGATCGAGAAGGAGGTGAAGTCCGCGACGACGTCGGGGGTGATGTAGTTCGCGGGGTCGCCCATCTCGTAGGAGAGCTGGTGGACGACGGTGTCGCGGGTGACGCGTCCGCCGGTGCCCTCGTGCTTCGTCACCGTGAAGGTGCCGTCGGCCTGGGCCTCGATGACCGGGTAGCCGATCATCGCCATGTCCGGGATGGTCTCCCAGTCGGTGTAGTTGCCGCCCGTGCACTGGGCGCCGCACTCGACGATGTGGCCGGCGACCGTGCCCGCCGCTAGCTGGTCGAGGTCCTCGGCGCTCCAGCCGAACTCGTGGATGAGCGGGCCGATGACGAGGCCCGGGTCCGTGCCGCGGCCGGTGATGACGATCTGGGCGCCCTGGCGAAGCGCCTCGGCGATGGGGAAGGCGCCGAGGTAGACGTTGGCGCTGGAGACGCGGTCACGGACCGTCGCGAGGCCCTCGCCCGTGTCCATGTTCTCGAAGCGCTCGCCGCTGGCCATCAGGCCGTCGAGCTCGCCGAGGATGTCGTCCCCCTCGACCACCGCGACCTTCACGCCCTCGAGTCCGTGCTTCCGGATGATCTCGAGGACCGCGTCCTTGCAGGCATGCGGGTTCACGCCGCCGGCGTTGGCGACGATCTTGACGCCCTTCTCAACCGCCTTCGGGAGGATCCGATCGAGCAGCGCGACGAAGTCGGTCGCGTAGCCCTTCGACGGGTCCCGGCCCTTGAGCTTCTGCATGATGCTCATGGTCACCTCGGCGAGGTAGTCGAGCGTGAGGTAGTCGAGGGGGCCCTCCTCGATGAGGCGGACCGGTCCGAGGATCGAGTCGCCCCAGAATCCCTGGCCGTTGGCGATGAGGACCTTGTTCTTCTTCGGGCTGCTTTGGGACATCGTCGGGTGCGGTGTTTTGACGCGGCGCAAGTGGTGGCGCGCTTCGCGGACGGGCGCCGCTTTTGGGGCAAAGAGTCTACCCTTCGTTACCGCCTCCGATGGAACGCACACTTCTGCTCACGGGCTTCGAGCCCTTCTTGGACGTCGCCGTGAACCCCAGCGGGCTGGTGGCCCGTGCCATGGACGGCGAGCGCCTCGGGCCGTACGGCCCCAGGCTCCGCGGAGTCGAGCTGCCCGTCAGCTTCGCGAGGGCGCCCGGAGCACTCCGGGATGCCGCTGCCGCGCTGGGGGATGGACTCGCCGGCATCGTATCGCTCGGCGTGCACCGCGGCCCCGAGTTCCGCCTGGAGCAGCGTGCCGGCGCGCGCTTCGAGAGCGCGCAGCCCGACAACGACGGCGCCCTCGGCGGAACGGTGACTCTGGAGGGCCCCGCCGAACGCCGGCCGCGCGCCGATTTCGTGGCGCTGCGCGCGTTGCTCTCCGCCGCCGGCGCGGACCGCACGCTTCTCTCGAACGACGCCGGCGGATACCTGTGCGAGCGCGTCTTCCGCGAAGGGCTCGAGGTCGGCGTCGAGCAGGGCGTCACGGCGCTCTTCCTTCACGTCCCGCCCCTCGAGCACGTGCCCGCGACGTATCAGGCGCAGGTCGTGCACGACTGGCTCGCAAGCTGGTTCCGCTGAACCCTGGCGCCCGGGCCGGCGCAGCTACGAAACGCGCGCGCGGCGCGGGGAGGGTGAGCTCCCCGCGCCGCGCGCGTCCAGACGGAGGTCGGACTCACTCGGTGGTGACGTTGGTGACGACCTTGCCAGCCATCGCCATGTCCATGGAGATCTCCATCTCACCGTTGATGGTCATACCCATGTCCATCTCGGTCGTGACCTCACCCTCGATCTTGAGACTGTGGACGTGGCCGGCGTCCAGGTTCCAGAGCAGCTCGCCCGTGCCCTCGTAGGTCATCGCCATCTCCATGCGGTCGACGTCCATGGAGACGCCCGGCGGCAGTTCGTCGTTGTTCTGCATGTTCTCGGCGACCATCTCCGTCATGTCGGCGGTGGCGGCCACGTCGAACTCGATCTCGATGACGGCAACCTTGACGCCGTCGGCATCGCGGATCTCCGCGAGTTTTCCGCTGGCGTCCCCGTCGAGGGTGTCCTCGAAGAACGCACTGAAGTCGCCCATCTGACCGGGATCAGCGCCAGGGACCGGGCCGCCGCCCGCCGAGCCGTCCATCTCCAGCTCGAGCGCGAGGTCGCCGCCGGGGCTGAGGATCTGGGCGAGGGCCATGGTGTCGATCTCGTAGCTCTCGCCGACGGAGATGTCCTCATCCGGCACGAGGCCGGTCAGGTCCATCTCGATGTCAAGGCCTTCGAGCTCCTCCGGCTCACCCTCCTCGTCCTTGGCGAAGGTGATCTCGTAGTCGCCGTCCTTCTCGTTCCATTCGAACTCGACGGTCTTGCCCTCGAGGGGCGAGCTACCCTCGCCGGCCATCTCCTGGGCCATGCCCATGGTCATGTCCATCTGCGTCTCCATGCCGATGGAGTCGAAGGTGCGGCTGAGCTTCTCGAGCTGGCCGTCGGCCATGGGGCCGTAGGTGTCCGTCACGGTGATGGTCTGGGTGGACTCCATGGTCATCTCCGCCTCGCCGATGGGGGCGGGCTGGCCGCCCATGAGGACCTCGGCGTCCTCGAGCTCCATCTCGGTGACCGTGGAGAAGGTCTTGGTGACGGTCGTGCCGGCCTTCGGAGCGAAACTGATCTTCTCCGGGGCGATCGTGGTGAAGGCGAGGAGGGCGGGGACCGCGAGGGCGGCCGCGTAGGTGCTGGTGCGCATGGTCTGCAGGTCGATTGAGGGCCTCGGCGGTCGGCCCCGTGGAAGAGCGGGAGACACTGCCGTCGGGGCGATCGTGGCGCGCCGTCGAAGGCGGCCGTGGGGCAGCGCCGGTCCGTCGGCGCCGGGGGAGGGTGCGATGGGGGGAGGGCGGGCGCCTCAGGAAAGGGCCGGATTCAGAGAAGGTCGCCCGCGAAGGGCGCGTGGGGACCGCTTCCAGGGGCCCCGTGGACGCTGGAGGGCGCCAGGACGCACAGCGGCCCGCCCGGGAGAGACTCCCGGGCGGGCCGCGTCGGTCGAGTGCCCCGGCCCCGGTCGCCGATCGCGGCCGGGGTCCAGGTGCGGCTCAGAGGCCGAACTCGACGGTCACGCCGTCGCTGGTGTTCGACGTGCCGAGGTCGCGGTACCAGAGCTGGAAGTTCTGGGTCGAGCCGGCGGAGATCGTCGAGGCGTTGCTGCCGTTGTCGGTGAAGTCCAGGGCGTAGGCGACGGACCCGAAGAAGGGGTCGGCCTGGACGACGGGGAGACGGAACAGCGGGTTGCCTACGCAGAGGATGCCGCTGGAGCCAGCCAGGGGACCGTTCGCCTGCTGCTCGCTGAAGAAGAAGATGCCGAACTGGCCCGCCGGGACGCCGAAGGCGCTCAGGGTGAGATTGTTGTCGGAGATCCTCTGGCTACCGAAGACGCTGATGGACGCCGACTGTCCCGTCGAGTTGGGGTTCGCCGTGCAGTAGTTGGACGGCGGGGACAGGGAGGGCTCGAGCGAGATGAGCTCGATGTCGTCGATGGCGGCCTCGACGATGGAACCGTCGTTGAGGTCCGAAGCGACGAAGCGCAGGCGCATGTTCGCCGTCGGCGTCACGATCTGGGCCAGGTCGAAGCTGGGGCGGAACCAGCCGCCGTTCGACTCGTCGCCGCCGGGGCCGACCTGCTCGACGTTGGTCCAGCTGTTGCCGCCGTCGGTCGAGACTCCGACGACGAAGACGTCGGCGTTCGGCGACGCGCCCGTGCTGTTCGAGTACCAGCGCGCGTAGCTCAGGTTCAGGATCGCAGCGCCGGAGCCGTCGAAGGTCGGGCTCAGGAGCGTCGTCGATCCACCGTCCACGTCGTTCTCGCCGAGGCTACCGCCGACGGAACCCTGTCCGGTGAACCAGCAGCTCACGCCGCCGACCGTGAAGTCGTCCTCGGGCTGGGCGTCGGTGCCGCGCGGGTTGGCGCGCGTCCAGATGCCGGTCGTGGCGTTGTCGCCGGGCGCGTTGCCCTGCCAGCCGGAAGCGGACTCGAAGTCGGTGACGAGGATCGGCACGGAGTTGCCCACCACGAAGGTGAGCGCGCCCGCGAGGCCAGCCTCGGGGAAGTTCTCCTGGTTGCCGTTGCTGTCGGTCGCGCGGACCATGTACTCGACGACCGAGGGGGAGACCTGACCGGGGATGCCGCCGGAGAAGACGTCGCCGCCGACCGGGTTCAGGGGCGCGGTCTGGACCGGGCCGCCGTTCACGCGGTAGCGGACGTTCACGGTGCTCACGGTCGTGCCGAGGTTCGCCGTGACACGCGCGCTGACGTCGTAGGGGCCCTGCTCGCTGATCGTGTCGGCCACTTCGGTGACCTGGTCGATCGTCAGGAAGGGCAGGTCGAAGCCGGGGAAGCCCTGGGCGCGGAAGCCGGCGTCGATCGGGGCGTAGTTCGGCGTCCCGTCGTTGATGTCGCCGTTGTCGTCGTCCAGCGTGAGCCACTGGGTCTCGATGACCGAGCGGATCCCCGTCTGGTTGTAGCTGTTCATCCAGCCCAGGAAGAGCAGGTCCGACGTGAGATCGCCGAGGTCGTTGCCGAGGGAGTTGTTGAGCTGCGTGCGGACCTTCCAGGCGGCACCCATCCAGACCTGACCGTCCGTGTGGACTTGGCCGTAGCAGCCCGGGCTCGCGTCGCCGCAGAACTGGCGGGTGTTGTTGCCGTTGCGGATGTTGCCGCCGCTGGTGAGGAAGCCCGCGCCGACGATCGGCGTGTCGTAGAGGTACATCGCGAAGACGTCCGAGTTGCCCTCGCCCATGCCGTCGGAGCCGTTGCCGGTGCCGTAGCGCACGTTCAGCCAGTGTCCCATCTCGTGGGCGACGACCGTGCTGAAGGCCGTGTTCGCGCAGCCGCCGCCGGCCGTGTAGAAGTTGACGCTGCTGCCGTTGAAGAACGCGTTACAGCTCGAGTTGATGTTGACGTTCGCGACGGCGCGGAAGTCCGCGGTGGAGTCGGTCGGGAAGCGGTCACGGATCCAGTCACGAAGCACGTTCAGGTGGATCTGGACGTTGGCCTGCGCCGTGTTGTTCTGCGTCGGGCTCGGGTTGGCGAGCAGGTCGTTCTGCTGGCCCGGCTGGACGTTCTGGAAGGTGATGGTGTAGTCCGCGCTCGAGTTGCGGACGTCGGAGAACTGACCGAAGTAGTCGACGGTGATGTCGATCGGCGAGTTGACGCCGGCGAAGTTGAAGTTGCCGTCGCGGTCGGTCTCGATGGTGCCTGCGCTGCTCGAGAGGCGCGTGCGCGGAACCTCGATCGGGACCGGCGAGTTCGAAGCGCTGTCGGCGGAGGTGCCCGGCGTCGCGTTGGCGCGGACGGTGCCGAAGACGTCGAAGTTGTGGATCGTCGAGACCTGCTTCAGGACGCGGCGCCCGAGGGCGTCGATCGTGTAGCGGATACCGATCGGCTGATCGGGGCTGTCGAAGTTCGCCTCGACCTGCCAGGCGAGCTGCCAGGTGCGGGTCTCGCCCTCGTCGACCCAGGCGTGGACGAGTCGCTCGTTGCCCTGGGTGGTGGGCTCGACGCCGAACTCACGCTGGAAGGCCTCGGCGGCGATGAGGTTCGCGAAGCCCGCGTTGATGAGCGGACGCACGCCGGCCTGCTCCACCGCCGGGGCGCCCGTGGTGTGCAGGGAGAGCATCCGGCCCTGGGTGTCGAACAGCACGTTGACGGCGGCCTGCTCGACGGGCACGCCGGCGATCACCTGCTCGAAGCGCACGGTGATCTTGTCGGTGGTGTTCGCCTGAGCGAGGGGGAGGTAGCGGAAGCGCGGCTTGACCAGCTGCGCGTCCTCGATCCCGTGCATCGCGTAGGTCTCCCGGACCCAGTAGCGCGCGAGCGCGAACCAGTCCTCGGGCTGGTTCGTGTCCGGCTCGAACGGCCCCTCGGCGGCCTTGCCGTGGAGCATCTCGAGGGTGCCGGTCGAAGGGTGGGTCAGCAGGTGCCATCCTTCGCCGTACTCGGACGTCCAGTCCGCGAGGAGCGCGTCGGGGCTGCTGCTGAAGGGCTGACCGGGGAGCTGGGTCTGGGCGGAGGCGACGGTCGAGACCGCCAGGCCCAGGGCTGCGAGGCCGAGGTTTCTGTGAACCATGAGCTGTGAGAGATTGTGTCTAGGAGCCGCGCGCGGGCCGACGCGGGCGGGAGCCCTTAACCGGGGGAAGTCCGTTGGACGGTGGCGCGAACGGCCACGGTTCCATCGGCGTGCAACTTTGGGTTCTACATCAAGATGGACGCCGTGATCACGCTCCTCAGTGTCTCTCACACACTGCGTACCGGGCCCGCCGTATCGACCGAACCAGTGGAAACCCCGAGTCGGAGGCCCCAGGATGAGCTTCATCGGCCAACGAAGGGCCCGGCGACCGCATCAGGCCGGGACGAACGGCTCTACGCGGTATCTCGTCGCAGTCGCCAAAGAACCCACCGATCCCCACCTGGAGGACCTCAATTGAACGTCTCGATCGAATTCTGCGTGCAGTGAAACTACGCCCCGCAGGCGGCCGGTCTGGCCGCCGAACTCACCGAGGCCTTTCCCGGGGTCACCATCGACAAGGTCGAGAGCAGCGGCGGTCGCTTCGAGATCACCGTCGACGGTTCGCTCGTCTTCTCGAAGGCCTCGACCGGGCGCTTCCCCGCGTACCAGGAGATCCCGAAGCTCGTCGTCGAAGCGCTGTCCTGAGCGCTCGCGCGCCACGCCCGCTGCCGGTTTCCATGAGGCGGGCGTGAGCGCGAGCGCTGCGGCCTCGTTCCGCTCGCTTCCCCGGCGTCGGTGCGGTCACAATGCGCTCATGACCGCTGCTGCTCACGCTGCGCCGACCCCCGCCAATCGGCGACGCCGCCTGCCCCCGCGCTTCCTCCCGGCACCTGCCGTCGCACGGGAGACGCCGAGGTACACGAAGATCGTCGCCACGATCGGGCCGGCGTCCGAGGACCTCCTCCCCGAGCTGATCGATGCGGGGCTCTCTGTCGCCCGTCTGAACTTCAGCCACGGCACTCCGGACGAGCATCGCCGTCGGATGAAGAAGATCCGCGCGGCCTCGGCGCAGCGCATGACGCCGGTGGCGGTCCTCGCGGACCTGCCCGGCCCGAAGATGCGCACCGGGACCTTTCCCGATGGCGCGACCCAGCTGAGTGTCGGGCAGGAGGTGCGAATGCGCCCGGGCTCTCACGAGGCGGCGCCCGGCGAGGTCAACATCAACGTGGAGGACCTGCTCGAGGCCGTGCACCCCGGTCACCGGGTCCTGCTCGCCGATGGCCAGGTTCTCGTGGAGGCCACCGCGGTCGAGGACGGCGCCATCGTCGGAACCGTGCTCCGCGCGGGACCGGTGGGCAACCGCAAGGGCGTCCACTTGCCCGACTCGGACGTCCGGTACGAGCTTCCGACCGCCGAGGACCGCAAGTTGATCCAGCTCGCCCGCGAACTCGGCGTCGACATGCTCGGAATCAGCTTCGTCGGCAAGTCCTCGGAGCTCGAGGAGATCCGCGGCCTCGCCCCGGGCATGCAGCTCATCTCGAAGATCGAGCGGAAGTCGGCGCTCCTCAACCTCGACGAGATCCTCGGCGCGACCGACGGCGTGATGGTGGCCCGCGGCGATCTCGGGGTCGAGCTCGACCTCGAGCAGCTCCCCCTCGTCCAGAAGGAGATCCTCCAGCGCTCGGTCCGCGCCGGCGTCTTCACGATCACAGCGACGGAGATGCTCGAGTCGATGATCGAGGCGGGCCGCCCGACGCGAGCGGAGGTCACGGACGTCGCCAACGCGGTCCTCGACGGCACCGACGCCGTGATGCTCTCGGCGGAGACCGCGGTCGGCAAGCACCCGATCGGCGCGGTGTCGACGATGGCGAAGGTGGCGAAGGCGGCCGAGAGCTCCGAGATCTACCGGCGCCGCCCGCGGCTCGCGGCGGGAGCTGAGCGCGGGTTCTTCTCCCGCGCGACGGCCATGGCGGCCGTTCACGTGGCGAACGAGGTGGGAGTCGACCAGATCGTCTGCTTCTCGGAGACGGGCAACACGGTCAGGCTCCTCTCGCGTTTCTGCCCGAGCGCCGAGATCATCGCCCTGAGCCCCCGCCCCGACACGGTGCGAAAGATGTCGGTTCTCGCGCACGTGCGGCCGATCCTCTTCCGTCGCGAGGAGAACCTGGACGCGATGATCGACACGGCGGCTGATCTGCTGCTGGTGCGAGGCATCGTGGCGATGGGGGACCGGGTCGTGTTCGTCGCTGGTGTCCCGGTAGGGTTTGCCCGTAGCACAAACGTCCTGAAGCTCCACAGGATCGGCGAGGACGCGCGCTTCGCATGAGGCGCTGGACGGCGCGTTCCATCGCGCCACGCGCTCGCTATGATCCGGGGCTACGCGCCGTCTGTCGCATGCGGCACAGCGCCGGCGCAGAGGGGGCGCCGAGCCGCTCTCGAGGGTCACCGCGGATCGGTCGGACTCTCCATCTCGCTTCCAATCCTCGCCCCGATGCGGCTGGCCTCGACCCGGCCATTCGCCCCGCCTGTACGGCGCGCTGCCAATGCTCAACCGTTTCCAGTTCGCCCGTTTGCGCGCCTTCCGTCTGGGCGGTCGGAAGAACGCCGCCGGAGCCGGGCGCGACCAGCGCTCGGCCGGGTCGCAGGGCGAGGCCGCGCAGGAATCCGTGCGGGATTCCTGGGAGGGCGATGATCGGGTGGAGCGTCTCCTCGAGCGCCGCGCGGCGGCCCAGGAGGCCGAGCGCCGTGGCGCTGTCGAGCGGCTTGGTGAGCGAGTCCCTGCCTCCGGTACGACTGCGGCGACCGCCGCTCCTCCGGCTCCCGCCAAGGCACGCTCTCAGGCCTTGGCGCCGGCCGTGGAGTCCACCCGGACCCCCGAGGACCGCACCAGGACCGCCCGTTCGCGCCAGGGTGCGGAGCCCAAGCCGAGGCGCGGAGCAGGCGCCGCGGTGGGCACCAGCTCGGCCCGCGTGGTCTGCATCGCCAGCGGGAAGGGCGGGACCGGCAAGAGCGTGCTCGCGAGCAACCTGGCGGTCCTCTGGTCCCAGCGCGGCGAGAGGGTGCTGCTCGTCGACTTCGACGCCGGCCTCGCCAACGCCCACCTCCTGCTGGGCCTGGCGCCCCCTCACGACGTCGGTCATGTGATGGAGGGGCAGGTGACCGCCCAGGAGGCCCTGGTGGAGGGGCCTCACGGCCTCAAGCTGCTCGCAGGCGGGGTCGGCCGTCAGGCGATGATCGATCCCACGCGGCGTGAGCTGGACCGACTCTTCAAGGCCCTGCGGCCCCTCGAGGACGAGTTCGACCTCATCATCATCGACCACGGCGCCGGGCTCAGCTACAGCACGGTGGCCCACCTCGCCGCCACGAGCACGTTGATCCTGGTGACCAACCACGAGGTGACGGCCCTGTCGGACGCCTACGCGCTCTACAAGCGGGCTCGCATGGTCAACCCCGCCCTCAGGGTGGGTCTGGTCGTGAACCGTGCGCCCGACGAGAGGATCGCGATGGACGCCTGGGAGCGCTTCCGCTTCGCGTCCCACAAGTTCCTCGGCCACACCCCCGAGCTGATCGGCTGGATCCCGGCGGACCCGGCGGTCCCCCAGGCGGTCCAGATGCGCAAGCCCGCGGCGCTCTCCTTCCCGGACTGCGCCGCGGTGAAGTCGATGAAGCGCGTGGCCTCGTGGCCGCCCATCGACCATGCCCGCTCGGCCAAGCCGTTCTACGAGCGGGCGCGCCGGGCCCTGCGCTGAGCTCCGGGGCGTCGGTCCCACGGATCATCGGCGCTTCCCCTGCGCCGGAGCGCCGCCCGACGGACGCTGGCCCCGTCCTCGACGCGCCCCCCCCGGGAGCCCTTCTTCGACCTCTCGGCCTCAGGGGCTACGGATTCCTCGGCGACTGCGAGTAATCTAGGCAAACCTCCCGCGCAGCACCGCGCTCCTTCGGATTCGTCGTTCCCCGCACCGGCGACCCACGCCGGATCGTGTGCGCGCGGGGCCTCTGCACTCCATGGAATCGCCCCTTCGAGTTCCCTACCCGGTCTACGCCTTCGTGAATCAAAAGGGCGGGTGCGGGAAGACCACCACAGCCGTGAACCTGGCCGGTGCCCTCGCCGCGCGTGGGGACCGTGTCCTGCTGATCGACCTCGATCCCCAGGCGCACGCGACGCTCGGCCTCGGCTGCGCCCCTGACAGGCCCACGGTCGTGGATGTCCTGAACGGTGACGCGACGATCGCGGACGCCGTCGTGCCCGCGCCGGGCAGGATCACCCTGCTGCCCGCCGAGCCGCGGCTGGCGGAGTTCGAGGAGACGTCGGGCCGCATGATCCACCCCGAGCAGCGCCTCGCCCAGGCACTCCAGGAAGCGGCGGTCGCCGGAATCGCCTTCGACCACGTGCTGGTGGATTGCTCGCCCCGCGCGGACGGCGTCCTGTGCGCCAACGCCCTGTTCGCGAGCACCTACGCCTTCCTCATCGTCGAGACCGGCGCCTTCGCCCTCCAGGGGGCCCTGCGTGCGCTCGACGTTCTCGAAGAGGTGGCCGAGAACCAGGGCCGGACGTTCGAGCTGCGCGTCGTCGGCACCATGTTCGACCGCCGCACGAAGTTCGCGCGCGAGCTGCTCGTCGCGCTGCACGGCCGCTTCGGGCCGCAGATGTTCGACACCGTCATCCGCACGAGCGTGCGCCTGCGTGAGGCTCCTGCCCACGGCCGTCCGGTCCAGGAACTGGACGCGACGTGCCGCGCCGCTCAGGACTTCGCTGCCCTCGCCGAGGAGGTCGCGCGCCTCGGCGCCGGTCACGTGACGCCTGCCCCCGCTCCCTCCACGCCGGCGGCCTCCGCCTCCGCCGCGTCCGCCCCCCACGCGCTCCCTTCCTGAGGCCTCGCGCAATCCGATCATGGACGCCCTTTCGCTGCTCTGCACCCTCCACGCTGACGGTCCCGCGACCCTCCAGCGCCTCCGTGGCCTCGGCTGCGGCGGACTGGGAGCCTTCCTCGCGATGGACGCCGACGACCTCGCCGAGGCGCTCGGACTCGAGGCCGCGGTCGCTCGCAGGCTCCTCCGCGAGGGGCGCATCCTCGCCGAGCGCCTCGGCTCCGAGGCCCTCGAGGCCGAGGAGAGCGCGCCGGTCGCGACGCAGCCCGCTGCTCTCCCGGAGCCCGCGCCCGCCGGGCCCGCCCTGGACGAGGGCGATGCTGCGCTCGTGGCGCGGATCATGAGCGATCCGCCCGCGGAAGCCGACGAGGGGGAGGAGGCGCCGGCCGCCTTCGATGCCGAACCCGTCGCCGAGGAGCTCGATGAGGAGCCTGCCGACGGGCTCGCGGAAGCTCTGGTGGGGTCACCGGCACGGGAGATCGCCGAAGAGCCCGTCGAGGAACTCGTGCCGGCGCCCGAGTCGTTCGAAGCGGAGAAGGCCAGGGCGCTCGCGTTCCTCGACGAGGAGCCCGTGGACGCAGACATCGCGGCCGGTGCCGCGGACGGAGTGGACGAGGTCCCCGACGACGCCCCCGGGCTCACGACCGAGGAGCTGGCGCCTGGAGGTGAAGCGCTCGTCCCCGCAGCCTGCGACGTCCTCACGGTGGGCGGGCTCCCCGGACTCGACAGCGCGATGGTGGAGGATCTCGCCGTGGCGGGAATCACGACCCTCGGAGCGCTCGGGGCAGCGGACAGTCTCACCCTCACCCGAAACCTCGGGGTGACCTTCGCTCAGGCCCGCCGCATGCGTTTCCTCGCCCGGCGCGCCGCGGACAATCTCGCGGCGCAGGCGGCCGAGGCCGAGATGGAGCCCGACGCCGGGGAGTCGACCGAGGCGACGGCTGCGTCGGTTCAGGCGTCCGAGGAGGCCGCGATGCCGTTCGAGACGTCCGAGGAGGAGCTCGACTCCAGCGCCGAGTTCGCTCCGGACATTCCGTCGCAGGCCACCGCGTCCGCGCCGACGCGGCCGCCCTTCTGGGAGCCCCGGCCGTTCCATTCAGGGGGCACGACCGAGGAGCCGCAGGGCGTGAAGGTCGATCCTGCGGAGATCGAAGCGCGTCCGCGCATCGGTGATCGTCTCCCCCGGCCCGCTGAGGAGAGCCCTGCAGCGGTCGAGCCGCGGTCCGGTAGCCGCACGGTGCTCGGCTGGAACTTCGAGATCCCGCGGCCCGCCGCGGAAGAGCTCCCGCTGCCCTCCTTCGGCGCCAACGGCGCCGGCGCGCCGGACGCCCCCGAGGAGGCTCCGTCGGAGGCCGAGGCTCAGGTGGGGAGCGACGAGGGCGCTGGCCCCTTCGCCTGAGCGACTCAGGGACAGGGCCCCGATCCGCGGGGCTCCGCGCGGTTATCATCTGCGCCCGTGGACATCCTCATCGACCAGTCGCTGGGCCGCCCCAGCGACGATCCGATCTTCTCTATCAACGCCCGGGCCCGGGCGCGGCGCGCCTCCGGCGGGCACGTCGTGAACGCCAGCCTCGGGGCCCTGCTCGACGACCAGGGCACGCTCGCGGTCATGCCCACCGTGGTGGAGGCCTTCCGCGCCGTCCCCGCAGATCGCGCCGCGGCCTACGCGCCGATCGCAGGGGACGCGCCGTTCCTCGAGGCCGTCATCGACGACGTGTTCGGTGGCTCCAAGCTGGCGGACACGGCGGTCGCGGCCGCGACTCCGGGCGGAACCGGCGCACTGCTCAACGCGATGATGAACTTCATCGAGCCGGGGCAGGCGATGTACACCTCCAGCTACTACTGGAGCCCGTACCGGATCATCGCGGGCCACAACCTCCGCTCCGTGGACACGTTCCCGATGTTCGCGGAGGACGGCACCTTCGACGTCGCGGCCTTCGAAGCCGGACTCGTCGCCCAGCTCGAGCGCCAGGGGCGCGCGCTCGTGATCCTCAACTTCCCGTGCCACAACCCCACCGGCTACACCCTCGACGAGGCCGAGTGGCACGCAGTGGCGGCGGCCCTCGCCCGGGCGGCGGAGCTGGGGCCGGTGGCCCTGCTGGTGGACCTCGCCTACGCGTACTTCGGGTCCCAGGACCGACACCTCTGGGTCCGGGCGGTGGAGCCGATCGCCGAGAAGGTGACGATCCTGGCCGCATGGACCGCGTCCAAGTCGTTCGCCCAGTACGGCGCGCGCGTGGGGGCCCTCGTGGCCGCTGTGCCCGATCCGGAGAATAGGCAGCAGGTGGCCAACGCGATGTCGTTCTCCTGCCGCGGCTCGTGGTCCAACTGCAACCACCTCGGGATCCTCGCGATCACGTCCATCATGGAGGACGAGGGTTTGCGGGCCCGCGTGGACGCCGAGCGGCTCGCCCTGGTCGATCTGACGACCTCCAGGGTCGATGCGTTCAACCGCGCGGCCAGCCGACTCGGCCTCGACTATCCGCGCTACGAGGGAGGCTTCTTCGTCACCGTCTTCACGCCGGACTCGGCGGTCACCGCCGAGATCGCCGAGGAGAAAGGGGTCTACGTGGTTCCGGTGGCCGGCGCCGTGCGGGTGGCGCTCTGCGCGGTCCCGGAGGCGGACGTCGAGCATCTGGTGGCCGCCGTCGCGGAGGGAGTCGACGCCGCGCGCGCGAAGGCCGGCCTGATCGCGGGCGAGGCGCGCGCATGAGCGCCGACGCCGGGCCCTGGCTCGATCACCGGTACGGCGAGCGCGTACGTGTGCTCGACTGCCCCTGGATGAACGCGAGCCTCGCCCGGCTCTCGGCGCCCGGCTGCACCCACACCGAGCTGGTCTCGATCGTGCGGGCAGCCACGGCGCGGCTCTGCGCCGAGGTCTTCCGGCTCGAACTCCCACGCGCGGAGCGCGCACAGGAGACGCGCATGGCGGCCGCGCACGGCGCGCGCGGAACCTGGCGCGGGGAGGCGCTCGACCTCGACATGAAGGTCGTCGTCCTCGACGTCATCCGAGGGGGGATCATCCCCGGTCAGACGTGCTTCGAGATGCTGAGCCTCGTGCACCCGATCGAGCACCTCCGTCTCGACCACCTGAACATGGAGCGCGTCGCGGGGGCCGATGGGCGCGTCGAGCGCGTGGACCTCTCCGGCAGCAAGGTCGGCGGCGAGACCGAGGGGCGCATCGTGATCATCCCGGACCCGATGGGGGCGACCGGCTCCACCATTCGCCGCGCCTTCGGGCACCTCGTCGAGACCCACGGCCGCCCGGCCAAGCTCCTGGCCGTGCCGCTGATCGCGACGCCCGAGTTCTTGAGAACCGTTCTCGATCTCGGCGAGGAGACCCGGATCTACGCGGGACGCCTCGATCGGGGGATGTCGGCGCCCGACGTCCTCGACGAGGTCCCGGGCGTGCGCTGGGACGAGGAGCGCGGTCTCGACCCCAACGACTACATCGTCCCGGGCGCGGGAGGCGTCGGGGAGCTGCTCAACAACTCGTGGACGTGAGGCTCCTCGTCGCGGTGCCGTGCGAATCGCCCGGCGTCGCCGTTGAGTCCTGAGCGCCGCTGGTCCAAACTCTGCGCGCGGCGGCGAGCGCGGGCGTTCCCCGGGCTCGCCGCCGCCAACCTGCCGCCCCCGGTTCGACCGGCCCGCGGCGTCCCCTTCGCACCATTCCCGGACAGCGCCACCCAGCGCGCGCCGTCCCGACCCCAGCTACGCCCCAATTCAAGGAGCCGTTCCATGGCCTACGTCGTCACCGAGCCGTGCGTGAAGTGCAAGTACACCGACTGCGTGGACGTGTGCCCGGTCGACTGCTTCACCGAAGGCGAGAACTTCCTCGCGATCAACCCCGACGAGTGCATCGACTGCGGCGCCTGCGTGCCGGAGTGCCCGACGGAGGCGATCTTCGAGGAGACCGAGGTGCCGGAGAAGTGGGCGGAGTACGTCGATCTCAACGCCAAGCTCGCGGGCCAGTGGCCGTCCATCACCGAGAAGAAGGACGCGCTGCCCGAGGCGGACGAGTTCAAGGACGTCGAGGACAAGCGCGCCATGCTGTCCGAGAACGCGGTCTGAGCGGCCGGACACCTTCGGACATCGAGAGCCGCCGCCGGGACATGATCCTCCCGGCGGCGGCTCTTGTTCGTTCGGAGCTGGATCGCAGCCTGGATCAGCGCGTGAGTACGATGCGCGGCGCCGCGCGGAGGAGACGTCGAACCCGCCGCGCCGAACCGTAGAACTCGCGCAGCGCGCGGCGGCGGAGCGCGGGGAAGTCGTCGAACTCGTGCTCGTCCCCGCGCCGCCAGAGCGAGCCGAGGTCGTGAGCCGCGCCGGGCAGGAACGAGGCGGTGTGGGCTGTGGATCGCGCGCCCCACCGGATCGTGCGCGCAGCCTCACCGGTCGTCTCGGTGGGCAGGCCGAGGAGGAGTCTGACGTGGCCGTGGGCGCCGGCGCGGTCGACGAACTCGAGCGCGGCCGCTGCGCGGTCGAGGTCGATGTTGCGCTTCAACAGGCGCTGGAGTCGGGGCGACGCGGTCCCGACATCGAGGACGAATCGGCGGAGGCCCGCTTCCACGAGAGCGTCCACGAGCGAAGGCGAGAGTCCGTCGCCTCGGAGCCCGCGAGGCAGCTCGAGCCGGAAGCCGCGCACGTGCGGCGCGGCCGCGATACGGGCGATGCCTCGGGCGATCTCCTCGGCCCGTCCCGGGTGGCCGTCGAAGGCCTCGTCTTCCAGGCGCAACACCCTGACGTGGCGCCGCGCGACGAGCTCGCGCACCTCGCGGAGAACGTCGTCCACGGGCCGTTTCACGGCGGCGTGGCCGAAGCTGCCGCGGCAGGTGGGGCAGTCGGGGCCGCAGCTGCGGGTCGTTCGCAGCGTCACGACGCCCTTCGGGGCGCGCTGCGCGAGCCCGCGGGCGGCCAGGAATGCGCGCAGGCGACCTCCCTCGGGCGCCGGGCGGTAGTCCTCGAGGTCCACGAGGTCCCAGGCGGGGAGAGGGAGCTGCTTGGGCCGGCTGGCGGACTGCTCGTGACGGACGTCCCCGTCCTCGGTCCGCCAGGAGACGCCGCGAACCCCTTCCCAGCCGCGCTGTCCCTCGAATGCGCGGCCGAGCACGTCCGCGATGGGCTCCTCGGCCTCGCCGCGCAGCACGACGTCGGCGCCGTCATCGCGGAGGAGCTGCTCGGCCGTCTCTGGGTCGTCCTCCAGGAGCGCGACGCGGAGCGGGCTGTCCGTCGGGCCGCGCCGACGTGCGGCCAGCTGCTGTCCTGCCTCCCGCAGCGCACGGGGCGCGTCGGCGCCCTCGGCACCCAGGACCACGGCGTCGGCCCCCAGCTCGAGGGCTCGCGACACCGCGCCGCGGGTTCCGTCGGGATCGACCGCACCATCCACGAGCGCGAGCCGTAGCGACGCGGCCGCCGCCAGTCGGTCCGAGCTCCTGACCGCGGCGGCGGTCTCGAGGAGTTCGACAGGGGGCGTCGGCGACGTGGGGGAGTCGTCCGGACTCGATGGCGCCGCGCCTGCGGCGCCGTGCGGTCGAAGCAGAGCGATGGTTCGTTCTGGCGTCCTCTTTCCCCTCGGCGGCATCGTCGGAGCCTAGCGATTCGAGGAGGGGCGAAACCAGCCCCGCACCTGCCGGTCGAGCGCTCTTCGATCGAAGCCCTCGCGCCTTGAATGCCTCGGGAGCTCGCGTCAGGGCGTCGCGCTCGATCGTCGCGTCGAGAGGGCTCTTGCCCCTTGCGACCGTCCTGCACGCGACCTCGAGCGTTCCCGTCCTTCCGGCGGAACGCTCCCGCTTCGCGGAGATACGGACCGCGTCAGCGGGCGGGAGCTTCGTTCGCGATCGAGTGAGCGGCGGCCGGGGGTGGGGAATCCCGAGTGTGGGCCGCGACCGGTGGTCATCATCCCGCGCCGCGCGATCCTAGAGTAGGGCGACGATGAGCCGTCCCACGACCCTCGCCCTGTCCTGCCTGCTCGCCCTCGTCGGTCTCGCCGTCGGCGCCCTCCCGGCGCGCGCGGCGGCCGCCGACGCGGAGCACCACGTCGTCGTCCTGCACACCAACGACGTGCACGGCCAGGTCCTCCCACGCGCCGCCACGTGGCTGAAGGACGTCAACCCGATCCCCGACAGCGGCGGTCTCCCGCGCCTCGCAGGTCATCTGAGGCGGATCGTGCGCGAAGAGACCGGGGCCGGCGCGGCGGTGGTGGTCGTCGACGGCGGCGACTGGTTCCAGGGGACGCCGGAGAGTCAGCTCGAGCGCGGGCTCGGCTTCCTGCGGGCGATGGCGGCCGTGGGTTACGACGCCGCCGCGGTCGGCAACCACGAGTTCGATCACGGCGTCGACGTCTTCCTCGAACACCTCGAGGCGGTCGAGATGCCCGCCCTGCTCGCGAACGTGCGGATGCCCGACGGCGCGCCGCTGCCCGGGACGCGGGACCATGTGATCGTCGACCGCGCGGGCCTGCGCATCGGGCTCGTCGGGCTCTTGACGCTCTCCACGCCATCGATCACCCATCGCCAGACCAAGGATCTTCTCTGGGAGCCGCCCGCCGAGGCCCTCGCCCGCGTCCGAGCCGCGCTCTCGAACCAGGTCGATCTCGTGGTCCCCGTCACGCACATGGGGATCGACGAGGACGTGCAGCTCGCGAGAGCCCATCCGGACTTGCCGCTCATCGTGGGCGGGCACAGTCACACCTTCCTGCGCAAGGGCGTCCGGGAGGGCGCGACGCTCATCGTCCAGGCCGGAGCCAAGGCCAGCGTGATCGGGCGCGTGGATCTCTGGCTCGATGGCGACGGGCGCGTGGTTCGCTCGGAAGCTCGGCACGTGGATCTCTACGCGGAGCCCGCGCCCGCGGATCGGGTGGCCGAGGTCGACCGGGTCTGCGCCGAGCTCGTCAGGCGAGCGCAGGAGCGCATGGCCGAGGTCGTCGGGGTCCTCTCTGCCCCGCTCGGGGTGACGCGCCGGCGCCACGTGAACTCCGCGTCGGGCAGCTTCATCGCGGACATCGTGCGGGCGCGCACGGGAGCGGACGTCGCGGTCCACAACCGCGGCGGAATCCGGACGTCGCTCGTGGCCGGGCCGGTGACCCGGCGCGATCTCTTCATGCTCCTGCCGTTCGACAACCACGTGGAGACCCTGGTGATGGAGGGGGCGCAGGTTCGAGAGCTCTTCCGGCAGTCGATCGAGGAGGGCGGGCGCCTGCCGCTGGAGTTCAGCGGCGCCGAGCTGCGTGTCCGGGAGGACGGCCGCGACAGCGAACTCCTCTCGGTGCGGATCGGGGGAGAGCCGCTCGACCCCGAGCGCCGCTACCGGCTCGCCACCAACAGTTTCCTGGCCGCGGGCGGCGACGGCTGGGCGCTCCTCGCGGAGCCGGTCGAGCGCGAGGTCGACTTCATCCTGCTCCGCGAACTGGCCGAGCGGGCCTTCGGTGGCGGGGTCCTCGTGCCGCCCGCCGATCAGCGCTACGAGATCGAGAGGTGAGGCGCCGGCGGCGAGCGTCCGCCGTCATACTGTTCGCCCCCGAAATCGATCCGATCATGAGCCTCCGAGACGAACTCAGGGCCGCCGCAGAGGCGCTCCCCAACGGCAAGGTCAGCTACGCAGCGAAGGACGGCGTGGCCCTCCTGACACTGACGAACCCGCCGGCGAACGGCTACTCCTACGAGATGATGCGCGACATCGACGAGGCGGTCCTGCGGGCGCGCTTCGACGACTCGGTGTTCGTCGTGGTCATCGCCGGGGAGGGAGAGAAGTTCTTCTGCGCCGGCGCGGACATCTCGATGCTCGACTCGGTCACGCCGAGCTTCAAGTACGCCTTCTGCCTGCACGCGAACGAGACGATGCTGCGCCTGGAGCACACGCCGAAGCTCGTGATCGCGGCCCTCGGTGGACACTGCGTCGGCGGTGGACTCGAGATCGCCATGAGCTGTGATCTTCGCTACGCGCGCCGCGACTCGGGCAAGTGCGGTCTCCCCGAGGTCGCTCTCGGCGTCCTGCCCGGCACCGGCGGGACCCAGCGCCTGGCGCGCGCGGTGGGGGCCTCGCGCGCCATCGAGCTCATGGCCGACGGCTCGACTTTCGACTACGACCGCGCCGAGGCGTTGGGCCTGATCAACGGCCAGGTCGACGCCGACTCCGACGACGCGTTCCTGGACGCGATCCTCGAGCGCGCGCTGTCCTACTGCCCGCCGCACAAGGCCGGCATGTCGGTCGGGCTCATCAAGCGCTCCGTCCAGAGCGGCGTGGACCTGCCGCTCGAGTCCGGCCTCGCTCTCGAGCGCGAGCTCCAGCAGCGCCTGTTCACCTCCGCCGACGCGAAGGAGGGCATCGCCGCCTTCGTCGAGAAGCGCAAGGCCGACTTCCAGGGGCGCTGAGCCGTGCGCGCCGTCCACCTGGTGGAGCATGGCGGACCGGAGGCGCTCCGGCTCGTCGACGTCCCGACGCCCGAGCCCGGCCCGGGCGATGTCCGCGTCAGGGTCGCGGCGATCAGCCTCAACCACCTCGACGTCTGGGTGCGCCGCGGCATGCCCGGCGTGGAGATCCCCATGCCCCACGTGCCGGGCTGCGACGGAACCGGCGTGGTCGACGCGCTCGGTCCCGGGGTGGACTCCGTGTCCGTGGGCCAGAAGGTGGTCCTCGAGCCGGGCTACACCGACGCGGACGGCCCCGAGGTCGAGGCGGGCCTCGACCACCTCGCGCCCGACTACCAGATCCGCGGCGAGCACGGCGACGGCTTCGCCGCCGAGTGCGTGTGCCTTCCGGCGCGCTACCTGACGGCGCTCCCCGAGGGTGTCGACATCGTCCAGGCCGCGGCCGTTCCCCTTGTCTTCCTCACCGCGTGGGGCATGCTCCACACGCGGGCCGAGCTGAGAGCCGGTGAGACGGTGCTCGTCCTCGGCGCGGCGTCGGGGGTGGGGTCCGCCGGTATCCAGATCGCCAAGGCCGCGGGCGCGCGCGTGATCACCACGGCGGGCAGCGAGGAGAAGCGCGCTCTCGGCCTCGACCTCGGCGCCGACGAGGCCCTCGATCACCGCGATCCCGACTGGCCGAAGAACGTCAAGGCGCTCACGGAGGGCCGCGGCTGCGACGTCGTCTTCGAACACATCGGGCCCGCCACCTGGAGCGGCGCCACGCGCGTGCTCGCGCGGCGCGGGAGGCTCGTGACCTGCGGTGGAACCACCGGCCCGAAGGTCGAGGTGACGCTCCCGCACCTGTTCATGAAGAACCAGTCCGTGCTCGGCTCGACCATGGGGCCCCGCGCGGCGCTGTCCGAGATCTTCCAGCGCGTCGCCGAGGGTTCGTTCCGCCCCGTGGTCGATCGCGTCCTGCCCATCGACGAGATCCAGGAGGCGCACCGGCTGCTCGAAGGCCGCCTGGTGTGCGGCAAGCTCGTCCTGACCCTCTGATCCGCGAACTCAGCCCATGACCGACACCAACGCAGCCTCCATCGAACGCGCCGCCGTCCTCGGCGCCGGGACCATGGGACACGGCATCGCTCACGTCCTCGCGGCGTGCGGCGTCGAGACCCGCCTCTTCGACGTCTCGGCGGAGGCCGTCGCAGGCGGGCTCGCCAAGGTCGAGGCCAACCTCGACAAGGGTGTGGCGCGTGGCAAGGTCACCGAGGACGCGCGCGCGGCGGCCCTGGCGAACCTCTCCGGCGCCACCGTCCTCGACGCGGCGATCGACGGAGTGCAGGCGGTCATCGAAGCGGTCCCCGAGCGCATGGAGCTCAAGACCGGGATCTTCGGAGAGCTCGGGGAGAAGCTCGACGAGACGGTGCTGCTCGCGACGAACACGTCGTCTCTCTCGATCACCGAGATCGCGGACGCCACGCGTCATCCCGAGCGGGTGGTGGGCATGCACTTCTTCAACCCGGTGCACATCATGAAGCTCGTGGAGGTCGTCCGGACCGAGCGCAGCTCCGACGCCGCGGCCGCGCTGGCCCTCGGCCTCGCGCGGCGCATGGGCAAGGATCCGATCGACGTGCGCGACGCGCCGGGCTTCGCGTCCTCTCGCCTGGGCATCGCCATCGGCATGGAGGCGATCCGCATGGTCGAGGAGGAAGTCGCCAGCGCGGCCGATATCGACAAGGCCATGACCCTGGGCTATGGGTTCCCCATGGGACCGCTCAAGCTGACAGATCTCGTGGGGCTCGACGTGCGCCTCGCCATCGCGGAGTACCTCTCAGGGCAGCTCGGAGACCGCTTCACGCCGCCGCAGCTCCTGCGCGACAAGGTCGCCAGGGGCGAGCTCGGCAAGAAGAGCGGCCAGGGCTTCTACGACTGGACCCAGGAGGGCTGAGCCGGTGTCCGAAAGCGTCGAAGCAACTCCGTCGAAGAGCTCGAAGGGGCCGCCGAAGTGGATGCTCTTCACCGGATGCGGCTGCGTCGTCCCGGGCTTTCTGCTCGTGGCGACCGGCGCCTTCGCCATCCAGATGGGCCAGAAGCTCTTCAACCAGAACGAGGCCTACGAGACCCTCGCGGAGCTCATCTCCTTCGACGAGTCGCTCCGCGGAACGCCGAGCGGTGAGACCGACGACCCGCGGACCCCGCGGGACGAGTCGCGGACGCCCCGCGACGTCGATCTGATGATGGGTGGCGAGATCCCCATCAGCGGGGGCGTCCACGCCTACTGGTTCGGCCGCGACATCCCCGTGCGGGCCTGGGAGACGACCGAGTTCGGACCCGCGCCCCTGCGCGTGTCCATCGTCCGGATCCCGACGAACCAGTCGGACGCCGCCACGCGCGCTCCCCAGGGCACGCCGCTCCACGTGGACGCCGAGATCGAGATCCCGGGCCATACACTGCGCGCCCGCCGGATCCCCGAGATGCGCGACGAGGGATTCTTCTTCCGCTACTTCCACGGCGTCGACGAGATGGTCGGCGCCGGCGCGGCGGTGTTCCTCCAGGAGGGTGTCGTCGACGAGTCCGAGGACGGCGCGAGCTTCGACCTCGTGGCGTACTTCCAGCGTCCCGGCTCGAGCGATCCGATCACCGACGAAGAGGTCGCCGCCTTCCTCGAACCCTTCGACCTGAACCCGCCCTCCGGTGAGGAGCCTGACGGGGACGAGGGCAGCGCGCCCGCCGACGGCGATTCGACGAGCGAGGACGGGCGTTGACCGGTGCGGCGAGCGATCCCCGGGCTCACGCCTCCCCGCTCCGCGTCGTCTTCGTGGGGCTGGCGCTCCTCGGCGTGCTCGGTGCGTCCCTCTTCCTCGCCCGTCCGCAGTCGTCGGCGTTCGACGGTGCGACTCTCATGGAGCAGCTCTTCGGCGGGACCCCCGCGAGCTGGAGCTCGATGGAGGGGCCCGACGGTCTCCTGCTCCCGACCGGGGAGAAGGTGGTCACGTTCCGCGGCGCCGGCGCCGAGATCGAGGAGATCACCTTGATGATCGTGCCCCGCAAGCGGGCCACCGAAGTCCTTCGCGAACAGTTCCAGGAGCTCGAGTTCGACGGGGACAGGAAGGGCGGCGGATGGGGCGGTCGCGGCGGCGGCGGACGCGGCGGCGGCGACCGTGGCGGCGGCTGGGGGAAGGGCGATGAGAAGGAGAAGCCGAAGCCAAAGCTCCAGGACCTCTCGACGTTCGACTGGCACGGGTTCGACGCGGTCCACGCCAGGGTGCGCCACGGCTCGGGGTCCCCGGCGGACGAGGAGCCCTTCTACGAGGTCTCGCGCGTCAATCTCTCCAGCGGGGACGAGTGCGTCATCGCCTACCTCCGCTACCGGGAACGGGAGGTCGGGAGTCTCTCGCAGGTCGAGGCGCTGATCGGCGCCCTCTGACCGCGCGTCAGCCGTCGAGAGCGCGGTCGAGCGCCTCGGCGAGGTGGACGACCTCCACGTCGAGGCCTGCTCTTCGGACGCCGACCTGCCACTGCTGGTGACAGCCAGGGTTGGCGGTCACCAGGGTCCGGGCCCCGGAGCGGCGCAACGCCTCGAGCTTCGGCTCGAGCACCTCGAGGCTGTCGGAGGGGCGGAGCACCGAGTAGATCCCCGCCGAGCCGCAGCAAGACTCCGCGCCCTCGAGCTCGACGCGCTCGATGCCGGGGATCGCGTCGAGCAGCGTGAGGGGCTGCGATCGGACCTGCTGGCCGTGGCACAGGTGGCACGGTGCGTCCCAGGTGATGGGGCCGCGCAAGGACGTGGTCTCGCGGAGCCCGGAGCCAAGCCGCTCGAGACTTCCAGGCGCCGCGAGCACCTCGCTCATGTCGACAACGCGCCTGCCGAAGGCCTCGGCGCGCGTCGCCCATGCGGGGTCGTTCGCGAGCAGCCGGCCGTACTCACGCATGTGCGCACCGCACCCCGCGCTGTCCAGCACGACCGGGCACGAGTCGTCCACCGCGTCGAAGCGTTCGATCGTGGAGCGCGCGAGCTCGCGCGCCTGCTCCAGCTCGCCGTTGTGCGCGTGGAGGGCCCCGCAGCAGACGTGCTTCGGGACGCTCGCGACCTCGAATCCGGCGGCGGCGAGGAGTCGAGCCTCGGCGTGATTCACGCGCCCGAACAGCTCCGGCATCACGCAGCCCTCCAGGACGAGGACGCGGCCTCGGCTCTCTCCCCGCGCTGGCGTGGTGGGGGGCAGGGGGCGGCGCTCCCGGCGCGGCGGCACGGGCGGGAGAGCGGCGGTCACCTCGCCGCGGAGCCCCGCGACCAGGGGCGCGAGGCGGGTCAGCCCGAGGCGCTGGGCGAGCGCGAGGCCGCCCACCGCCAGCTTCAGACCGAGGCGGCTCGGCAGGATCCGGCGGAATCCGATCCACCTGGTGAAGCGCGCGACGGGCCCGCGCGTCTGGGTCTCCTCGAGCTTCCCGCGGGTGAACTCCATCATCGCGCCGAACTCGACGCCCGCGGGGCACACGCTCTCGCAGTGGCGGCACACGAGGCAGAAGTCCATCTCGTCCGCGAACCCGGCCGTGGGCTCCTCGCGCTCCTCGGCCACCGCGCGCATCAGGTGGATCCGCCCGCGCGGGCTCGAGGTCTCCGATCCCGTCAGCTGGTAGGTGGGGCAGGTCGTGAGACACAGCCCGCAGTGGATGCAGTCGAGACTGCGGGCGTGATCGACGAGGCTCGCGGCGTCGGTGGGGAAGGGACGTGCGTGGGGAGCGGTGTCGGTCATCGTGCACCTCCGTCGGCCGGCGCGAACACGCCCGCGGGATCGAAGGCTTCTTCGAGACGGCGGGTCCAGGTCGCGGCTGCGCCGGGGCGCCGGGGCGCGCACCAGGCCGGGGCGGCGGGCATGCGCGCGTCGAACGTGACCCCGAGCTCCGCCAGGCGCGGCGCGGCCTCCGCGGACAGGGCCGCGGCGCAGCGTTCGATCTCCTCCGCAGGGATGACGACGATCGCCGCCCCGGGCTCGACCGACAGATGGTCCTGGCCCACGCCGGCGGCGGCGACGATCTCGACGACCTGCGCGCAGCGGGAGGGCCGCGTCAGCAGGCGCAGCCCGGTGTCGCCGCGCCACGCCGCCAGGAGGGCGTCCGTGGCGGTCTCCCCCGAACGTTCTTCGTCGACGTCGAGCGCTGCACGCACGCGCACGGCGTCCGCGTCGATCTGCGCTCCGCGGCCCGTGAGCAGCACGTGGACACGCCGCGTCTCGACGATGAGGCCGGTGAGTTTCAGGCCGGAGAGGTCGCGCACTTCGAGGGCCGCGCGGGCGGCGTCGGCCGCGGAGCTCCGGGCTCGCGAGGTGAGCAGCACCTCGGCCTCGGCGCGCGGGACCAGCCTCAGCGACGCCTCGAGGATGGCCCCGAAGCGCCCATGGGCTCCCGCGTGAAGTCGATGCAGGTCGAAGCCCGTGACGTTCTTCACGAGCCGGCCGCCCGAGCGGTGGACGCGGCCGTTCCCGTCCAGGCAGATCATCCCGAGCACGTGGTGGCGCATCGGTCCGAACGCCTGGCGGTCGGGTCCGGAGCGCCCCGCGGCGAGCACGCCGCCGAGGGTCGAGCCCGCGGGGAGGAGGGGAGTGATCCGGTGCCCGCCCTCAGCGACCGCTGCGCGCAGCGTGTCCATGGAGGCTCCGGCTCTCGCTGTCAGGGTACCGTCGCCGCTGACGTACTCTAGGATCCCGCTCTCTCCCGCCGGCACGAGGGAAGGAGTGTGGAGCCATGCGTCGCCGCTGGCGTCCTGCGCTGCGAGCGCGAGCCGCGTTCCGTTGCCGGTGGGGGACAGGCGCTGACCGTCGGCGCGGGCGAACTCCACGCAGCGCTGGAGATCCTCCAGGGTCCGCGGCGCGAGAAGAGGAGCGCCTGCGCGCTCGCCGATCCGCGGCGCGATCTGGGTGAGAGCGTCGAGGCTCACCGGGCCTCCGCGCCGAGGGGGCGCGCCTCGATCTCGCGGCAGCCGCGGACGGGGAAG
Organism: Planctomycetota bacterium; assembly: GCA_965662915.1. Classification (GTDB taxonomy): domain Bacteria; phylum Planctomycetota; class UBA1135; order UBA1135; genus Saltatorellus. Next base: position 8,121 of record CBFIJG010000011.1, on the reverse strand, counting down.
AGCTTGCCCGGGTTCCAGAACCCGTGGGGATCGAAGGCCGCGCGCAGGTCCGACATGGCCGCGAGGTCGTCGTCCCCGAAGACGAGGCACATCTCGCCCTGCTTCTCGAGGCCGACGCCGTGCTCTCCGGTGAGGGAGCCGCCGAAGGCGACGCAGGCCTCCATGATCTCCTTCCCTGCGGCAAGCACTCGCGCGACCTCGTCGGCGTCGCGCCGGTCGTAGGAGATGTTCGGATGAAGGTTCCCGTCGCCGGCGTGGAACACGTTCGAGAGCTTGAGTCCGCGCGCGGCGCAGGCGCGGCTCGCCACGCCGACGATGTCGCGCAAGCGGGTTCGCGGAACGACGACGTCCGCGACGTAGAGGTCGGGCGCGATGCGGCCCATGGCGCCGAAGGCTCCCTTCCGGCCGGCCCAGAGCTTCTTGCGCTCCTCCGGATCAGCCGTGCGCCGCGCCTCGAAGGCGCCGCGGGCGCGGGTCAGCTCGATGATGTCGGTCGCGATGGCGTCGACCTCGTGGGGACCGCCCTCGACCTCCACGAGCATGACCGCCTCGGCGTGCTCGGGATACCCGGCGCGCAGCACGCTCGCCTCGACGGCCTCGATCGTCAGGCGGTCGAGGATCTCGATCGCCGAGGGCTCGAGCCGGGCCGCGATCATGTCGGAGACAGCGTCGCAGCAGGCGTCGAGGGACTCGAACATCACCAGCAGGGTCTCGACCCGCTCGGGCGAGGGCTCCAGCTTGACCGTCACCTCGGTGACCAGGCCCATCATCCCCTCGCTCCCGACGAGAGGTCCGAGCAGGTCGACGCCGTCGGGGTCGGGCTCGATGCCGCCGACGCGGGTGATCTCTCCTTCCGAGTCCACGAGGGTGAGACCCAGGACGTGGCGATTGGTGGAGCCGTACTTGAAGCAGTGCGGACCGCCCGAGTTGTTCCCGACGTTGCCGCCGATGGTGCAGGCGGTCTGGCTCGACGGGTCAGGCGCGTAGAAGAGACCGTGGGAGCAGGTCGCCGCGGTCAGGTGCACGTTGACCACGCCCGCCTCGACGCGCGCGAAACGATCCTCGGGGTTGATCTCGAGAATGCGTTTCATGCGCGCGGTGCCGAGGATCGCGCCGCCTGCGATCGGCCGGGCGCCCCCGGTCAGTCCTGTTCCCGCCCCACGGGGGACGACGACGAGTCCCTCGCGCCGCAGGACCTTGACCGCGGCTGCGGCCTCCTCGGTCGAGCGTGGCAGGACGACGATCGATGGGGCCTCGCGCTGAAGCATGAAGCCGTCCGACTCGTAGGCGGAGCGCGCCAGCGCGTCCGTGCGCACGCCGCGTTCCCCGACGATGGCGGCGAGCTCAGCGGCGACGGAAGAGGAGGGCGTGCGCGGGGACGTGGCCACGCGGCGATGATAAGGCCGGGCCGTGCCCTTCGCTCGGCCGCGGTGGTGCGCGACGGGCGCGCTCCCCGATCAACCCTTCAGGGTGAGGCGCGCTGCGCCGATCCAGCCGGCGTCGGAACCGAGGGTCGCAGGAGCGATCCGAGCCGGGCGGGTGCCGTAGCGACGCTCCTCGAGGACCTCGAGAGCTCCCTTCTCGAGCAGGTCGACCGCCGCGCCGAAGCCTCCACCGATCGCGAAGAAGTCGACGTCGAAGAGGGTCACGACGGTGGCGAGGCCCGCGCCGAGGTCCCGGCCGACCTGGTGGAGGAACGCCGCCTCCGGGCCGCTGCCTCGACGAGCACGATCGGCGAGCTCGGGGAGATCCTCGGTCAGCCCGCGAGCCCGGGCGCGGCGAGAGACCGCCGTGGCGGATACGAGCCGCTCGAGGCAACCGTAGGAGCCGCAGGAGCACTCCAGATCGGGGTTGTAGGGGGCGTCGTACTCGCTCTTCCCTGGACGGGAGTGGATCGCGATGTGCCCGATCTCGCCCGCGGCGCCGGTGGGGCCGAGGAAGAGCTGGTCGTTCATGACGATGCCGCCTCCGACGCCCGTCCCCAGGGTCACGAGCACGAGGTTGGGCTCATCACGGCCCGCGCCGAACCATTGCTCGCCGAAGGCCGCCGTGTTCGCGTCGTTCTCGATCGTGACCTGCCGGCCCTTGGACGCCGCCGCGATCCCGCTCGAGAGGCTCGTCCCCACGAGGTTCTGCATGTTGGCGCTCGCGAGGACCTCGCCCGTCTGTCGATCGAAGAGCCCGGCGCAGCCGACGCCGATGTCGCGGTGCACATAGGTCCGAGCCGTTTCCTCGAGCTCGACCATGAGGTCGGCCGCCCGCGCGTGGATCTTCGCGGCCGGCACGTCCTGGTCATACTGCCGCGCACCCCGCGCGAGGATCTCGCCTGTGCTGGGGTCGAGGACGCCACCTTTGATGGTGGTGCCGCCGACGTCGAGTCCGAGGACGCTCTTCACCGCGCTGACTTCTTCTTCCGGGCCGGCTTGGTGAGCTTGACGACCCTCTTGTACGCCTTGACGTATTCGCGGCCGCTCTCAGCCCAGGAGAAGTCCTGCTCCATGCAGCGTTTCGCCACGACTCTCCAGTCCGTCGCCTTCTTGTAGACGGCGCGGCCGCGATCGATGGCGTCCTCGAGGCTCGCAGCCTCGTAGCTGTCGAAGAGCAGGCCGGTGCCCTTCTTGGGCGACGCAGTCAGGTCGACGAGGGTGTCCTCGAGTCCGCTGTGGGCGTAGGCTATCGGGACGACGCCGTAGCGCATGGCGATCGCTGCGAGGGCGTTCGTCGCGTGGTAGTGCCCGGGGAGCAGCAGCATGTCCGCGGCGGCGAGGAGCGTGTGCGCGGTCGTGACGTCGTAACCCTCGACGACGCGGCAGCGGCCGACGAAGGTCTGCTCGATCGTGTGCAGGCGCTCGACGATCTCGGAGGGGCCGGGGCCCATCAAGACGACCTGGACCCCGCGCTCGAGGATGGGGGTCAGGGACTCGGCGAGGATCTCGAAGCCGCTGTCCGCGTCGAAGCGGCCGATCACGGCGAGGAGCGGGGTGCGAGGCCCGTTCTCGAGCTTCATCCCCTCTTGGAGCGCGGTCTTGCACTTGCGCTTGCCCGCGATCTCCTTGTCCTCGACGCTGTAGTTCTGGGCGAGGAGGGGATCGTTCGCGGGGTTCCAGGTTCGGTAGTCGATGCCGTTCTGGATCCCGATGATGTCGTCCTTGCGGCGGCGGAACGTGTCCGTCATCCCGTCGCCGCGGTCCTCGTCGACGAAGCGCTGGGCCCGGCTGGGGGAGGCGGCGCCGAGCAGCGTCGCGAACTCGGCTCCCGCCTTGAGGTAGTTCACGCGGCTCCCGAGCTCCACGCCCTCGATGGCGCGGAAGTACTCGTGGGGGAGGCCGATCTTCGGGAGGATCTCGCGCTCGAAGGACCCTTGCATCGCAAGGTTCTGGACCGAGAAGAAGGTTCCGGGCTTCGCCGCGGGGTGATCGCGGTGCTTGTACTCCAGCTGCTGGACGAGGGGGATGAGCCCGGCCGTCCAGTCGAAGCAGTGGATGACGTCCGGGGTGAAGGCCAGGGGTCCGAAGCCGTCGAGCACCGCGCGGGAGAAGATGGCGAAGCGCCGCCAGTTGTCCGCGTAGGGGCCGTTCTCGTCGCCGTACGGATGGCGGGAGCGGAACAGGTGCTCGTGATCGATCAGGTGGATCGTGAGCCCCGCAACGTAGCCCGTTCGGATCGTGACCGGGGTCCTGCCCTGGCCGTCGCGGATCCGGAGCAGCGCGCTCTCCTCGAGCGGCCCGAGGGACACCGAGTCGAGGTCCTTCGAATGCGGGAGGAAGATCCGCACCTCGTGTCCGAGCGCCTGCAGTGTCCGGGGCAGCTGTTCGGCCACCTCGGAGAGCTGGGTACGGCGAACGAGGGAGTGGAGTTCGGGTGTCGCGAACGCGATCTTCACGTTCGAAAGGGGGCTGGGGTTCGAGCTCTGAGCGACGCTGGCGACGCGTCGCAGGGGGGGGCGGGACCGCCCCGACGGGCCGAAAAGCCTACGAAGAGGCCCCCTCCAGGCCCTAGGGCTGCGGCCTACTCATGACGTAAGCCGCTGGCTTATAGCTACTTGTGTCCTCTGGAAGCCCGGGATTGCTCGTAGAGCGGGACCACCTCGGGCAGGAGGCCCTCGATCTGCGCGATCCGGTTCTCGTTCGAGGGGTGGGTCGAGAACCACTCCGACCCCGAGTCGCCCCCGGTGGCCGCCTCCATGCGCTGCCAGAAGCCGATCGCGGCGCGCGGGTCGTAGCCGGCGGCGGCCATGTAGGTGAGGCCTCGCCGGTCCGCCTCGAGCTCGGCGTCACGTCCGAACGAAAGGTCGGTGAAGTTGGCCGCGAAGCCCGCCACCGCCGTGGCGAGGGCGGCGTCGTCCGCGTCGCTCATCGAGGCTCCGATGAGCGCGACGATTCCATTGAGCCCCATCTGACGCGTCATGGCCCGCGTCCCATGGCGGAGGGTCGCGTGGGCGATCTCGTGGCCCATGACCACGGCGAGCCCGGTCTCGAAGTCCCCGGATCCGTCGTCCGCCACGGGGAGGATACCCGTGTAGACGGCCATCTTGCCCCCCGGGAGGCACCACGCGTTCACCAGGTCGTCCCGGCGCACGAGGGTCACCTCCCATTCGAACAGGTCGGCGACCTCGGGGTCGAGCTGCCTGGCCGCGTTCACGAGGCGCTCGGTCATGCTGACCACGGTGCGGTGTTGCGGCCCGCTCGTGATCGTCTGCTCGTCGCCGAGCAGCTGTGGGTACGCCTCGGCCCCGAGGATCGGATCCTGCGTGACGGGGACGTAGTTCAGATTCGAGATGGCCTCGCACCCGGTGAGAAGGGGCGCAGCGGCGAGACCGAGGGCGGCGAGGGCGGACTTCATGGCTGGTGAGGTCGGGGAGCGATCGGGCCCGTCGGGAAGAACGCCGGGGTTCCTGGTCGGTTGCGGCCGATCTGCGGATGACGCGGGCGACCGTAGCGGGCACGATCCCTCGCGTGCGCAGAGCGTATCAGGCCTCCCGACGGGGTCGGGCAAGCCGCGCCAGCCATCAGCAAGGTCCTTTGGAACGTCCGCTCCATCTCCATCCCGCGCAGGGAGGGGTTTCGTGCTCCCCACTGCGACCCCGTCGAACCTGGGTCGAGGGTCATCGCGATGGCGGGTTCGTGGACGACGTGCGCTGCCTCGCCGCGCCGAGGAGGTGGCGGCCGTGAGCCCGCGCATCCCCGTCAGCGTCCTCGGCGCCACCGGCACCGTCGGCCAGCGGCTCGTGGCCCTGCTCGACGGGCATCCGCGATTCGAGGTCGTGTCCCTGGTCGCCTCGTCGCGAAGCGCCGGGCGGGCGTACGGCGAGGTCGTCCAGTGGCGCCTGTCCGGTGAGCCGCCCGCGTCGCTGGCGAGGATCGAGGTGACCGCTGCCGGTGACCCCCCCGCAGAGGGCGTGCGACTCGCTCTCTCGAGCCTCGACTCCGGCGTCGCGCGCGATACCGAGGAGCGCTTCGCGCGCGCCGGCGTGATGGTCGTCTCCAACGCGTCGCCGCACCGCATGGTGGAGGACGTGCCGCTCGTGGTCCCCGAGGTCAACGGGGCTCACCTCGCGCTCCTCGACGCGCAGGAGCGCTACCCCGACGGCGGCGGCATCGTCTGCAATCCGAACTGCTCGACCATCGGGCTGGTGCTCGCCCTGGCGCCGCTCCATCGTGCCTTCGGCGTCGAGGCCGTCGACGTCACGACCCTTCAGGCCGCGTCGGGCGCGGGCTACCCCGGCGTGTCGAGCATGGACCTCATCGACAACGTCGTGCCGCTCATTCCAGGGGAGGAGGAGAAGCTCGCGGAGGAGCCCGCGAAGATCCTGGGCCGGTTGGCGGGGCGCTCCATCGAGTCCGCGGTTCTCGAGATCAGCGCACAGTGCTTCCGCGTTCCCGTCACGGACGGGCACACGGCGTCCGTCTCGGTCCGGCTCGGGCGTCGACCGGACAGCGCGGAGGAGCTCGTCAGGACCTGGGCTGCCTTCGCCGCCGAGCACGGGGGGGATGGTGAGCCGCCCCTGGTGATCTCCGAGGCGCCCGATCGGCCACAGCCCCGGCTGGACCGCGACGCAGGGACCGGGATGGCGGCGACCATCGGTCGGGTGCGTCGCTGCCCCGTCCTCGGCTGGCGCTTCGTCGTGCTCAGCCACAACACGATCCGGGGAGCAGCGGGTGGCACCCTGAAGATCGCGGAGGCGCTGGTGGCGGGCGGCCGCTTCCGAGCCGGCGGCTGAGACCGTCTCGGGCCCGACCGCGGCTCCGGACACCCGGGAGCGCCTCGTGCAGGGGCGCGCGCGGGGCTCAGACCGCAGGCGATGGCGTGAGTACGGGTTTGTCCGTATCTGGACTCCCCGCATGACGTCGGGAGAGCCGCGGAATCCGGCAGGACGCTCTGCGGTGCCCCGAGCACGATGGATCGAGCCTTACGTGGTAAAGTGCGACGCACGGCGCGGCGACCTCGCTTTCGGTCTGCTGCCGCGCCTTCCCTACCGCTCCGTCGACGAGGCCCGTTCCCCCCGGGACCACGGACGACGCGTGCCCTTCCCCTGCTCTCCATGTCCATTCGAACGACGACGTACGCCCGCGCTCTCGCGCCGGCTCTGAGCTCCGCCGCAGCGTTGCTTCTCGCGTCCCAAGCCTCGGGCGCAACGCCGATCCCCCCCGGAGACCTCACTGATCTCTTCGCTCCGCCGACGAGCATGGAACTCGAGCTCGTCCGCGCGGACTGGGCGGCTCGACCCCTCGCCGTCGAGGGCTATCGCCTCGACGCCTCGGGCGTCGACGGTCGCGGTGACACCATCCACGTGATCAGTCACGTGGTGGACGGCGAGCGCCACTACGGCGCGCTGCGCTTCCCGCAGAACTACGTCGTCGGCGGGTCCTATCCGCTGATCGTGGCCTGCCACGGCGGACTCTCAGGGGTCGACCTCGACGAGATCGGCAACGCGGTCTCCACGTTCCCCGGTCAGTGCATCGAAGCGGACGCGTTCCTGCTGATTCCCAGCTTCCGGGGGGAGATCCTCGTGACGCCCTTCGCGGGGCCCTTCACCTCCGGTGGCTCCGCCTCCTGGGCGGATCGCGACGTCGATGACACGCGCGCGCTGCTCTCGGCCGCGCTCGAGAACTACCCCGAGATCGACGAGGCTCGGATCGGCGCGTACGGCCTCAGCCGTGGCGCCTCCGTGGCGATGATCATGAGCGTTCGCGACGCACGAGTCCGCCGCGTGGTGAACCTCTTCGGCTTCACGGATCTCTCCCTCCCGAGTATCCGGACGCGGATCGACGCGATCCGGAACCACGGCGCCACGCCCGCGGGCATCGGCCGCGTCGCCTGGGAGACCTTCGTCGAGCCCTGGCTGTCTGGCACGCTGACCCTCGAGGAGGCGCGCCTATCCTGGATCCGGCGCTCCGCGAGCTACTTCGCTGCGGACATGCCCGGCGTCCAGGCTCACCACGGCCTCGCGGACACGCAGGTGGATTCCTCCCACACCGCCGTGCTGATGGACGCGATCTCCCTCGCCGGCGGAACCTCGCCCGACTTCGAGGCCTTCTTCTATCCCGACGGCCTGCACGGCTTCTCGTCGCTTCCCGGCAACGGTGACCGCGCGGAGGCTTACCTCTGCGAGCTCCAGCTCGGGCCGCGCGGCTACTGCGGGCCCATGGCGCCGAACGCCAGCGGCCGGTACGCCGCGGTGAGCTACGCGGGCTCCTGCTCCCTGAGCGCGAACGACTTCGTGTTCACCGCGACCGGCTGTACCCCCAGGCAATTCGGCCTGGTCTTCGCGAGCCCGTCGACGGCCTACATCCCCAGCGGTGCCGGCTATCTGTGCCTCGGGTCAGGCCTGCAGCGCCTCGGCTTCAGCCTCGTGGACATCGACGGGAACTTCTCACTTCCCATCGACTTCGCGAACCAGAACGCGCTGATCGCGCCCTTCTTCGGCGTCGGGCAGGACGTTCACTTCCAGGTGATCTATCGCGATCCGCTCAACACCGTCGGGTCCTTCAACCAGTCGAACGGACTGGCCATCACCCTGGCGCCCTGAGCCGGGCGGGCCGACCCGCCCGCAACCTGCGGCGGGACGACCTGGCAGGAGTCGACGACAGAGGGGGGCGCCGCATCGAGCGGCGCCCCCCT